>JAJFHG010000064.1 GCA_021775735.1 Hyphomicrobiaceae bacterium
AATGAAGCCCTGGCTGAAACCTTTGAATGGTTGGCAGAAGACGGTGCGCGGCTGTTTATCGATGGTCCCGTTGGGCAAGCGATGGTGCGCCAATCTCTTGAGACTGGCGGGCATCTCACCGCGCGAGATTTGAAGGACTACAAAGTGCAGCGGCGTCAACCGTTGCGACAGGCGTTTCTCGACGCTGAGGTTGATCTTAATCCAGCTCCTGCCGCCAGCGGGCCGTTAATCGCATTCTCGTTGGCGCTTTTGTCGGGGCTTGAACGCGATGTGCGGTGCGCGCCTGCTACTCTGGCTGATGTGATGGCGCGCACAAATGCTGTCCGTGCAGCATTCAATGACGTGTCCGATCAGATTTTGGAGGAGGTTGTTCGCCAACACCTCGAGGAGATGAGACAACATCCCTCCGCACCACGCGGCACAACACATATCAGCGTCATTGACAGGCAAGGTAACGCGGCGGCGGCCACGGTTTCCAATGGCGAAGGCAATGGCACTATGGTTGGCGATCATGGGTTCATGCTCAACAATATGTTGGGCGAGGAGGATCTCAATCCCGATGGATTTAACGTGTGGCGGCCAGGTGTGCGCATGTCGACGATGATGGCGCCGACTTTGGTGACGGCAAAAGACGGTAGTGTCATCGCTTTGGGGTCTGGTGGATCAAACCGCATTCGGTCTGCGGTGATGCAGGTGATTCTGGGCTTGTTAGATCATGATCTCAGCGCAGATGATGCGGTCAGCGCGCCACGTCTACACGTTGAAAAGTGTGGCAACCTAAGTTTTGAAGCACAGTTTTCTGAAAGCGCGCAAAAAGCACTTCTTGACGCCTATCCCAATGCGCGCATCTGGCCGGAACCCAATATGTTCTTCGGTGGCGTGCATGTGGCGCGTCGTTTGCGCGATGGTGTGTTCGAAGGCGTTGGTGATGCACGCCGCGCTGGCCATGCCGTTATCGTCTAGGTGTTTGCAGGTTTTCTAGCTTCCCTTGTGACCCCAGAGCCGACGCAGGCGTTGGTCGCGACCGCAACCATAACGGTAGCGCTTATATTTGTATGGTTTCTTGAGATAATAATTTTGATGATTGGCCGGTCCAGGCGTGAATTTTGATGCCCTGCGGATCTTCACCGCAACCGGCACTTTGAAGCGGCGCGCGACTTTAGCCTTGCTGGCTTTGGCGAGGCGGCGTTGGGTGTTGTTATGGACAAAAATGGCGGGCAAATAAGCTGAGCCGCGATCACAGAACTGTCCACCACCATCAACCGGATCAACATTTTTCCAATAATGGTCAAGCAGCTTCTGGTAGCTGACTTTGGTTGGATCGTAGATGACCTTGACCACTTCGAGATGGCCGGTATTGCCATTGGCTACTTGGCGGTAGGTTGGATTGGGTGTTTTGCCGCCCATAAATCCGGAAAGTGTTGCGACCACGCCTTTGACCTTGTCAAAGTCACTTTCAACACACCAATAACACCCGGCTGCAAACGTTGCTGTTGCGCGTGGTTTCGAAGTCTTGCTCTTGATCGCGGCTTCGTCGGCCAAAGCGTGTTGGATCACAAGCGGCGAACTTTGTCCTTCGGGCCAAAACGGCTGACTGACAAGGGTAAGGGCACCGACAATAGCGGCGAAGGCAAATATGTTGCGCAGCATTTTCAAAATTTCCATGAGTGCGTGCCGTGAGTGCGGGAATGTGGCTGTGTTGATATGTACGACAACGACACAGCCACATTAAAGGTGATGGGATCTAAGCGTCTTTTTTTGGTTCAAACTTCATCGCTACGCCGTTCATGCAATAGCGTAATCCGGTTGGCGCTGGCCCATCCTTAAACACGTGACCCAGATGTCCACCACAACGACTGCAGTGCACTTCGGTGCGCGGATAGACCAATTTGTAGTCTGTTGAGGTGCCAACAGCACCTTCAATTGGTTTCCAAAAGCTCGGCCAACCGGTACGGCTGTTGAACTTTGTTTTCGAGTCATAAAGGGCTTGATCGCAGCCGGCACAGTGGTAGGTGCCTGGATCATAGACCTTGTCGAGCGGGCTAGAGCCAGAAGGCTCGGTGCCATGTTTGCGGAGGACATGGAATTGTGTGGGCGATAAAATGCTCCGCCATTCAGAGTCAGACTTGGTCACTTTGAATGCCTTTCTTCCTTCCTTTGCTCGTGCAGGGGAGACGCTCTTGCCGGTGACGACCTGATGTAGACCGGCACCAGCTGCAGCGAGGCTGGCAAAACCGAATGCTCGGCGCGTGATCATAAGCGTGCTCCTTGCTCGTTTCACAGTGCCCGTCACAGTACGAACCCGATATGCGGATGCTGTAATCGTACCATGATTTGCGGCGTTTCAGTGGTGTCAGGTCAGATTACGCAGATGGCGGCGTAGAAGTTTCAAAAACGCCTGGAGCATCAATCAACTATTTGTGTGATGACACTTTCTTAATGTGGCTCAGATCGCAACACGGACCGAACGATCCAGCTGAATGCCTTTTTCATCTAGCGCGCAGCGATATGCAATCGCTTCAACGCCCGCTTCGCGCGCTAATGCAAAAGCGTCCGCATAGTCTGGGTCGACG
Organism: Hyphomicrobiaceae bacterium; assembly: GCA_021775735.1. Taxonomy (GTDB): domain Bacteria; phylum Pseudomonadota; class Alphaproteobacteria; order Rhizobiales; family Hyphomicrobiaceae; genus JAHZKN01. The sequence continues at coordinate 2,574 of JAJFHG010000064.1, forward strand.
TCGTCCGCCAGAGAGAACCGTTTGGCATCGCCGCGTTGGATGAGATAGACCATCACAGCGCGATGTCCTTCGCGTACCATGTCGGAAAGTTCTCTGAGGTGTTTGGCTCCACGGGTTGTGACAGAGTCTGGAAATTCCGCTGTACCAGTCTTGCGCGATAAGTGAACGTTCTTAATTTCGACGTAGCACCGACCTTTTTTGGGATCCTCAAGCAGGATGTCGATACGGCTGTTTTGGCCATATTTTACTTCGCGCTTTTGCGTTTCATATCCGGCCAGCGGTTTAACACGCTTGGCTTCAATCGCTTCGGCTACAATTTTGTTGGGATGGGCCGTGTTGATGCCAACGAGAATTGGGCCATCGCCCATGTCATTTTCAACCATTTCCCAAGTGTGACGATATTTGCGTGTCGGACTGTCATGCTCAGAGAGCCAAACGGGAACCCCGTCATGAAGCAGGCCAAGCATAGAACCAGTGTTGGCGCACGAGGCGGTAATTGTTTTGCCGCTGTCAAGTTTGACGTCGGCGAGAAAACGTTTGTAGCGCTTGATGAGGCGGCCACGAACGAGTGGTGAAGCAAACTGCATGGGGTCGCGTTCCATTGTGTCATTTGAATCGTTGCCCTCACTACAGCGTAGACGAGTGTACAAAGTCCAGAACAAGGTGTGGCCCAATCTCTTTTTCACCCGGAATTTCGGTTTAATGGTTCCCACACCAACTGGTGCGCATTAGGGTGGCTCTAAGTTGGAGACAAAACCTGGCCTGGCAGATACATGACGACACCTGAAATCACAGCAGCGTTGCTGATCATCGGCGACGAAATCCTGTCCGGGCGGACCAAGGACAAAAATATCGGCACGCTCGCCGATAGTTTGACCGCGATTGGTATTCGTCTTCGAGAGGTGCGCATCATTGGCGATGAAGAAGACGCCATTGTTGAAGCCGTCAATACGTTACGGGAAACACATACGTATGTGTTTACAACGGGCGGCATCGGTCCTACCCATGATGACATCACGGCTGATAGTCTCGCAAAAGCGTTTGGCGTTTCAATTGATGTAAACCCAACTGTCGCTGAAGAGATGGAAAAAGTTTACGCCCAACGAGGCGTGGAAATGACGCCCGCACGATTGCGCATGGCTCGTATTCCCGATGGTGCTGAGTTGGTCCGCAACTCGGTTTCTATTGCGCCGGGCTTTGTTCTTGGCAACGTGATCGTGATGGCCGGTGTACCGTCGATCATGGCGGCCATGTTTTCAGACGTGGCCCCTCGACTTAAACGCGGTGCCAAACTCTATTCCGAAACTCTCATGGTACGCCGTCCAGAAGCAGATATCTCAGATCTGTTTGCCGCGCATCAGAAGATGTATCCGGATGTGATCATGGGCAGTTACCCATCGTTTCTGGATGGCAAATTTAAAACCGAATTGGTTTTGCGCGCCACAAACGAACAGAACCTGAAAAAAGTGGTTGCTGAGCTGCGTGCCAAACTGGTTGAAAAAGCCCTGATTTAAAGGCGTTTCAGGACGTCCGCGCGGTCAAGTTGTCCGTGCAACAGTTTGACACAGCCCAGGCAACACAATTCTCCGTTTTAGTGCCGCCGACATCATGCCCGCAATGGGCAGGCGCGTGCTGCCGCGGTTTGAACGGGGGTGGCTCACGCGCTGGGGTAAAAAAACCAGGAGCCATCTTATGCAGTTCTTTAAGCGCGTGCGCGCAATTTTGCGCGCCACATTACCTGCGTGTGCCTTCATCGTTGTTGCATCGGGGTTGAGCACAACACTTGGTCTGTTTGTCCATGCCGATGTGGCGTACGCTAAAACACCTGGCAGTACCTATTGTTTTTATGGTCGTTGCCATCGCGTCAAAACGCTTTCTGAAATGCACGCCCTCGTCGGCAAGGACGTGAGCCTCCATTCGTCTCACTATGACTCCTGTCATCGAGATCGCTACAACCCGTGTGGTTTGACCTCATCGGGCGAACCGTTCTTTGCTGATCAGGCCGACAACGCGGCAAGCCCGATTTATCCCGACGGTACTAAGTTGTTGGTGTGGTCGGCGCAGTCGAAAGAGGCCGCGGTTCTCCGTGTCAACAATGCGGGTCCCTACTGGGGCAATCGTAAACTTGATGTATCACGCGCGCTTGCCCGCAAGCTCGGTTTTGAACACCGTGGCGTCGCCAAGTTGCAGGTCAGGGTTCTTTCCGCTCCGACGAAGGCAGAGGCACGCTACAAACGCAACCGACGCTATGCGAAGGTGCATGGCCCAATCGGAAAATTTGCAAGCCTTGATGAGGCTGAAAAGGGCTTGGCCGTCTTGCTGGCCCCCGCCAGCGTGACACAGGGCAAAGCCATTGCAGCAGTCCCCCCTGAGTTTGAACAATGGCCGGTGGTTTGGTCTCAGTATGCAGCGTTGGAATGGCCCGTGGTCGGCGCAATACCAGCCAAATCAAAATCCGCTCCGGTTCAAGTGGCCTCTGTTAATAGCCGTGGTGGTGATGAACCACAGACGGTCGCTAACGCGGCACGTTTAACAGTCTGGCCTGTCGTCCAAGGGGTTCAAAAAGCGCGTGATGACACACCATTGGTTCGCCTGGCGCTTGGACAGCCTGTGCGGCGCAAACGGCAGGCTGTGATCCGCAAGGCCAGAAAAGTACGGTTGGCTGCTTTGAGCTCAAAGCAAAAGCCACGCGCAAAAATGCGCAAGCGTAAAGGCGAAAAGCGTAAATCGCAGCGCGCCAAGGTGCGGAAAAAGGGTAACGGTAAGCTCAAGGCCAGAGCCACGCGCAAATCTAAGTCAAAAGCTGTTGCCAAGGTGGCGACGAAAACATCAACAAGGCGCGTTGTGCGTCAAGCAAAGCCTGTGGTGACCGTGCGGCCTCACGTTGCGACACGGCAAATTTTACACCGCGCGCTGGGACGCGGTGCCTAAATCAGACCTGATAAGCTGTTTTAGAACCTGATGAGAGATAAACGTCCAAGAAGTGACTTGGATTTCTTTTTCCCATCATCGTTTTTCGCATCAGACGTGCTGTTTTCTGCACCCGCTTCAGCCGGTGCCACGGCACCCTCGTCGGAAGCAGCTTCTTGTTCTGGAGCGTCGTCCGCATTGCTGTCTTCGACAGGATCCGGTTCAGCGTCCGTATTGTCGGCGACCAGAGAAACGTCTTCGTCAGCGGACTCGATGGCTTCGGGATCGTCTAGACTATCATCGTCCGCCCCCGCGTCATCGTCCTCAGTGTCGTCGTCGTCGTTGGCTGCGGTGATGATAAGGTTGTCGTCACTGTCGCAAGCGCTCTCGTCTTGAGGCAGCACTTCTGCGTTTGCGTCCAGGACCTCTTCATCCTGCACGTCATCACGTGTCTCGGTACTGACGTCGTTGTCGTCAGACGGATCTTGTGCAGTTAAAGTCTCGTCGTCTGCGGTCTCACCGTCCTCGTCGACATCATCAGCGGTAAGCTCAAGATCAGGTTCGGACACAGGGTCAGATGTTTTAATTTCAACGTCTGATGCTTCAGTTTCATCCGTTGTGAACGTGGCGGCGATAATCTCTGTTGGCACATCATCTTCGGATAGGTCGTCAGCAACACTTTCCGGCGCGGTCTCTTCTCGCGGCTCAGTTTTTGATACGACGACCAGAGGCTCTGCAATAGGTGGGCTGATAACTGGTGGCACAGCAGAACCAGCTGAGCTCATCTTGCTCCATATGTCGGGTTGCATAGATGTGTCAGGCTGATTGGATGCGTCATCACGCACTTTACCAATGGCAGCTTCAAGTTCAGGGTCTTTGTGTTCGCTGACGCGGCCTTCAACGGCGCTGTCATGTGCTTCATGTGCGGGATCGTCTTCAAAGCGATTGATCTGCGGTGCCATCGCCAGTTCGTTTTCGTCGAGAAACAAATCGTAATGCAGTTCCAAAGCATCAAGCAGCGCTGCTCCAAGATCCATCAACGGACCAGCCGCAATGCGCTTGGCGATCAAGAAGTCTTCACCGACCTCCAGATTTTCGCCAATCACAGGGGCGGGGGCATCTGGGTCGACAAGGCCGCGTGATCTTAAATAGGCGGGAATGGTATCAGCGGTTGCAAAGTCAATGTCCGTGCTGTCACCACACTCTTCAACGGCATCGAGGAGGACTGCAGTGCCTGCAATGTAAAGTTTGGCGAGCTGTCGGAAGCGTTTGTCGTCGCGCGCCACGTCTTCAGCCCGTTCGCGCGATTTAAGCACACGGATGATGATCGTGTTTTCGAGTTTGCGGATTTCCTCGATGTCGTCGCGAAAGCCATGCTTTTCTTCTGAGATTTTTAATTGTCCCGCACGCCGTGCGCTATTCCAGGTGAGGCGCGCATTGACGATGTCTTCTGCCGCCGCCAACACCGTATCCAGGTGATCGGCAAGCAGATAGACGGAGGCTGGCGCAGGTTTGGTGTTGCCACCAGCCCGCGTCAATGCCAGGGCCGGTAGGGTCAGGCCCGCGCCACGTTCAGGATTGGTCTTATCGCTCATAAGTGTCGGCTCTCAGAACACAGGGGTGTGGGCCCATCTTCAGAGCCCGTCACATGACACGACTCTTCAGCGATTCGGGCTCTGGTTCACAGGCCTCAAAGCGGTTTTCCAGGTTATCCCAAGCCCGGAAACAGGGGCTTGGAGGCCCCTATTTCCTGGCCCTGTGACCTAACTGCACCCACTTGTCGAGCCGCAGGTGTCGCACTTCAGGCAGGTGCCATTACGGACCATGGTGAAGTTATCCCTCACCCTATAAGGCCAAGTTCTTCATATGACCGAATGTGTCCATTGATCTCGCCCCATCCACCTGGTTTGCGTATGAGGTACAAGTCCTTTCGAATTGCATATTCTCGCGTCACTCTCCATTTTTCTGGATCATGTCCTTTGAAGTGTTCTAATTGATCCCACTTCTTGAGAATCCTAAATGGTATTTGAATACTACGTGAATAGACGGGCGATTGGGGCTGTCTATCGGATACACCACAGGAGCGCTTCAGTTGCGCAATCGCTTTTTCGTGTCTCACCCCGACATTGTTTCGTGTTGAGATGTGAAACTCAGCTTTTTGTTTTTCGATCTGCTTGAGAACGTCGGGCGGAGTTTCTTTTCCAACATAACGTTTTTGCACCGCTTGAAAGCGGTCGAAAGCATGTGTTAACGGCGCATGAAACTTTTCTGCTACTTCCTCAGCGCTATTGCATGAAAGGACTTCGTTAAGAGGCATTAAACAGCAAAGTGCAAAAACGTCGGCCTGACGTTCTACACGGCGGTAGGGGACGATACCACTGAGGGTTTCAACTTTGCCGAAGGCTTTCTGTTTTGGCGCCCCCTTGTGGTCTAAAACAATGTGGCCGACCTCATGAAAAAGTGCGAAGCAAGCCCACCATTGGTTATTTTTCGCAGCTTCTATTGTGGACTGTCGGGCCACAATTATGCGTTCTGCTACTCGTGCTTCGGCTTTCGCACCAGGCAAATCGTCGTCTGATACAGCTTTGAGCTTAAGCCCATCAAAGAGCTTGCCGTTTCCGCCGAGACATTCAATAAACTTAAACACATCGGGCCTGGCGACGTTAGCCTGCCCTGCGTACACAAGTAGGCGGTTTACGATAGCATCTATTCCATCGTCAGCTCTGCCAACGCTTGCCCAATCTTTCGACACTTAAAACAATCCTTTGTCTAATAGCCCTAACTGCACCCACTTGTGGAGCCGCAGGTGTCGCACTTCAGGCAGGTCCCGTTACGGACCATGGTGAAGTTTTGACATTCCGAGCAGGCAACACCTTCATAGCCCCGCAAGCGGGCTTCGGCGACGCGATCGGCTGACGTCCGTTCGGTGCTGACCGGTTCTGCAACCTCGATGTCAGGTTGGAGTGCTGTTGCACCGTCTGTCACGAAGGTGTTGGCATCGCCCGCATCCCCACTGCGCATTTCTGTTGCAGCGGTTTGCAGGGCATTCGTCTGGGCGTCCGCTTGGGCTTGGAGGTTGGCTTGTGCAGCATGTTCTGCGCTGCGACCGAACTGTAAAACACCCACATCAGCGCCGCGCATGTAGCCAGAAGATACCAACCGAGAGGCTGCAATTTCGGCAGCCGGTTCTGCATCGGTTGCTTTTTCTGAAGAGCCAAGACCTGTTCCCGCTATGATTTCGCTTGGATCAACGTGGGCTAGATCGTTGCGTCCAATGTAAGACACGGCCAGCTCACGGAAGATGTAATCCAAGATCGAGGTTGCGTTCTTGATGGTTTCGTTGCCTTGCACAAGGCCAGCGGGTTCAAAGCGCGTGAACGTAAACGCTTCAACGTATTCATCCAGTGGCACGCCGTATTGCAGACCCAGTGAGATGGCGATAGCGAAGTTGTTCATCAATGAGCGGAAGGCAGCACCTTCTTTGTGCATATCAATGAAGATTTCGCCGAGCGTTCCATCATCATATTCACCCGTTCTGAGGTACACTTTGTGCCCACCAACGGACGCCTTTTGAGTGTAGCCTTTGCGCCGACCGGGCAACTTCTTGCGTTCTTGAGCGCGTTCGCGCTCAATAATACGCTCCACGATGCGTTCGGTCAGCACTTGCGTGCGTGCAGCCATCGGCTGGTCTGCATGCAAAGCTTCTGCAGTTTCTTCCTGAGTGTCCTCATCTTCACCCAGCACCTGCGCGTTGAGAGGCTGCGAGAGTTTAGAGCCATCGCGATAAAGCGCATTGGCTTTCAGCGCCAGACGCCAGGACAATTGATAGCTGGCTTTGCAATCTTCAACCGTCGCTTCGTTTGGCATGTTGATGGTTTTTGAGATTGCGCCGGAGATAAACGGTTGCGCCGCTGCCATCATGTAGATGTGACTATCGACGGACAGATAACGTTGTCCCTTGCGCCCGCAAGGATTAGCGCAGTCGAAGATTGGCAGATGTTCGTCTTTAAGATGCGGTGCACTTTCCAGCGTCATCGCTCCGCAAACATGCTCGTTGGCAGCTTCTATGTCGTCTTTACTAAAGCCAACATGAGACAGAACATCAAAAGCTGGGTCATCGAGTTTTTCCTTGTCGACTTTGAGCGTGTCGGTCAGGAATGCGTCACCCAATGTCCAACGGTTGAACACGAACTTGATGTCAAAGGCCGTTTCCAAGCCCGATTCAACACTTTTGATTGCATCATCGGTGAAGCCTTTGGCCTTCAAGGTCGTGTGGTTGATGGCTGGAGCTTGTGCCAGCGATCCATGGCCAACCGCATAGGCTTCAATTTCAGCGATTTGCATTTCGCTATAGCCAATGCCACGCAACGCCTGAGGGACAGCGCGGTTGATGATCTTGAAGTAGCCACCACCGGCAAGCTTTTTAAACTTCACAAGAGCGAAGTCAGGCTCAATACCCGTGGTATCGCAATCCATAACCAGGCCAATGGTGCCAGTTGGCGCAATCACTGTAGATTGCGCATTGCGATAGCCGTGTTCTTCACCGAGATCGACGGCTTTGTCCCAGGCGCGCATGGCGGCTTCAACAAGAAACCGATCCGGGCAGTTGGCATGATCAAGCGGAACAGGTGCTATCGCAATCTGCTCATAGCCGTCTGGATCGCCATACGATGCGCGACGATGATTGCGCATGACGCGCTTCATGTCTTCAGCGTTGTTGTCGTAGCCTGGGAACGCGCCAAGCTCTCCTGCCATTTCAGCAGAGGTTGCATAGCTGGTCCCGGTCATGATGGCAGAGATCGCACCGCAAATCGCGCGCCCTTCATCAGAGTCATAGGCAATGCCGTTCGCCATCAACAGACCGCCGATGTTGGCAAATCCAAGACCAAGGGTGCGGTAGCGATAGGACAGCTCCGCGATCTGGCGCGATGGGAATTGGGCCATCAGCACCGAAACTTCCAGTGTAATGGTCCAAAGCCGACAGGCATGCTCAAAATTTTGAATGTCAAACGAACGATCAGTGCGTTGGAATTGCATCAAATTGAGAGAGGCAAGATTGCACGCCGTATCGTCCAGGAACATATATTCTGAACATGGGTTCGATGCGCGGATCGGCCCTGATTGCGGGCAGGTGTGCCAGTCGTTGATGGTGGTGTGAAACTGAATGCCAGGATCAGCAGATGCCCACGCGGCATGGCCAATCTGTTCCCATAAGTTGCGTGCATTGATGGTCTTGGTTGCTTTACCGGTCTTGCGAGAGGTGAGGTTCCAATCGTCGTCGTTTTCGACAGCTTCCAAAAACTCATCCGTAACACGCACAGAGTTATTTGAATTTTGACCTGAAACTGTCAGGTAGGCTTCTGAATCCCAGTCGGTGTCGTAGGTTTTAAAGTCGATGTCGGTGTAGCCCTGCTTGGCGAACTGAATCACACGCAGGATATAATTTTGTGGCACTTGATCGCGGCGCGCTTCTTTAATTGCTCGCTTGAGCGCAGGGTTTTTAGTTGCGTCAAAGCAATCACCACCATCTGCTTCACAATTGATACAGGCTTTGATGACCGCCTTCAGACGCTTTTGGCAGATTTTGGAACCGGCAACGAGGGCGGCAACCTTCTGCTCTTCTTTCACTTTCCAATTGATATAGTCTTCAATATCAGGATGGTCGACATCAACGACCACCATTTTGGCAGCGCGCCTGGTGGTGCCACCAGATTTAATAGCGCCTGCGGCACGATCACCGATTTTGAGGAAGCTCATTAGACCCGAGGAGCGACCGCCACCTGACAAGTTTTCATTGGCGCCGCGTAGGCTTGAGAAATTGGAGCCAGTACCAGAGCCATATTTAAACAGGCGGGCTTCGCGTACCCACAAATCCATAATACCGTTTTCGTTGACGAGATCGTCCTCGACAGACTGAATAAAGCAGGCGTGTGGTTGGGGATGTTCATAAGCTGATGCGGAGCGGGTCAACTGACCGGTTTCGTGGTCAACATAGAAGTGACCCTGGCCGGGTCCATCAATGCCATACGCCCAATGCAAACCCGTATTAAACCATTGAGGGCTGTTTGGTGCTGCCATTTGCATGGCCAGCATGTAGCGCATCTCATCAAAGAATGCCTGGGCATCGTCTTCCGTTGTGAAGTAATCGCCTTTCCAGCCCCAATAGGTCCAAGTGCCAGCGAGGCGGTCAAAAACCTGGCGCGCATCCTGTTCGCCAGTTGTTTGCTCATCTTCAGGTAAGTCTTGCTGCAGCGCTTTGTCTGGAACGGAACGCCATAGCCAAGACGGCACTTGCGTTTCTTCAAATTTTTTCAGGTGATGGGGAACGCCAGCTTTGCGGAAATACTTTTGCGCCAAAATGTCGGCTGCAACTTGTGACCAGTGTTTTGGAACTTCAAAATTTTCCAGTTGGAATACAATAGAGCCATCTGGATTTTTGATTTCAGAGGTGGCTTGGCGAAAGGCGATGGTTTCGTAAGGCGAGTGGCCGGCTTTTGTGAAGCGCCGTGTAATTTTCATTCTTGAGTGTCCCCGGTCGTTCCCGTGATGGTGCCCGCAAGGCGCATGCCTTCAACGGGCCATCAAAGTTTCTGTCTTGCACCAGGCGGGCGATGCCGCGCGGCACGATTTTTTTTGCTGAAACGCTACTGAATTTTGCCGAAACGCCCTCTGGTCGCGGCCCGCCTAGTGCCCCCCGGCACCTAAATCAGACCAAAACCAGGCACCGGCACCTAATCCAACCAGACGGCCAGATCGGCTCTACGAACGCATGTGTGATAGTTACGCCGCACACTCGCTAAGCGACCGTGCAATTCGATTTTCAAGGTATGCCGATTCGAATGAGAAATCACTACATATAGGGGTAGCAGAGACAACCAACGTCAACATGTAGGGGTGTGTGCAACCTGTGGACCAACATGTCGCAAGTCCCTGAGGTGATTGAATTTCCTGCCTGGGGGGCTGTTTTCAACATCTGTGGGCACGCGATTTTGGTGCCGTGCCGTCGATTTTTTTTTGACCCTAATCCGATTCCGGGTGGTCCAGGTGTTGCAAAATCACATCGCGTCGCTGGGTGGCTGGACAGAGGATCGACCAGTGCGATAAGCCAACACCTAGAGGGCATCGATTTGGTGCCGGAAAATGGCGCTGGCAAGCCTGAGGATAAGCCCAAATGAGCATCATCACCGAACTGTTCAGCTGGTGGGGTGGAAACACCTGGTCCAACCGCATTTACACCGCTCTGCGCGGGACAAAGGTTGGCGAAGATGATTTTGGTAATTGCTATTATGTGCAGTCAAAGGGTGTTGGCCCGCTTGGGCAACCACGGCGCTGGGTCATTTATACCGATTTGGCAGAAGCCTCCCGCGTGCCACCGGAGTGGCATAGTTGGTTGCATTATACCACGGATACGCCACCCGTTGATGACTCCTACGTCGCCAAGCCATGGCAAAAGCCGCATCAACCGAACCGCACGGGCTCACCCGAAGCCTGGCGCCCGCAAGGATCCATTTTAACACCGCAATCCCGCCCTAAAGCGACGGGAGACTATACGCCCTGGTCGCCGAAATAAGGCGTCTCTTACAGCGTCATATGCGTGTGAACGTGTTTGCATACTTTGCGATCTAGGACTCAGTGTTGGTGTGCCGCGCCAAGAGTCATGGTATTGATACTGCGTTGTGGTCCGTGTCACGTGTGCGGTGTGTTGAGGCCAACGATGGTCCGCCTGTAATCCGAGGATTAAAATTGAAGATCACGAGGCACCATGCAGGCAAATGTATCGCACTCGGCTTTTTTGCTGCCGTTTGTGGTGTTGTGGGGGCGTCGGTCGCTCATGCGCAGAGCCAGCGCATTGAAAATGCGGTTGCAGTTTTTTCTGCCCTCGACAAAGTCACTGCCACCATTGAAAAACTTGAAGTGCCCATTGGTGAGACGACAGCGTTTGCCGCACTTAAAGTAACGCCACGTGTCTGCTTGACCAGCCCTGCAACCGATCAGCCTAAAACCACGAGCTTTGTTCAAGTGGAAGAGACACAACTTGATGGGTCTGAATCGCGCATTTTTTCCGGCTGGATGTTTGCTGAAAGTCCAGGGCTCAATGCGGTTGAACATCCTGTGTTTGATGTCTGGTTGACGGGCTGTAAGGGGCCGGCTTCTCGTGGTGTCGGCAGCCAGGTGAATGCAGGTGACGTTGCAGGTGAAGCCGCTCCAGCCCGCACACCGCGTCAACGCCGTCGCCGGATTAGGCGGTGACAGGTGTGGTGCCGACTTTTGTAGACACTGTCTTCACGTGCAGCGGTTGTTGTTATGCCGCCTAGCTCCACAAACACTCAAATCACGCACGATGTTATCATTTTAGGGGCAGGTGGTGCTGGAATGATGTGCGCAGGCGTTGCCGGCCAGCGTGGCAAACGCGTTGTAGTGTTGGACCACGCTGACACGCCGGGCAAAAAAATCCTCATCTCTGGCGGCGGGCGTTGCAACTTTACGAATTTGGATGTGCGCCCGACCTGCTACCTGTCTGCCAATCCGCACTTCGCTAAATCAGCCCTGGCGCGATACACGCCAGAACATTTTATCGCGCTTGTCGATGCGTACGGCATCGCTTGGCACGAGAAGACGTTGGGTCAGTTATTTTGCGATGGCTCGGCCCAGCAAATTGTTGATCTATTGCGCGCTGAATGTGCAAAGGGAAACGTTGATTTACGCCTCAACGCTGCCATCTCTGAGATCACGCACAGCGATGGCGTGTTCCAGGTGGCAAGTGGCGAAGCGCATGTAACCGCACCAGCGTTAGTGCTCGCAACGGGTGGGCCATCGATCCCTAAAATGGGGGCTACAGGTTTTGCCTATGAGATCGCCAAGCAATTTGGTTTGGAGGTCCTCGTGCCAAGGCCAGCACTTGTGCCGCTGACGCTTGGAGGTGAGGCGGCACATTTCAAAGCCCTCTCAGGTGTTGGGTTTGAAAGTGTCGCGCAGGTGGGTAAAACGTCGTTTCGCGACGCCGCGTTGTTCACGCATAAGGGTTTATCTGGTCCAGCAATCTTGCAGATTTCATCGTACTGGCAGCCCGGCGCAACCATCACGCTCAACATGGTGCCAGATCAGCCCCAAGATTTTCTCATTGCAGCCAAGCGGGCGCGTCCGAAAGTCAAGCTACAAACCGCGCTTTCAAGCGTGGTCTCGAACCGTCTTGCAAGCGTACTCGCGGACCAGATTGGTGAGGCAGAAGACTTAGGCAATCTCTCAGATAAACGTCTTGCCCAGATCACAACTCAGCTGCAAAGTTGGCCGTTCTGCCCAACCGGCAGTGAAGGTTTTGCAAAAGCGGAAGTGACGGCTGGCGGAATTGCGACAACGGGCCTGTCGAGCAAAACCATGGAGGCCAAACAGGTGCCGGGACTTTATTGCATAGGCGAAGCGGTTGATGTGACCGGTTGGTTGGGCGGCTATAATTTCCAGTGGGCCTGGGCCAGCGGCTTTGTGGCCGGTGACTCTGTTTAGCGATGCTTGTTTATTAGTCTCAATATCCGTGCCACGTGTTCCCGGAGGAACAGACTGTAACGGGCAAAACAGGTCAGTCTTTCATCAGATGAAACAGGGTTCGCAGTGCGCGCCCTCTGATGGAGGAAATTGAAATGAACCAGTCTCGATTTTTTGCCTTCGATGCTACGTTTACGGTGACGTACATTGCTGTTTCCGCAGCATTGGCCATTTTGTCCGCAACGTTGTTATCGTTTCACATGCTGAACGTGGCCTTCACAACTCTGCATTGGTCGGCAGCAGGTTTGAATGTGGCAGGCGCCTTGGTGCTTCCGTTTGCGCCAAAGCTCTATCGCAAGGTTACGGGCACATCTTATGATTTTGCGCGAGGTCCTGTCATCGGCGAAGAGATTTAACGCAAGCTATCCAATTGTTTTGGTCTACAACCAGCCGCCTTGGCCATCTTTGATGATCAGCACGTTGTCCTGTGGGATGGCTAGCGTTGGAACATCTTGTGTTGGCAGGCCGAGAAGCAAAGTGTGCAAGCAGCGCACCGTACCGCCGTGGGCGGCGATGATGCTGTCGCGGGTGACCGATTTAAGCCAACTGTCGGTGCGCGCCACCAGATCAGCATAGCTTTCACCGCCATCCGGGCGCCAGTGGTAGGGGTCCTGGCTGCGGGCGGCTAAACCTTCTGGATCTCGTGTGGGCAACTCGGATTGTAGAACACCTTGCCAGTGCCCATAAGACAGTTCTTTCAAAGCTGGATCGAGGCGATAGGCATCGGGCTCAATACCGAGCGCGGTGCGCACGATTTCCATCGTCTCTCGCGCGCGGACGAGTGGGCTTGCCACAAAATCATGCAACCTCAAGTCCAGGCCGAGTTTGGCTAACGCTTCGCCATTGCGTTTCGATTGCGCACGACCTTTATCATTTAACGGGATATCCTCTTGGCCTTGATAGCGTAGCTCTGCATTCCAGTCGGTTTCGCCGTGGCGAATGACATAGAGTGTGATGCCGCTTTTGAGCGTTGGAACGTCGAGCCTACCGCCAGCTGCCATTAAGTCCCGCTGCTTTTGTCCACGGTGATGTCCGGTGCGTCTTCGTTCTTCATGCCTTGGACATGATAGCCCGCATCAACGTGGTGGATTTCACCGGTGACACCGCGTGAAAGATCGGACAGCAGATAAACGGCGGCGCCACCAACATCGTCAATCGATACTGTGCGGCGCAGCGGTGAGTTATATTCGTTCCAGCGCAGGATATAGCGGAAGTCAGAAATGCCAGAGGCCGCGAGTGTTTTGATCGGTCCTGCGGAAATTGCGTTGACGCGGACATTGTTCTTGCCAAGGTCAGCTGCCAGATAGCGCACACTGGCTTCGAGGGCTGCTTTGGCAACACCCATCACATTGTAATGCGGCATTACTTTTTCAGCGCCATAATAAGTCAGCGTGATAATGGAGCCGCCATCGGTCATCAGCTTTTCTGCCCGGCGGCTGAGGGCGGTCAGGGAAAAGCAGGAGATCAACATCGTTTTTGAGAAATTGTCTTCGGTCGTTTCGACATAGCGCCCGCCGAGCTGGTCCTTGTCAGAGAAGGCAATGGCGTGGACCAGAAAATCAATCTTGCCCCACTTGGCTTCAAGGGCTGAGAAGGTTGCCTCAACAGAGGCTTCATCAGTGACATCACATTCAAGAACAACGTCAGAACCAAGTTGTTCTGCCAGCGGTACAACACGCTTCTTGAGAGCTTCACCCTGATAGGTAAGGGCAATGTCTGCCCCTTGATGGGCTAGGCCTTTGGCGATACCCCACGCAATCGACCGGTTGTTGGCAACACCCATAATCAAGCCGCGCTTGCCGGCCATCAATTGGCCTTGGGCCTCACCTGCTGCCGACGCTTGCTCACTCATCCTAGCCTCTGTGTTATCTTTAGTGTTGTTATTGCCAGTGTGCGCCCGTCACGGATTTATGTCACGAGCCCAAGTCAGAAATTCAAGTCTCGCACCTGTGGCGTCAACCAGGATGGTGCGGTAGGTGGCAGACTACCCGCTAAAGTGGCAGGGCCTGCGCCGGCGCATCCTACACAAATGGCGTGTGAGGTCCAGAACCGCTGGTGTCGCGACCCTTTGGTTGCAAATTTGAGGTCGGCGGGGGAGGGCTAGGTCTCGGGCGTGTCGGCCTGAGCACGCGGGCTACCCTTCCAGGTTCCAGCGCCCATCCTCCAAGCGGCAGGCGATGCCTTCGGCCTTGGCTGTCTTGACGCCCTGGGAGACCAGCATGACGAGAAAACGGCAGACGCTACCCTTGGCATTGCGGAACGAGCGGGTTGGCTGCACGATGCCGGAAAGCTTGCTCCCAGCCCGACGCCAAACGTAGGTGCCGCCATCGCCAACGTTAGACAGCGCATATTGGACACTCTCAAGTGTCGCTGCGATGTCGGTAGTGTTGCGCGGCGCCTTGGCAATGGTCGCTGGGCTATTTTTGCAGATGGGCAGACAGGAGGTGCGGCCATGGTTGAGGCTGGCATCTTCTGCATAAGCCTCAGGACTGGTCATCAACGCAGTTGCGACCAAAAAGAATGCCATCACACCGTAGGCGGCATAGGATACAAAACTGGACAAAGAACGCATGACGTACAACTCACAACGCTAAACAACAAAACCAACGCGCCTTCAGATCACATGAAGGGCAAGGTCAGTGTGGCCATGAACTGTTAAAAGGTTCTGAAGACCTGTGCCAAATGTTCTAAAGTCGGCCAAACGTTAAGAAAGGTTCAACATGTCGAAGGGTCAACAGGCAGATCCTACAAGGGTTCAAGGCATTTCTGGTGAAGATTCGGCGGAGGTTGATTTTGCAACCGTCACCGATCCCTTCTCGTTGTTTGAGGATTGGTATCGACAGGCGCAGGCATCTGAGCCCAACGACCCAAATGCAATGGCGTTGGCGACTGTTGATGGTACGGGTCTTCCCAATGTGCGCATGGTGTTGTTGAAGGGCATGGACGAAGACGACGCTGGTCCATTACGCGGATTTGTTTTTTACACCAACCTTGAAAGTGCCAAGGGCATTGAGCTTGCAGCTGATCCCAAAGCCGCGCTCGTATTTCATTGGAAAAGTTTAGGCCGCCAGGTACGTGTGCGCGGAAAAATAACGCAGGTTTCGGAAGCTGAGGCTGATGCCTATTTTTCCGCGCGCCCGCGTGGTAGTCAGATTGGGGCCTGGGCCTCCGCACAATCACGGCCTCTTAAGTCCCGCGCCACACTCGTTGCAGAAGTGGCCAAGGTGACAGCGCACCATGCTGTCGGTGAAATTCCACGCCCACCCCACTGGTCCGGTTTTCGACTGACACCATCTGAAATTGAATTCTGGCAAGCTGGCACATTTCGCCTGCACGAACGTCGCCAGTTTGTGCGTGTCGGTGATGACGCCCAGTGGACGAGCCAGCGGCTGTTCCCGTGAGGGTGGGACCGTTCGATTAATGTGACAGCGACGGCAGGATTTGGCTCATGTTTTGTGAATTTTGACCGTCAAAGCCGGCGTCAAAGTGATTGGGTGCACTCAAGGCCTGCGGTGCCTTACACCTGCTCAAGCAACGGCAACAATGCTTTCACCATGGTTGGGTTGCCTGCGACCACTGAGCCAGTTTCTAGGCTTTTTTCACCACCCGTTGTGTCGACGACAGTGCCGCCGGCTTCACGTACAATCACGTGCCCTGCAGCAATGTCCCAAGGTTGCAGGTTGCGTTCCCAAAACACATCAAAGCGCCCAGCCGCTGTCCAAGCAAGATCAAGGGCTGCTGAACCTGTGCGACGCACGCCGGAGACCTCGGCCATAATGCGCTGGGTTTCTTTAAGAAAATCGGCGTGGCCCTCGCGTCCACGATGTGGAATGCCTGTGGTGACAACGGCATCGGCTAAACTCCGTCGGGAGG
Organism: Hyphomicrobiaceae bacterium; assembly: GCA_021775735.1. Lineage (GTDB taxonomy): Bacteria > Pseudomonadota > Alphaproteobacteria > Rhizobiales > Hyphomicrobiaceae > JAHZKN01. The sequence goes on from JAJFHG010000064.1 coordinate 18,897, forward strand.
CAACGCGCAAGCGGCGGCGGTCATTCAAGAACGCGCCTTTACCTTTTTCAGCCGTAAACATTTCATCACTCACCGGATTGTAAATCAGACCTGCAACGATTTGGCCTTCACGTTCCAGCGCAATTGAAATGCAAAACAGAGGAATGGCGTGCAGGAAGTTTGTCGTGCCATCGAGCGGGTCAACAATCCATTTGTGAGAGGCGTCCGCCCCTTCAACGATGCCACGTTCCTCCATCAGGAATTGATAGCCGGGACGCGCATGCGACAGCTCTTCAAAGATAACTTCTTCAGCACGAAGGTCGGCGGCGGACACAAAGTTGGCAGGCCCCTTCACTGAGACTTGAAGGTTTTCGACTTCGCCAAAGTCACGATTAAGTTTGCGGCCAGCCTTGCGGGCTGCATTCATCATAACATTCATTAAGGCGGAAGCGGGCATTAAGAAGGTGTCCAGTGCGGGCCAGGATCAAACGGGTTGGCGCGGTGTAGCCCGGGGCAGGTGCACCGTCTAGGTCAAACTGCGATAATTCGAAACCGATTTGTCGCAGATAATTTGATCTGTTTGAAAGTGCACTATGCTCGGGCGCTTTTTAATACCTACGTGCTCATGCGCTGCATTGGGTATTGCTCGGTCAAATGCGGTTACTCAAGAGATGGTCCCGTCTGTCCGATTGATTTTTTTTGCTTGAATATGTCAGCGCCCGCTTGGGCGGTTTTCAATTGTTTCGGTGTTAACGATGACACCAACTTATCTAAGACATCGTCGGATTTCATGCCCGACGCTTTGGCAATCAGACGCCACTTGGCGGCTGCCGTAATATCCTTTGGCACGCCGACCCCCTTAGCAAAGACATGTGCCAGGCGATTTTGTGCAGGCGCGAGGCCAGCATTGGCGGCCGCTTTGAGATACGGAATGGCTTTTGGTTTATCGATGTTCAAGCCAAATCCCTGGAGCAGGAGAACGGCATAATCAAACTGTGCTTCGGACATACCTTTGCTGGCAGCTTTGTTGAGCCAGTGCGCTGCATCTGCCGCATCAGGTTTAACGCCATGGCCTGTGCGATACAGTGTTCCCAAATCATATTGAGCAGCAACGATGCCATTTTGCGCCGCATACTTGATGTGTTGCGCTGCGCGTGTGGGATTTTCCGGCTTGCCTTTGCCGCGCAAGAACATTTGTCCGAGATTGTAGTTGGCAAGAGGGTCGCCGGTGCGTGCTGCGGTTTCAAAGAGGTGTGCCGCTTTGTCCAGATTCTTTTTAACGCCTGTTCCCGTTGCATACATTTTGCCGAGTTGCACTTGGGCTGGCGGGTCGCCGAGATCAGCAGCCTTTGTGTAGTGGGTGACAGCTTTCGAAACGTCTATGGGAACACCGAGACCTTGAGCGTAGATCCGCGCAATAAGGGTATGGGCCTGCGGGTCATCTTTTGCAGCCGCGGTTTGGGCGAGTTTAAGAGCTGAGAGGTACTTGCCATTGTCAAACGCAATGTAGGCTCTCTCATCACCAGGCTTTGGCATTTTTTTTGTGCTGACGCGGCCGGCTTTCGACGATGTCGGAGCGGTGTCCCGGCTCAGCGGTGTTTCCGGGCGCAGCCGCTTGTCCGGGTTCAGCGGCATAATGCCGGTTAGCACAACGCCCGCGCCGAGCATCAGGCCGACACATACAACACCACCAATTAATAAAAGCGTTTTCTTATCCACGTGGTGCCTTTAAGCGGTTTTCTGAGATGTAGTAAAGAGACCGGCCAGCCCGGCGAGCCAAGCCTCAAACAGTGCTCCATCAGTTGAATTGGGAGGCAATGTGGCAGCGATGAAATCAGCACCGGCTGCCTTCAGTTCAGATGCCTGCTCCGGCGTTGTAATATCAAACGCGACAACCGGGAGTTCAAACATCTGTGCCCACCAAGCGACCAGGTCGATCTGGCGCGCGCGCGCAGAGTCTTGGTCTTTGAGGTTGGCTGGTACACCAAAGGCAACATAGTCGGCATTTGTCTCCGCGAGGACCATCGCATCATGGCGTGATTTTCCAGCGTCAGCACCAATCATCATGGCGCCACCTCCGAGTGCGCGCGCAGCTTCGTAGTCGGCGGCGATGGAGGAACGCCAATGCATGTGAACACCATCAGCGCCCACGTCTTGCGCCAACTTTGGGTCATTTGAGACCATGGCTGCAATGTCATGACCTTGGATGTTTTTAATCAGGGCACGCAGCGCGTCTTTGTTGCACGTTTCGCCGTCTTGGGTCGCTACAAGTAGGGCTGACACAGGCAAGGTCTTGAGTACCTTGGCTAACCGTTCGGTCTCACCATCGAGGTTGCCCAGGTCGTTCACGTTCACGACCAAATAGAGTGCGGCGTGAACCTCTGACTGGGGTGAGGGGGCTGATTTTTGTGTTGTTGTTTGCATTATTATCTCAGGGATTCAGTGGCTGGTCTAAGCCGCACACGATACATATTGCAACCCGTCGCCGAAGTGTTGCAGTCTATCTCGAATTTGTCGCATAGGCTGCGACGGCGCAGTCATATGAGATTGGCTGCACCATCACCCAGGAGACGATGTATGGCAACCGCCGACAACAATGATAGTCGAGACAAAATGGCTTGGTTAGATCGCGCTGAAAGCCGCTTTTCTGAAGCATGGACTCCTCAGCCTGGTGAATGGGTTGTTTGGGCAGGATTGCCTTTGCTGTTAGCGGCGCTCATCTTAACCTTTGCGATCTTTTATCCCGATATTTATGCCACGCGCTTCCTTCCAGAAGGCTATGGCGTGCTTGAGGTTCTTCATTTTGTGCTACCGCTTGTGGCTGGCGTGATGTGTCTGGCGCTTCTATTTCATCCGACCGTACGCGCAAACGGGATTATCAAGGCGATGACCGTGATTTTTGCCATCGCGTGTATCTATATCGCAGGCGAAGAGCATAGTTGGGGACAACATTTTTTTGGCTGGTCAACACCAGATGCGTGGAGCGCGATCAATCGCCAGCAGGAGACCAATCTGCACAATACACTTGGTATTTTTAATCACACGCCGCAAAAGATTCTCGAATTTGGCATTCTGATTGGTGGCATTATTCTGCCGCTGTGGCGCCACTTCAAAGGCCCGTTCACCAATTGGTTCCTGCGCCTTTATGTGCCGTCGCTGGCGCTGATGCCGGTAGCGCTTACCGCAGTCGTGTTCAAAATTATCAAATGGACGTATTCGCATAATCTGCTGGAATTCCAGATTATGGCGCGGCCCTCTGAAGCGCTGGAGACCTTCTACTATCTGTTCATTCTGCTTTATGTGATCCTATATTTGCGCCGCATACGTGCGCTGGATGCGACGCTCCAGCCATCAGCCGGTTAGAGGATACTCAGATAGCGGGCTAATGGGGCGCGATCAGCGCGCACGACGCGATGTCCGCGTGTGCTTTAAAGCGACAGCTGTCAAGAGTGTTGTTTTTTGTGAGGATGATCTGGGGGTGAGCGCCTTTGGTGCCTTGCACTGGATTTCCGTCATGCCCTAAACTTACCGCGAAACGCCCTATCCTATGGCGGATTAGGCTGGTTTGGCATCAATTTGCCATGAAGTTTAGGCAACAGGCGTGCACCGTGTGTTTTGCTCAAGGTCATGGTAATTGATGACACGTCTGATTAAGCCCTCACATCTGGAGTGATATTTATGGTCACCGTACGCGGCACTCAGCATGCGGCAGCGCTCTTGTTGGGGCTTGTTTCTGTTTTTTGCGGATCTGCCGTGGCGCAGGTCAATGATACGATTGCCGGGGCGCAAGCCGTCGATGATGGGCCGTTGATGTGGCCTGTGGTGGCGGACCCCAATATGGACCCCGTTGTCTTTGCCGTGAGCCAGCTGCTTGCTGAGACACGTGTGACCAAGGGCTACCACCCTGATGACGTTGTTGCCCTGAGCAAGTTTTATAAAGCGCGCATGGATGGGCCGGTCTGGGTTGCAGACAATGGCTATACAGCGCGCGCACGTGCTGCCAAGGCTGAACTTCAAAAGGCGGATCACTGGGGCTTGGAAACCAAGCACTATCAATTGCCAACACCGCCAACAGCGAATGCAACGCCCCAGTCTCGTGCAAATGCTGAGTTAGCGGTTGCATTTGCGGTGCTCAAATATGCGCGTCACGCGCGCGCCGGGCGCGTCAAGCCGTCATCCGTGACACGTATCAACGATTTTCCTGCACCACTAAAAGATGTTGCAACCGTTTTAAGCGAACTGGTGCAAAGCGCTGACGTTGCTGCCAGCCTAAGGGCTCTTCACCCAACGCATCCCGAGTTTGAACGTTTGCGCCAGGCGCTGTTGAAGGCGCGCAGTATTTCAACGATTGAAACCGGTGCATTGCCGAGCGATCAAAAGACCGAGAAAAATGACGTTGCAAAATTAACATTGCCGAAGGGTGACGATATCACGGTAGGGATGCAGCATCCTGATGTTCTGTTGTTGCGCCAGAAACTCGCAGTCGAAGCAGACGTTGGGGCCAACTCTCACTACTTTGATGCTCCGCTTGCTCGAGCTCTGCAGGATTTTCAGATTGAGTCTGGTTTGGTGGCAACAGGAGATTTGGATGCTGAAACAAGAACGCGTTTGAACGCGAAGCTGCTCACCGCAGAAGAAAGTGCTGACGCTGACATCGCACAAGGTGGCGCAAAGTCCAACAATCGAAAGATCCAGCTGATCCTCAACAATATGGAGCGCTGGCGTTGGTTGCCTGAGGATATGGGTGCGTTCTACGTCTGGAATAATGTTCCCGAGTTTCGCGCCCGGGTTTTCAAGGGCATAAAAGCTGTGTTCTCCGAGCGAATTGTGGTTGGACTTCCGAGCTGGGCAACGCCGTCGTTTATGGCCAACATGAAGTACGTGATCTTTCATCCCTCATGGGGTGTGCCAAATGGCATTAAGATGAAAGAGCTCTTACCGCGCTTGAAGCGCGCTCAGCCGCAATCACTGTTCGACTTTTTTGGGGGCACTAGCGGTGGTGGTGCAGCCGTTCTCAGAGCTTACAATCTGACCGCCTATCGTAACGGAAAGGTTGTCAACCCAGGCAGCGTCAATTGGAGCAACGTTGACATTCGGAATTACTCGTTTGTGCAACCGCCAGGTGGAAAAAACCCGCTTGGTAAAGTCAAGTTCCGGTTTCCGAACAAGCACTCCGTTTATATGCACGACACGATTGAGCCGGAGTTGTTTTCCAAGTCACAACGCGCTTACAGCCATGGTTGCATTCGCGTCCGCAATCCGATTCGCCTCTCTGAAGTTCTACTGGGACACGACAAAGGGTTTTCAGCGGAAGCCGTGCGCCGGATGGCGCGCTCCGGGCGTAGCGTTGCTCTTGATCAGGAAATACCTGTTTACGTGACGTATATGACGGCGCGCGTTGATGATGATGGCAAGTTGCAGACCTATGGTGACATTTATGGTCGCGACAGTCGCTTGGCGCGTCAGATGGGCCGAACGATGCGGTTTGATGAGCCCAAGGTTGCCAAACCTAAAACAGGTACGACACGCACACGCTCCGCTCGCAAAAAACGCAAGAAGAAGAAAAAGTCGGCCTCAAGCAGCAACCGCTTCCCATCTTCGATGAGCCAGGCGATCTCAGGTCGCTATAACTAGCGACCGACGCGGGCGTGTGGCTTAATCGTTCAGGGTTGAGTTGGCGCTGAGCTTGGTAAGCCAGGCTAAGCCGCTTTTTCTAAGTCCGCTTTCCATTCGCCACGTGCTGCTAAGCCGTTCATCTTTGCGCGGTGTGCCAAAGCACGTTGGCCAGCGGCCACGTTCTCTTCGCGTCCGCCCCAGGCTTTCAGCGCTGCCGCTTGCAGAGCGCGACCGTAGGAAAATGTCATCGCCCATGGACGACCTGGCATTTGATTCATGAGCGAGAGGTGCTCGGTTGCTGCCGCATCACTTTGGCCACCAGAGAGGAAGGCAATACCAGGCACTGCGCTTGGCACGGTTGCTTTGAGGCATTTCAACGTGCGCTCAGCAACTTCGTTTGCAGACGCCTGCGTTGGAGACTTCTGGCCAGCAATCACCATGTTGGGTTTTAGAATGATGCCTTCTAGATTGACGCGCGCATCGGCCAATTCACGAAACACGGTGCGCAATGTCCATTCGGTGACCTCGTGGCAACGACCGATGTCGTGTGTTGAGTTGGCGCCGTCCATCAGAACTTCTGGTTCTACGATTGGTACGATGCTGGCCTCTTGGCAGAGGGCCGCGTAGCGGGCTAATGCATGTGAATTGGCTTTGATGCAATTCCAGGATGGCTGGCCATCTGCAATGGTGATGACACCGCGCCACTTGGCGAAGCGCGCGCCGAGCGCATGATATTCTGCAAGACGTTCTCTGAGCCCGTCGAGTCCTTCTGTGACCGTTTCGCTGTCAGATGTTGGGCCTGCGAGTGGTTTGGCACCGGTATCAACTTTAATGCCGGGGACTGCAATAGAGGCGCGGATGAGATCGACCAGCGGTGTGCCGTCTTTTGCGTTTTGGCGCAGGGTTTCATCATAAAGGATGACACCTGAGATAGCGTTTTCCATCGCATCTTTGGAACGGAACAACATCTCACGATAGTCGCGACGCGTATCGGCGGTGGATTCAACGTTGATGGAATCAAGGCGTTTCTTAATCGTGCCCGTGCTTTCATCTGCGGCCAGAATACCCTGGCCAGGCTTAACCATCGCTGCTGCAATATCTTCAAGTCTATCGGTCATACCGGTCGCCTCACATCACACGTGTTGTTTGGTGAATCTTATTGCGCCTGAATTAGCGCGTTTTGGAGCGCTTTGCCAAGGGTGGCCCAACGGCGGTGCACTTTCGATATGGACTTCAAGGATATTTATCGACCGTCGACCCGCCTTTTCTGGCTTCAGCTTGGATCAACTGACCTGCTCCCATGACCTTTATGCTGCTTAAAAAGCTTTTTTTTCCAACAGGCGGTTGGCAAAACAAACGCGTAAACAAGTACTTAGATGAACGCTGTTTGTGAAAATTGGCGACTCGCATTACGCCGTTGTGCGAAAAGCGGTCTCATCACCCGTTCTATATGAGGCCAGATTGAAAGCTGACTTTACTCGTGGGGGCACGTGCAATGGCTGGTAAAACTATGATGCACACGGTTGCGCTAAGACTTGCGTCCGTCTGTGTTGCACTCTCGCTGGCTGGGGTTTTGCCCGCAGCGAAAGCGCAGGCGCAAGCGAACGTCAACAACGGATTTTATTTTGGTATTTTGCTCGCTGGTGTTTTAGCTGAGCAGGATGTCGTGGAAATTTCGGATCCCGGACCACCGCCAACTATTGAGGTGGGAACGGCTGAATTGGATGCCGTTGGCGGCACATTGGCGATCGGTTTCAGAGCACCCATTGGTGGCAACATCATTGGTGGTATTGAGGGCGATGTCACAGTTGGTAACTTTGAAGACAATTATGATGGGGACAAATATCACGGCGATTATCTTGCCACCCTGCGCGCCATCTTCGGCATTGAAGTCGGTACCAATACATTTCTTTATCTGACCGGCGGTATAGCCTTTCTTGACGCCAATTACGTGGGAGATGGGCCAGCACCAGCAATGACAATCGGAGTCGCTGATGAAACGCTCATCGGTGTTGCTGTTGGCGGTGGTGGAGAATTCAATATCGGTATGGGTGGCGTCAAAATCCGCACCCAGTATCTTTATACCTCGTTTGAGGATTGGAAATTTGTGAGCAACGGTGAGTACTATGACGTGGAAACAGATGCTCACGTTGCACAGATTGGTTTTGTTGTACCGTTTCCGAACTAACTGCGATTGGCGAAAACAAACAAAGGCTGCGCAGGTCAATGGACCAAGCGCAGCTTTTTTATTTGGGCTTGCGCGTCAGCATGGTGAACACAGCATCGAATTGGGCCTTGGGGCCAAGACCTGGCTGGTTGTGGCCCATGGCGTATTGCCCAATTAGAGAGTGGTAGGCAAGGTGCGCGCGTGCGTTGGCTTCCAGGCTTGAAAAGCCAAGCTCCTGGAATAGGTTTTCGGTATAGCCAATGCGTCTGCGATCAATAGTTTTGAGCGTATTGGCGACGGTCTTGTCTGTTGTCGCCCAGGCGCGGATGGCGAGTTCAAGTTTGCCATTTGATTGCAGAACAATTTCGAACAATGCCCGCAGACGTGTCTTCGCATCACCTCCGCGCCGCTCAACCTCATCAATGATGGCGTGGGTGGCTTCACGCTTCCAGAGCGACAGCATTGCGGTGAGCAGCGCCTTGCGGTCCTTAAAATGCCAGTAAAAGCTTCCTTTGGTGACTTTGAGCTTTGCGGCAAGCGGTTCAACACGTACCGCCTCGAGGCCATCGCGGCTCAACGTTTTAAGCCCAGCCAACACCCAGTCATTTTTGTCTAAACGGTTGCTCATTTGCCAAACCATACGCAAGCGTATTGACAAGCGCAACCTGTGTTGTTACAACGAGACCATACGCTACCGTATGGTGGGGAGTACTGCGAATAACTACGATGGCGCACAGGCGCCTTGAATGAGGCATTGAGGTGGAGGATCACATGAACGAACTAGCTTTGACACTTGCTGCGTTTTTGTTGTTTGGCACGGGGATTGTGCATTCTGTGCTGGGTGAACGCAGGTTAATCGGCCCCCTGCTCACACCAGAGAAACGCTCAGGTCTTCTCGAGAACAGCAAATTTGCACGCCAGGTTTTGCGCTTTGCCTGGCACTTAACGACCTTGACCCTGTGGGGCTTCGCCGCCATCCTTTCCGGGCTTGCTGTGTCGCCGCCTGGACAGCAGACCGCGACCACGTTGGCTATTATGGCCATGATTTGCTTGTTGTGCGCGGTTTATATCTTTGTCACCTCCGGCGCGCGTCATCTGGCCTGGCCAGTTTTTCTGGTGGCTGCCGGCCTTTGTGTGGTGCCGCTGGTGTGAGGTGAGATCGCAGGCGCTATCTCTTCAAGTTCTGGTTCAGGAACATAGGCGATCATGCGGCCCGCCGTGATGATCGCCATCCACAGCATGATGGAGAAAATCGCGAGCGTTTTTACCGATTTCGGAGGTGCCGTTTGACGATCCCAGTCTTTGAGGTGTGGAAAGACCTGCCGTTGAAACCAGAAAACGCTCAAGGCTGTGATGCAAAGAAGAGCGACCTTGATTTGAAAGGCGAGGTTCAGCCCGAACGTCACGGAGTCGGATAAAAAGAGCAGGATGCCGCTGATCAAATTGATCAGAAAACCAAACCAAACCCATGGCAGGATGTGGTGCGCCAAGTTAAGTAACGACAGATCTCGATGGACGCCAAGCAACCTGAGGTCAAAAACAAACATGCCGCCGAAAACAAGGCCAAGCCCAAACATGTGGAATGTTTCGAGTATTGGATACGCCCAGGTGGATGAGCGCACAAAGTCGGAAATCGCCAAAGCCTCAAGCGTTTTGAGCAGCCAGATATAATCCATCACATGATTACCTTGGTGAACGACGCATCATGATCGTTTTGCCACCGACAAAGCTGATCAAGCGCATGCCAAGTGACGCGCCGCCAGATCGCGCGCGCCAGCCACTCACGCGGACCTTGCGCCCTGACTTTAGTCTGGCGGCGGTCAAGCCTCTGGACCGTGCTTTCGGGATGCTTTCAGTTTCGACCCGCCACGTGCCGCCACTGGTTTGTACAGAAAAGAAAATATGCGGGTTCTTGTAGCTGACAGAGGTGATCACACCGGAAATTGTCACTGGTTTTTTGGGATTATATTTTGTGACGTAGCTGTGATGGGCATCGCTCGTGCCAAGTTGTGCAAAGCCAATCACCACACAACTGCTCATAATAGCTGCTGATAAAACGATAAAACGCGAGACCATAACACCAGAACCTCAAACTGAAGACAGTTCAAAGTTTGTAGCGCCCGGTTGCGCACTGGGAAAAGATGAAACGCTCGCTTTTGGCTTGGCGGAGGCAAACTCTCCGCCAAGTGTGATGCGCTTACATCAATTTTGCCATGGCAACGGCTGTGTCTGCCATCCGATTGGAGAAGCCCCACTCGTTGTCATACCATGACAGTACGCGGACCAAGTTGCCATCCATGACCTTAGTTTGATCGAGATGGAAAATGCTGGAACGGGCGTCATGATTGAAGTCCGACGACACGTTTGGCTGATCCGTCGTTCCGAGAATGCCCTTGAGTGCACCCTCAGAGGCCGCTTTTACTGCAGCGTTGATTTCTTCGACTGTGGTTTCGCGTTTTGGCACCACCTTAAGGTCCACGACCGAAACATTCGGCGTCGGGACACGTATGGCAACCCCGTCAAGGCGACCATTAAGTTCTGGCAACACCAGGCCAACGGCTTTTGCAGCGCCCGTTGACGTTGGGATCATAGACAGACCCGCAGCACGTGCCCGGTAAAGATCTGAATGCATTGTGTCGAGCGTTGGTTGATCGCCTGTGAAGGCGTGGATGGTTGTCATAAACCCTTTGTCGATACCAACAAGGTCATTCAGGACTTTCGCAACAGGCGCCAGGCAGTTTGTGGTGCACGATGCGTTCGATACGACCAAGTGGTCGTTTGTCAGCTTGTCGTGGTTGACGCCATAGACAACGGTGAGATCAGCACCTGACGCTGGTGCGGACACCAGTACACGTTTGGCACCAGCTTCGAGGTGCGCGGCTGCTTTATCGCGTGCTGCGAATATACCGGTGCATTCAAGCGCAATATCAACACCAAGTTCACGGTGAGGAAGCTCAGCTGGATTTCTAATTGCCGTCACACGAATGGGACCATTACCGATATCAATCGTATCACCATCAACAGTGACCGTCCCGGGGTAGCGTCCGTGGACAGAGTCAAAGCGCAGCAGATGGGCGTTGGTTTCAACAGGGCCAAGATCGTTGATGGCGACAACTTCAATGTCTTTTCGCCCGCTCTCAGCAATCGCGCGCAAAACATTGCGGCCGATGCGTCCAAAACCATTGATCGCAACCTTAACTGTCATCGCTATCCTCCAAAGGGGCGGTCCGTTGGCGGGCCCTTTGGAGGCGTGCCAGGTGCCGTGTTGTTGGGCAGATTGGCAGACGGGCCAACATACCGTGTCACAGATGTGGCGCCATTAACTTGACGACCGGGTTGCCTGTCAATGCGGCATCCGTACGAGGCGCAAATCCTGAGCTCTATCGCTCACGGGTGCGATGCACGGCCTCCCTACGGGTGTGGAGGGGAACGGTCGTTCGCTCGGACCCAATTTTTGTGCCCGCAAGAGGAAGTTATTCGCTGTCATTTGTTGCACAGCGTTTTGAGACCACTTATGTTGGATCCAGCATTCGGAGCTGCCGCTTATTCAGGCGCGGCGGCTGGACAAAAGTCTTCAGCTAGGATTGGGCTCATGGCTCAGCAGGCAAAGAAAAAAGCCGCGCGCCAAGCCCGGCGTTCTAACAATACAACAGCTGGCACCGAAGGTGCGGGCAACACAGGCCTCAAAGCGTCTGATGCCTCGTCCGCTCGCCTGGCCCAGCTCGAGCGTGAGCGCAATGAGGCTTTGCGCCAATTGGCAGACGCCAACGAGCGGATCAAGCAGCTCGAAGACGCCCAAGAGCAGGTCGTCCATCGAATTGATTGGGTTGTCGATTCGCTTCATACTCTGAAGTAGGACGCGCTCTGATTCGAGTGCACCGGCTGGTGCCGGTGTGAGCATGTGCGCTCACAGGAGCACGCGGGGATAAGGCGCCCAGGTACTTGGACAGGTACTTGGACTTGGGGGGGGAGGCTCGAGGCAATGGGGCAGGTTGCTGTTTCGCTCAATGGACGAACCTATCGTCTCGCTTGCAACGATGGCGAAGAGGAACGCTTGCGCACGCTTGCTGATCAGGTGCGCCAGAAGCTCAATACCCTCACCGATGAGTTTGGCCAGGTTGGCGAGACGCGCCTTCTAGTCATGGCAGCCTTAATGTTGGCCGATGACCTTTTGGACGCAAAGCCCGAGGGGGCACCGCCGGGCCAAGGCAAACCGGACACAGATGATCCGGCTGAAGACGCGGCATAAATCCCGTCTGCCTCGCATGATAACTTGGTAAAGCAACGCGTCTTAATTGCACAGAATTCTCAAACCAGGCGAGTTGGTCCATTGGCCGCGAGGCGCCGGTCCTGCTTGGTCTCGCTTTTTTCAGATTTGGCTTTTACAATCACGCCATGCTGCGGAGTTCGTCAGGAACTCGAATCTCACCGGCCTATACGATTTGCCAGGGAGCTGTCCCTGACCGGGGTCGTGGCCTCGGACATATGGCGCCCACCTTACATTTTGTAGGGACCCGGCGAGATCATTACGTTCCAACGGCTCCGCGGCACTCGCCCATCGCCCACCAGCCAACCCGGCTTAAAAGGCCTGGCATCAAACCGAGACCACGAGCTAAGGAACACGCGCGTTAAACCCAGCGTGGTGCATTCAATGTCGAGCGATGCCTCAATTTCAGACGCCAAAGCGGCCTTGCGCAAAACTGCCAAAGCAGTGCGTAAACAGGCGTCAGCAACACATCGTGCAACGGCGGCGCAGATGTTTGCCAAATACGGGATAGGTTTTGCAGGTGTTGGCGCACCAGCGATTGTCTCTGGCTACATGCCGATTGGTGATGAAGCGGACATTTCTGACTTAATGGAGCACTTGGCGAGAGACGGATTTGGGATTGCTCTGCCTGTTATGGTCGGCAAAGGCAAACCGCTTCAATTTCGCAGATGGCGTCCTGGAGATGTTCTCGATGAGGTCCAGTGGAGGATTCGCGAGCCTGGAGAAACGGCAGAGATTGTTGCGCCCGATGTCATGCTGTGTCCGCTGCTTGCATTTGATGAGGCTGGTTATCGTCTCGGCTATGGTGGTGGTTTTTATGACAGATCCCTGGCTGAGATCCGTGCCGCCAAGCCGGTGATCACAATTGGTATCGCTTTTGACGAACAAAAGGTCGACGCGGTCCCACGTGACGCGTATGACCAACGTCTGGATTGGATATTAACTCCGTCTGGCGCGCACAAGTTTAGCGCGTGATAAAAGCTGCGTGGCATTTAGCGGTGCATGAGAAGAGAAAAGAAAAGGCTTTTGTATGCGGTTGTTGTTTCTGGGTGATTTGGTAGGGCGTAGTGGACGCAATGCAGCCATTGAAGCCCTACCAAATTTACGCAAACGCTATGGCCTCGACTTTGTCATTGTTAATGCAGAAAATGCAGCTGGCGGTTTTGGCATCACGGAAAGTATTCTTGTTGATCTGCTGGACGCTGGTGCCGATGCAGTAACGCTTGGGAACCATGCGTTTGATCAACGCGATGCTCTGGTTTTTATCGAGCGCCACCCGCAACTATTACGCCCGCTTAATTTTCCGCGAGGGACGCCAGGGCGTGGTGCTGGTATTTTTGAATCCAAAACAACCGGACAAAATGTGCTGGTAATCAATGCCCAGGGTCGCGTCTTTATGCCCGAACTTGATTGCCCGTTTCGCGCCATCGACAACGAAGTCACGACCTGTCAGCTAAAGCGCGATTGTGATGCCATCTTTATCGACTTTCATGCCGAAGCAACAAGTGAGAAACAAGCGCTGGGCCATTTTCTCGATGGTCGGGTCAGTACCGTTGTTGGCACCCACACCCATGTGCCAACGGCAGATGAGCGCGTGCTGGCCAAGGGTACGGCCTACATGTCAGACGTTGGTATGTGCGGTGTGTACAACTCAGTGCTCGGGATGAAAGCCGCTGAACCTGTCAATAGGTTCCTGACCCGGATTAACTCTGAGCGCTTCGAGCCTGAAACCGGTGCCGCCACGATTTGCGGTTTGGCGGTTGAGATCAATGATCAAACAGGCCTTGCGGTGACCACAAATGCATTGCGGCTCGGTGGCGATTTAGAGCCTACCGAGCCGCTATTTTGGGTCGAGTGAGTAGAGATTTTGGCAAATCGATAAGAGAACTTAGCTCCCATCGAGAGCATACGACGCACGTTTTACAAACTTCGCGTCACGATGGGCAGTCGTGACTGCGCCGAATAGAACACGATTCGTGCTCTGAGCGGTACCCTCGTTAAGTTTGGTTAATAAAAGGTTAACGTGGTTGCTGGCACCACCTATTGTGAGCGGTAGGTTGTGGTGGCACAGGTGGCTTCCGTTGAGAGGCGGGACGTTGCCTTGACCGGTGAACACGCCTCGGGGCAAAACGAATGCACGCACGCAAAACGAAGTCACGGCAACGTGCAATACCAATAGGACCAGACCAGCTATGGCAGGCCATTCCAAATTTAAGAACATCATGCACCGCAAGGGCCGCCAGGATGCAGTGCGGTCTAAACTGTTTGCCAAGCTGGCGCGTGAAATCTCGGTTGCCGCTAAAATGGGTGGTGGGGATATTGACCACAATCCGCGCCTCAGGCTGGCGGTGCGTTCAGCGCGTGCGGAAAGCATGCCGAAGGACAATATTGAGCGGGCAATTGAAAAAGCAGTCGGTGGTGATAGCGAGTCCTATGATGCCATTCGCTATGAAGGGTATGGCCCAAGTGGTGTCGCGGTCATTGTTGAAGCGCTAACTGACAATCGCAACCGGACAGGTGCTGCAGTTCGCGCGGCTTTTGCCAAACATGGTGGCAACCTAGGCGCCACAGGCGCTGTGTCCCATATGTTTGATCACGTTGGTGAAATTGTTTACCGCCCAGAGGCGGGTAGCGAAGACAAGGTGATGGAGGCGGTGATTGAAGCAGGCGCTGATGATGTTGTTTCCAGCGACACCGGACATGTCATCACGTGTAGCTTTGAATCGTTGGCCCAAGTGTCGGGTGCGTTGGAAGAAGCGCTGGGACAAGCTGAAAGTGCCAAGCCTGTGTGGCGTCCATCATTGACGACCGACGTTGATGAGCAAGCTGCAAGCACATTGTTAAAACTCATCGCAACGCTTGAAGATGAGGACGATGTGCAAACTGTGACTGCAAACTTTGAAGTGTCCGACGAAATTCTGGCAAAACTTACCGCAGCCTAACGGCGTGGATATGGCGTCACTGCATGAGCGCGCAGTTCCACATATCTCCAAAAACAATGCATATCCCACACCCGAATCAACGAATGTGGTATCGCCGGGTGAGAGGATACGATGGCGAAACCACCACTGCGCATACTTGGGATTGATCCAGGCCTACGCTTGACAGGCTGGGGGCTCGTTGACTGTGACGGTCCACGGCTGAGTTTTGTTGCCTGTGGTCACGTTAAATCGACGTCTGGTGAACCATTAGCCTATCGTTTGCGTGAATTGTTTGAAGGGCTCTCCAGCACGATTGCAACATTTGGCCCCCGTGAGGCCGCAGTGGAAGAAACCTTTGTCAATGAAAACGCAAAAGCAACGCTAAAGCTTGGTCAGGCACGCGGCATGGCCTTACTCGCTCCCGCGCTTTCAGGTTTGATCGTCGCCGAATATCCGCCAAATCTCGTCAAGAAGGCTGTGGTTGGTGCAGGCCACGCGGACAAAAACCAAGTGCAGGCGATGATTGGCTACCTGTTGCCCAAGGCAAAATTTGAGACGGCTGATGAGGCTGATGCGTTGGCCATTGCAATTTGTCATGCCCACCATCGCCGCCAAAATGTTTTGTTAGAAAAGGCACAAATGGCTCATGCGCCGAAGGCTGGGGCACGATGATCGGAAAGCTGAAAGGCCTCGTCGATGCTGTTGGCGAAACCCACGCTATTATTGATGTCAATGGTGTTGGTTATGAAGTGCAATTGTCTACCCGGACGTTGCGCAATCTCACACCTGGCGATGAGGTAGCGCTAACCATTGATACGCATGTGCGCGATGATGCTATTCGCTTGTTTGGCTTTCAAAGTGAAGTTGAGCGCAGTTGGTTTCGTACCCTGCAAACAATTCAAGGTGTCGGGGCAAAAGTTGCACTTGGTGTTTTAGGTATCTTACCACCGTCGGATCTTGGCCATGCCATCACGCTCGACAATTGGGCGGCCGTGGCAGAAACGCCTGGCGTTGGCAAGAAGCTGGCTCAGCGGATTGTTGCTGAATTGAAGGATAAAGCCCCCAATCTTCAGGGCGCAACGATTGCTGGTGGTGGCAGTGTCAGTGATGCCACCGCGTCTGTCGCAAGCGATGCGCAAGCCGAGGCGCTGTCCGCGCTCAATAATCTCGGCTATAATCCGGCGCAGGCTACAACGGCAGTTGCTAAGGCGATTGAACAGCTTGGGCGTGATGCTGACACCTCAGCTCTGATCCGCCGTGGACTAAAAGAACTTTCCAGTTAGCGAGGCTCTCAATGCGTTCCCTCTTGAACTTCAATGTTTGGCTTTTGTTCAGTCTCGTCTGGGTTGGGGCCATGGCCTATTGGTGCTTTCAGTCCTGGCCGACGCTGCCACTGGATGTCAGCTCCATTGATCCTGAAACATTGAAGATCTTGGAAGGGGCCAAGTGGCGCCATCTGACCGAGCATGGCGTGGCCGCGGTGGTGCCGCCAGCGCTCGCCTATGTTGCAGGCCGTCTATTGTGCCGGTTCACTGGTGGCAAAAGTACAAACTAGCAGGTCTTCGGAGCCGTTCGGCACATCATCACCAAAGTCTGGCGTTGTGTTCCCTTTTGAGACAAAAAGCTGTGCGGCAACCGTACGGCGCCGCCGGTGCAGGTCGTCCAGGTACAATGCGGCAAAAAAAATTCATTAAATACATCAAATACATCGCATTTTTGGTTCGGCATTAAGTGAGCATTTAAGGGATTCCTTTAGCGTTCTAGTCTGGCGCCAAGCAAACCTTCCGTTGGTTGACGCCATCACTGTTTGTCTGAGGAGTTACCGACAATGACGCTGCACCAGCGCGCCAACGCAGCACCGGTTGATCAACAAACGGCTGAACAACCAGCTGATAGCAAAAAGCCACGGTTTTCTCATCGCAAAAGGGCTGCCTCCGCGGGCATTATCTATGCTGATACGATCAATGGAGCGGTGCATTGCATTGTGCGTGATATGTCGGTTACGGGCGCGCGTCTGCTGGTCAAAGAATCCAAGTTGGTGCCAAAGAACAAAGGCCAGCCTGGTTTGCCAACCGAATTTACGCTTAACATTCGCCTCGACCGCGTGGCGGTAAATTGCCGTGTTGTGTGGCAAGAGGGTGATGAAGTTGGAGTGCGCTTTACATCGGCTCCACGTGTTCTGTCGCGAACATTGCGCTAAGTCCCGTCTAACTCCTTATCCTTACAGTCTCCGTCTTGCACCAATCAGATGAAGGATTATCTGTTGGTGATGCGAGATATATAAAATTGCAAATTTATCAGTAACGCCTTGTGAACGCTGACAGCGGATTTTGTCCTGCTAGGCACAATTTTACATGCTCTTTGAGATAGTTCTCCGCGACATTAAGCAAAATTTGAAACGAATGATTCACTTCTTGGAGACCAAACTGGCTGCATCTACATTCAATTCGTTTGTAGCTCTTTTAGAAAGACCAAAAAGGGAGGTTGCGCTATGTCTCAAAGTCAAGTCACGGCGGCCAGTGGTGGGACGTTAACTGACAACGGTGCCGAGCGTCGCTGGGCACATCGCAAGCCATGTAGTTATCACGCGACGATCAAACGATCGGAAACAGGTACGAATATTGGCTGCTCGATAGTGAACATGTCGACGACAGGTGCCTGTCTTGAGTTGAAAGACCTGCCGTCAAATACCGAAAGCTGTTTGCATTTGCCAGCGTACTTCACGCTTACCATTCGTGCGGACCGCATGGAAATCGATTGCTCGATTGCGTGGCGCAAAGGAGCACAGATTGGTGCTCGTTTTTTGACGGCCCCACGTCCTATGAAAAGGGTCAAAGCAGACTGCTAGCGGCCTGAGTTTGAGGTGCGGGCGAATGCGTAGTGTCGTTAAGTTTTAGGTGCATTGCAGTGCCTACTATCTTGACGCTTGGCGCAAATAAGCCCACCACAAACCCATGACAGATCGCTTGCTTTCCGCTGCAGCGGGCGAACGTGAAGCTCAGGAGGCTTCCATTCGCCCGCAAACGCTTGATGATTTCATCGGGCAAGAGCAGGCGTGCGCAAACTTGCGGGTTTTTATTGAAGCCGCGAAAACCCGCAATGATGCGCTTGATCATGTTTTGTTGGTCGGCCCCCCTGGCCTCGGCAAAACAACCATGGCGCAAATCGTTGCCAAAGAACTTGGTGTTGGATTTCGAGCAACGTCAGGACCGGTGATCTCTAAAGCTGGTGATCTGGCCGCATTGTTGACCAATCTCGAAGAACGCGATGTTTTGTTTATTGATGAGATTCATCGTCTAAATCCGGCTGTTGAAGAAATTCTTTATCCTGCAATGGAAGATTTCCAGCTCGACCTGATAATAGGTGAAGGTCCAGCTGCGCGATCGGTCCGCATTGATCTGTCTAAGTTCACGCTTATTGGTGCAACGACCCGGTCCGGTCTTTTGACAACGCCGTTGCGTGATCGTTTTGGTATTCCGATGCGGCTCAGTTTTTACTCAGTGGACCATTTGGAAAAAGTTGTGACGCGAGGTGCGCGTGTTCTTGGTACTGCGATGGAACCAGCGGGAGCACGTGAGATTGCACGGCGTGCACGCGGTACGCCGCGTATCGCGGGGCGTTTGCTCCGCCGCGTGCGTGACTTCGCGATTGTCGCGAAAGCGGAGAAAATTGATGTTGAACTCGCTGATTCCGCTTTGCGCGCGCTTGAGGTGGACAGCGAAGGTCTAGACATGCTCGACCATCGTTATTTGGGCTGTATTGCTAAGAATTACGAAGGTGGTCCGGTTGGTATTGAAACCATGGCAGCCGCCCTTTCTGAGCCGCGCGACGCCCTGGAAGAAATTGTTGAACCTTACCTCCTGCAGCAAGGTTTTATTGCTCGCACGCCGCGTGGACGTGTGCTGACACTCAAGGCCTACCGCCATTTAGGCATGCCAAGGCCCGCACGCAACGCAACGGCTGAGCTGTCATTGTTTGAGGCTGATGGGCCAAGCGATGACGCAAACGGCAATGATGGCAACCAGGGTCAGGCGTAGTGGGCGCCGTCCTATTGCTGACGAACTATTTGCGTGATGTCCGGTCTTCTCAAGCAAAAATCATCAGGCTCTGCGGTGCCCAGGAGCGATAAGCAAGGAAAAGGTAGATAGCGCATGCTCACTCGGCGCCAACTCCTCAAAGGCTTTATTGCAGCCTCCGCTGTTGGAGCAACGATGGGCGGTTATGCACTGGCAGAACCTTTCCGTCTTGCCGTCACACGCTACCGTTTAACTCCACCAGGGTGGCCCAAAGGGTTCAAATTCAAGCTTGCGGTTGTCGCGGATTTGCATGCCTGCGAACCCTGGATGAACACAGCGCGGATTGCACAAATTGTACGGCGGACAAATGCAGTCTCGCCTGACGCAATACTACTGCTGGGTGATTATGTGGTTGGCTATCGGCTGAGCCGCTTAGGGCGCAAAATGCGACCACAAGATTGGTCTACCCCCTTAAGTCAGTTGTCCGCACCGCATGGTGTGTATGGTGTATTAGGCAATCATGATTGGTGGGATGATCATACTGTCCAAGACACGCGCAAGGGACCGCCACGGGTGCAACGTGCCTTGCAAGATGTTGGTATCAGCATGCTTGAGAATGACGCGGTACGTCTTGAAAAAGACGGTCAAGGTGTTTGGATAACAGGCCTTGGTGATCAGTGGGCGTTTTGGCCGAGAGATCGCAGATGGCGCGGGCGAGGTAAAATTCCCTATGAAGGCGTTGATGACGTGCAGGCAATGCTGGGTAAAGTCACAACGCAAGATCCCGTGATTACGATGGCCCATGAACCCGATGCGTTTGCGACCATGCCAGACCGCGTTGCGTTGACCCTTTCCGGTCATACCCATGGCGGCCAAGTCCGCTTTTTTGGCTATGCACCGATTGTACCGTCGCGCTATGGGCGTCGCTACACGTATGGACATATCGTGGAGGACAACCGTCATTTGATTGTGTCTGGTGGTCTTGGCTGTAGTGGCTTGCCGGTCCGTTTTGGGTCGCCACCAGAAATCGTTGTTGTTGAATTGGGATATCAAGAAGGACACGGGGCATGACGGGGGACGACGCAAACGCGACCAGCACACTGGCAAACTGGCCTGACCTTGCAGGTCGTCTCAGTGAAGACGGCGAGGGTGGGGATGATGCGCGCAAAGTCCACCGGTTGCCCATTCGCGTCTACTTTGAAGATACCGATGCAGGTGGGGTTGCTTATCATGCGTCCTATGTGCGGTGGTGTGAGCGGGGCCGCACTGATTTGTTGCGCCTTCTTGGAACAGATGCACGACGCATGATTGATGGCAGTGATTCCCAAGTGCCTGCCGCATTTGTTGTGCGTCGGATGACATTTGATTTTCAGCGTCCAGCGAAAATGGACGACGTGTTGGAGGTGGAAACCCGGGTTGGAGAGCTGGGTGCGGCAAGTGTCACCTTGCACCAAAGCGTCGTGTGCGAAGGGCAGGTGCTCTGTGAGGCGGATGTTCTGGTCATCCTGGTGTCCATGGCTGGAAAGCCGCTTCGGATTAGCGACCGGGTGCGTGCTGAATTTTTGAGCACCAGCTCATAGCGAAGCAGTCCAAAGCTCAAGGTTTATCAAAGCGCTGTATTGTGGGGCCCAGATCAGCCAAAGCCCTTGTTTTGTCATATTGGATAGCAACAAGTTGTCTCATCCTTGGGGTTTATTGGGCTAAACGAGCTGGGCACCTGCCCGGCATTCGCTTGGCTTGCGTCTTGTTGCCAACACGTTTATGCGCACAAAACATCTCGGCGGATGACAAAGCGGGCTGAAGCCTGGAAACTAGGCTGTATCGTGTTGCCCGCCTGGGCACTTAATCTGAACGTATGATGGACTGGCACTTCCCATGGACCCAACAGACTTAACCGCAACCAATATTGCTCCGGCGAGCCACGGCGTCTCATTTGTGGAGCTGTTTCTAGCCGCGTCGCCGGTGGTGCAGCTTGTGATGTTTGGTTTGCTGCTGGCATCAATTTGGTCGTGGGCCATCATCATTGAAAAGATCTTTGCGTTTCGGCGTGCGCGCCTTGAAGCAGATCAGTTTGAACAAACCTTCTGGTCCGGCCAGTCGCTTGATGAGCTGTATAATTCACTTGCACGCAGTCCAACAATTGCTGTTGCTGCGTTGTTTGTCGCTGCGATGCGTGAATGGAAACGGTCTGTTGAAGGTGACATTCGCGCCCTTGGTGGTATTCAGTTGCGCGTTGAAAAGGTGATGGACGTGACCATCTCGCGCGAAATGGAACGCCTTGACCGGCGTTTGCTATTTCTTGCAACAGTTGGGTCAACTGCGCCGTTTGTTGGCTTGTTTGGTACCGTCTGGGGTATTATGACCAGCTTTCAAGCCATTGCGGTTTCGAAAAATACCAGTCTCGCTGTCGTGGCACCTGGTATTGCTGAAGCACTGTTTGCGACCGCGCTTGGGCTTATGGCGGCGATCCCGGCGGTTGTATTCTACAACAAATTTAGCGCGGACTCTGCGCAAATTTCGCAACGCCTGGAAGCGTTTGCTGATGAATTTGCAGCTATTGTTTCGCGTCAGATTGATGCCCGTGGGCAATAACGGCAAACGGATCAGATACAATGGGCGTCAACGTAAAACAAACGCAGCAGAATAGAGGTCGTCGCCGACGCAGCCGCCGTCACGCGGCGATGAGCGAAATC
This sequence comes from Hyphomicrobiaceae bacterium, assembly GCA_021775735.1. Lineage (GTDB taxonomy): Bacteria > Pseudomonadota > Alphaproteobacteria > Rhizobiales > Hyphomicrobiaceae > JAHZKN01. The sequence goes on from JAJFHG010000064.1 coordinate 40,556, forward strand.
AACGTCACGCCGATGGTCGATGTGATGCTGGTGCTGTTGATTATCTTTATGGTTGCAGCTCCGTTGCTCACCGTCGGTGTGCCGATTGAATTGCCGCAATCACAGGGCGAACAACTGCCAAGTTCAAGTAAGGAGCCGCTAACGATCTCTGTCGCTGAAAGCGGTGACATATTCATCGGCGAAGCCAAGGTTAAGCTTGATGAGATTGCCGATAAGCTAAAAGCGATCTCAAAAAATGGTGTTGACGAGCAGATTTATGTGCGTGGTGACAAGGGTATTTCTTATGGCCGCGTGATGCTGGTGATGGGGCGTATTAGCAGAGGCGGTTTCAAGAAAGTGTCGCTGGTCACTGAAGTGGAAGAGGGAGGCTAGCTGTTTGAGCCAAGAGAGGTTCCTATCCTCAAGCGCAAACAGCTACTGATACCAAGATGGTCCACGTTGGCTTCATCGCTTCGTTTTTGATGCACCTGGCTTTGCTTGGTTGGGCGCTGTGGGGCCTTATGTCGACGCGTGAGTTGAAAGGACCAGCGCCGGTTGCAATCTCGGTTGCTATTTTAACGCCGTCAGACCTGTTGCGCATCAAAAAGGGTTCTGACACTTCAAAGCATCTTACCGCCAAGGCGAAAGACAAGGCCAAGGACAAGCCGACGCTGTCCAAAAAGAAAGCCAAAAAACCAAAGCCTGTCACCGCTCCCAAACCGCCAGACCCCATTGCTGAAAAGTTAAAGCAAGCGGCCGCCAAACAAAAGGCTGAGGAAGCAAAAAAGAAAGCTGACGCGGCAAAGAAAAAAGCTGAAGCTGAGAAGCTGGCGGCGGCCAAACGCAAGAAAGAACTAGAAGCGAAGAAGAAGGCGGAAGCCAAGAAGGCCGCCGAAGCGAAAAAGAAGGCTAAAGAAAAGAAACGCAAGGCTGCAGAGGCCAAGCGTAAAAAAGAGTTGGCCAAAAAACGCGCAGCCGAAAAACGCAAACGCGACGCAAAGAAACGCAAGGCGGTAACCGCAGACCGCCTGGCAGCCCTTCTTGATAAAGATCCAACGAAGCGCGGTGCGCCGCAAACGGGTTGGGACCCAAATACTGACAACACAGGGCCAACCGCAGGTACACGTGATGGTACGGACACCGTTCTTTCCGCACGCGAACAAGACTTGTTGCGTGGCATGGTGAAATCGCAATTGAACAACTGTTGGCGTTTGCCCGGTGGTGGTGGTGGTACGGGTATCCCGGCGGTCGAAGTACAGTGGTTTTTACGCCGGGATGGCAGCCTGCAAGGCGAACCGCGCGTGACCCGAGGTGGAGGCGGTACATTTGGGCGTCTTGCCGAGGAGGCGGCGGTGCGTGCGGTCAAAACTTGTGCACCGTTTCAGTTGCCGCCAGACAAGTATGAGGATTGGAAAGATATCACGTGGGAATTTGACCCAAGTGAAATGCTATAATCTTCTAAATTCCTTCGATTCTCTGCCTCGTTTTTGTCGTCGTAGGCTGAAAGTCTCTTGAAACCGCACCTCTTAGAGCAACCTGCATTTGGTTAAACGTAGATGCGTTGATCTAGATCAGAATGATAAGCCCCATTGCCATGGCCCACGTTATGTCCCTCACCGCACTGTTACGCATTCTATTGATCACCCTGCTGACGGTCGTGGCGACGCTCGATGCGTCTGCACAGCTGCGGGGACGACAAACGCAAGGGACGATCGATCCCATTCCTGTGGCACTGCCTGTGTTTTCAGGCGCTGACCCGCAGATGGCAGCCGCGATTGCGGACGTGATCACGAACGATCTGCAGGGCTCGGGTTTGTTTCGTGCGCTTGATCGGGCCTCGTTCCTTGAGCAGATAGCCAACGTCAACCAATTGCCAACGTTCCCGAACTGGCGCCAGATCGGTGCGGATGCGTTGGTCGTGGGCAATGTTGCCTCAGGCCAAGATGGTCGTCTCACCTCAGAGTTTCGCGTTTGGGATTCGGTATCTGGCAAGCAACTTGCTGGCCAACGATTTTCAACGCGCGCACAAAATTGGCGTCGCATTGGCCATCTTATTGCTGATCAAGTCTATGAACGTTTAACCGGTGAAAAGGGGTATTTTGATACCCGCGTTGTGTTCATTGACGAAACAGGTCCGAAGAAAAACCGCCGCAAACGTCTTGCGATTATGGATCAGGATGGTGCCAATGTGCGCCTGTTGAGCCAAGGTGGCAATTTGGTTTTGACACCGCGCTTTAGTCCGACGCGACAGGAAATTGCTTATACACAATACACACAAAGCCAACCGCAGGTCATGTTGTTGGATCTCGTGACCAACAAACGCACAAAGCTTGGTAATTTCCAGGGCATGACCTTTGCACCGCGATTTTCGCCTGATGGTCGGCGCATCGTGATGAGCCTGCAAACGGGTGGCAATTCAAATCTGTTTGAGTTCGACATTGCCTCACAACGCAAACGTCAGCTGACCAACGCATCCAGTATCGATACCGCACCAAGCTATGCACCCGATGGCAACCGCATTGTGTTTGAATCTGATCGTGAAGGCACGCAGCAAATCTATCTCATGAATGCAGATGGATCAGGTGTTCAGCGCATCAGTTTCGGTGACGGGCGCTATTCAACGCCAGTATGGTCGCCGCGTGGAGACTACCTTGCGTTTACCAAGCAACTCGCAGGGCGTTTTTTGATTGGTGTCATGCGCCCAGATGGCTCCGGCGAGCGCATTTTGACAGAGGGCTATCATAACGAGGGCCCAACCTGGGCGCCCAATGGTCGGGTGTTAATGTTTTTCCGCGAAAGCCCGGGCGCGGGCGGTGGCGCTAAGATCTATTCGGTCGATATCACCGGATATAACGAGCGAGTCGTGCCAACACCCTCATTTGCCTCTGATCCAGCCTGGTCGCCCCTTCTGAAGTAGACGCGCCAAGTGCGATACTTGGGGCACGTTGGGGGTAGATTCGGTCTTTGGTGCGGCGCCAAGAAAACCACAAAAGATCTATATCTTTGAATGACTTGCGAATATTGACTTTGGGCCAGACTGAGCTGTACAGGCGCAAATAAGGCCGTTGCATTTTCGCATCATTGGGGTTGGAAAACAGTTGGAAAACCACCTCTGTTCTTGATCGACATACCCCATGCCGGTACCCCAATACTCGGCTAGTTGTCGTCCAGCACCTGGAGTGGATTAGGTGTCTGGAAAAAAGGGCTGATGGCTTTCTCGGTGTGACTTGCGCAAATGCAAGACACAAAGTGCCGGGGAGACAAGGCTCTCAAGTTACGATAGCTGCTCTGGTTCGATAATTCTTTCTGGTACCAGAAAACATAGGAGAGAAGATTATGAAGGGCGCAATTGTTATCGCCACCGTTTGTGCAGCAGTTGCTCTCGGCGCTTGCCGTCGTGAAGAGCATGTTCCAATGAAACTCGGCGCTGATGTTCCAGCCGCTGCAGCTATTCGCTAGGAACTTTTGTTGCATTTTCCCTTAGCTTCGGCTGTGGGAACGGCACGAATCAGAAACCGAATCGCCACGCCTTCGCGTGTCGGTTCGGTTTTTTGTTTGTTGGGTTGAGGGGCATCGGGTTCTACCCCGCAACCAGACCCGGCGGTCCCCACTGATGGGTCCAACGCCAAAAACCCCAAAATGGCCTTGTTTGTGGGCGCTCTGTCGCAGGTTTAAGGCCTGGATCAGGCAGTGGATTTCGTTGATTGGCCACATTTTGGTGCGCACTCTGGGCCCAGCAAGTGATATGAAGTGCCGCTAGATGCGCCTGAAGCGTGGCGGCAAACCTGGGGCAGGTAGCCGGTAGGTTGTTGAAGGTGCTCCAATGAAATCTCAGGGGTTTAGTATGGCGGGTTTTCGATCACTCTACAGCTTAGGTGCTGCGGCGCTTTTAGCGGCAACGCTTTTGGCTGGCGGTTGTGCCAATAAATCGGCAACAACAGACAGTGCGCAACTTGGGCCAGGTGCTGGTGCTAACGGTGGTCCGATCACCCCAGGTACACAGCGTGATTTCAGCGTCAACGTTGGTGACCTTGTCTATTTTGCGTCTGACAGTACGTCTTTGACACCAGAAGCACAGGCGACGTTGAACAAGCAGGCGCAGTGGTTACGTCAATATCCGCAGTTCACCATTACCGTTGAAGGCCACGCCGATGAGCGCGGCACACGCGAATACAACATGGGGCTGGGTGCGCGGCGCGCAACAGCCGTGCGCAACTACCTGACGCGGATGGGCATCCAGGGACGGCGATTGCGGACGATCTCTTACGGAAAGGAACGTCCGGTTGCGGTGTGTAACGATATCTCCTGCTGGTCGCAGAACAGACGTGCACAAACCGTACTGAACAACCGCGTTGCTGGCTAACCCATATGGCTCGGTAGCCTGCGCGCAAATGGTCTCGCGCCGCCAGTCGTTCGTTTTAACCGACTTGCCGATGTGTAATGCTATCCGCGAGACTTTGGTTTTGCCAGCAAAGGCCTGCCCCGAGTTGGCCGCAAATAGTGGGCAGGTTGGCCGTCACATTAACAGAGCACGGCGCAGGTTTTTGTCATGTTTTGGCGTCACTTATTCTCTGACGACATTCGCTCCTGGCGCGGCCTGTGGCAGGCCAGCTTGGTGTGCGCATGCATTGCGCTCTCGCTCACCGCAACCTCGGTGGCTCCTGTCTTGGCTTATGATGAGCGTCAAAACCTAGGTCGTACAGACGGTAATGAGGCTGTACTTGGCACGTTTCGCCTTCGCGGGCCGGATCCGATTAGAGACGATGACACGGTTGCGCCTAAACGATCTGGGCAGGATGAAGATGATGGTGGTCCTGACACGAGCAGGTACAGCACAGCAGACCTCATGCATATGTTTGCTGATGCGCGCGCTGCCAATGAGGAAGGTGATGTTGACGAAGCACAACGCTTGTTTGAACGAGTCATCGCTGCCCGTCCAAATAGCGCGCTTGCAGATGCCGCGCGCAAGGATTTAGCGACGCTCTATCGTGGAGCGGGCCGCAAAAAACAACAGCCCTCTGTGCGTCGTCGTGCGCGGGTCACGCCAAGCCCCTCACGTCGTGTTTATGGACCAACCCGCCCGCGTGAACATCAGGCACCGAGCCGTCAACAGGAGCGTAAGCAACGCAGCAGACGTTTGGTGATGTTGGAGCGTCAATTCATTGCCGACGTTGGGGATCGTATCTTTTTTGCAAAGGGAAGCGCGCAGTTGGGCGCACGTGCGCGTGCTGTTCTCATGGGCCAGGCAGATTGGCTGAAGGCGCATCCTGACATTGTCATCACCATTGAGGGACATGCTGACGATGGCGCGGCGGCAAGATCTGAGTCTCATAATTTGTCGCTGGCGCGGGCTGAATCTGTTCGCCAGGCCCTGATGCGCGAAGGTATTGCCGAAACACGCATTGCCAGCGTGGGACGAGGTCGTGCCAATCCAATTGCAACGTGTTCAAATGCCAGCTGCGCGGCTCAAAACCGACGTGTGGTGACGGTGATCTCATCGGAGCCGATTCGCATCGTTGGCGAGTCAGATGCGCGTACCGAGGACGGTGCCACTGGTCGGCGAACCAGGACCTCGCCAAATCGGTCGTTGGCACCGTAAAGCCTATTTGCGCCGGATCTTGTGGACCGGTGTCGGGGCTTACCACTAATGCTTACCAAAGCAGCATCGCATATGTGTGGCCGACAGACCCTCATCGGCCCCGAATCATGTTTCAAGATGCCATTTCTAAGCCCGCTGGATTTGTCTTGCCGCTTCGTCAAATGTTATGAAGTGACGGGGTGTCCAAAGTTCAAAGAGATAGGCATGGTCAAAACCACACCTAAACGTTCGATCATCTGGAGCCGACGATTGGCTTTGTCATTCGTGATGGCAGGCGCGGCGCTGGGCCTGACCACACTTCAGGTGTCGTTCGCGCACGCGCAGGCGACCGAAACGTCGCCTGAGAAAACGGCGGCGGCGCAAAACGCAGATGCCTCGCGCACACAAGCCTTAAGCGTACGCGTTGAAGAACTTGAAGAGCAGATTGTTGATTTACAGGTCGTGATTGGCACACTCGAGTCGCTAGCAAAAACAGGCGGACAACCCTCTGGAGCAACGTTTACAAACGGTCGTGCCGCTTCTGGTGACGGCGCCAGCAATGCACGTTTGGAAGCCCAAGTCGAAGCGCTGAGTGTGCAGGTTTCAAAACTCTCTGCAGAGGTCAGCGCGTTGCAACAAGGCCGGGTTGGTCGACCCATCGCCTCCAGACCGACAACACTGGCCCCACCTGCCGCGGACGGCTCCGCCAATAGTGCTCCGCAAGGGGCGGCCATTGGTACGGGGTTCGGTGCAACGACGATTGACCCGGTTCAGGTGCCAGATCAGCAACCAGATCAGCAACCAGACGCAATCGGCAGTCTAATCCGCGAACCACTTGGTCCGGCAAAAGCCCAGGCCAACCCGCCACCTCAATCGGTGCCTGCCACACAACAGCCCAACCCTGTGGCTTCAAGTGAGGCCAAGGCAACCTACGAGCAGGCCTACGGAAATTTGTTGCAGCAAGACTACGCGGCAGCTCAAGCCGGTTTTCGTGGTTTCTTGCGCAGGTTTCCACAACATGACCTGGTTCCCAACGCACTTTATTGGCTCGGTGAAACCTATTATGTGCAGCAAAATTATACTGATGCGGCGGAAGCCTTTGACATTGTAACGGCCGCCTATGCGCGTTCGAACAAAGCGCCAGACAGCCAGTTGAAGCGCGGCATGTCGCTTGCAAACCTTGGCAAGCGTACAGAAGCATGTACTGTTCTCAGGTCTTTGGCGAAGCGCTATCCAAATGCGCCCGCACACGTCAAGTCAAAAGCCGACAGCGAACGCCAACGTGTCGGTTGCACCTAACCTCTAGTTTAGCGTTGCCCGCAATGGTTGATCCAACGTCGCAGGCTGTGTCCAACACCTCCATTTCAGGCGGTATCATCTCAGACGATGATATCGTGCACATGCTTGCTCCGTTGACGGCTTTCAAGTCACTGCTGATTGCAGTTTCTGGTGGTGCCGACAGCGTGGCGTTGATGGTGATGGTTCAGCGGTGGCTTGAAACTGTTCCACATCCCCCAACTGTTGAAGTGGGCACCATTGATCACGGCTTGCGTGCAGGCGCGGCAGAAGAAGCGCAATGGGTTGCAGACCAGGCCGGAGCGTTGGGCTTAGCACACACAACAAAATGTTGGAGAGGCGACAAGCCAACTTCAGGGCTTCAGGCTGCAGCGCGGTCAGCACGTTATCGCCTGTTGCTTGAGATTATCAGGGAGCGCCGAATGGAGGCTCCAGCAGCGATCGTGACAGCGCACACCCAGGAGGACCAGGCAGAAACTGTCGTGATGCGTCTGGCGCGTGGCAGTGGCATTGATGGGCTCGGTGCGATGGCTGAAAAGCGTGCTCTAAAAGGTGATGGTTTGCCTGTGATGCTCTCGCGCCCCCTGCTTGGCGTTTCAAAGTGTCGCTTAATCGGGTTCCTCAAATCAAAGCAGCAGACATGGCTGGAAGATCCCTCTAATACGTCGCTTGATTTTGAGCGCATTCGGCTCAGGCAAGCTATGCCGCAACTTGAAGCGCTGGGTGTGAGTGCAGAGGCATTAGCACGGAGTGCCAACCGCGCACGTCGTGCCCGCTCTGCTTTGGATCACATGACGTCTGAATTTCTGGCCGCTCATGTCACACTCTCGAGCGGTGCGCGCGCAGAACTTGATATAGCGACCTTTCGATTGCAACCTGATGAAGTTCAGATCCGTATCTTGACCCGGTTGTTATCTGCTTTTGGCGGGGCGTCGCCGAACGCCCGGCTCAGCCAGATTGAAACCTTGCAGGCATGCCTCGCTGATGCCTCCGGATCGCAATCGGTCACGCTCGGCGGCTGTTTCATTTCAATGCAAATGGGCCGACTTTGGATTCATCGTGAATCGGGCCGGGTTGCGTTGCCCGTTGTTGATCTGGTGCCAGGAGAACAGCTTGTATGGGATCAGCGTTTTCGGATTTCTGCGGCACCAGACGAGGCAAACAGCGCGCATACGCTGCAGATCAGGGCTCTCGATGCTGCGTCATTTGCTGTGATCAGAGGGCATCTTACACCTGAGTACGCCGAGCTCTCCACTGCGGCAGCCCAAACGTTACCTTCATTTTGGTGTGAGGATCATTTAATTGCCGTTCCAACCCTAAATGTCGGCGAAAAACAGATGTCTCAGATTAATCGCGATAACGTTCAAAAGGATGTGACATCTGGCGAACCCCCACATGCTGGGGCCAAGGGCTCGGTGAAAGTGCGCCAAAATGGGCATGGGGCTTGCAAAGATCTCGCCCAGGCGGTGTTTATCGGCCTTGCAGAACACGGTTTTGGGACATAAAGCGAGGGGGCGTGCATGGTCAGACGCGCGTTTCCAGGACCAGCACGTAAGGAATTAGGAGCGATACGGGGTGTGCGGCTTGGCAAAGGCAGGCGGCGTACCTATCTTAACCAATTAGAGGCACTGTGCGGCTCTGGTCATCTTGACTGAAGACTGCGCCAAATGACGTGGCGCTCGCTTAAGCCGGGCGCGATCTCAAGGGACAAACTTATGAATTCGAACTTTCAGAAGCTCGCGATTTGGGTTGCCATGTTGGTGCTCCTGGCCGCGCTCTTCAATATGTTCAGTGATCGCCCAGATGCGCGCCGTGGCGCTGAGATCAGCTACTCAGAGTTTTTGGCGTCCGTTGATAGTGGCAAAATCACTGAAGTGACGCTGGCTGGTAACCGCATCAAAGGTAAATTGCGCGACGGTGGTAAACCGTTCTCCACCTATGCCCCTGAAGACCCCGGCCTTGTCGCGCGCCTGGAAAAAAAGGGCGTAAAGTTTCAAGCCAAACCATCAGATGACGACGTGCCATCATTCCTAGGTGTGTTGGTCAATTGGTTCCCGATGTTGCTGTTGATTGCCGTATGGATTTTCTTCATGCGCCAAATGCAGTCTGGTTCTGGTCGCGCGATGGGCTTTGGCAAATCACGGGCTAAACTCTTAACTGAGCGCCAGGGTCGTGTGACGTTTGAAGATGTTGCTGGTGTTGATGAAGCGAAAGCAGATCTGGAAGAGATCGTTGAATTCTTGCGCGACCCGCAAAAGTTTCAGCGCCTGGGTGGTCGTATTCCACGCGGTGCTCTGCTTGTTGGTCCGCCGGGGACAGGTAAGACCTTGATCGCGCGTGCGGTTGCTGGTGAAGCCAATGTACCGTTCTTCACCATTTCAGGTTCTGACTTTGTGGAGATGTTTGTTGGTGTCGGCGCAAGCCGTGTCCGCGACATGTTCGAGCAGGCTAAGAAGAATGCTCCGTGCATCATCTTCATTGATGAAATTGGCGCCGTTGGCCGCCACCGTGGTGCTGGTCTTGGCGGCGGAAATGATGAGCGCGAGCAAACGTTGAACCAATTGCTGGTTGAGATGGATGGTTTTGAAGCCAACGAAGGCATCATCATCATTGCAGCAACCAACCGTCCGGATGTGTTGGATCCTGCTTTGCTGCGTCCCGGTCGTTTTGATCGCCAGATTACGGTTCCTAATCCAGACATCGCAGGTCGTGAGAAAATCTTGAATGTGCATATGCGCAATGTGCCGACGGCGCCTAACGTCAATGCCAAGACCATTGCGCGTGGCACGCCTGGGTTCTCCGGAGCCGACTTGGCCAATCTTGTGAACGAAGCCGCACTTTTAGCTGCGCGTCGCAATAAACGCCTGGTTACCCAGGCCGAATTTGAAGACGCGAAGGATAAGGTCATGATGGGTGCGGAACGTCGCTCCATGGTCATGACCGACGAAGAACGTCGCAATACCGCATACCATGAGGCTGGCCATGCGATTGTCGGTCTCAATGTGCCGTATGATCCATTGCACAAGGTGACGATTATTCCACGCGGTCGTGCGCTGGGTGTGACGATGAACTTGCCTGAAGAAGAACGCTATTCACGCACACGCGAATGGTGTGAAGCGCGCATGGCGGTTTTGTTTGGTGGTCGTGAGGCCGAAATTATTCTCGGCGGTCAAAGCAACGTCACAAATGGTGCAACTGGCGATATCCAAATGGCCACGGGCTTGGCGCGGGCCATGGTGATGGAGTGGGGTATGTCCGACAAGCTTGGACGCGTGCGCTACAACGGTAATGAACAGGAAGTATTCTTAGGTCATTCCGTAACGCAAACCACGAACATCTCAGATGACACTGCGGAACTCATTGATTCAGAAATTCGCGAACTGATTACTGCGGGCGAAGCCAAGGCCAAGCAAATCTTGACCGACAAAATTGATGGCCTGCATGCCGTCTCTAAAGCACTTCTGGAACACGAAACCCTGTCGGGCGACGAAGTGAAAGCGGTGCTACGTGGTGAAAAAATTATGCGCCCAGAAGACGATGATGGCACAAAGGGCCCAACAGCCTCTGCCGTGCCAGCAGCCGGTGCAGTGAAGCCGCGCGAGGATCCTGATCCTGACACAGGTGGCATGGAGCCTCAGCCACAGGGCTAGTTGCGACCCTCTGGGAGCCAGAAAACAGTACACATTGGACCGGTGCAGATTCTCTGTGCCGGTTCTTTGCTTTGGTAGATGTGCCGGCGTTGAAACCACTTACACTTTTGGCAAACATGTTCTAAGAGGCGAGGATGCAAAATTCGATTTATCTCAGACCTGTTGGTCTCTTCCATCACACCACCGAGCTGCAGATAGCGGACGGCGACGCAGGGTGGCCAGGCCTCAGTCTTTGTGGCGGGCCGGCAACATTTGCCGCTGTTGAAGTGATTGAGCGCGGTGCGGGTGGCGAAATCTTTCGTCGCATTGTCAGTCTGACGGATCTGTTTGAACGCGATTGGGGACGCCATAACCTTAGCGTGTCTGAGATTTTAGACGCGATACGTGCGCCGCGGTCGCCGTTGATGGGTTTGCGTATGGATCGCCCGCGCATCATGGGCATTGTCAACGTAACGCCAGATAGTTTTTCTGATGGTGGCAAGTGGTCTGATTCCAAAAGCGCAATTCAGCATGCGCTTGAGCTTGCTGAACAAGGCGCGGACATTCTTGATATCGGTGGGGAAAGCACCAGGCCTGGTTCAGATGCTGTTGCCGTTGCCGACGAGTTGGAGCGGGTCATACCGGTGATTAAAGGTCTGCGCGAGAAAACGGACAAACTGATTTCCGTTGATACCCGCAAATCCCAAGTCATGGCGGCGGCGGCTGAAGCTGGTGCTGATATCTTAAATGATGTCTCGGCGCTGACATTTGATCCCGAAGCGCTTGATGTTGCGGCAGACACTGGCTTGCCTGTCATGTTGATGCATGCCCAGGGCGATCCCAAAACCATGAACGACAACCCGCAGTACTCTGATGTGGCATTGGATGTGTACGACTTCCTGGCTGAGCGTATTAAAGCGTGTGCAGATGCAGGCATCGCCAAGGCCAAGCTGATTGCAGATCCTGGAATTGGGTTTGGAAAGCACCTGCATCACAATATTTCTGTGATGAATGCATTAAGCCTGTATCACGGTCTTGGCGTGCCGATCTTGCTTGGTGCATCCCGCAAGAAGTTGATTGGCCAGCTGTGTAATGTCGAGGACCCGGAGGCGCGTGTGCCAGGTTCACTGGCGGCAGCTCTTTCAGGACTTGCACAAGGCGTACAAATCACGCGCGTTCATGATGTTGCAGAGACGAAGCAGGCCTTTTCCATCTGGCAGGCGGCAAGCTTGGGTAGTGAAGAGCAGGTGTAGCCGTTTGGCTTAGGCTAAATTTAAGGCCAGGTGTCGAGCACCTGGCCTTTTCTTTTTCATGTTCGTCGGTGCGTTTTACCCGCAATCACCGTAGCGCATGCAGTTGCGCATTTTATCACGCATCTTATCTTTCCAATTGGCTGCATCGGTCGACCCATCATCGCCGCCGTGATGTTGACCAGAGCGCCAGCCAAGATCGTAGCCTCTCTTATAACCGCGCTTGTAGCCACGCTTGTAGTCAGCCCAGGAGGCGTTTGCTGTCCGGTTGCGACTGTTTCCGTTTAGAAGTTCATCGATGTAGGACGCGTGATAGGCGTCTTTGTAACCGTCCTGGTAGCCATGCTTCTGGCCTGCTTTTTTACCGTCGCGATAGCCATTGTTATAACTGGCGCTTCCTGCTTGGGCTGTGTCGCTGATGGAGACACCGGACACAGTGAAAAGCGTGAACGCAGCAAAAACGATGGCGAGCATCTGGGTGAGGGTGCGGCCAACGTGGCGGTTGCAGTGTGAAGATAGAGTCTTGGCAGTCATGAGTGTCTCTCCGTTTGAACAATAAATTTGCCCCATGGCCGCCACATTTGCGCCATCAGCCCTGAATGGAGTCTGAGTGCTGCATTCAGGAGGCATTCATCTGCAGCCTGGAGCCTGAAGCGCGTGATTTCGCTGTATTTCTCGCTTTTGGGACGGACCACCGCTGATGCAACCCCATGGGTTGTGTAGGATCAGTGGATGCATATGCAGCGCAAAGAGCCTGCGATGCTGTTTTTTAGGGATATCGGCGTATGCTGCGTTGGGTCTTACAATGCACCCTGGTAGCAAGGTGGTTAAGGACGAGGCAGGCACGTGGCAATGGGCTTTATCTTGCAAGGACAAAACAAAACATAAGTCAGCATATATAACTATACGATGACTATCAGGGTTGAGGCAGCGTTTCGGGTGGCAATACAATGCTCCTACAATGCAAGCGCGACAGGCGCTGAAGCCGAAGGGCCGGCTGCAAAACAAACAGGGACGAGCAATGACACGGCGCTATTTTGGTACGGATGGAATTAGGGGACGGGCAAACAGCCACCCAATGACGGCAGAAATGGCGTTGAAGATTGGTATGGCTGCAGGCCGCGCGTTTCAGGGCAATGTCGGCGGCAAACGTGTTGCGATTGGCAAAGATACCCGTCTGTCCGGTTATATGCTTGAAGCGGCATTGATGTCCGGCTTTACGTCAGTGGGCATGGATGTGTTCCTGCTTGGCCCAATGCCAACGCCTGCGGTTGCCATGTTGACCCGTTCACTCCGCGCTGACCTTGGTGTCATGCTGTCGGCCTCGCACAATGAATTTGGCGACAACGGCATCAAGCTGTTTGACCCCAAGGGCTATAAGCTCTCAGACGAACGAGAGCTTGAAATTGAAAAGCTGATTGATTCTGATCCGGCTACGATGTTGGTGGCTGCGGATAAAATTGGTCGTGCAACTCGCGTTGAAAGTGCCCGGCAGCGCTATATCGAATTTGCCAAGCGAACCTTGCCGCGGGATTTAACACTGGCCGGTCTGCGGATCGTGATCGATTGTGCCAATGGTGCAGGATATAAGGTGGCGCCTGCTGCCCTTTGGGAGCTTGGTGCTGAAGTCATCACCATTGGTGATGAGCCTGATGGGCGCAATATCAATGAAAAGTGTGGTTCGACGCATCCAGAAGCCTTGATCGACAAGGTCCAGGAAGTGCGGGCCGATATTGGTATTGCACTTGATGGCGATGCGGATCGCGTGGTGATTGTTGATGAAAAGGGCCAATTGGTCGATGGCGATCAACTGATGGCCGTTATTGCAGAGAGCTGGCACCAATCAGGCCGGCTGACGGCTGGTGGTGTTGTTGCGACTGTGATGAGCAACCTTGGTTTAGAGCGTTATCTGAAAGGCCTTGGCCTTGGCCTTGTGCGCACGCCGGTTGGCGATCGCTATGTCGTCGAGCACATGCGCAAGCATGGGTATAACGTGGGCGGCGAGCAATCAGGTCACATGGTGCTGTCTGATTTTGCGACGACGGGTGATGGCTTGGTGTCGGCACTACAAGTCTTGTCGTGCGTTGTTGCGCAGGACAAACCGGTCTCAGAAGTCTGCGCACGCTTTGTGGCATTGCCACAACTGTTGCGCAATGTGCGCTACAGCGAAGGTAAGCCTCTTGAAGATCGCCGTGTGCGTCGGGCCATTGAGGGTGCGAAAGCCAAGCTTGGTGACAGTGGTCGATTGGTCATTCGCCCTTCGGGAACAGAACCTGTCATTCGTGTAATGGCAGAAGGTGACAATGCCGATTTGGTTGCTAATGTCGTGGGTGATGTTGTTGCTGCTGTCGAATCTGCGTCTGTGTCTTCGTCTGCTTAGGCGCATTCTGCAGTCCCCAAACAGCTAAAATCTCAATACTTTGTTAAGACTTTCAGCGCTCGGGCGTGCCGTTTTGCCAGTTTGGCATGTCGGCGTACCAAATCTGTTTCATTTCGTGACACGCATTAAGGCTCCTTTAAGCCTTGTCGCGCATCCTCTTTCATGAAGCCGCAGAATTTCGCGTTGTTGCGTCCCTGCGAACCGGCGGCGGTCAGATCATGAAAGGGATTACAATGACAACCTCTCGCGTTACTTTTCTGCTTGCCGCAGCGATTGCTATCAGCGCGTTTCCGGCGGCAAGTAACGCTGCCGACCTCGGCGGCTATGGCAACTTTGGCAGCATCAAGGACATGCCGATGGCTCCGCCCCCTCGCCATCATAGCTTCTACCTCAAGGGCTACATCGGGATGCACAATCACGATGTCGACACCATTGACAGCCCACTTTTTGCCAACGGCTTTTTTACAGTCGGGCATACCGACATGAAGTCGGCACCGTTCTTTGGTCTCGGCATCGGTATAGATCGTGGCCGCTGGCTGCGTTTTGACATCACCGGCGAATATCGCGGCAAGTGGTTGTTCCTCGGACAGGATAGCTACGATGACGGCACTGGTTGTGCAGGCCCTGCAAACTGCGGCACCAACGAATATACTGCGGACATCGAAGGCTGGGTTGGTCTTGCCAACGCCTACGTTGACCTTGGCACTTGGCGCGGCATCACGCCTTACATTGGCGCTGGTGTCGGTTTCGGGCACTACACAGTTGAAGGTCTAAAAGACGTCAACGTGCCGGCAAACAGCGTCTTTTTTGCCGAAGATCATTCGGAAACAAACTTTGCCTGGGCCGTACATGCTGGCTTCAGCTATGACGTTACGGATCGCGTTACGCTCGACCTCGGCTACCGTTACCTCCACATCGGTGACATCAGCAGCGGTACCGTAACGGCGTTCGACGGGTCAAGCTCCTATTCGGAAGTCACAATCGAAGACGTTGCTTCGCACGACCTTATGCTGGGCGTCCGCTTTAATCTCGACGAGCCAGCGCATGTAATGCCGATTTCTTACAAGTAAGCGGCTCAGGCACGTTTAAGCCCCTTGGGCTTTCCACAAAAACCGGATGAGACCACAACGTGGTCTCACCCCCAGCACCTCGATCCAAAGCATTAAGTCCATGCCCTGTGGGTGCTGAAAACAAAGTTTCGTTCCTGGTTTTCTGTCTGTGTAGCGTTCGGGCCGTAGCCCGTCCGGGACATGCGTAAGGGTCATCTCCGACCCGGTGGTCAGTTGACCATTGTGGCGCGCGTATTGGGTTTGCAGGTTTTGCGCCCCAAGCGTTTCAGTCAGGTGATGTGAATGTCACGTCTAAAGGGACGAAAGTAATGAACACGAAATTCCCAACCTTAGCTTTGAGCCTTGGTTTCTTGATGTCTGCCGCTGGCGGTGCGCTTGGTGAGGGCACATATGTCTATAGCGATGGCTCGACAAAAGACTATATGGCGGGCGTTGCTGTACCAGCACCAATGCCGATCCCGATGCAGGAAGCGGAATGGTACTTGCGCCTCGATATAGGCGGCTCATTTGTCGGCAACGTCAGTGTTGGTGTGCTTGGCGGTGGTGTCTTCGCACGTGACGCTGATGAAATTCCAACTTCGATTTTTGGCGAAGGTGGTTTTGGTTATCGCTACAACAAGAACTTCCGTGTCGACTTCACGTCAAGCTTCCATGATAGCTATGATCTTAGCGATCCAGCGACACAAACCTATCAAGCTTCGGTGACTGTGGCTGATCCCGTTAACGCAGGTGAGACCCTGAGAAACGACTATAACGTTGTGCGGACTGACGACATTGAGATGAAACAGAAGTCGACCAATCTCGTCAATTTCTACTATGACATTGCGAATGAAAGTCGGTTTACACCGTATGTCGGCGCTGGTGTGGGTGTGACCTATGCCAACATCGAACGCATCACGTCAGAGACTGCAACGTGTTTCCAGGGTTTTGACAGTTTTACAGGAGCACCGGCTGCACTACCGTGTCACCCCGAAGCAGGCGCTAACACTGTTGTGTCGGCCTCAGCGGAAGAAAAACATGAGTGGTTGTTTAGCGGTGCTCTGATGGCGGGCTTCAGCTATGACGTCAATGAATACGTTGCACTCGATGCAGGTTACCGCGTTCTCTATACGCCGGGAACGATAACGCGGTCCGCACCGACAGTGACAGGTGAAAGCAAAGTGACTTGGGATGATTTCCTACATCATCAGTTCCGCACAGGTATCCGCTTAAAGATCTTCTAAGGTTTGCACCACATCTTCGCGGACGTGAAATAACAAAAAAAGAGGCGGGCTCATTATGGTCCGCCTCTTTTTTATTTGGCCAGCCGCGCACTGTTGGCATTCTAGCGTTGGAGGGAGCATTGTGGCGTGAAGACGTGCATGGCCCGCAATCCACGTTGTGTTCGACTTAAGTCATAATGCGCCCAGATCTGCGGCGTTTGGGCTGCACTAAAGGCTGATCCGACTGTTCTGCGATCCTCATTGACAGCGGATAGTTCGCGACCTAGACCGACAAAAAGAACAGTACGAAGTCTGTGTCTAAATCTCCTTAGATCGGAACCCTTATTCGTGACGCAACAGCCGCAAAACAAACCGCAGAACCCAAATTTCTCAAGTGGCCCATGTGCCAAGCCCCCGGGCTGGTCGCGGGATTGGCTGGAAAACGCCCTGCTCGGTCGTTCGCATCGCTCCAAGCCTGGTAAAATGCTTCTAAAGCAGGCAACCGAGAAGACACATGCCTTGCTTGGTTTGCCCGAAGACTATCGCCTTGCCATCGTGCCCGCTTCGGATACCGGCGCTTTTGAAATGGCGATGTGGTCTCTGCTTGGTGCGCGCGGCGTTGATGTCTTAGCGTGGGAAAGTTTTGGGTCCGGCTGGGTCAAAGACATTGTTAACCATCTCAAGCTTGAAGACGTGCGCACGTTTGAGGCGGATTATGGATTGCTGCCCGACCTTACACAAATTGATTTTGCACGCGATGTTATCTTTACCGCCAATGGCACAACGTCGGGTGTGCGGGTTCCGAATTATGATTGGATCCCGTCCAAGCGTGACGGTCTTGTGTTTGCTGATGCGACGTCAGCTGTATTTGCCCAATCGATTGATTGGCTGAAAACCGACGTTGTCACATTTTCATGGCAAAAAGTTCTGGGAGGTGAGGCCGCTCACGGCATGCTCATTCTATCGCCAGATGCAGTCGCCCGTCTTGAAACCTACGAGCCAGCTTGGCCGCTGCCCAAATTGTTTCGCATGACCAAAAAGGGCAAGCTTGATGCCGCGCTTTTTGAAGGTGCCACCATCAACACACCGTCGATGCTGTGTGTCGAAGACTATCTGGCAGCGCTTGCGTGGGTTGAGCGTGTTGGCGGCCTAGATGGACTGATGGCGCGGGCAGATAAGAATGCTCGTCTGATCTGGGATTGGATAGACCGCACGGCATGGGTCGCTAATCTCGCAGTTGAGCCGGAAACACGCTCCAACACCTCGATTTGCCTGAAGATTGTTGATCCGGACATCGCAGCACGTTCTGACGATGCCAAGGCAGATTTTGCAAAAAAGATGGTGTCTTTGCTTGAGCAACACGAGGTCGCTTTTGATATTGGGGCATATAGAGATGCGCCATCTGGACTTCGTATTTGGGTGGGTGGCACAATCGAAAGTGATGATATTGCAGCACTCCTACCCTGGCTTGATTGGGCTTTTGAAACTGCAAAAACGGACACGCAAAAAGCATAATTTTAAGCGCGTGTGGCTCTACCCCCTGCAAAAATGGATGCGATATCCAACCGAGGATTACCTATGACTGCTAAAGTGCTTATTGCCGATAAACTCTCTCCTGCTGCCGTCTCTGTCTTTCGGGAGCGCGGCCTGGAAGCTGTTGTTAAAGTAGGAATGACACCTGATGAGTTGATCGAAGAAGCCAAAGGCTATGATGGCATTGCCGTTCGGTCAGCCAGCACAATTACAGCAGATGTCATTGCCGAAGCACCAAAATTAAAGGTGGTTGGCCGTGCTGGCATTGGTGTTGACAATATCGACGTCAAAGCAGCAACAGCGCGCGGCATCATTGTGATGAACACACCGTTTGGCAACGCAATTACAACGGCTGAACACGCGATCTCAATGTTGATGGCGTTAGCACGCAAAATTCCGGCGGCGGACCGATCGACTCAAGGCGGTCTTTGGGAAAAATCCAAATTTGTCGGCACAGAAATTTTTGGCAAAACACTTGGCATTATAGGTTGCGGTAACATTGGTGCCATTGTGGCCAGTCGTGCACTGGGTTTGAAAATGAAAGTGATCGCTTTCGATCCATTTTTGTCGGAAGAACGCGCGATTGACTTGGGCGTTACCAAGGTCGAGCTTGATCAGCTTCTTAAATCGGCAGACTTCATTACCTTGCATACACCGTTAAATGACAAGACGCGTAATATCTTGTCGCGTGAAGCATTGGCCACCTGCAAAAAGGGCGTGCGCATTATCAATTGCGCGCGTGGCGGGCTTGTAGATGAACTGGCATTAGCTGAAGCCTTAAAAAATGGCCATGTGGAGGGTGCCGCACTGGATGTGTTTGCCAAAGAACCAGCAAAAGAAAGTCCGCTGTTTGGATTGGACAACGTGATTTGCACGCCGCACCTTGGCGCCTCCACGGGTGAAGCACAAGAAAACGTGGCTGTGCAGGTCGCCGAACAAATGTCGGACTATCTCACAACAGGTGCGATCTCAAACGCTATCAACTTTCCGTCCGTGTCTGCAGAGGACGCACCTAAGCTCAAGCCATTTATAGTGTTGGCCGAGCAGCTTGGTTCATTTGCAGGACAGCTGACAGAAAGGATGATCAAGAAAGTCCGCTTGACGTATCTTGGCGATGTTATCGAATTGAACACAGACCCTATGACCGCCGCCGCCCTTTCAGGGGTGTTGAAGCCCGTTCTTTCTGACGTGAATATGGTGTCCGCGCCAGCACTTGCAAAAAATCATGGCATTGAAATTGAAGTCGTCCGGCGTGATCAGGCCAAGCGCCTTGAACGCGAAATCCAACTTACAGTGGTTACCGATGAGTTTGAACGCTCTGTGTCAGGTACGCTTGGACTTGCCGGCGAACCCCGCTTTATTTCGGTGCGCGATATAGCGATGGATTTTGCCGTTACCGAGCATATGTTGTTTGTGCGCAATTGTGATGAACCAGGTCTTATTGGTGCGCTCGGGTCGCTGATCGGCGATGCCGGTCTCAATATCGCGACCCTGAACTTGGGGCGCCAAACGCCGGGTGGAGATGCTATTTGCGTTGCAGCCCTTGATGCCCCTGTTTCCGATGCCTTGCTCGAAAAGGTGGTTGCCCTTCCGCAAGTTCTGCGCGCGCGAAGATTGAAATTTTAACCAAGGTTTTTGCCTGCGCGGGCGTCTGACTTCTGCTATATGACACACATACAAAAGGTGTCCGCTCATGCGCATGACGTTGGTTGCGCAGGAATGCGGACTTCTATTAAGCATTCGATTAGAAAGGGTATCTGACTATGCGTTTATCGCTCTTGGTTGCGTGTCTGGGACTTTTTTTTGTTGTGCCCACGGTCTCGGTTCAAGCAGGCGACGTCGCGTTGTCTTCCCACATTTCCGCTGTCACTGTTTTTCCATCCGGCGCTGAAGTTTCCAGGATGGGCAGTATTAACGTGCAGCAAGGTCAGCACACGTTGGTGATCAATGACCTGCCTGCAGAGACAATTGCAGATTCAATCCGCGTTACGGCGACAGCAACGGGTGGTTTGGAAATCGGCTCGGTAGATGCGCGCACGGTCTTTGTATCTAGTGATGAAGCCGCACGTGCTGATGTGCGCCGCAAGGAACTTGAAGATACACTCAACCGCCTGCGTGATCGTCAGGATAATTTGAATGCAGCTATGCAGGCCGCTCAAACCCAAAAAGATCTAATCACAAATTTAGCGCAGCTGCCAACAAGGCCGGCACCTGCAGGCGGCACTGGCGAGCGAACAGATTGGCGTGAAGTGCTGACCGTGATTGGGACGGCCAGCACAGAGGCCCAACGCGCTCGCTCGGAAGCCAAGCAGCAGTTACGCGATCTCAAGCAGCAGATTGCCGATACGCGGAAAGAGCTTTCCAAGCTTGCCCCAGCCAAACAGCGACGCACTGAGGTGAAAATTTTTGTTGAAGCTACCGTGCCCCTCGAAGGCGATGTGGTGGTGCGCTATCAGGTGAGAAATGCCTCCTGGACCCCATTTTATGACGCCCGATTGGCGTCTGGCGGTAAGGCCATTAAGCCCAAGCTTGAATTTATTCGTCGTGCAACAATCCAACAACGAACCGGGGAAACCTGGAGCCAAGTTGCTGTAACTTTATCGACGACGCGGCCGAAGGCGGGCGCCGCAGCGCCAAAACTGGAACCAATGACAGTCAATTATAAGCCTGATCCTATTGCGGTCGCTGCAAGAGCACCAAATAAAGAATTAGATGGCTTTGCCGACATGGTGCAAGAAAAGGCACAACGCCGTGGCGGTCGTAGCCGTGCGCTTGCCAAACCGATCCGACCCGTTAAAAAACACATGGCCAAAGTAAAGCAAGCGCAGGTTGTTAACGCGCCATTCCAGGCGCTCTACCAAGTTCCAGGACGGCTAAATATTCCAGCAACGGGTGAAGCTAAGCGTGTCTTGATTGGTCAGGAAACAGCTGAGCCAAAACTCGTCGTGCGCACTGTGCCAAAACTTGACGCCAAGGCCTATCTTTATGCCAAGTTTGTTGTGCCAGAAGGGTCTCCTGTCTTGCGCGGGCGTGTTTCCCTATTCCGTGATGGAACGTTTGTTGGTACCGGAACGATGCCGGTGCTGGCATCGGGTGAAGACCATGATCTTGGATTTGGCATAGACGATGCCGTGCGCGTGCGCCACTCTATTGAGCAGGAAAAGCGTGGCGAGACTGGATTGATTTCAACTTCAAGCACAGACAATAGAAGCTACAAGATTAGCGTCAAAAATCTACATGAACGACCAATTGATGTTGAGGTTGAAGATCAAGTGCCGGCCTCAAAGAACGATGAAATTTTGGTCGTTTTTACTGGAAACCTGCAGCCGACACGCAAAGATATTGATGATCGACGCGGTGTCGTTGGCTGGGATATGCAGTTAGCCCCGGGAGAAGAGCGTGCTTTTTCATTCGGATATCGTGTCACCTGGCCGTCGAAACGGACTATTCAGTACAGCCGCTAAGCCGATTTTCGCCATCCGCGCTGATTTGGCTTTGATAACGCCAGGAAAGGCTCTAGATCAGCGCTTTGTCAGCGATATAATAGCGCGCAAAACGTGACTTAGGCCCTGGCTGCCGCCGGGGCCTCATCATGTCGAAGGAACTGAAATGGCAAACGTCGTTGTTGTCGGCGCCCAATGGGGTGACGAGGGAAAAGGTAAGATCGTTGATTGGCTATCAGAGCGTGCCGATGTTGTGGTGCGCTTTCAAGGCGGTCATAATGCTGGCCACACACTCGTCATTGATGGCGTGACTTACAAACTATCTCTATTGCCATCAGGCGTCGTGCGCCCTGGAAAAATTGGTGTGATCGGTAATGGCGTTGTCATTGATCCGTGGGCTTTGCTGAGCGAGATTGAAAAGCTTGGGCAACAAGGTGTGCACATTACCAGCGAGAACCTTCGCATCGCAGAAAATGCAACGCTGATTCTGCCGCTCCATCGCGAGCTTGATATGATGCGTGAAGCAGCTGCTGGGAAAGGCAAAATCGGCACGACGGGACGCGGGATTGGTCCAGCTTATGAAGACAAAGTGGGTCGGCGCGCTATCCGTGTGCAGGACCTTAAAAACATCGCGACGCTTGGCTCCAAGGTGGACCGCATTCTGGTGCATCACAACGCGTTGCGTAAGGGCTTAGGTGAAGCCCTGGTCTCGCCGCAGAAATTGATGGCGGACCTTAAAGAGGTGGCACCCAAGATTCTGCCTTTTATTGATAGCGCTTGGAGCTTCCTGGATGAGGCGCGTAGGGCAGGCAAGCGGATCTTGTTTGAAGGTGCCCAAGGTGCCCTTCTTGATATCGACCACGGCACGTATCCATTTGTAACCTCGTCGAACACGGTCGCAGCGCAAGCTGCAACGGGTTCGGGTGTTGGTCCACGTTCTGTCGGGTATGTGTTGGGCATTGCAAAAGCCTATACGACCCGTGTTGGTGAAGGCCCATTTCCAACTGAACTTGATGATGACGTGGGCAATCGGCTTGGTGAGCGTGGCCATGAGTTTGGCACAGTCACAGGACGAAAACGTCGTTGTGGTTGGTTTGATGCCGTGCTGGTCAGTCAGGTCTGCAAGGTGTCTGGGATCGACGGCATTGCTCTCACCAAACTGGACGTGCTTGACGGCTTTGAGGAACTCAAGGTGTGTGTGGGCTATCGCTGTGAAGGCGAAGACCTTGATCGCTTGCCCGCCGGGCAAAATGCTCAGTCGAAGATTGAGCCAGTGTGGGAAACACTAGAGGGCTGGTCGCAATCAACGTGCGGTGCGCGCAGTTGGGCCGACCTACCTGCCCAAGCGGTCAAGTATGTGCGCCGCGTGGAAGAGCTGATCGGTTGTCCGGTGACCCTGTTGTCAACATCGCCAGAGCGCGAGGACACGATATTGATGCGCGATCCGTTCGCCGACTAGATGAAACCGCTTCCAACAATAGGACTTGGCTAGGCGGATAAGGTGCACTGCAGCTTAGAGGACGTTGCCAAAGATCTGTTTGCAGGCATCTGGATAGGAAGACCAGGTTGTGAGCGCACAGACGTCGGTTTGCTGCATGAGTTGCACAATATTGGTGTCGAATTTTACAATCCCAGACGTCGCTGATGCAATGTAAATGACGGCGGCTGCCGCTAATGATGCCGCAAGCGCACGCATGTTGCCAAAATCTTTTGCCGGGCGCGGTGCAATGTGGGCGATCTTCTCGACAGCGAAGCCAGCATCTACGGCCCCCATTGGAAGAAACGAAGTCGTTACGTCACGATGCACGATGTCGTCCAGGGAGCGCTCAATGTGCATCTCACGCGGCAAGTCGCGCATGGCGAGGTTGTTTAAAGTCGCCGCTGCTTTATCAATCGCGAGACCCTCAAAAATCAGCTTTTCATCAACAATTATTTCGCTTGCTGTGAAGTCAGGAGCTGTGTCCTCGCTGGCGCTCTCAAGCGGAATAAGGTCGGGCTTGAGGGTGAAGGTCGTGTCCTTGATGTCGCGATTCTTACGTGTTTCTCTGGCAAAAGCCGTCAGATGACCTTTTGCCAGCACAGCAGCTTGTTCAATCCAGACCTCCTTGTGAAGGCGGTCGACACCTGTGACAGTGGTGCGCAGGTCTTCAATTCTTTCTGCGTCCAAATCAGCAATATTTTGGAAACCGCTGAGGCCATGCGCTGCGAGCTCTAAAGCAGTTGCGCAATCAATACCTTTGATCAAGGTGAGGTCATCTGGAGCCGACGATGTGGATTTCAGAGGACGGCAGATCAGGGACCGTAATGCTCTTGGCAGTGAACCCCTGCGTGGCGATGTATCCACGTTATCCTCAGAGGCAGCGAGTGCTTCATGGTCTGCAACATCTTCGGATTTTAAATCAGGCTCTTGATTACCCGCAATATCTGCAACCACGTCGTGGTCAGATTGAGGGTCCCGTTCTTCGGTCAAGGAAATTTTTGCGTCAGGATCAATCACCTCTTCGCCGTGATCGTCACTGTCAAAATCGTCACTGTCAAATTCGCTGTGATCTGCTTCGAGATCAGCAACGTGTATGAGTGCGTCAGGTGCTGTTGTTGCAACCTGGTTTGGTTCTTGACCAGCAAGATGCTGCGCCAGAACGCCATCAATTACTTTTTCCAACCGAGAGATTTGAGCTTTCAGTTCTGCTATTTCTTTTGCAGCGTCACAAAGCTCTTTGAAATACGGATTGGCATTCTCATCCGCAACTAACATTCTACGCATTCCTTCCACAGGTAAACACATACATGGTCAAACCCACCTGACCGTTACGTGAAAGGATGCGCCGAAAGTCTCAACATGAACTTAACGCACGCGTAAATTTGGGAAAATTGTACGAGCTTGACACAGTTGGATGAAAATCATTATCCATCAATAGGTTATGGGTGTGTTGTCGGCGCTGATCAGGCCCTGAAATTTGGCCAAGGCGCCGGTTGTAAATTCAACTGCAAGCACACGCGTGAGGTTTACAGGACCCGGTAGTGTGATGTGACCTTCACGGACAATCTCAAAGCCGAAGCGCTTGTAATAGGCATAATCGCCAACAAGAACCACCACCGATGCACCATTTTGCTTTGCCGCTTCTAGCGCTGCAACGACCATCGGTTCGCCAAACCCTTGCCCTGCGAATTCAGGGGCGACAACGAGAGGACCAAGCAGCATTGCACCCGGGACGCCGCCAATGGTGATGGGTGTCACGGTGACAGAGGCGGCCATCGTGTCGTCTATCCAACCGACACGCGAGCATGCGTTGGCCTGGGTTGCCTCAGATAACAGCCCCTCGCGTATGCGATAGGCGGTGCGTGCAAATCGGCCGGGCCCAAATACTTTACCATGAAGGGCCATGATTGGCGTTATATCGCGCGTCTGCAGGGGGCAGATGTTGAGTGCTGGTGCGGTCACGTGAGTTCCAATATTGAATTTGAGACAGCGATATGAGTGAGAGCTAAGCGAAGGTGCAGATCGTCAGTCTGAGAGGGTATTAGGCATGCCAGTGTCGGGATGGGGGCAACTTTTCCAGAAGTTCCTTAATCCTGGCTTGCGTTGCCGGCTGGATATCCTCAGGCAGGTCCGAGCTGGCGAAACGCTTGATTTCTGCAATCTCGAAATTTGGTGCTGGTTGGTGCGTTTGTGTCCACTCATAGGCCACATAGAGTAAGACATGATCACCTGGAAAGAGTTTGAAGTTGGCAAACGGGCCAATCAGGGTTGGTGGGGCATCTAAGGTTACGCCGACTTCCTCTAAGAGTTCGCGCTCGAGAGCATCAAGGACTGTTTCTCCCTTTTCAACTCCACCGCCAGGAAAATGCCAACCCTCGCGATAGCCATGGCGCACCAGCATGATCTTGCCGTCGCTATCGATCAAGCAACATTGTGCGCCCATGGTAAGCCCACGCGACCAGCGCCACAGTACCTGCATCAGTGTTGTTGCAACTTTTAATAGTGCACTCTTAATCATTCGGGTCGCAATCATGGGCAGGGGATTGTGGGCGAAGAGATGATACTAAATTCTAAATCTGCCGCTAACAATTTGTGCTACGGGATAATGCCTGGACGCATACAACCAAATGACAGCTTATGACAAAACAAAAGGTCACACTGGCGCAAATTTCCGATGTGCATTTGCCATTTCCGAATTGGCCGCCTCTGCCGATGTGGAACATCAAACGTACGCTTGGTCTTTTGAACTGGCATCGCGGGCGCCGGTTTGTGCATCGTTTTGAGGCCGTGAATCTGCTTGTGGCGGATATGAAAGCCCATACGCCAGATCATATCGCGGTGACGGGGGACCTGGTCAATCTTGGCTTGGTTCAAGAATATAGAGCAGCCCTTGATTGGCTGAAGACACTGGGGTCACCAGACAAAGTGTCTGTAGTTCCCGGCAACCACGATATCTATTGCACAACTAATGATGAGAATGACTGCCGAACCGTGTGGGCTAACTATATGCAGTCTGATGCGTTGGGTCGGTCATTTGGTTTAACTGATGCAGACCAGTTTCCTTTTCTCCGCCAGATTGGTCCGGTGGCGCTTTTAGGTATCAATTCTGCGCATCCAACACCTCCCTTCATTGCGCAAGGGTGTGTCGGTGAGAACCAACGCGAGCGCATTGCTCACGTAGTGGGCCAGGCGGCGGCGCAAGGACTATTTGTATGTGTGATGCTCCATCACCCTCCATTACCAGGTCAGGCATCGAAACGGCGCGCATTAGTCGATGCTGACAAGATGAGAAAAACTATTGAGCAGACTCCGGTTGGCCTGATCCTTTACGGGCACAATCATCAGGATACCGTCACATGGGCCAAGAATGCTTCGCTCCAAGGCCGTAAGCTTGCCGTCTGCGGAGCTGCCTCTGGGTCCGCGCTTCGACGCCATAAGACGGAACCTTTGGCCCGCTACTATCTCTATAGGTTTAGCCAAGACGGGAAAGACATGTCTGTTGAGCGAATTACGCGGGGTTTGAATGAAGCGCGTGATGATGTTGTTGAAATAGATCGGATGCAACTTCTTCAAACCTGAGTGAATGAGAGAGCGATGCCAACCCAACAATCTGAGGTCCTGACCGCACATCACTCCTCGCCGAGTACCACGCTTTGGACGGTGATTATCGCTGCGGCAACGATTGCGGCTCTCGCTATGGGATTGCGTCAGGCGCTCGGGCTTTACCTCAAGCCAATCTCGATGGAGTTGGGTTTGGGACGCGAAGCATTTGCCCTTGCCATTGCGTTGACCAATTTAGTGTGGGGTTTTGCCGCTCCCGTGACGGGTTATGTGGCGGATCGTTTTGGGGCTGGTCGTGTCGTGGTTCTTGGCTGTCTTGCGTTGGCGGCAGGATTTAGCATGCTGTACACCGCAACCAATGATGTGCAGTTGCTGTGGGCGGGTATTTTATTGGGTGTCGGCATTTCTGGTGCAGGCATTACCGCACTGGTTGGTGTGGCAGTGCGCGCAAGTCCACCACAGCAGCGCACAGAAGCGATTTCCTGGATCGGGATTGGCAGCGGCATTGGGATCTTAGTCGCCTTGCCCTATGCACACGTGCTGATGGAGCAGGTTGGCTGGCAGCAAAGCTTGCTGGTGTTGGCCGCAACAGCGTTAATCGCCCTTCCTCTCGCCTACATTGTACGTGGTAAGATCGGGCACACATCTGAGACGATCAATGTGTTTGGAGAGGCTTCGCGCGAGGATGATGAAACGCTTGGCACGATATTGCCCCGTGTCGCGCGTACGCCCTCTTATTGGTTGCTCATGGCCGGTTTTTTTGTGTGCGGGTTTCACGTTGTGTTTTATGCAACGCATTTGCCCGCCTATGTCGCAGACCAAGGCTTGCCACAATGGGTGGCTGTGGCGGCGCTGACGTTGGTTGGACTTGGAAATCTCATCGGGACATGGCTTGCTGGAAAATGGGGTTCGCATTTCCCCATGCGCCATGGTTTGGCGTTGATCTATTTTTCACGTGCAGGCGTGTTCCTAGGGTTTCTTTTTTTACCCATCAACACCACGACTATCTTGGTATTGAGCGCACTTCTTGGTTTATTGTGGTTGTCCACCATTCCTTTGACCAGCGGTCTTGTTGGTGTGTTCTTTGGTGCCAAGTGGCTGACGACGCTCTATGGCATCGTGTTTTTGTCTCATCAACTCGGTTCGTTTAGTGGTGTGTGGTTGGCAGGACGGCTCTATGATCAAACGCAATCCTACGATATGATGTGGTGGATCTCTGTTGCGCTGGGACTGGTTGCCGCTTTTCTGCATTTGCCAATTCGGGAAACGTATGTTGGGCTCAGCGCTAAAGCGTAACGCTTTCAGAACAACGTTGTGATTACGACGATAGAAAGAATCCGTGTTTTGACGATTGAGCACATAACCCGTGAAGCTGATATGTCAGAGGCGTCAACGCATGACGTCATGCCTCCTCGGGCATGGGTTTATGGTGTCGCAGCTCTGTCAGGTGCCGTTGTCGCCGGCGCACTTTACTTGATTGCGACACGCGCTGAGCTTTTATCGGTTGACCTTGGTCCTCATATTGCAAGCTGGCTGTGGTGTTTATAGACCAAGTCCTGCGCTGAATTGTCGAGTCTCAGGTGCGACGCTTGACAAGCAGGCCCCTAATCTGATCCCTATGTCTCACTGTGTTGGTTCCTGGTGTTCGAAGAGCATCAGGTGAAAAGGGAACATGGTGCTGGTCTCTGAACAATCGTTCTAAGATCGCAAGCCATGGCTGCCCCCGCAACTGTAAGCAGCGAGCCTCTCACCTTTAAGCCACTGACGGGTCAAACTAGATCCAAAGTCGGGAAGGCGGACGAGAGGCGCTTGAGCTGTGAGCCAGGAGACCTGCCGACACTGGTCGCCCATCCCTTGTGCGGGGCGCACAATGGAACGGTCCACCGGAGTGGCGGCTGATGTGAAACGTTTAGGGAGTCACGTCAGGCATGTCATGGGGTTGGATTTATCTCTGACAGTTCGTAAGTCAATCAACGCCAGTGTGGAATGCCGTTTGGCATTGCATTACGGGCGCAGTGTTATTCGTGCGTAAAGTGTCTGGTTAGGGCTCCCGTCAGCAGTCAAGGACGGGGACTTATGAAACAACAAAAGCAAATACAATCCATTGCGCCGCATCGCGTCATTCTTGGAGTTATGAGTATAGCTGCGCTAGCAACAGGCGCGCAGACGCTTTCCGCCCAAGAGGTTGTCGCAGATGCAACTGATTTTTTGCCAGAGATTGTCGTTGAGGGCACAACGATTGCTGTCAGCAAAGACATCAAGACCAAAAAGAAAAAGGCCACCTCAAACTATGGTCAGGCGACTGGAACGCCGTCGCAGGCGAGCAGTTCTTCAAGCGGTGGCAGTGGTGACGTCGCTGGTGCAAATAACGCCAACCAAACCGACACCTATGACAGCACTGAAGAGGTGTCTGGGACAGCAGCTCAAGATGTTCCATCTGGTCAGTTGCTCAAAAATCAAGGTAACTCCGTCACTGTCGTTACGTCACAGCAGTTGAAGGCGCAGCAAGTGCGCCATGCGGCCGATGCCTTACGTTCACTGCCAGGTGTTTATGTCAGTCGGAGTGGTGGCCCGCAAAGCATTACGTCGGTGCGCATTCGCGGTGCTGAAAGCAATCATACGTTGGTTCTGATTGACGGTGTCGAAGTCAATGCAGCCGATGGTGCATTTGATTTTTCCAATCTCACCACAGAAGACATCGAAAAAATTGAGGTGTTGCGTGGCCCACAAAGTGCACTTTATAGCTCTGGTGCGTTAGGCGGGGTCATCAATATTACGACAAAGTCTGGCAAGGGTCCGTTGACCATTCGGGTGCGCGGGGAAGCCGGTAGCCACACTACCCACGGTGGTGCCGTTCAAATTTCAGCAGGCAACGACAACATCCATGGCATCGTCACGCTGTCAGGTCGGAAAACAGATGGTTACAATCTGTCTCTTCAAGGATCCGAGGACGATGGAGCTCGATTCTCAAACTTTGCGTTTTCTGGCGGCGTAAAAATTCTGCCTAACGTCAAGCTTGATGCAACCTTTCGGTCCTCAAAAACAGATGCAGAGCGTGATGACTTTGATGGCACGCGTGCCAATGGATTGAATGATCTGGTCGACACGGCATCAAGATTTAATTCAGAGTTGCGTATTGGCCGCGTGGCTGCAACCGTCGATACTTTAGACGGTTTATGGCGGCATAAAATTGAATTCTCCGGTATGGAGTCGGAACTGTTTGACGATGGGCGTGGTGGGTTTGTTAGCACCGCAAATTTTGTCAGTGAGCGGCAACTCTATAGTTACACTTCAACGCTGCAACTTGACACGCCAGGTATTGCAGGCGTCCGCCACTACGTCACAGCGCGTCTTGATCACCAACGTGAAACCTATGAACAGCAAAACGCATCTGCGTTTGGCGCATCAAGCGCCAGTGGGGACCGCCAACGTACCGGTGTTGCTGGTGAAATCCGTGGTGAATACAATAACATCTTGTTTTTGAATGCCGCTTTGCGCCACGACGACAACGATAGTTTCGATGACTTTACGACGTGGAATGTGTCTGGGTCGCTAAAAGTGCCGCAAACTCCACTTCGACTGCATGGGTCTGTCGGTAAGGGCGTCAAATATCCTTCCCTTCTTGAGCTGTTCGGTAATTTTCCAGGGGCTGGCTTTGTCTCAAATCCAGATTTGGTGCCTGAAGAAAGTCTCGGTTGGGATGCTGGTATTGAGCTTGCGACACCGGATCGCAAAGCACTCATTGATGTCACGTACTTTTCGCAGAACCTCAAAAATGAGATCGACTTTTCGTTCTTCCCTCTATTCACGTCGTTCAATCGGACCGGCGAGAGCAAACGAGAGGGCGTAGAAATTGCTGGACATGTTGATCTCACCAACGCGGTCCGAATTGGCGCGTCCTATACTTATCTCAAAGCACGTGAAGACGATGGTTCACAGGAAGTCCGCAGGCCACGGCACTCGGGCCGCGCTGATCTCAATTACAGCTTTGCTGAGGGGCTTGGAAACTTGAATGTAGCCACTGCCTATAACGGTGAAATGTTAGACCTTGCATTTAACAATTTCACCTTTGCAGCTGTGCCGGTTCAGCTTGACGAGTATTGGCTCGTAACCGCAGCGGCATCCTATAAAGTATCACCGGGTATCGAAATTTATGGACGTGTGGAGAACCTTCTCGATGAAAAGTACTCCGAGGTCTTCAGCATTGATGGGGCGCCGATAGCAGCTTACGCTGGCGTGCGCCTTACCTATGTGGAAGAACAAACGCGGGCTTGGTCAGAAGGCCGCTAGAGCACTTTGGAATAAAGGAGGCTGTGCGATAGGTATGCGATCCGAGAGATGGCTTCTCAAGCTTGCGTACTGCGGCATCTATTGTCTTTTTGGTGTCGTATCCTGCAGCCTCCTCCTCACAACCGCCGTCACGGCAGGCGAAAAACCACAACGCATTGTCTCCCTCAATATGTGCGTTGACCAAATTCTTATTGATCTCGTTGCCAAAGATCGCATCGCGGCGTTGAGTTTTTTGGCAACGGATCGCGCCATGTCTGCGGTGGCGAAACGCGCCGAAACATACCCGCGGGTGCGTGGCGCAGCAGAAGGTGTCGTGGCGTTAAACCCGGATTTGATTATTGTTGGCGCCTATTCAACGCCTGCAACGCGTAGTCTGCTGCAACGCTTGGGAAAGCGTGTTGTTGTCGTCAAGCAACCAGCAACAATTAAGGGTGTTCGAGGTCTCGTTGCCCAGTTGGCAGAGTTGGTTGGGGAGCCGGGACGCGGGCAAGAAATAGTTTCAGCCTTTGACCAACGGTTGCAGAATGCAACAGCTCATGCGCGCCCTAAAGGGTCAACGGATGACGCACCATCACCCACAGCCCTTGCGGTTCATGTCAATAGTATTGTCTCGATGTCAGGCACATTGCTAGATGATGCGCTGGCACTGGCTGGTCTCAAAAATAGCGCTCAAGATTTGATGGTCGGGCCTAGTGGCCGTGTGCCACTTGAAATAATTGTGCGACAGCCGCCAGATATTCTTGTGCTGGCTAACACGCCTGAAGATTTTAAATCCGTTTTGGCCGACAATCTGCGCCATCCGGTTCTGACCAAGATCACCAAAGACAGACCTGTTGTTTCGTTGCCCATGTGGGCGACATTGTGCGGCACACCGCATGTTGCAACTGCTGTTGAGCGCCTCGTGGCGGCCCGGCGCACGTTTGAGAAAAAGGGCGGGGTGCAATGAAGCTGGCAACGCCTGTTATCATGATGGCCACGTTGGCAGGTCTGTTATTTCTCACCTCTCTCATTCAAGGACCGATGGGTTTTGGTTTGCCACAAGACGCCAGCGCCCGTGACCTGATCCTGTGGGAAATTCGTGTACCGCGTGCAGTGCTTGGCTTTCTGGTTGGTGGTGCGCTGGGGCTTTCTGGCGCTGTCCTGCAAGGCTATTTGCGAAACCCCCTTGCTGAACCAGGCCTTCTTGGCATTACAGGAGGCGCAGCGTTTGGTGCTGTGGTCGCAATTCACACCGGACTTGCAGCGCGTCTTGCCTTCGCGCTTCCGGTTGGTGGATTGCTGGGTGCCGCGCTTGCCACGTTGACAATTTTCTTGCTGGCAGGAAGTCAGCTTGGTCCGTTGACTGTTATTCTGGCAGGTGTGGCCGTATCCGCGATGACCGGTGCGTTAACGGCATTGGCGTTGAACCTTGCAGACAACCCCTTCGCCGTTACTGAAATGCTCTACTGGCTACTGGGCTCACTGACAGATCGAAGTGTGCTGCATGTTGCATTGGCGGCACCTGTCATCGCTATTGGGTGTTTTTTGTTGATGGCAACGGGGCGTGCGCTCGACGCATTGACGCTTGGTGAAGACGCGGCTGTCAATCTTGGTACAAACCTGAAACAATTACGCCTTCAAGCGATCATTGGCTCCGCCTTTGCAGTCGGGGCGGCGACATCAGTTGCCGGTGCGATTGGGTTTATCGGCCTCGTTATCCCACACTTGTTGCGCCCGCTTGTTGGCTATCAGCCAAGCGCTTTGTTGGCCCCAAGCTTTTTTGGCGGCGCGGCGCTGGTTCTCGCAGCCGACGTGGTTTTGCGCTTGATTTCGCCTGCCGGCGATATCCGCCTTGGTGTCGTGACATCTTTGATTGGTGCGCCGTTCTTTCTTTGGTTGGTTGTCAAGACCCGAAGGGAGTTGGCTCCATCATGATCAAGATTGAAGCGCTCAAGGCAAGTCGCGATGGCCGAAAAATTCTGCATGGACTTTCCCTCGGGCTCGCATCTGGTCAGTTGACAGCGGTTGTTGGGCCAAATGGTGCCGGCAAGTCCACGCTCCTGCGCGCGTTGTGCGGTGTTGGTCAGGAGGTTTCAGGATGTATCACGGTTGATGGTCGCCCGATTGAAAGCTTTACCCAAACGGAGCTGTCTAAAAAGGTTGCCTATCTGCCACAAGACCACCATGTCAGTTGGCCGATTTCGGTGCGCCGCGTGGTCGCCCTCGGACGCAGTCCCTATCAGTCGACGCTGGCAAGATTGTCAAAAGACGATGAGGCGCACGTTGCCGAAGCGATGCAGGCAATGACGGTCACTCATCTTGCTGAACGTGCCGCAACGGCTCTTTCGGGCGGCGAGTTGGCGCGCGTACTTGTTGCGCGCCTACTGGCGCAGAACACACCTATTTTGATTGCTGATGAACCTGCGGCGGGACTTGATCCAGCACATGCTTTGTCACTGTTCGAGCACTTTAGACACATCGCTGAGGCGGGACGCTTGGTTGTTGTTGCTATGCATGATTTGTCGTTCGCACTCAGATATTGCGATCAGGTTCTATTGCTCAAAAATGGCCATGCGGTTGCGTTTGGGCCTGCGCGCGATGTTTTGACACGGTCTCATGTTGAGGCTGCCTACGGCGTTACTGCGTCGATTGGTGAGGTCGATGGTGTGCCTGTTGTGCTACCCCTAAAAACTCTAACATCGTAATATCATTCTATATTGCTATGATCATTGCACCATGCGCGCGAGCGGCGGCGTGGACAGACGGCGAGGGTAAACTTGGGACTATTGAAACGGAACGCATCGCTTAATCTTGCCTTGCAAGGTGGCGGCGCCCACGGTGCGTTTACCTGGGGTGTGCTTGACCGTCTGCTGGAGCATTCTGACATCAAGTTGTCGTGCATCTCCGGCGCAAGCGCCGGCGCAATCAATGCTGTTGCTGTAGCAGATGGGATGGCTGCAGGTGGTGCGCTCGCAGCGCGTGAAAAATTACACGAGATCTGGGAGAAAGTGCACAAAGCTGGTGTGCCAGACTTGGTTTGGTCGCATCCGTTTTTTTACGGTGTTACGCAGGCAGCCGCACTTGGTCATGCCGCGGGTTTGATCTCGCCCTATGATTTTAATCCGCTTGGCTTTGATCCTCTCAAAGAGATGTTGGAAAAGACGATTGATTTTGAGCGGATGGCCGCAAAAAGCCCTGTCAATCTACTCATTTCTGCAACGGATGTGGCGACCGGACAAGCGCACATTTTCAGGCGTAACGAGATTACTGTTAAAACGGTTTTGGCCTCAGCATGCCTACCAACGCTGCATCATGCGGTTGAGATCAATGGTCGGAGTTACTGGGATGGTGGATTTTCTGCCAACCCGGACCTAGTCAATCTGGCCCTGGAAAGCCGCGTTCGCGATACGCTGATCGTTCTCCTCAGCCCGATGAAACGTGAACCGTTGCCCAAAGGCGCACGCGCGATTTCTGATCATATCAATTGGATGACGTTCCACACGCCTTTGCTGAGGGATATTGAGGTCATCACACGCATTCGAGAAGGCCTCAATGGTGTTGGGGCTGGTCGCGGCGGACATCTTAAGGTTCTGCTCAAGCATCGTTTTCATCTCATTGATGCAGGCCCTCACACAGCCATGCTCAGCGAAGATACAAAAATGAAGTCCGACTGGAAGTCGTTGACCAAGCTGCGCGATGCGGGGCGTAATGAAGCGGACAACTGGTTGCAAGAGCATCGTCGCCACATTGGACGGCGTGAAACGGTTGATTTGAAAGCGCACTTCTTAGAACAAAAAAAGATTGCCCAGGATGAGCAGGCTTAAGGTTGCAATGGGCCTTAAGTGTTTGAGGGCCGTTGCACCATATGGGCATACCCCTCAGTGACGGTGATGTTCAGCCATTTGTCGTACGTCTCATAGTTGGCGTGACCTGGGCGAATTTCACCAAGGTGTTCATCTTTGATGTCAGACGATTGAACATAAACAATGGGTGCTGAAACCGGCACGAACATCGCCCCTTGTTTGTTCAGCGTTGTGATCAGGCCGCGCATTTCTTGGCATTGATCTAGCTGTGACAGGATCACCATACGCATTGACCCTCTGGTCAAAGAGACCAGGTGGATGAACATGGAGGCCGCCGGAACATAAAGCCGCCCGCGGTGCGAAAACGGCATGTCGGGGCGGCCACTTTCCTCAAATAACAGACTTGGCCAATCCGGATCCCAGACCACGTCCGTTTTGTAAGCCACGATCGTTTGAGGGTCGGTGAAAGAGGGACGTACGGTGAGATAGCTGCCAATGTAGTGATCAACAGCGGCTTTGGTGTAGGCACCCATGTAGGTTGGTGCCACGCGCCCGCCTGTGCCTTTGCGCTCCATCGGGACGTCCGGGTCAACGTCGGGTCCATCCCATTGATCTCGGATCGCTTGAAAATCGAGGCCGAGCACCATGCACACATCAAATAGAGTCTGGTGGCGTACCGTTTTGCCTTGGAACAGGTTCTGGACCGTTTTTTCATGACAATCAGCGGCATCCGCCAACTCAGCCTGCGTCAGCTTTTTCTCGACCATGGCGACACGCAGCATCTCCAGTGCGGTTGCGCGCTTTGCCGAGAGGTCAGGCTTGGTCATGTCGGATGGGGCCCTGTTTGAGAGATCGAATGCACCTCCAATCAATACCGGGTTTCGAGCCATCGCTGCAAGGGTGGACGGGGACGGACGTGGCCTAAAGCACTTAAGTTTCAAAGCCAGAAGGGCATTTGTATCGATATTCAGACTTGGCAATAAAAAGGGCGGTGGAGCTTGATGCTCCACCGCCCTTTGCTCATGATCGATGAACGATCATCTCACCTTTAAGAGGTGTCCTGAGTCGTTTAACCGCGACCCAGAATTTGCACGCTGACCGGTACGACACCTGCAGCGCGCATGCCGATGACGCCAGCGGCGCGCTTCGACAGGTCAATAATGCGGCCTTTGATGTAAGGGCCACGATCATTGATGCGAACAACAACAGACTTACCATTGCGCTTGTTGGTCACGCGTACGCGTGTGCCAAATGGCAATGTTTTATGAGCTGCTGTCAGAGCGTTTGGATTGAACCGACCGCCGGATGCAACAGCTTGTGGCTGCCAGTAGTAAGAGGCTTTGCCGTGTAGGCTGCCGCTGCCGCTGTAACGTTTGCCTGATTTACGCTTCTTCGCGTAACGGCGCTTTGAGGAGTACTTGCGGGATTTTTTAGCTTTGTAAGCCGCTTTCTTCTTGTACTTGCGGTAGGTTGCTTTGCGCTTTGAGTATTTCTTCTTGTAAACACGCTTGGCAGCTACAGCTTTGCGAGGTGTGCTGCAGACATAAGATGCGCCAATGCAGCGCCATCCACTTGCAGCCTGGGCTGACGATGTATGCGCCAGTACAAAACCTGCGATTGCCAATGCAAGGCTCATGATAACTCGCATTTGAACTCTCCTTTTCTGTGGTAAGAGCCGTCAAGCTGGAGGGTCTTCGCCGGTCGCCATCACTCCTCGCGTCAGCGCGATGAGTGCCCGTTATGATTTGAATTGTTTGGGTTTGTTTATGGCTAGTCTTACGAAGAAATCGGTTTAGCCTGACACCAGATAATGTTCTCTCACCTACTGTTTCCTGGATCGGGAAACGCCGATCCCCGTTCTGGTGAGGGGAACCAAACACTCCGATCATGGCAGGTCAACGGCAAATGTTGCGGCGCAACATCGCAACGCATTTTGACCCTTGATTTACAATGGATTTTTTTGGTGTGGCTCTAAAACCGCGACCGCAGGCCGCAATTCTAAGACTATTCAAACGGTGTTTTTTGAGCACCTTCACGCTTGGGATCGCCACAATTGTGGTGCTGTTCTAAATGTTCCTGGTTCGTCGGATACCAGTGAAACAAGCATGCCATGATACGAGTCGATAGGAGAGACCAATGTTGAAAGCGATGATGTTTGTTTTGACGGCCGCCGCCTGTGTTTTGACATTCAGCCAGCCAACTCCGCTTGAGGCACGCATTGTCTGTAAAAATGGTGTCCAGAAGAGTTCAGGACAATGGATCGTCACGCCTTATTGTATGGATGCTCTGCTGGGCACGGTTGCCCGTCAGTATGGCATGCGCGTTTCTAATCGTACCTTGCGCAACAATTCGAACCGCAAGCGACATGTCTGCCGACTTGTGGGCCAAGATATTCGGGTTCGTGATATATGCCGTCAGGTGAACCCTTACGGCGGTCGCTTTGGTCCGTGATGTGACTGTTTCTTTTTGAGGTATGAAAAACGCCGGGCCCTGCACATCTGCAAAGCCCGGCGTTTCTATCCGCAATAGCTCAATTTAAGCAATCGAGGCGATGCATTATGTTCTGTTCACCGCTGGTTTAGCAGAGCCGTTCTGGTGACTGGCTGGATCCAGATTGGGTTTGAGTTCTTCGTCATTCTTTGGTCGACGGACAGAGCCATCAAACACCGCGCCTTCAGCAATTGCCAGTGTTACGTGATGGATATCGCCTTCCACCTGCGCGGTCGGTTGTAATATTACCGATTGAGCCTTGACGGCACCTCGCAGACCACCGTGGATTTCAACGGTTTCTGCAGTGATAGTTCCAATGACAGAACCTTCCTGTCCAATCATGACTTTTTTGCCGTTAATATCAGCGCGAACATCTCCATCGATCTGCAATAGATACTGCGAAATGATGGTGATTTTCTCGCCCAAAATTGTCAGATCGGTACCAATGGTCGAGGCGGTCAATTTTGATGCTGGCGCAAACGGGTCGCGCTCACCATTGTTTTGACCGGCAGATGGGTCGCGGTCGGTTCCCGCGGGTTGTGAATGTGTTGGTTGAGCGGCAGGTGATGCGCCGACTTCGGGCGGCTGGCCACGGCTGAACATTTGTATACTCCCCTACGCAATAAGCCGATCCTGATCCCACCATAGTACACCGACACAGCTCCGTGCCGGAAATATGATCATTGAGCTTAAAAAAAAATAGCAGGGTCCCAAATAATTAGGGCCCCGCTGGATGTTTCAGGAACTTTGAGATTGATTGGGCGTCTCTACCAGTAGCGCGCTCCATAGGACCGGCGGCCATAGCTCGGAACCCACAAATTCACAAATGGGGCTCTGACGTGGACGCCGCGGCCAACATAAACGCTTGCAAATGGCGCATCGACAATCACCCGACGGCCCGTTTCAACGCGTGTGAAGGGTGCGCGCACTACGCGGCGGCGATTATGGCGATGCCGGCGATAGTAACGGCGTTTGCCGCGGGCATGGCGGTGATATCGGCGCTTTTTGCGATAGTGGACTTTGTGGCTGATGCCGGCAGCATCGGTTGCTGATTTTGTCGCTCCAAGGCCTGCGAAAGGTCCGGCCATTGCAATTGTGCTTGTGGAGGCAAAAAAGACAGCAGCTAACGCCGTTGCAAGGCTTAAACTCAACATGCGGATCATCGTCATAGAACTGTTCTCCAACGTGAATTTTGGCAAAGTGATTTCTGTGGCCGGGACATTGGCTCCTCGGTATGCCTTTATCAAGTAGACAACCTGTGCTCATTCATCCACTGTTCCCGCCTTGTTCCCGTCCGTGTGGTCGCAGGTATGAAGACGTGGCGGTGCCAGCTGTCTTAATAACTAGGACAACTTACATGGGCGCGCGCCACTTGCATGTTGTTTGGGGCATATGGGCGATGATTGCGGGGAGGGGACGTGATGGCGCACGGGTTTTGGAGGATCGTACGGTTGGCGTGTTATGGCGCACTGCTGCTGGCGGTCGTTTGTATTGCCGCGCTTAAATTACCGTTGCTGTTGGATGTCTGCCGAGACGGCGGTGTGGGTGAGCTTGTGTGCGATATGCCTATTTATAAAACCATTTTTGAGACCGGTTTTTCAATCGCGATGTTTGGTGCCTTCACTGGACTGCCAGCTGGTCTCGCCGCTGGCGGCCTTGGGTTTTTGTTGCGAGATATGACAGCTTGGTTCCGCGCGGGCTGATGATTTGGTTCGAATTGAAGTCTGGCGGCTAAATAGACTCGCATCACAAAACCAAGGGCGAGGGGGCTTTGGTTTGGGCACATTGAAACACATCAAGCAGATTGCCAAACAGGCAGTTCAGCAAAAAGCTGTCTGGGCGCATCTCGGACAACATGGCGGTGGTTATACTTTTCAAGGCCGCCCCATACGCTTGCCACGTGGCACTGAGCTTAGCCTGCGCTATGCTATTGTCAGCGATGGCTACGAGTCATCCAAGCGCGAGTTGATCAAACAATATATGCAATCAAATTTGCCCGTGATTGAACTTGGCGGCGGTTTAGGATTGGTCAGCGGATTTATTTCGGAGCAGCTTGATATCGAAGTCAACCACGTGATTGTTGAGGCCGACCCAGCGTTTATGGACTCGTGCCGTGTCAACGCAATAACGGAGCGCCGGGCAAGCAAGACCCATGTGGTGCAAAAAGCAGTCGCTTACGACACATCTGGTGCGGCGGCCTGCAAGCTTGCAGACCTACGACTTCAGATTGACGATAACGAGGGTTATACGTTGGTTTGCGATATTCAGGGTGCTGAATTCGATATGATTGAACAGGACAAAGAAGCGCTGGAAACTTGCAAGCTAGCGCTTATTGAGGTGCATCCGGATGCCTTTGAAAGCCATGGCCGCAGTCTTTCTGAATTCTTAGCGTTGGTTCGTGAGGCTGGCTTTCAACAAGTCGACCATGTTGAAAATATTTACGCTTTTGCACGCCCATGATGGGGCTTAAGAAAAGAAATCCCGCTCCTATTTCGCAACACATGCAGCCTCGGTGCGGGGCGGCATCGTTAGAGCTGTTTTATTGATATCGCGATGTCGCGCTAACATTGTCATGAGTGTTAAATCAAGCTACATCAACGATCCCTGTGAAAACATGTGTGTCCCTGGTCATTGATGTCGTATTTCCAACCTGTCTCAGCCGTCACGCCGCCGTTTCAGGCTTCATCGCGTCCACACCTCTACTACTCGTTGGCAAAAAGGCTGTGCAAGCTGCGCCGCAGGCCCGTCGATATTTCGCGGCTTGGAGCACACTGGCGGCTCTATCCGCGCGATTGGATCGACAATCGCTTGATTGTTGGTCGTCCATTTGAATTTGATCAGCTCAATTTTGTGTTCAAACGGCTTCAGAAGCACAATGTTGATTTATTTGTAGATTGCGGGGCCAATATTGGCCTTTATTCCGTTCTTCTTGGCGTCCACGCAAAGTCCATTCAAGAAATTATTGCATTTGAACCCGTGCCCTCGACGTTCGAGCGGCTAACGCATCATATCAAAATCAATGGTCTTGAGGAAAAGGTAACGTGTAAACGTTTGGCGTTGGGTGATCGTTCCGATGTTGCAGAAATTCAGTTCACACCACACTCAAGTGGCGTTGCAACTCTGAGTGAGCGCGTCATCACACGTGGCAACAGAAATTTTACAGAAACACTGGAAATCTCCATAGAGCCGTTTGACAAGCTCAATACGAGTACGGGGCGCAATGTTTTCATCAAGATTGATGTGGAAGGTTATACGCTTTCCGTTCTCAATGGCATGACGCAGTTTTTAAGTAACAATACGTGTTTGCTTCAAGTCGAGACGGCCGAAGATGCAGAGGAAATTTTAAGGACACTTGCTCCGCTCGGGTATAAATTGATCCACGCGATCAACGAAGACCATTATTTCAGCAACAGCACAAAAGAGACCGTCATCAAATGAGAGCGAGCGTGGGCCAGACATGTTGAGGTGGGTGCTGAACGAAATTTTGGGCGGGCAAAACACGCGCAGGGTAGTGTTTATCCATATTCCAAAGTGCGCTGGTAGCTCAATCAATTGGCATTTCAAAAAGAACTTTGGAAGCGCGCGCAGTGGCCGCACGCAGATGCTCAATGCCATCCGCGTGTTGCGCACTGGCGAGCGCCCGTCAGAGGATGCGCTCCGCTCTGCTAAATTTGTTGCCGGACATTGTGGATGGGATGATGTCAGCAAACTCTCGGACTCACATTTTTGCTTTACCGTTTTGCGTGACCCTGTCGAACGTACGTTGTCGTTCTATGATTTTTGCCGTAATCATGTTTCAGAAAAAAGTGCACCCTTCTTTCCAATTCAGGCGGCTCAAAACTTATCTTTTGAGGACTTTTGTACCTCTGATGATCCGTCAATCCGTATGTTCGTTGACAACGTTCAAGCGCGGACTTTGGCGAGTAACTATACGCGGCTTTATGATGACCAACCGAAAGATTGGGAGACCTTAGCCGAGCACCACTTGCGCGCCTTAGATTTTGTGACGGTCAGTGAGAAATTGGATGCGCACTTGCCCATCCTGTGCGCGCGCATTGGACTGCGTGCACCAAGGCGTACGGTGCGGCGCAATGTGCGCATCCAAAAAGAAAAACGTGACTTACCAAGTCCTGAAGTCGCTGCAGAAATGATGGGTGAGCGTATGGCAGCCGATCAACGCCTCTATAACATTGCTGTGGACCTTGCCGAGCAGGTTGAGTAGGCTGCGCATAGACGGACAATCATCTCAAAAAGCTTCGGTCACGAGCCCTCTATCGTGCTTGTGTCGTCCAGCCTCACATAAACCTTATCGACCATCAAAAGACCTTCAGATGATAGGTACCTTTTGTGAAGCTATTGCCGTTGGCAGCCTTGTGATGAAACGAGCCTGTCATAGTTGTGCCGTTTACCTTCAAATTGATGTCGGTCAGCACTTTGCCATCGCCATATTGGGCCTTAAAGTCAGAGCTTCCGTTCTTATACATCGGGATCCAACCTGTATCGCCAAATCCTCCGGTCATGCGAACGGACATGGTGCCCCCGCAATCTCGGCCCTTGATCTTATTGGCCAAACTATCGCCGGAGACTTTTTTCCATTTTGAGATGACGCAGGCGCTGGCTGGTGCCGTTAACGCAGCGATGCTAATTGCACCTGCGAGTGCGGACATCATGAGGTTGAACTTATTCATTTTGCTGTCCTCTAATAGAAAGCCTGGGGTGAGAGGTTATGCGGCATTGTATGACTGTCGCGTAAAAATGGGTTCAAGTTATGCGCGAACACACCTTTTAGACGCGCAGCGCTATACTTAGGTTCACTGAGTAATTCACCGTGGCATGGCGAACTGCCACGCTGCCAATGCCGGAGCAAACCGCGGGCCTTCTCTGCGGTGATATCGTCGAAAAATGATGCCTGGATCAGAACCGATCTAGGACTTTCCCGCCCTCGCTCTCAATCTGGAATGTGCGCCCTGCTTGGCGAAGCGTCAGTTGGGTGACACCTCGCCCGCGACTGCGACGTGAGCTGCCGCGAACATCAAAGGTATATTCGAAAGACACATCGTAAAGGCCCGGTTGATCTCCCGGATCAACACGAAACGTGTTGCGGTCAATCTCATAGGTTCTGTAGGGCCAACGGTTATAGTAGTTCTGCTTATCGCGGATGACGTCCGAGATCGGCACATTGCGTTTGCCAAAGTGATCAACTCTAGAGGCATAGAGATCGCGCATCGCTGTCGAGGACAAGTCGTAGGACACGAAGTATCGGTCATTTACAAACTCGAACAGCCGGTCGCGATCAAAATAGGGATCTGCTTGATACTCCGTTGGCTCAGGATCGAGGTCCGCGTAGTCATCTTCGTATTTGGCTTTGTCGCGCCGGAGCATTGGAGTGATGCGCCGAATGCTGACGCGCCTGTTCTTACGCTCCGCTCGATAGGTTCTCACCTTCAGGAATTGTTCGCCGTACCCCTGCGTGGTGAGGTTCTCTGGCGGAACATCAAACTCTTCGCTTAATATGATTGCAACGCTTTCCGCACGTCGGTCCGATAGGCTCAGATTATCATCATCTGACCCAATGGCGTCCGTATGGCCTTCGATGAGAAAAACTTCATCAGGACGGTCTTTCAAGATTCGCTTGAGTGCCCGTGCGATACTCGACAGTTTATCAAACTGATACTCATCGATATGCCAAGACCCGGTATCGAAATTGATCGTATTGATATCGACACGCCGCATGCGCGCCCGCAATGCATGATTATAGCGAACCTCATCCAAGGTATAGGCTGCATCGACGTCCTCAATCGGCGGCGCATCCAGCGCATAATATATGTCGTCATAGTGCGAGTAGCGCGCATCGACGATATATTTTGCCAGCGGAATTGTGATCACAGGCGCCGCTAACTCAAGAAGGAATGGGAATCCAGATCTGCGGCGATACTTGCGGTGACGGTGCCTTTGAACAGGACGGTTATCGAATAACACGACCTTACGTCCACGTGGGCCGCGCCGCACGCGCCGAACCAGATTTCCGTTCCGGTCAAAGACTGAAACGATTTTGGTACCATTGCGCCGTGTGACTGTGGATACACGCCCACCGTCACGTCGCAGAGCACTTCTTGCACTGCGCGCACGGCGTCGTATTCGGTTGCTGTCCTGGCTGCGAATGATCGACCGGCGACCACGTCGCACAATTGAGCGACCATCAGGTTCTTGCAAAATCGTTCCGCCGTTGACGGCACGTTTGCGCCGGCGTTGTGCGCGAATGCGATCTAACCTTTGATCCTGCGCTCGGCGTATAGGCTGCGTCGATTGCCGCTGCCGGTCCCGTCTGCGCTGAGCGCGATTGCGCTGCGTGACATCGCGGTTGCGAATACGCCGGTCCTGATCTGTTGCGCGCGGTGCTTGCGTAGGCGCGGCGTCGCGGACCGTATTCGAACGAACGGCTGGGTTCGTCTGCCGTTGCCGCGCCGCGCGGCGTTTTGCTTGCTGCGCCGCCTTGCGCTCTTCGGCTGCTTGCTGTCTAGCGGCGCGCTCTTCTTCTGCGGCGGCTCTGCGCGCTGCAGCTTTCTCTTGTTTCGCATCGCGTTTCGCGTCTTGCGCAGCTTTGCGTTTTGCTTTCTGTTCCGCGTTGCGCTCTGCGGCTGCTTGCTGCCTGGCGGCGCGTTTTGCTTCTGCCGCGGCTCTGCGTGCTGCAGCTTTCTCTTGTTTCGCAGCGCGTGCCGCGTCCTGCGCAGCTTTGCGTTTTGCTTTCTGTTCCGCGTTACGCTCTGCGGCTGCTTGCTGTCTGGCTGCGCGCTCTTCTTCTGCGGCGGCTCTGCGTGTTGCAGCTTTCTCTTGTTTCACAGCGCGTGCCG
The DNA here is from genome assembly GCA_021775735.1 of Hyphomicrobiaceae bacterium. GTDB lineage: Bacteria > Pseudomonadota > Alphaproteobacteria > Rhizobiales > Hyphomicrobiaceae > JAHZKN01. The sequence continues at coordinate 84,370 of JAJFHG010000064.1, forward strand.
CGTCCTGCGCAGCTTTGCGTTTTGCTTTCTGTGCCGCGTTGCGCTCTTCGGTTGCTTGCTGTCTGGCTGCGCGTTTTGCTTCTGCTGCGGCTCTGCGTGCTGCAGCTTTCTCTTGTTTCGCAGCGCGTGCCGCGTCCTGCGCAGCTTTGCGTTTTGCTTTCTGTGCCGCGTTACGCTCTTCGGCTGCTTGCTGTCTGGCTGCGCGTTTTGCTTCTTCGGCGGCTTTGCGCGCTGCATCTCTCTCTTGCTTTGCAGCGCGCGCTTCATCCTGAGCAGCTCTGCGTTTCTCTTGTTGAGCCGCCTTGCGCTCTGCGGCTGCTTTTTGCTTTGCCGCACGCTGTGCGTTGGCGGCGGCTTTCTTTTCTTGAGCTGCAGCCTTCTGAGCGGCTTTTGCCGCTTTACGTTGGGCCTTCTGTGCTGCGCGCTGCTCTGCGGCTGCCTTTTGTTTGGCCGCACGTTTTGCTGCCCGCGCGCTGTCAACGGCAGGGGCGTTCGCGCCAGCATGTGCTGCAGAAATGACCAAAGAGGGTCCAGCCATGTTGGGATAGCCAAACGTTGCACACCAGGCCACGGCAACCAAAGAAAGGACGCGGCGCCTATGGCCTGTGGTCTGGATCAATTTAGACATGACTGTGATCCCATATGATGGTGTGGAGGGTCTGTGAGGCTCTCGTCGAGCAATGCTGCGGCGGCGCAGCAGGCGCGTCGCAATGTGTTGCGGCCGATGGAACGCGTCTCATAGGTTATAAAACGAGCCATTTGAAAGCTTCGCCTTGTCAAGCTGAACCTGTAATGAACAATGATGGCAGCAAAAAGCACATCAGTTTTTACCGTGTGAGGTAAATGGCGCGTGGGCACGCGATGAGGCACAGACGACGAGATAGTCTCTATGTCGATGGCGGTACCCTGCAGTCTAAAAGCTCTGCGTTTTGGGCGCGGGTGCATTGTGATTGTTGGCGCTGTTTCGGTGCCCCGAGCCGCGACCCCTTCACCTCCCGCCTGCATCAGAGTACCGGCGCGCACACGCCCGTTGGACCGTCGTTGCTTGATTTGTCTAAAATCAAACAATGGCGTGAAACCTACGGCCAAATACTGAAAGCGCGATCGACCAGGCTTGATCGCGCGGGCCCCCGCAGGTGAGGTGCGATCAGTTTAAGGGTGAAAGGAGAGGTGGGGATTAGTTTTGTTGATGTCGGGAATGCAGAGGTTTCTGACATAGACCGACTGGAGTTTAGGGATCAGAGACTGACTGCTTTGACCCGAAGCGGGCAATTCTGAGTGCGCCTGAGCTGACTCTTTGCACCTGAGCAACAATCAAATGACGATTTAGTGTCTGACAGGACCAATATCATGAGTGTTGCAATGCCGCGTGATATCGCCTGAATGTCAGGTTCAACCAGGGGTCGACCACCGTCCGCGCCGTGAGAGTAGGACGCAATCCTATCTGCAACACTGTTTACGGTACGTTAGTCTTCTAGGTGGAGCATCATTTCCACGAGGGAGCGATCGGAAAAATTTTGAGAACAAGTGGAAAGCAGAATGCGGATCGACTATCAAAGCAAGAGTAAGAGAGTAATTCGACAGGGTAGTGACATGAGATTTCGATTTGCGTTGGCGCAATCCATCAGTTGGCATTGGGGGATTGCGGCGATCGTGACGCTGGCGTCTATTGCAGCATTGGCAGTGACGGCCAACGACGCTGAGGCAAGAAGGAAACGTGTCACACGTGTTGCCGAGGCTGTGGCAGCGCGTGACGCAGGCGAGCCGATCATGGCGATCGTGTCGATCAAGACACAGCAGGTCACTGTTTATGACGCCGACGGTTGGATCCTGCGTGCACCTGTTTCCACTGGCACCTCTCGACGCGAGACGCCAGCGGGTGTCTTCGCCATACTCGAAAAGAAAAAGCATCATCGTTCAAACCTTTATGGTGACGCAAGGATGCCGAACATGCAGCGTTTGACCTGGAATGGCATCGCGATGCACGGCGGTCCATTGCCGGGGTATGCTGCATCTCACGGCTGCATCCGATTGCCATACCGCTTTGCCAATAAGCTGTTCGACAAGACGCGATTAGGAATGAGGGTGATTGTCTCACCGAAGGACACTGTTCCTGTGGAGCTTTCACATTCGGCATTGCTTGTACCCAACATGAAGGCGATTGCGGCTGCTCCGGCGCGCGCCGAAACGCTAAAGCGTGAGGCGGAGGAAGCTGCCAAAGCGGCGAAAGAGACGAAGAAGGCCGCCACAAAATCCGCGCGCGAGGCGAGAGCCGCGAAAAGAAAGTTACGCAAGGCGAAACGAGCTAAGAAACGAGCCGAACGCCAACTCGCTTATGCGACGAAGGTGTTGGCCAAAGCAAAATCGGAAAAAAGCAAAGCGCGTGCCGAGGAAAAAAGGGCAAAAGCCGCTGCAAAAGCCGCAGAAGCAGCCATCCAGCTCGACACTGTCATGGCCGACACGACATCGAAGCTTGACGCGGCTGCCAGCGCAGCTGATGCAGCAAAGGAGGCCGCACGTAAGAAGGGTGAGGCTAAGAAAGCGGCGACGGAGGCAGCCCTCGCACTCGAGCCGGTCTCAATCTACATCAGCCGCGCTACGCAAAAGCTCTATGTCAGACGCAACACGAACAAGCCGTGGTCGGATGGCGGTGTCGTGTACGATGCAACCATAGAGGCTCCTGTCACGATCCGCGATCCTGACAGGCCAATCGGCACGCATATATTTACCGCGGTCGCACGTGACGGCGATGATCTGCGCTGGAACGCCGTTACGATAGACGAAGGAGATAAAGCTGCCGACGCGCTTGACCGCATTATCATCCCGCAAGACCTGATTGATCGCGTCGCCCCGACCGCGTTGCCGCGATCTTCCATAGTTGTTTCGGATGAGCCGCTGAGCCGGGAAACAAACTATCGTACTGAGTTTGTTGCGGTCCTGAACAACTATCCCAAAGGCGGCTTCAAAACGCGACGGCCGAGTCCCAGAGTCCCTGTTGCGCGTGGATACCCTCAATACGATAACGTTTTCGGATTCGGCTATTCTAATCAGCCGTATTCTAATCAGCCGTACCGGGAGACGCGCCCCCGCAAGAAACGCCGCCGACGTAATAACTATCAATTACAACCGAGTTGGTGGTAGTGCGTGGTAGCACGCTGTCGGTTGGCCGGTGAGGTTGGGTAGGCGTTATTGCTTCGCAGTGCTTGGCACCCGAAGGTTTGGAAAGATGGCCCCGGTTTGTTCGGGGAGCGGAGCAGTAAATTCCGCAGCTCTATTTATTTTTTGAGCGGTTTTCACCACTCCGCTTGGCGATCATTTCTGTCGTCCAAAACGCGCAGGATTCACACCGCTATTCTGGCTCGCAGCCGGATGGGGGAAATGCGTTAGGTTTCCTTTCCACCGACGGTACATCGCACCCACTCACGGTCCACGTCACATTACTGTTTCGCTTCTCCGCTCAAACCCACACGGCCCAGACGGTCTAGACAACGCCCCCGCAGGTGAGGTGCGACGAGTTTAAGGGTGAAAGGAGAGGTGGGGATTAGTTTTTTTGTAGAAGGTCGGGAATGCGGAGGAAGACGTCATCGAAGACCTGATGGGAGCGGAATGAAATGCCGGTCTATGCATTCAGCGCTCCACCCCCAAAAAGCTGACATCAGGTCGAAACATCAACTGGTTGAGTTGACGCCTCCACCTTCTGCATGATTTCTGCATGGAGATCCACGTCTTCTTCAACGCAGGCGATAGTTGCGACAAGTGCGTAGCGTGTGCGCTCGTTGAACTTCTTTAGTGGCAATCTTTCTTTCCACCAACCGCTCACCGGAAACACCGCTATGTGGTCACGGTTTGCGAGATCGGCCGCTCTTCCGCGCCAGACGTCACAGTGAAGAGAGCCTGCCACGGTCCCACCCCGGCTATCGCTTCCCAAGATCCAATTGGGGTCAGCAGCCGTTGAGATCGGCTTTTGCCCACCTCTCTCCGCCTCATTGATTCGGAGCATGAAGTTCTCTTCGGTTTCATCAGAGCGACGTAAGTCGAACCTAAAACCGTGAGATCTATACCAAGCCGGCGAAATCGGAGCGTACTGGCTTGGACTTGGATCGATGAAGTAAGACAGCGTAATGCGGAGTTCCACGAGCTTGCTGCCGATCTGCTGTAGAGTTTGCGTCGGCCATGGCAGCTGGTAAAAATCGATCGTGTTGAGCGTTGCATTGGGTTTGTAAACTGGCTTCCCTTTGGCATTCTCCTGCTGTTCGCGAATGAATGGCTGAGCCTCCGTTTGGGCAATCAGAGCCAGATCCGCACCTGCTGATTGTAGCGCGCGTTCGAGGCTTGGGACGCCGTAACCAAATTCACGGACCAGCTCGACGTGTTTGCGCTTGCTGTTTGAACCCTGAATTCGGTCCCACATCGTGGGCGTCCAGCGCGCGCTGTGAACCAACAAAGCCCGTATCGTTTCCGGCCAGAGTTCGGGATGCTCCGCCCAGATTTCGGCCGCCATCTTTGCCGCTTGACCAACCGAGTTGCTGGTTGCCCAAAACGGGACCACTGGGGCGCTCATCACGTCCTTCCCAGTGCTTAAAGACGAAATGCTCGGAATACCGGACACATATGTGGACCGATCGGTTGGCTGCCCCCGATTGCCGGCCTCGAAACAGAGGTCTGGCTTTATTGGAGATCCGTTCTTCCATGACTTCGATGTTCGAGAATAGGGACTGCGATCTCCGACTTCAGCGGCTCCCTCCCATCCGGAGTACGTTGGTTCAGCGATATCCTTTCGATCGGTGAAGCCGCCAATCGTAAGTGCATTCCAGGCCTGAGCCGGATCTTCAATTGGATAGGCTTCGTGATCAGTGCTCTCTTCCGGACCAGCCGCATCCGGAAAATTCCCACCTGCCACGAAGATCAGTCGTCGCTGATCTTCGCTGGAGACATTGTCAAACTCCAATCGTCCCATGCACGCCTGATCAATGACCGCGCTCCATGTAGTAGGGCGCTCGCCAGAAACGTCCTGATTCGAAGTCGCCAAGCAAAAGATTCGTTTCCGATCTGGTTTCTTGCTTTCGGGCAGCGAGATCGCACTTTGAGTGATATAGCCGTAGCTCTTCGGGTCTGTTTCGGGAAAGCCAGAGGGCGGGATGTACGTCACGCTTTCCAGTCGGTGACGCAAAAGGATGATATCTGCGCTCGCGAGATGCGGCGTGAGATCCCCAAGCAGTGCTGCCCCGGCCATCGGAGTGCCGTGACCGTCTCCAGGATAGTGGTCATCCAGTCCCCACCGATGATTGATGGCGAACATATCTGAGGGATCAAGGGAACCCTCCAAGAGAGGGTGACCTCGATTGATACCGGTGTCGAACAAGCAAACCACTGGTGCAGTTGGTTCCGCTGGAACCAACCGGTCGTGCAGGTTGGTCACGAATTCATCGACTAACTCGGCGGTATCTGAAATATATATATGCGGGTTGTCGGTCGCGCGTCTCAGTTCCCGAATTGCGTCCGTGTGTGGCAGGAGCTGCCCCATTTCTTCGATTGACGCGTAAACAGGAACAATTGTCACGCCAGGAAATCTCAGTCGCTGCTCACTGACGCGCAGCCCCAGTTTTTCAGCGGGCCCTACCAAGTTAGAAGTCAGTTTGTCGGGGGTCCAACATTCCCACCAGATTTTTTGGTTTGCCGCTGGCAACGGCCGAGTGTCACTCCAGAGCGATTCAATTCGACCAACCCCAAGAGATTGGATAGGGTCAAGTTGAGTGATCAATCCAGAACTGGGAGATCCAGTTCCGTATTCGTCAACTTTATCTTTAAGAAAACCCTCAGCGGTGGTTGGGACGAATATCGCGCCGACGGTCGTTTCCCGATCCGTTTGCCGGACCGCGCCAATGCCAATCCCTTTGGACGACCATTCAAGGTCCGGCAGTCTGGCATCTGGCTCAGTCTCGACCTCGATGTAACCACCCGGTCGTCCAGCTGCGATGTCTTCGTCCCGAGCTTCCAACATCCGTCTCGCCGCGGCATATGCCTGGGAGAGACCCGTAGACAGTTGGCGACCATGAGACAGACGCGCATGCAGGCGGCTTGGCGTGTCAATGTCCAGACCAGGGGGTTTGTAATTCCGCCTGTCTCTAAAAGATTCAATGCGAACGTGCGGGCGATCATAAATTCTCAGATTTTTGATGGCTTCATCGGCCATGGAATATTCCTTGGAGTGGCGAACAGATCGGTTCTTATGGCTTGGTTAAACGGAGCTCCGCTAAGATCTGCCCACTACTTCCAGGTCTTGCTGAGATGATCGACGCGCCATCAACGCTTTGATCAAATCTCGCGAGCAAGCCGTAGTTTTATCGTCCAAAATAGCATCTTTAATAGCGTCGTCGACAGCTTGAACAATCTCGCCATGGCTGAGGCCAGATGTGTGGGGAAGGACCTTGAGCCATTCAATTTTTTTGGGCCTGAAATGACCTAAATGCTTGGAGACCAGTTTCTTAGTGGCAGCTTCATCGGGTAATCCATATGCGATGAACTCATCAAACCGTCGTGGCAAAGCAGTGTCCAGCAGGTTTGCAAAGTTTGTCGCGCAGACTACTAGGCTGTCCGTCGAATTAGTCTCCTCCATGAATTGCAGGAACGAACTCAGAATGCGCCGAGCCTCGGCCACATCGTTTCCGATGCCACGGTCTGCTCCCAGAGCATCAAACTCATCAAATAAATAGACGCCCCGCGTGTGCCGGATCTGATCGAATATCAGACGCAAATGCGAAGCAGTTTCCCCCATATAACGGGAGACAACAGCGTCAAGCCTCACGGAAAATAACGGTAATCGTAGTTCCCCAGCCATCGCGGCGGCAGTCATCGTTTTACCTGATCCCGGGGGCCCGCTCAGAAGGAGCTTCCTGCTGGGCAACTTGCCAAATTCTCGCAATTTCGCGCGTTCGACTTGCTGTCGAATGACCCGCTTCAGCTTTCGGGACACTTCGATCGCCAGAACCATCTGAGAAAGCCGCGCCGCCGGATACTCCACAGACACGAGTGAAGCGAGAGGACCTTTTGGACGGGCAATGGGAATAGGGCCATCGTCCAGGTCGTCTTGACACGATCCGGCTTCCCTTAGCTGCTGAGCAAGGCGCCTGAGATCTTCAGCGGTCTTGTCGCGACCAGAACGAGCCTCGGCCGCGGCGACTTGCAAAACCATCGCCACGCTTTGCTCCAAGTTGCCTTGAAGCTGGCTTGAAAGAAATGCCACGAGTTTTTGAGCAGCAATGGCCATTTAGCTACCGAAGTCTCCGTTCTCTGAATCAGCTTAGCTGCTTCGCAGAGTAGCGCCGAGCAAAAACGTCATTTGTTACACTACATGCCCATGCTGAACATAACGTGAACAAATTATCGCGTGTCCCGCTGTTTGTTGGTCTGCTCAGGATTGCATGGAGAGAGTGACGACCGCTTGGCCGTTCGGATTCTCCCATCGCTGTGCCTGATCTAACCCGAGAAGTCGATAGATTACCGCAACTGAGATTTCACGTCCGGGTCCGGTCCACCGCTGAAGAGCAGATATAATGCGTCAGATTGCTGTAGTACGATGCGCGCCTACTTCGACTTCTGAAAATGTATAGATCCTGACACAGGCAACGACTGGGTCAGTCTTGCCGTGCGGTGGTGTCCGCATCCACATAAACCTCTCCACCCGTCTCCTTAAACTTCTCGCTCATTTGGTCCATGCCGGCTTGTTGCTCGTTGAGTTTGGCACCGCTATCCGGGACGAACTTTTCATATGAAAGATTATGACTTGTTTTTTATGATGGCCAATGCGCTATCACGTGCATCTTCGAGCGTTGCCTTGGTGCGACCGCTTCTCGCCATGATACGAAGTCCCGCGTAAACCGTCAGGAGCAAGCGCGCAAGTTGGCGTGCCTCTGCTGTTCTGAAATCTAAGTTTGCTAAAGCGGTTTTTAATGAGGCTTCAAGTTTGTCAAAACCTCGCTGCACAAGTCTCGCTGTGTCTGGGTCCACATCAGCGTGATCAGCTGATGCATTACAAAGAAAGCAGCCTCGGGTGTCACTGTCTGACCAAACGGCTTGGATGGGGGCAGACAAGAAGTCACGAATTCTTGCATAAGACTGCGAACCGCCGCTCGATAAGAATTCTGCTGCAGGATTGATGATCTCCTGTTCATAGTGCGCCAAGGCCTTCTGATACATGTGTTGTTTGTCACCAAATGCGGCATACAGACTTCCTTTTTTCAGCTCGGTTGCCTCAACAAGGTCAGCCAGGGACGTGCCTTCATAGCCATAGCGCCAAAAGGTCTCCATTATTCGCGCTAGCGCGTCGTTTTCGTCGAATTCACGCGGTCTTCCGACCAGGTTGGTGTCACGCATTTGTGATAACCTCAGTTATTGACCGATCGGTCAAGAAGTCTTAGATAAGTCCTACAACACCGGTTTCCCGGTCTCTATGTGCCATATTAATGACCAATTGGTCAAAAACAAGGAAAATCTGAAATGACAAATCAAGCTCAAACCTTTCAACTGGTCGGCCGCACGCCGCGAGAAATTGGTGATTTAGGTGAAGCTCTCGATCGCCTTGGTAAAAATGCACTCCGATTTTCAATTGCTGTCGTTCTGCTCTGGATCGGCGCAATGAAATTTACAGCCTATGAAGCATCGGCGATCGAAGGACTGGTGCAATCAAGTCCATTTATCAGTTGGCTCTACGGGGTGCTCAGTGTGCAAGGCGTATCAAATCTTATTGGTACGACTGAGATACTTACCGCTGTCGCCCTCGTCATCGGATACCGCTTCAGCTGGATTGGATTAGCTGGTGCGTTGGCTGCTGTATCGACGTTTCTTTTGACATCCAGTTTCTTATTTAGCGCGCCTGGATGGGAGCCAAGTCTTGGCGGCTTTCCAGCTTTGTCGGTTGCACCAGGTCAATTCCTACTTAAAGACATCGTTCTACTTGCTGGTTCAATTTTCCTGGTCGGTGACTCGCTGCAACGCATAGCTGCCCGTGCATAACTCAAGCAATTCAAGGAGAAAGAAAAATGTCGAAAGTTGTTTTATATACGAAGGGACACTGCCCATACTGCAAACGCGCCAAGAGGTTGTTTTCAGAGAAAGGTGTGAATAAATGGACAGAGTTCGATCTTGAAGTTGTCCCGGAGAAGCGTAGTGAAATGATTGCGCGCTCAAATGGTGGAAAGACCGTGCCACAAATCTTCATCGGCGGACATCACGTCGGTGGTGCAAGTGACCTGTTTGCGCTGGACGCCGCCGACAACCTGGATCCTTTGCTTCAAGACTGTTCAAGTCTGTAACGATCCAACAGTCGCCATCCTTGTTGATGGCGACTGTCTCTTTAGGTTTTTACATTTTAAGTGTTAAGCGCGCCGCTTCGATGCGGTCAAAGTTGATCATGTTCCGCCTGG
>JAJFHG010000065.1 GCA_021775735.1 Hyphomicrobiaceae bacterium
ATAAGGCCCAGGTGGGCAGCGAAATGGATTTGGCGGTGCTGCCATAACAACTGTTCCACCAGCTTTCATCTCTTTTAATTGCGTTTTTAAAATCTGCGTCTGAACGCCAGCTTTCCAGGCATGAGGCATAGTCTTAGCAGCTTCCGCAGAATACCCCTCAATCGCATCATATTTAAAATCAATCCCAGGTGATAAAACAAGTTTATCATAAGAGATCTTGTCACCTGTCTTCAGCGTAACTTGTTTTTTAGCCGTATCAACACCAGTGGCTAATTCAGAGACGACCTTAATGCCGAGTTTTTTTAAACCCTCATAATCATGAGTGATCGAGTCCAAGGTGCGGAACCCACCAAGATAGAGGTTCGAGAAAAAACAGGTCGTATATTTAGCCTGGATCTCAATTAAAGTAACATCCAGTTGCGGCGCGCTTTTTTTAAGGTAATGAGCAACAGAAGCACCACCAGCACCACCACCAATGATAACCACCTTCCCCTTGCCTTCAGCAATCGCAAAAGAAGACCCCACACCAGTCGCAACAGCCGACACCCCAACAGAAGCCGCCAATTGCACAAACTTCCTACGATCAATCCTAGTCATACCCTCACCTCCCAAAGCTAACAATCTTAATGTTATAGTTTTCTACTTGCCCAACAGTGTCAACGCTGATGATGCAAATTAATTCACTGACAATCATCACTTTTAAGTTAAGGCATCTAACAATTCGAAATTATTATGATTTTAAATTCAATATTAACCAACCAAACATTTCACATAACAAAAATCAACGTTACTGATAATTAAGCATAGAAAACAAAGCAAAGTTAAGTAAAGATTTACAAACAATTCAGTATATACAAGCAAAGGCTGCCTCAAAAACAAAGTGAGATAAAGTTTTGACCAATCCATTTGCTAATGATCATGACGCCATAGGCTGCGAACCTTTAATCTCCTTGTTAAAAAACAAACCTCAATCTGTTTGACTCGGATTATTTCATCATATGAATTGGGATTGCTGTGAATATGCAATCTATTGGATGGTCACTCAACCAGAGTGCTGCAAAGAACTGGCTGCTAGTGTATTCGGATATTCATGTCCCTCAAATTTATATTACGGTGAGTATAAAGATGGTGACTGGGAAGAACGCGGGAATTTGATACCTCTTAAAATAATAGAAAAATGGAGCGATGGAAAATATCACCAAGAAGATCTACAATTTAATTTTGATTATTTTAAAATAGAAGTTGATGGCTTCATCCGCGACAGAGACAAGAATGGTAAGAGTTACCCCAAACTCGAGATTCCAGAAGATCTATTAAATTTCAAACCCGGAAACAAACCTATTGACCTACCTAAAGAACTAGATCCTCGCATCAACCCAGAAATTTGGGATTTATTTCATTCCTTAGGAACTAATGCTGGCAGCAGGCCAGCATAGTTTTAAGCTTCCCTTAAATTAATTATAAAAGATAAATCAAAATGGACAGCCTTTTAAAAAACCCATCAGAATTAAATCTGGAATTGTATTTTTTAATATCCATAGTTACATTGTTATTATACTTTTACAGCTCCAAACGAGATTGGAACATGTCCATCATCGTCAATTGGGGAATCACTTTTAATCTCGTTTATTGGTTTTACCTGGGAATTTCAGCTCATAGTATTAGAGCCGATTTAAGAGGGGACGAATTTTACTTATTCGAGCTAAAAAACATAGCAAACATCCCATCTTTTTTCTTAATCGGTTTCATAGTGCAATACGTTGTAACCCCAAGCTCTGGTCTCGCGCTAATCCTATCATATTTTTATAAGAGACTATTAAAAACAGAAAAACAAAAGAATGCAGATACAATAATGGCTTATGCACCCTACATGTCAAAAGTCATCATTTGTCTCTGGGGAGTTACAACTTTTTGCCTTTATCAATTCAGCTTAAACAACTGGATTATCAAAGATTTATTAGAGTGAGCACTTTATTACAGCCTTACTAACTGCTAATTCAAAAAACTAAACCCACTTTCAATACTAAACATCAAGAATAGGGCTGACCAATTAATAATATCAAATGAAGTATATTGAAACAGAATCTCACTCAATGAGTAAGCTATGCCCTAACTCGTCTTTACCTAATTTCACTCATAAACTTTACGCTTGCATAGCATGCTAATTAGCAGCTCTATTAAAAGAAATTCCAAAACAATGGAAAGTCTCTAACACTCAATAAAGAAAGAAGGTGCTTTGTGAAAGTTTTATATGTAGATGACGAACGCTCAGCCCTAAATTCGTTTGCAGCCGATCATGCGAAAGACGGAATCAGCGTCGAGTGTTTCCAAGATGCAAGAGCACTCCCTGAACTGCTTGCATCCAAAAGCTCAAAAGACTTACCTGATGTAGTTGTCATGGATCTTTATATGACAAATGAGAAAACAAATAGCCCCAAAGCAATCAAAACAAATAGAGATGTTGATGAGTTAGTAGAACGGATCGCAGAGGTTCGTGCTGAGCTTGCTGAGCTGGTTAAGAAAGAAAAAACACCGGCTGCAATAGATGCTCTCAAAGAAATCCGTAACAATCCAAACACCAAACAAGTGCCTGTCATTTTAGTAACGAGAGAAGGCCTGGCACTTCTCGGAGATTCTCTCGTGCAACAATCCCTCGAACTGGGCGCTGAATGGATGATGAAAGGCCGGGCTCCTGAAACAGTTCGCGCTTTGATTAATCGCACATATACCCAATCTCTAGCATCACAGCGCAGACTAAAGCGAGACGTAACCCTAACCCTCTTCGGCGCCCTCCTTGGCGCCGTCTTAGGAAAAATACTAGGAGCTCTGTTCTAGATAGGCCACTTTCAGAAACGTAGGCCAAACGATCGTCAAAGGTTGAACAGCAGCTCCTCGCAATGTCATCGCTTCAGCTGTGCGGTTGCTAGTGGAAAACCTAAGACACCACAAGAAAAAATTTCACCACAACAAAGAAGGAGTTCAGCCCTTTTTGGGCTGAGGGACATGGCGAAGCCCGGCGCGTTGCGCCGCCCCGTCGGAGGGACCGCCGCTTTTAGCGGCGGAATAGCCCGTGAGACAATTAATGCCCGCTGTTTCCATACTTCGTTTCATAATCAACAGCCAGACCATAAACAGGATCATCATTTTCCTTATCAACAATCAGCATACCAGAGCGCTCAAGCAGCATCTGACAATCACGGCTCAAATGGCGCACATGGAGCTTCTTGCGATACCCATCATAACGCGCAGCCAGTGCCTCAATCGCTTCAAGCGCTGAGTGATCCCAAAGCCGGGCTTC
>JAJFHG010000066.1 GCA_021775735.1 Hyphomicrobiaceae bacterium
GTTTACGGTTCCGCAAGCTGAGCATGTTTGCGATGTATATTTCGGATCAACTTTAATAACTTTACCGCCTTGCGCTTCAAGTTTGTAAGTCAACATAGTTTCAAAGCTGTACCATCCTTGAGATAGTATAGAACGATTTAAACCGGATTTAGCTTTTACGTTTTTACCCGGCTCCTCGACTGTTCCTTTTGCGGAACGTGTCATATTTGAAGTTTTTAAATCTTCAATGGCAATTACACCGTACTCATTAGAAAGTTTATACGAAACACGGTGTTGCCAGTCTTTACGAATACGAACGGCTTTAGCATAGATTTTAGCAACTCGTTTTCGCTGTTTTGTGTAACGCTTCGAACCTTTCTTTTTGCGTGACAAAGCTTTTTGGGCTTTACGTTTCTTTCGCTCTAATAGTTTTATTGTTTCAGGTAACGAGAGAAGTTCACCATTAGATAGTGCGAGATTATTAGCGATGCCTCTATCTATACCAATGGCAGGTTTAAAGTTTTTGGGTGGTTCATGCTCAATCTCACAACAAAACGAGACGTGCCAGCCGTCTGCACTATGTGAAATAGTTGTATTTAGTAAACGACCTTGAAGAGGGCGGGTTGACCGGAATTTAACGAGACCTATTTTAGGCAGCCGTACTAAGGACCATTTGGAATTGAGTTTAGTAATTTTAGTCTCTCTGCCTAAGAAACGAAAACTATCATTTATACCTTTTTTGCGGGGGCGTGGGTAAGAAGCTGTTCCTTTAAAGAAATCGCCATAAGCCGTATCTAAATCTCTTAGGGCTTGTTGCTCGCAAGTTTGGGAAACGTCTCTAATAAAGTCAAATTCTTCACGTAGTTTAGTAAGCTGCCTAGCTTGAGCAATATAATTTAATTGAGAACCTGTCTCACGTTCATATTGACGATACCAATCCCGGCGTTGTTCTAGAGCTATATTGTAAATCAACCGACAAACCCCCGCGAACTGAAAGAACTTTTCTTCCTGTTCAGACGTTGGATATAATTTAAAACGATAGCCGCGATGGATCATTTTTGACCCTTTATATTTAGGCCAAGGTTGATTAATCGTCTTATAGCTTCCGATCTACTCGGTAGATCATCTTGCTCTTTCCGCCATTTATCTATGGCTTTGACCTGTGAAGGAGCAATGACCATATTAAAGCGTAGAGATTTTAATTCTTTTTCTGTCATATTACGCAATATACAAAAGTTATGTATATTGCGCAAGTTATTATTGACACTCCAGCGTAAGTTATGTAACTTACATAATAACGAGCCCCAAAGGTGCTTCCAACACCGATGAGGCTCTAACCAACAACAACCTTGCTGGAGGTTATTATGGCTACGAGTGAATTAGCCTATCGGAGCGCTACAATCAAGCGCGATGGTAGCAAACAATTAGATAGATTAAATCGGAACTTAGTTACTGCTGCAAAAGTAGTCGATCGCTACGGCGATAAGTACCTCCCTATATTCGAGCGTATTGAACGAGAAATCGAGCAGTTAGAACGTAAAACAGACGTCAAAGACAGAATAAAAACTTTAGCTTCCCTTTCAACACAAAAAGAAGATGTTGGAGGGGTTCATGTCTAAAGAAAAAAGTCAACTCATTGAGATAGCAAAAGTTTACGTGTCCTTGCGTGAGCTATACGACAATTTCCGCCCTCTTTGGCCGGAAGATGACAACGCAATAAACGAATGTTTGCGTAGTCTTGAACTCGCTGCATCACAGTTTGAACCGAAAAACTCGGACGAGTGCCTAGCAGCTCTAACAATAGCAAGATCGGATTACTGCGGACCTCACCCAAGCGAAGGCCTTCTCGATGTTATGGGAAGGCGGGCATTAGACGCCGGTAAGTTGATGTTGTGAAACTGGTTTAGTTTCCAAAAAATAATTTAAACAAAATAGGCCCCGCTCGATTAGTCTCGGGCGGTGATTTAAAACATGTCTACACAGAACCAACTATTTGATCCGGAGTTTTATGTCGATGGGATTTTAGTCCCAATCGTGCCGGGTTCTTACAAGGCCCCCATCGCGCCCGGCGAAATCAAAACGCGAGTTCTGATGAGCGGCCAAGGGCGGACTCTTGTTCGTGGTGTCGATAACGAAAGCCGTATCGATAAAGCTTCAGTTACACTCGCTGTTACTGATAAGGCTAAGAAGCAAATCAAAGAATGGAAGCGCCGTTCGATGGAACTAGATCATTTCGTCGTAAAAGCAGTATTTCCAAAAGGGGATAGAGCGGACGATATCCTCAAATTCGCAAGCTTAGACAACGATCCTGAAGCTGAATATTCGGCGGATGGCAACGTTGATCTAGAATTCACCGGCATCTCATCAGGCGAATAAATCGTTGTTTTAATTCGTTTTATATGTCTTTTTATTAAAAATACCATTGGAACGTATAATTTAGGATAATAATTATGAAACGCATACCACTAAAAGGTGGCGACGAATACGACGCCCTAACAGGTTGGCGGCGATTTTTAAATTATCTGGCGAAGTCTGGTAGAAAGAAAGCTATGCGGAAGAAGTACAACAAACGTTTCCGTAAAGCTGTAAAAGCTGATACCCGCAAACAAACTGAAGAGTAACTTACACTGATGGTTGTGTACCCTTGTATTTAGGTATCTCAGCTAAATCAGAACTCTTTGCAGTATGATATAAATCATATTCTAATTGCAGCTTAAGTATAGTTTTAGCAGAACCACCGAAGTACCTAGCAAAGCGTCTTGCTGTATCCGTGGTAAAAGGTTTTTTCCCGTTTATCAGAGCGTGCAGATGCTGCCTAGATATTTTAAGTTCTTCAGCGATTTGCAGTACCGGTCTGTTCATATCCGGTATTGAGATCGTGCGATAAATTTCTCCTGGATGAACGGGGGGCCTATTAGCATCACGTAATATAGGTTTTTTCTTAGTCATTGTGATAATCCTCGAAATCGACGTCTATAGCGTCACTGTCTTCATCAAAAGCAAATGTAATTCGCCAATTAGAATTCACTTTACAGGTGTAGCGCCCCTTTTTGTCCCCTTTTAGGGGATGGAAATTGAAACCTGCGATATCCATATCTTCAGGCTCTTCAGCTTTCTCAAGATAAGTCAGTATCAAATCAATACGAGCTAAGTCCTGGGGAGGTAATTTCTCAGGCTTACCTTTCGTCCAGTATTTTTTCAATGGGCGGCTTTTGAAAGAAATAATCATAACTTAATGTAATCATTATGATTACATATGTCAATTAAATAACTACATATGGAGCAAATTAACATGACTGACGAGAACAAAGACGGCATCGCCGGTGTAAAGAAAATTACTTTTGATTTTGAATTCACATACCCGAAAAACGGTGACGAAGACATCGGCGACACTATCGTCGTACGTGAGCCGTCTTACGAAAACCTCGAAGTTCACGCACGCATGACCTCACTTGTTACTAAAGGAGTTTTCGGGGCGATGTCTTCTGCGCAAAGTGCAATGGGGAGCGTCGAAGATGCCCAAAGTTCGGATACAAGAAATAAAGGCAACGAAGAACAAAGCGCGATGTTTCTAATGGCGCTCGGCATGGACGATAAAAAATATATTGAGTTTATCCGATACGTTAAAAAGCTACTGACCAACGATAGTCGGTTTGCGTATATCGACGGCGAAGAAATCGGGATTACCGACGAACTTTGGTTGGAGCTAGAGAAGAAAGGCGGCAAAAAAGCGGTCGACAAAGTTTTATCTACTTTTGTCGGTTTTTTTATCGAAGCCATGAACCAGATGGAGACAGCAGCGGCCTAGATTGGGGCTATTTAATCAGCTCTTTAGTGATCAGTTACAGCGGCGGGCTTCCATACGATGTAGCTATTAAATTGCCTCTCTCAGAAATTGAACGCCTTGCTATAGATTTAGGCCGCCACAACAAAGATGTAGAAAACAATTCCAAAAAATGATAGGGCCGAAATATGGGCTTTTTCTTAAAAGGGATACAAAATGTCTGATTATATAGCGAACACTTTAATAGCTTTAGTTATTTGCGCGGCTACTCTGGTTTGCGGAATAGGAATTTCAACAACACTATCCACTAGCGCGAAAGCCGAGACCATGAGTATTAACGAAAGCATGGACCAGCTAGAGAAATTATATAACGAACTTTACACGTTTCATAAATCGCCAAATTTTCATAAGTGGGGGTACGGAACGCCGGGTAAAGGCGATTGGGCTGATAGAGTAAGAGATATTAGTAAAGATAAAAAACTCAAAGCTTATATAAAGACCTTAGTACCAGAACCAGTGGAAACAGAGTTTCTATTCCAACCGATAGGCCCTATGTTTTTATGGCAGCTAGGCCGCCACTACATGAGCCATGACGGCCATGAAAGTAAATATACCCTTGGCGTAAAAAATAAATTCGAAAAACTATTTAAACTACACAAGTCCAACAAAAAATAGAGTACCCGCCTTTTGTCCAATTTTAACATAAATTACCGGTTCAATTTATCGGACAACCTTACGCGCCCAATGCGAAACATGGCTCGCAAAGCTAAGGACTCAACTAAAAACTTACGTGGAGTAGGTAACTCTGCAAATACCGCTGGGCGCAATATGCGCAACATGGGTAATGCAGCGGGTACTTCGGGTAAAAATTTACGAAAAATGGGTAACGAGGCCTCTTTCGCAGAACGCCGTTTACACCGCTTAGCACGTCGTATGCGTAATATGCAAACTATCCGTCTAGGTATGGGCGGCGCACTAACCGGCTTAGGTACGGGCCTCGTAACTAGGCAGATTGGCTCAACGCTTATCGACTACGAAAAAGCGATGAGTATGGTCAAGGCGCATACAGTTTCTCATATCGATAAAACAACAGGTAGCTTGGTTTTTAAGGGGTTTGAGAATGTAAAAAACCCGGTGCTAGAGTCCGCAGGAGCTATGAAAGCCTTACGTAAAGAAACACAACGAATCGCACAAGTTTCTATTTTTGACCCGACTCAAATTGCCGGAGGCTTACTTGAATTAGCTCGCGCCGGTTTTACTGTCCAAGAGCAACTTACTGCTCTACATCCGGTCATGCGTCTAGCCAGTGCGGGCGCTTTAGATCCTAAACAAGCGCTAGATATAGCCACTAATATTAACCAAGCCTTTGGTAAGGATGTAGCGTACATAGCTACTACTGCTGATATATTAGCTACGGCTGCTTCGAACGCAAATACTACAGTAGCTCAATTAGGGCAGGCTATGAAATACGCAGCCCCCTCGGCGGTAACAGCTGGGCGTTCAATGCAAGAAGTATCTGGGGTTTTAATGTCCTTAGCTAAGCGAGGCCTAAAGGACTCTATCGGTGGCACCAGCATCGCCCGGATGTTAGAATCTGTTTATAAACGCTCTGGTCCTGCCGTAAAAGCTCTTAAATCAGTCGGTTTAGCCCATAAAGATTTCATGGGTGCAGATGGAACAACTATCCCTATTGCTAATATGCTAGAGAAGTTCCAAGTTGCGGCTAAAAAATTCGGCAAAGAAAAAGTAATTATGGCTATACAAGCTATGATGGGCTCTAGAGGTGGTAGGGCTGCGAAACTTCTCTACGATGCTTCCGACGAAATCCGTGCAAATGAAAAACTCTTACAACTTGCGAAAGATCGCGCCAAGTTAATGGAAAAAGTAATGATGAGTGATTTATACGGCGCGTATGAGAAAATGCGTTCCTCGCTCTATGAATCAGTCATTTCATTTGGTGACGGCGGTCTTTCTGCGGACATTGAGTACCTTGCGGATAAAGTAAGATCATTAGCAAATAATTTTTCACAGTTGAACCCTTCCACTAAAAAATGGATCGGGCGACTATTGTTATTAGCGACTGCGATTAGTGCAGTGGTGATACCGTTAGGCATTTTTATATGGGCAATGGGGGCGTTAATCCCGTTTTTCGCTTTATTAGTATCTCCTGTTGGCCTAGTAACCGCTGGAGTTATCGCGTTAGGGACTGCTTTAACTAGCGTGTTCTCGAAATATTGGGACGGCTCCGAGTTGCAGAGTCTATTTCGAGCGCTTGGCGAACAAGTAGGTACTATAGCTAGTTCGATTTTAAATTTCGCGGTTTCGGATAACCCGATAGCTAATATTTTTAGAACGGCTTTAGATTACGCGATGAAGCTCGTTGGCGTCGTAGCTAAAATACCTAGCTATATAATGAACCCGTCAAAAGCTCTTAAAGACTTTGCTAAATTTAACCACGATACCGCTCAAGGCATAGGCGATAAAGCCGCTTCTTTTACTAAAAAAGTCGGCTCCTGGCTTCCGGATCTATCGGTAAGCAAAAGTGCTAAAGAAGTTGTTACGGGTAAAACGATAGCTAAATCGCAAGCGGATAAAGAAATGTCCTTGAAAGTACAGACAGACAATCAAGTGACGATAGATGCGCCAGGCACAATCGTTCTGAAACTACCTGATGGGACTGTTGCAGGTCGAATTCCACTGAAAAGTTCAGTAGTGTCTAAAGGTGTTACAACGCCAGATGCAGTAGGTCCCTAATGCACCCCAAAAACCTACACTCTGCTTCTTTTCGTGGGGTAAGCTTCCTTACAACTAGTGCGATCATCACTGAAGGTCGAAACAGTATAGTTCATAACTACCCTGATCAAGCTATGCGGTACGCCGAGGACAACGGTGCTATACCACCTTGTTTCGAGTTACCTATTACACTTCAAGAGCCTAATTTGCCGGGTAAACTCAGACGGCTAAGGACCGCCCTTATGCGGCCCGGCCCGGGTGTCTTAAGGCACCAGGTTGATGGCTCTGTGTTTGTACAAGTTGATCAAACTTACTCAATTAACCAGACGTTGAGAGACAGTGGTGTAATTGAGTTAAGCGTTAAGTTTATTACAACAGGTCCAGCAGCTAAGCCGGGTTTAACGACCGGGGTTGCAGCGGTTGTAAGTCAACTTTCAACAACAGCTATCCAAAAAACTTTTGATACTTTCATAGAAGAGTACAACCCATCTACGATGCCTTATTCTATTTCCGAAGTAGCGAGTAGCATTGGACAAATATCTGGTACAATCATAAATGTTTTCGGACAAGTTTCTGGGGCTGCGAAACAGTTAAACTCCAAATCTGGTGTTTTCGCCCAAAATATGGAACTTGCTGACACTCTCTGGCGCAAAGCTTACACGGCCCCGATTGAAGATGAAACTATACCTAATTCTACCTTAGTAACTGGCTTCAATCGTATTAGAGAAGAAGCACAAAATGTTATTCAAATTGCAGAAAAGGTAACCCCTTCGACAAGAGATCTAGCAGCTCGCAAGCAAAGTATCCAAACAATTGGTGAGTACAATGAACTCGCTGCGTTTCTTTCTATGTCTGAAGCTATGGCCAGCCGTGAGTATGTAACAAGTGATGAAGTATCAGTTGATGAGATACTGCTCGAAACTTCGTATTCCTCATTACAAGAGAGAAATACGCCATCGAATTTGTTGAGTGATGCTTTTAATGTGTTTATCGCAACATCAGATATTTTAGAACGTTCATCCGTTCGTTTGCCTCAATTAACAGAGATAAACGCACACGGAACACCCTCCTCCGTACTTGCCTATATGCTCTACGAACAAGACGGCATGAATCATTCTGAGATTGCCGGAAAAGCTGAAACGATTGTAAATCTCAACTCTTCTCAAAACCCTGCGTTCTTGGGTGAGAAAACATCTGTTCTAACTGTGGTATAAAATGCCGTCTGAAGAAGTTACAGTTACAGTCAACGGCCAAGCTTTCACCGGTTGGAAATCCGTAGAAGTATCAAGAGAATTTGATTCAGCAGTTGGAAGTTGTTCATTAGAAATATCTGAGGCTCCTGGCAATCCTCTACCGATAAAGCTAAATGATGATGTCCAAGTACTTATAGGCAAAAGGCCCGTGATTACAGGCTATGCTTTTAGCATGGACGGCTCGCATTCGGCTGATAGCCATGACATTTCGATTACGATAGAAGACCAGACGGCTAGTTTTACGGACAGTACCGTAGGTCCGAAAACTGAATTCCAACCGGAGATAGATTTAAAAGATGTTCTCACTGGAACCCTAAAAAATATGGGCCTGTCTCATATCAAAGTTATAGATAATGTATCTCCAGATACGTTCAGGCCCGGAGGCGAGGTTCCTGTCGCTTCAATTACAGATACCGGCTTCGACTGGCTGGATAAATGGACATCTAAAAGAAATGTGCTTTTAAACTCGGATGGAAAAGGTAATTTAGTAATTGATCGTAACCAAATGAAAATGGGGTCGTTCAATTTACATAAAGGTCCGGAAGATGATCCCGCAAATAATGTTTTAGAAGCTAACTACCAGAACTCATTAGAAGGTCGCCATAATGAAAAGAGAGTCGCAGGTCAGAAATCTACTAACGATCTAAATCACTGGGAAAAACGCCCGAAAGGCGATCTTCCAGCCCAAGCAGCCCAGCTTAGTAAAAACTGGGGGGCAATAAAAGACGCAACCGTAAGACCTGATAGAATTCAGCACATTCGTGGCGGCGGGGGTATCGAAGGTAAGACACCCGAAGATGCTGCAAGATGGCGAGCGAATTTAGCGCAGGCGCGAAACCTCACCTATGATGCCACAGTTCAAGGTTTTTACATGGGCGACGAGCTTTGGTGGCCTGGTTTCTTAGTTCCAGTTTACGACTACCATTTTCAAATCTCTGACGTGATGTTTATCAAAGGCGTAACTCTCAGAAAAGAATGGGACGGCGGCTCGAAAACACAAGTTAAATGCACTGTAAAATCTGCATATTCAGAAAAAGACCCTGATAAAGGTGGGCGCTCTTCTAAACGAGGATTAGGAACTTGAACGCAACTATTTTTTGGGGTGAAGTTTTAAAGCCCTCTAATGACAAAGGTCCCTATAAGGGGCTTCGCGTTCAAGCTGACGAACATGAGTTTAACGCCCAAGTTATCGAATCCGGCGGCTACCATCAAAGCCCAATGACTGGCAGCCAAGTGCTTGTTTTATTACCCGATAACGATATGGGAAAAGCGGTTATTATTGGAGGGCAAGCCCCGGCGGACCGTGTAGACGGCCAGACAGAAGGCATGGTCACTATCAAGAATCACAAAAACGGTCAATCGATCTCAATGGATGCTAGCGGGAACATTAATATTAATTTAGTTGGGACCTGCTCGATCAAAGCTGATCAAATAGCTATGGATGCCTCTAAAGTTGTTGTAAATGCTGATATGGAAATAAACGGTGATATAACTCACAAGGGTAATAACAATCAATCCGGAATACACGTAGATAGCAACGGACCACACACTGTATGACCTTCACTGATTTAGCCTTTGAGCAAGACGAAGACGGAATTTTCGATCTTGTGATTGAAGATGGCGATTTTAAACTAACTGCAGGTTTTGAAACAGCGCTTTTAGTCTCGTTATTTTCTGATCGTAGAGCTTACCTGGACGAAGTACCTGACCCTGAGAAAAGACGAGGTTGGATCGGAGACTTAGTATCCGAAAACCCTGGCGATAAAATCGGGTCGGGACTTTGGTTCTATGAACAAAGTCGCTTATCTGTAGATGATGAAAATGGTGTTCGAGATGAGGCTGAGAAATCTCTAGATTGGACCATTACAGACAGTTGGATAACCCATGTGCAAGCCCAAACCGAGAAAATACCTTCCAAAAGATCTCTGAAACTCAATCTGACACTAACTATGCTCAATGGTGGTGTTTCTTCTTATGCATATGAAGTAGCAGACGCGACTCAACGCGGTGCTTTTGTACGATAGGTTTTTCCTTAATGCCTTTAAAAATACCATCACGTGCTGATACTGTTAGCGCGCTACAAGCTTTTGTAAAGGCCAACTTGCCAGAGCTAGACCCGACTCTTACTCGTCGTCGCGGGTTTATCGGCGGTATGGTGAAGAGCCTCGGCTCAGCCATGCACGATTGGTATGTAATGTTAAAAAAATATGCAGATAACGAGCCGTTTCCACAAACGGCTTCTGAATCTTTTTTCCCAACTGGTTGGTGGATTGATATAACTAAACTACCTAGAAACCCTCCGACACCAGCTCAAGGTTTTGTAGTTATCACTGGTACCGACGGAGCGTTACTGCCTTCAGGCTCTGAGTTATCTTTGAATGGGAGCACCTACACCACAGATACTGCTGTTACGGTTACCGCGCAGAGTTTAGTAGGAACTTCATCCTCAAATGGGAGTTTTGTTGGTCGGTTTACAACTGTACAACCTCATAATTTGGCTACCGGCATGCTATTGAACTTTTCAGGTTGTGTGGATGAATCACTAAATGGCTCTTTTCAAATTACAGTTATTGATGCTCACACTATAGAATACGATTTAGAGTTTGCCGTATCAGGTACTCCTCTTGAACCGAACCCCGTGGCCTCGGGCTCCTGGACTAATGTGAGAATCACATGTACCGAAGATGGTATAAAGGGGAACATTGACGCCGGATCTTCACTGGGCATAACTAATGTTCATGAAAATATCGAAGGCACAGCTCTGATTACATTCGATGGGATCGCGGATGGTGCAGAACTCGAAACGTTAGAAATCTGGAGAAAACGAGTACTTGAAGCTTTAGGTACGGATTTCGGGACCTTTACAGCTCCAGAAATACGAATTGTTGCTAAGAAAGTTCCCGGAGTAACACGTGTGTTTGTGCGAGAACCTAAACGGCGGGTGTACGACGATAAGGGGGTGCAAATACTTGATGGTGTTGGGGCGGATGGGTACCCGACGGAAGGTAGAGTTAGAATCTCTTTTCTACGTGAGAATGATGCGGACCCGATACCCTCCGCTTTGGAAGTCGAGCAAGTAAGACAAAAGATACACAGTGAACTTTTAACAGCTCACACACTTAAAGCTGATGTAGAGATCCTAGCTCCTGAACGGCATAACCTAGAAGTTAGGTTTCGTTCAATCTCCCCCGATACCCCGGGTATGCGAGCCTCAATCAGAGCAAACCTCAAACAGTTTTTGATAGAGAATGCCTCTTGGGGAGGCAATCTCGAGATTGAAGGTATTCGTTGTGCGATCCGTCAAGCTTATGATGGTGAGACCGGCCAGTCGCTCAAAACCTATGATTTAGATAGTCCTACCTTAGACATAACTCTCCCTGTTGATGCTTACCCAGTTCTAACAGGTGTAACTTGGGGCACTGGTGTGTAATGCGCAACTGGCTAGATCCATTAAAAATCTCTTATGAAGTTGTCCTAGAACATTTTCCATTAGGTAAAGCTTGGATCGCTGTTAGAGACACAACTAAAGGCTTCGGTAAACTAATAAAAGCATTCTCTGAGCTATATGAGAATGCTTGGACATTTCTAAGACAAACATCTGACGAAATCGACTATAGGAAAGGCGATCAACTCTTAGAAGAGTGGGGCACTGCTGTGAGTTTGCCAGACCCGTGTTTACCTTCTGTCGGTTCTACGCAAGACTTACGAAAATGGATCGCATTTCGACTAAATAAAAAACGCTGGAATACTATATCAGACTGGTACGAATTAGCTGAGCTATTCGGGGTTAGAATTCGAATTACACCAGGCTATCTAGTCCAAGAGCCGAGTCTTTTTAAACAGATAGTACCGGTACCGGTACCTGTGCGTAAGCTGCCTAAACTAGGACGTTTTAGAATTTATATAGACATGGAGGATGCTGTTTTCGGCGGTTTTCCTTACGACGGCCAACGTTTGTCCGATCACCAAATACCGGTACCGTTAGGCGATACTCTTGAGGAATTCCAGGCGTTTCGATGTTTCATTGAACGAATTAAACCAGCTAATGTTTTGATCATCTGGAACGAGTTCCCAGCTATCCCACCAAATGGTAACCAATTGACTTTCTCCCCTGAAT
The DNA here is from genome assembly GCA_021775735.1 of Hyphomicrobiaceae bacterium. Classification (GTDB taxonomy): domain Bacteria; phylum Pseudomonadota; class Alphaproteobacteria; order Rhizobiales; family Hyphomicrobiaceae; genus JAHZKN01. The sequence continues at coordinate 11,867 of JAJFHG010000066.1, forward strand.
TTGAAGAGGAATATTCTTAATGCGCGATATTAGCAAAAAGATAAATGATAGTGCGCCTGCCCCCTCCGGCTACTTAGACGCGCAAGAAGTAAACTCAATCACTGATGAGTTGAAAAACGTAGGAGAAACTGCCCCAGGGGGCTTAACTCTTGATCCATCAACAGGGCCAGATAGCTCAACTGAGATGCTTTCGCAAGCTATTGTTCGTCAAGCTGCTGGCGGGGCCATATACTGTTCTGCTACTGGCAATTCTAACACTCACACATTAGCAATGGCCGATCCAAAAGTTGCTGAGCCGTCTATATTGTTTGAGGGACTTACTTGTCGGTACAAGCCTCCTGAAAATAACACTGGGGCTGTCATGATTAACGCCTTTGGTTTAGGCCCCAAACCACTTGTGAACCATTTAAGTGCAACCCCGGCGGCTGACGCTATCGACGGCAGGGTCATAGATATTTTCTACGATCCCACTATTGGCTCGGGGTCGTGGGTGCTGCCAGCCTGGGCTAACGCTCTATACGTTGGTCAAACGCCTACTAGCCCTCCGCCCATTAATTCAGGTGAGGGATGGGAAGTTGATGGCGCTAATAAAGGTAAGCTGAACTTCCCGGGGCTTACTGCGGATAATATCCCTGAAACAAATGACTTGTTTGCGTTCCACGATAGCCAAGATAGTCAACACAAGTCCATTTCTTATGGTGCGTTAGCTGGTTTACTTGGCGTAGGTGGCGGACTGGTTGGTATGAGATTAATTACTGCTAACGGTAACTACACAAAAACTACTGGCACTACCAAGTGTCTAGCATTTGCTGTCGGTGGTGGTGGTGGTGGTGGTGGCGGCCTCTACACCAATAACGGAGGTGGAGCGGGCGGAGCAGCCATTGGGCTCATAGATGTTTCTAATGTCTCAGTGGTTTCGTGCAACATCGGTACTGGAGGAACTTCCGGAACCGGGGGGTCTGGCGGTAATGGGGGATCAACATTTTTTGGGGGCTATCTCGTTGCAACAGGTGGGACAGGGGGATCTGATGGGTTTCAAGGGTTAGCAGGCAAAGGGGGTAATGCATCGGTTGGGTTAGTACGCCTAGGTGGCCAGGGTGGTGGCCCCGCTACTCAACATGCGGGAGGTACTGGTGGCGCTTCGTTTTTTGGCGGCGGTGGAGAATCTGGAAACTATGATCGTGGGAGACCAAACGGCGGGGCCGGAAATGCCTACGGCGCAGGCGGCGGTGGCTCTGATGGGGCAACTGCTATTTCAGCGATAGGCGGCGCTGGTAAACCAGGATGTATTTTAATATTGGAGTTTGCTTAAATGACTGACCTTTTAGCTGTCGCAAGACAGAATATCATTGAGCAGATTGTTGATGGTGCGCCGAATACCATCACTCCATCAAAATTAAAACAGCTTCTTATTGAAACGATTGATGCTCTTTCCTCTAAGGCTCAACCTTTCTCTAAAGTAGATGCGGACAGCTCCCCCACTGCTAACGATGACGGGGTTAACAGTAACGGCAACGGTGTTTTTGTAACCGGCTCTAAGTGGTATAATCAGATAGCTGATGAGGTGTACCTATGCTTAACTAACACAACGGGTGCAGCAGTTTGGGTTCCTATAACCTTAAGTGTTGATGAGCTCGGCAGTGCTGCCGTTCTAAATGTGGGTACGGGAGCCAATGAAATTGTACAGCTAGACGCGCAGGGGCGGCTACCACCGATCAGTGGTGAACAATTAACAAACATTGGTGCGGTTACCCAAAATCAATTAGACGCTCTAAGTAACTCATTAGGCGCGATTGCATCTCTTGATATTGTTGGAACAGCTGAAATTGGTGACAAATCCATAACCCCCATCAAAATGGCTGAAAACATTCTAGCCGATGGAATTGATCTAAACACGGTTCTGGATAGTGGTTCTTATCGTTTGCAAGCTAATGGGCTAAATTGGCCTAGCGCATCGGCGAACTGGGGTCAGCTTGTTGTGTCTAAGAATTCAGATACAATTTTCCAAATGATCTCTTACCACTATTATAATGAAATCTACACTCGGACGGGTTGGGGGATTAACTATGCTCCAACATTTACACCTTGGAAAAAGTTAGAAACCAACCTAGGTGAGCTACATCTTCAGCACCAACAACCCAGCGGTGTAGGTGGTGGGTACGCTGGGTCAACTCTAAACCAGTGGGTTGATTACCCACTCAACACTGAAATTAAAAATACAATTGCTGGTTCGTATTCTATCTCAAATAAATTTTATTTGCCTGTTGGGGCCTATAAAATATCTGCTCGCGCACGTGGCCAAAATTCAGGGAATAGTCTGTTGCTACTGCATGCTTACAGCGGTGGTGTAAACAAAGCGGTTCGTGGTGATAGCTGCTTTGCAGCCGGTTCAAATGACTCTGATTTAATGATCCTAACTGATGAATTCCAGGTAGTGTCAGCAGGTGAATTTGCGATCAGACGTCGGGTAACGAGTACAACTGGTGGGAGTAATGATTTAGGCTGGCCTGTAACTGCTGGTATGAATGAAATTTATGGCAATTGCATAATCAGAAAGGTGGCTTAAATGGATACTGCCTTAATTGAAAATAATAGAGTTGCACAGGTTTGGATTGATACATCAAGGGGAAACCTAAACCTACCTGTAGACTTTTCAGGCGAACTTGTTGAATTTGAAACAGGCACTGTGATTGCAGGAATGTTTTGGGATGGTTCCGTGCTATTAAACCCCCCGGCGCCCACTCCTACTGCTAAAGATGTGAATACTGAAAGAGATCGACGTCAGCAAATTGCAGTGCCGGTTCAGGTAGACACCAACACGAGCTTTTACGTCGATGTTGATGATAAATCTAGAACCTTTATTTTAGCTGTTACAGAGATGGCTAATATTATAACGGCTGCTGGGAACTCCGATCTAATAGATTTCACAGGAGCTGATAACATCACTCGTTCCCTAACACCTGATGCGATCCGTCTCATGTCTGTTCAAGTATTCCAAGAATTGGCTCGGATACAGGCAAAAGCTAGAGAAATAAAGAATACTGACCCTATTCCTGCAAACTTTAAAGATGATGCACACTGGGCCTAATACCTAGCCGGTTCTTCTACTATGAAATTCGAAAACTCTTTAGTCGTTTCCGTGAAGAAAGCGAAACATAAGCGCTTGTTCGTTTTACAAGAGCCGCTTGCTTGCATCGACGATCAAGGGCGAAAGTGGATCGTCCCTAAAGGCTTTGCGACAGACTTTGCGTCTATTCCCGCTTTAGGTCGCGCATTTATCGATAAAGCCCACCAAAATGCTTATGCAGCAGTCCTGCATGACTATCTCTATGAGACACAACCTTTAGAACGCCGAGAATGCGACAAGCTCTTCAAAGAAGCCCTTGCAAGCCCTGATTGTAACACCGGTCCTACAACGCGGTGGCTTATGTATAAAGCTGTCCGCTCAGGCGGTTGGCGCAGTTGGCAAAACGCACAAAACAAATTGAAATCAACCCCAGCTATGGAGATTAAAGACATGGCAAACGATACCTTGATCAAAGAAGAAAAAGGTCTTTTCGGTAAATTCCTAGATTGGGTTAAAAAGACCCGAACAAAAGTAGACGAAGAGTTAGAGGAACTTGACGACGAAGTACGCCCCCGAGTAAATCGGTTATTCCGTCAAGCTAATTGGCCGGGCGTTCGTGACCGCGAGATCTTATTTCGTAACAAAGCACAAAAGTCTATCGCTTTTAAAATTGCGTATGCACTCGTGTTTTTATCTTCATGCATCACTTTGTACTACTGGTGGGGTGCTATGCCCGACCTTACGTCTAAACTTTTAATCGGTTTGGGCTTTTTTGCGGCTAATCTTTTAATGCCTATTTGGGCTCGAATGACATTCTGGCAAGGCGGCACTTGGTTACAGCCCGTTGTTAATTTCGCCGGTTTAATTATCTTATTAGGCGTTTCAGGCGCTTCGATTGTCGCATCCGCAGGTTTGCAAGGTACGAAAAGCGATGAAGTACGTTCTGAACGTGCACAGCAGAAATTACAGTACGAAACGCAACTCGCTGAAGCTACAGCGCTTAAACAACGTATCGCCCAATTGAGGCGATCAACAACCCGTGCCCCAAACGAAATTCAATCGGAACTTGACGGGTTGTTAGTTTCAGAACCTTCGCCGCAAAGTGGGTGTCGTTCCCGCGATAATTTCGGCGCATGGTCAAAGCGCAATTGTACTCGTGTCGCTAGATTGCGTACTGAAATTTCGCAAGCTAAAGAATTGAAACAACTTGAAGCTAAAGCGGATAGCTTGTCATTCAGCAACACGCCCCGCGTTACAACGATAGACCCGCAATATGAAATCGCAAAGCGTTACATGAAAGTTGATCAAAAAACTTTCAATGAAACGAAACCGCTCATTCTGGCGATAATGCTAGAACTGATTTTTAACGGTTTAACGATTTTGCTTACTATTACTATGGGCGCTGAAGTTCGTGAAGAATTGCGAGACCGAGTTGCGCGACAACGGCGTGATTTGATCAACCAAGCGGAAAACGAGATTTTAAACGAAAAAAAACCTGATGAGCCAGAACCGGTTTTAGAAATCCCTGAACCGGAACCTAAGCCGTTAAGCCCCGCACCTCTTGCTGTCACTCCGGCGATTGCGCAATCACCTAAAACGGACGTTCCCGAAGGTTTCGCGGTATTGCCGGAAACCAAACGCGAGACGGTGACAGAAACAACCCGTGAAGTTACTAGCGCGACGCTTACAAACGTTGGTGCTAAACCTTTCTTGGAAGCAACAGAACCGCAACCTGCGCAAATAATTCAGGAACCGGCCTTACAAATACCGGTGATTGAGGAAGTAGTCGAGGAGACGGAAATCGTACCACAAAACACGATTACCCAAGTTCAAGACCCGAAAGTCGTGGCCGAAGTTGAAGAACTTAAAGCCAAGCTTGCAGCTCAGGAAGCAGCCCAGGAAGTGGTTGACACTGATCAGGCTGATTTGAAAGCAGAAAATCTTTCACTTCGATTTGAAAATCTTTCGACTAATCGCGCAACACCAGCCGAAGTTCAACAATTGGCTAAGTATGCGGTTGCCCGTTTTGCGTACCGTGTTGGACAGAATATCGACTTGAATTTCGCGCTTAAGGATTACGAGGCCTGGTGTACCAAAAATGGCCTTACTTTCGATAAGCCGGTTCAAGAGTTCCGCTCATTATTAGAAAACGATTTAGGACTAACGGTTGCCGATACCGGCAATGGGGCGGTCATTTTGTTGGACACCGAACTTAAAGCTTAACTCAATCGGAGGTTAATTTAATGCGACAATTGACAGTAGTTCAAAGGTACAGCGCTTACGGCGCTGTACTTACTTGTTTATTTTTGGCGTTTATCTGGTGGCTATTACTCGTAAATTTCGCCGATGATAAACCGCAAGTCGCTTTTGAGACAACGATCATAAAACAGCCCGTTATTGAAAAACCCGTTGACCCTTGGCGCATGGTCCGTATCGAAGCCCGAGCAAACGGCATCGATTCAAAACTTGTGATTGCGGTGATTAAATCAGAAAATTTGTTAGTTCGTCCTAAAGAGTTTGAGGGGGCGTGTCTAATGGAAAATGACCTGTCTGCTTGCACTCAAACACTCGCCAAGACGTACAAATCATTAACTGATTTTCTCGGGCGCAAGCCAACGCCTAGCGACTTAGTGTTAGCCCATATCTTTGGGACCAACGAAGCGTTACGCATCGCCCGAATTACCGGCAGTGCCAAAACCGACGAAATCGGCGAAGACATTCTAAAAGCAAATCCTAATATTAAAAGTTTTGCTTCAATGCGTAACTTCAGAATTTGGCTGAATCGTACTGTTTGGCGGAGAATGTACCAATTCTAAGGATGTGTTTATATGCCTGTATTTTTAGCTTTTTTAGGACCAATGTTTACTCGTTTTATCCCCTTCAAAGTTTGGCTCGTTATCGGCGTGGCCTCTCTTGTAGGTCTAGGCATTTGGCGAATTAACTATCTATCCAAAGCGGTGAAGAATTTCAAAGCAGCGGTTGAGGTTCAACAAAATATTGTAGATGGCAACCGCCAACTAGTTGAAGATTTAACCAACGCCGATGATTCAATCATGCATGACGCGCAGCAAAGTGCTGAAGAAAACGGCGGTGCTTTCATGCGTTGGCTTTACACACAGAAACCGCCGAAGGACGGCAAAATGCCTCCTGGCTATGTGGAAAAAATGAATGGGGTACGTTAATGCAGCTATTAAAATTTGCGGCGCTTATTAGCGCTCTTTCTCTTTCGGGCTGTGCAGGAAATACAAAACTGGTTGACTACGAATTACCGAGACAACCGGACTCTTGTCTTGATCGCCCGAAAGCCCTTTCCAAGAAGACAGTTAAGCGTGATCTAGATGCAGTTAACGCTGTCGAATGGCATGTGAACGATCGCATTCAATACGCGAAAGAACGCGCCAAGTGGTTAGACTGTCAAAGGTTCTTGCGACTTACATGGAAACGTATGCAATCTAAAAAATAAAGAGGCCCTTTTGAGCAAATCACAACCTTGGGAAACTTCTAACGACCGCGAAGGGGCGTTAAGCTTTTTCGTGGTTGTTGCGCTAATAGTTGGCCTCATTATCGCCGTTAGATCTTGTGATTTTGAAACGCACCCAACTGAAACTAAACCTAAAATATCTAAAATTTACTTTTATAAAACGCCTCCTAAATTTTCAGGCAAACGATACGCCGGTAAAAATTGGGGTCGTGATAAAACATGGCGCTCACTGGATCAATACCAGATGGTTGCAGCTATGGCCATCTTGGAGACTAAGAAAAACAAAGACGGCTCTTTTTGCATGCGATGTAGTGAAAACATCGTACACGCTATCATTAACAGGGCTTCACTTGACGACCATAGTTTAACTAGAAGCGTTAGCAATAAAATATACCAGCCTGTAATCGAGCCTTATCAATATAAAATGTTGGCGCGGTATGTCGGCACTAAAGAGCACAAAAAGCTTACACACGTCGCATTTAAGCGGCATACCGGACAAATTAAAGACAGAACCAACGGCGCAACACACTATCTCGTACACTCTCGTGTCATGGTCGCGCTTAATAAGAAGAAACCGTGTAAATATTGGTCGTGGGGGCCGTTTAAGTGTAACGGCAAACAAGGAGCAAATTGGACTGGCTACAACCCAACAACGAAGCGCTATCGCAACCAAGTTTTAGTTGATAGCGACCACGCGTTTCTAGCGCCGCAAGGTAGGCATAGCGCAGAATGATTAAGCCTTTTCTACATTATCGGCCTATGGTTCTTGATACAGTCTGTAATGTACTCTGTAGTCGACATACCCCGCTGTTGCCTTTTCAAAAACGTTCGATGAGTACTCAAATACGCTCGGAAAACTTCGTAAGGCGTTAATTGAAAATTTTGTGAGATGTTTACGCAGGCTGTTACAATACGTCTAACATTGCGTTCGCCAAACATATAAAAAGCCTCAGCCTTTAACTTATCAAGTTCCATTAACTTTTTCGATACGTTTATTGGGGTGGCCCAACTTATAGTCATTACATTTTCTCCTAAACCCGACGGCCCACACCGTTGGGTTTTTTCGTTTCTGGCGAGATTTTTTAAGATTTAATTCGATGTGGCATAATAACGTCGACATCATATAGTTGAGAACGTTCAGTTGAAATAAAAGATATCGGCCCTCCATTGAACCTATTGTACGATCCCCCGTTTTCGTCTTTCTTTTCACTAACACCAATCCAGATATCCAAGAATTCACAATCAGTAGAATCAAGCATTTCAATTACGTATTCGGGTGTAAGACTAAAACATATAACTTCGGCTACTTCCGGCATGTTAGCAGAACCCCAAACTGATGTGTTAAGCCTACCTTCTTCTTTGCTAATTCTTTCGATATTAAGCGCATCAGTATTCGAGTCAAAACCAAAAACGATGGCCGCATTTGATTTTTTCTGAATTGAAAAGATGTCTACATTTTCGAGCAATTCGGTTTTTTTAACTGAAATACTTAGGGGATTATCTTTTGGAATTACACGTGCATAATCGGGGTAAATACCATCTATTAAACAAGTCATAAGCAATACATCGCCAATCTCAAACGATAAGCGTGAATCTGTCAACCTCAAACGATAAGCGTGAATCTGTCAACCTAACAGTTGCACGGCCTTCTAAACCTTTTGTAAAATCTAAAAAGAATTTAACTGCTTCTTTTGGGATTATCACACCGTCCCACGTTTGATCTTCCTCGCATTCAGGCGAGACTAAAACCCGTTTAGATAATCTATGCCCGTCGGTTGCGACAAATGATATAGAACTATCTGTGTTTTGGTGCATGTAAACACCGTTCAAGTAATACCGTGTTTCTTCATAGCCCATGGCATAAGCAACGTCGTTAAAAACTCTTCTTAGCTCATCTATAGTGTAACTAAAAGAGCGTACAATCTGATTCGGAGAATCTATCAAGTCGAAATACGGGAGGCCCCACATATCCTCGTTAAAAGCGGTGTCTGTAAAATTAATCGCACCGCTTTTGATCTGTAACAAATTGTTTTCATTGTAACTTAGTTCGATTTCATCGGTTTTAGCTCTACGAGCAAAATCTAAAACAGTGAATAAGCCGAAACTACCTTCGAAGCTCTTTACTTCTGTTTCACATACTTTACGTTTTATGGTTTGTTCTAAGTTACTCGCGGCGACGTAAACCGTACCTTTTTCACAAAATATGCGCGCACGTTGTAAACATACATCTCTTGTTCTAGCGGGCGCTACTTTCTTGAGCGTTTGCAAGATTTTCACAAATTTCTTACGGTCGACAGTAATAGTCGTTATTTCTAATTTATTTAACATTTGGTAGCTCCCTTTAGATCTGTGGGAACCCCATAAAAAAGATCTAGTATACAACATCTTTTGTAGGTATATTGTTCGTATTCGACCTTCGTTAAGCTGGGGGTCCGATGTGTCGTCGTGGGGTTCGGTGCGTGGTAGCTCCCCCTCGCGGCGGCTTTTCAATAATTATTTATACGAACTTATTACGCTTTTAGCAAGTGATTATTGCTCTACATCCAAATTAAATACGAACTTAGTGCGTTAATGATTTGACAAGTTTTCTAGCTAACTGTATAAAATCTCCATGAAAAACAACGAAAATATGACGGTAGCTGAGTTTAAAACCTCGATTGCCGAGCTTGGGTTATCCGTAAACCAGGCATCTAGAGTTTTAGGCAAAACACCGCGAGCTATGCAGAGATGGTCCGAATCAGGCTTTGTAAAAGACCCCGCAGTCGTTGTAATACTCCGCATGGCTGAGCTTTTGCAAGGCGAACCGCACCACCTTTCTAAAAGAGACGTAGTGGAACTACTGCACATAGCAGCAGGCGTTCCGTACATAGCGAAAGAAACACCGATAGACGAACAACGTGCGCAACAGATCAAGAAATTACAATCGATAGTCTCAAAACTCGATCAGTCTCTATTAGAAAAATAAAAGCCGTCTTACTTCACAATAAAACGGCTTTTCGATGCACTATCTTTGATAATGTTTAAGTATATTCATTTTCTAGAATACGACCCCACGTTCCACGACCTTTGGTACAGCCATCGACCGTAATACATTTTTCAATTACCAGTTTATCAAGCGCGGGTTTAACTGAACCAATACTAACGCCGGTTGCCTCCGAAATCTTCCTGTAACGACTTTCCCAATGTCCTGATTTAGAGCCCTTTTTTAGAAATTCAAGAACCGCTTGTTTTTCATCCGGTACAGCGCTTTTTAATTGGTCAATTACTTTTTGTTGGTTGGCACGGCGTTTGCTCTTTTTCATCTTTTCCGAATCCCGCATTTCGCCGAAACCGATCAGTAAAAGGAACACGCCCAAGGCTTGTGCGACAAAGGGTAAAAAGTAAACTAAAAAACTCGTTTGCTCGAAAGTCTTAGATCGTTTAGTAGGTCCGGCTTTTAGAACTTGGCGTTCGGCTATATCATAGTCGATTTGCGCTTGATCTAAATTATTCTTAGCCTCTTTCCAAATCGGTCCTTTACCGCTAACGGCCTCTTTAGCTAATGTCGATTTAGCTTTTTCAAGTTTGCTTTTAGCTTCTAGTCTTTTTTCTTCGGCTAATATTCCAACAAGATTTGCTTTGCTGTATATAGCAGCCTCGTTATCGCGGCTAGTCCCCATTCGTTTAACAGAAAACCAGTAAGATACTGTCCACGCTGCTAAAAATACAGCAATGCCCAATACTCCGTAAGTCCTGTTCTGCTTTTTAAATGACCAAATACTCAACGGTAAAGTAATAGAAGTGATTACAACAACGCAGGCCAAAGTTATGAGCAGGTCATCCGTCATCCCAGATTCAGAAGCACCTAATAAAGTATTACGTCCGTCGGAACCAGTAATTGAAACCCCTGCAACTATTGCTAGACATCGCCACAATATGTTAGTTATTCTATTCATGTTAATACGCCCTCCAATGGCGTTGAATGTGATAGAAGTCGCTAGGTGCTCGAACACTTAGCGACTTCGTTTTTGATTATGTGTTTTATAAAAAATGGCCATTCTCATTCATAAATTTTATTACTAATTCAGCATCTTTTTCTCTAACAAAAACCCGGGTAACACCATCGTCTTTCATGACAAAAGTTCGGTATTTTGCGCCAGATGATTTAATTAAGCTTAATTCAAGTTCAAGACAGGGTTCTAGTACATCGCACCAACAAATGTACTTCTCTCCGTGGATGTTTCTGAAGCTTTCAGATTGGTGTTTAAAAGGCATTCACTCACCCTCTCTAATAGCTTCTAGTTTCTCTCTGTTGGCTTTAAGCATCGCAGTTAATTTTTGAAAACCTGCGTCTGCATCTTTCTCTATTTTCTCATTCAAATATTCGTCCATGGTGGTAGCTCCATTTTTAAGGTTGTGGGGGCCGAAGCCCCTGCGAGTGTTAAGCGGCTAAAGTTGCCGTTGCTAAAATCTCCTGTTCGGCTTTTAGAGCGTAGATAATTCCAGCGTGTTTAACTTTGCTATAACTAAAATGGCCGAAACGACTTGCTTCGTTTTCTTCTAGGTGGTGCAAAATGCTGATGATCTTGCTTGTAACTTCCATTGAAAAATCATCGATGTTGTTCTGTACGAAGTCGATTTCTTCGTTTGTCATTGTGTTGTTTAAGCAGTTAATAAGATCGATATGTCTGATATAGTTGGTCATGGCGTGGTAGCTCCATTTGCTGTGTCTTTCTATTCTTCATTTATCGCATATATGCGATATCATGTCAACAAGAAAACCTATTATTTTTATCTAATTTACCTAAAGCCGAATCTATCGCATCTACGTTATTCGCATGTGCTAGATCGCCAGTAATGTGTACGCTGTGAGCAATCGAATATTTTTTATAGTTAGATAGTACTACTCTTAGTGCGCACGTATCAGGTTTCCCTATACATGCAAGAAAACCGTATTTATCACCTTGTGTTTCTATTTCACCAATTACCTTATTGAAAAATCTAAGCTCGTGGCCCCAGTCTTTCTCTATGAGATAAGCTTTAATTTGGCGAATTTCTTTTTGGGTGTGAATGATCAACGTGGTAGCTCCTTTATTTTTACTCCCTCTTTATCGCATACATGCGATTATTCGTCAACATGAAAATGTATATATTTTAAAATTTATATTTGATTAAGAATCGCATGTATGATATTTCATGATTTATGAGTAAAAGATCTGAATTAGCCAGGGGGATGACACCCCGAGAGTTCGAAAGCGTTCTAGAAACCCTAGGGCTGGACCAACAAGAATACGCAGCTATCACAGAGCTAAGCTACCAAACCATAAACAAGCGCAGCGTGGGTCGATCTAGAGTTCCGAATGAAGGCGTCCTATTGTTACGTCTACTAGTCGAACGGCCTGAGTTAGTGCCTGTTCTTAAGGGCATCGCGGGCAAGAATGATGTGTAATTCTGAAAATATGCGGGTTTTACCGCTTGTTGAGAGGTAACGCAGTTCAATTCCCTAAATGTACGACATTTTGCATAACAAATTGTATGACATTTAAAAATCACATCATTCTAAAAACTCAATAAAAACAATTGGTTAGAGATTTCACATCGAAACACTGGTGCCGCTGGGGAGAATTGAACTCCCGGCCTCACCATTACCAATGGTGCGCTCTACCACTGAGCTACAGCGGCTGAC
>JAJFHG010000067.1 GCA_021775735.1 Hyphomicrobiaceae bacterium
GCATTACTCAAAGAAGATGATGAGGCCTCAAAAGACCGCTTGAAGAAACTAAGCGAAGAACTTGCGAACCTTGAAGAACAATCACTTGCGCTAACTGAGCGCTGGTCTAGTGAAAAAGCTAAGCTTTCTGACGCAAACAAAGTGAAGGAACAGCTTGACCAAGCACGGATTGAGCTTGAGCAAGCCCAGCGCGCTGGTGATCTCGCCAAGGCTGGCGAGCTTTCTTATGGTGTTATTCCTGGCCTGGAAAAGCAACTTTCTGAGACACCAGATGGTGACAACTCTTCTGATCTGATGGTAAACGAAGTTGTGCGCGAATCTGACATTGCGGGCGTTGTTTCTCGCTGGACTGGCGTGCCGGTTGACAAGATGCTTGAGGGTGAGCGCGAGAAGCTCCTCAAGATGGAAGAAGCAATTGCTAGCCGTGTGATTGGCCAGGAAGATGCGGTGAAGTCAGTTTCCACGGCCGTGCGCCGTGCGCGGGCTGGCTTACAAGACCCGAACCGTCCGATTGGCTCTTTTATGTTCCTCGGCCCAACTGGTGTTGGTAAAACAGAGCTGACGAAAGCTCTTGCTGAGTTTCTCTTTGACGATGACACGGCCATGGTGCGGATTGATATGTCTGAGTTTATGGAGAAGCACTCTGTCGCTCGGCTTATAGGGGCACCTCCTGGGTATGTTGGCTATGAAGAAGGCGGTGTTCTCACGGAAGCTGTGCGCCGGCGGCCGTATCAGGTGATCTTGTTTGATGAGATTGAAAAAGCGCACACCGATGTGTTCAACGTGCTCTTACAAGTCTTGGATGATGGTCGCTTGACAGATGGTCAGGGACGTACGGTTGATTTCCGCAACACCCTTATCATCATGACGTCTAACCTTGGTTCTGAACATCTTGTTTCGCTACAAGATGGCGATGATGTTGAGTTGGTTGAAGCGAAAGTGATGCAAGAGGTGCGCGGGCATTTCAGACCTGAGTTCCTCAACCGCGTCGATGAGGTGATCTTGTTCCATCGTTTGAAACGGGAGCAGATGGCTGCGATTGTGACCATTCAAATTAGACGGTTGCAAAAGCTTCTTGATGAGCGCCAGCTCACTTTAGAGCTCAGCGATACGGCCACTGAATGGCTTGCTAACAAGGGCTATGACCCAGCTTATGGTGCGCGGCCTTTGAAGCGGGTTATTCAAAAGGAAGTGCAAGACCCATTAGCTGAGAAAATCCTCGGTGGTGAGGTTTTGGATGGTCAGGTCATCAAGGTCGATGTAGCTGATGGTGAGCTGAGTTTTAAAAGCTCATAAAATTCACACTAAAAATGCTTAAATTAAACCAGTACTAATATTAGTACTGGTTTAATTAGTATTTATTTCATAAATAATTGACTTTACAACACACAATCCATTAAGTACTCATGCTTTACTTAGCTTAACAGAGGCGTGAAATGTATATAACTAACTTTTTAATGATGAGAGGAAGAGTTGGAAGACTTTTTTACTTACTTTTCACTCTACCTCCAATTTTAATAATAGTTATTGGGTTTTATAATTTCCTGAATCCTGAAGAACAATTATTCCCAGTTTTGTCTGAATGGATTATGCAACTCATCCCCTCAGAAGATGAGCTTTTAGATAAATCTCAAGAACTAGGAATAAACCATATACTCAAAAACTTGGGACTGATAGTTTTTTTCTTCATGTATATTAATGTGACTACTCAAAGATTACATGACAGAAACAAGTCAGGTTACTGGCAACTCTTATATTTTCTACCTAACATTTTTATTCTGCTTGCCGTTTTTCTCAAAATTGATTTAGCAATTCATGTAGATAAAATGATTTTAGCAACATCTTATATTATCACTCAAATCATATCTGTGATTGTTGGTTTATGGCTTTTTGTAGAATTGAGTTTTTTTCGGGGTACCGATGGTCCGAATCAATATGGAACAGCTCGGAAATACATCTAATTAAAAATACTATTTTAATGAAAATCTATATACCTTTCCGAACTGCAAAAAACTATCCAGGCTTTTTGCTCCGGTGATGACTAGGCTTATTTCATTTTTATCCAGCGCCATGTTGGTGACAAAGGGGAGGCCGGTGTGGAGGCTTTTTTTGTAGGTTCCATTAGCGTTATAGACATAGATGCGGCCTCTGGCGTATTCGGCGATGTAGATTGTGCCGTTTTTTGAGATTTCTATGCCATCAGGCCCTGTATACTCCGGGTCTCTATTTCTAAAAGGCGAAGCATTTTTAAAGTTGGTGAAGAGTTTTTTCTTGCCAATTTTTCCTTTTCCAAAAAGCGGATATTTGATCACTCTTTTGGCAAGGTGTTCAGAGACGTAAAGCTCATCTTTATAAAGCGCGATGCCGTTGGGGTAGATGAGGTTCTCTGCGATTTTTGTAACGATACCTTCTTTGCTTAGATAAAATATCAGCCCCATGGGTTGGAGCTTTTTGTCGAAATGCCCTGGTGCTGTGAGGTAGACGCCTCCTTCTCCGTCGCTAATGCAATCATTGGGATGAAAGATTGCGATGCCCTCTTTGCTCTTTTTT
>JAJFHG010000068.1 GCA_021775735.1 Hyphomicrobiaceae bacterium
CTTCCCAGATGGGCAAGGATGCGAAATTCACCAATCAGCTCGGTGTCGGCAGGTAGTATATGTTGATACGCCATGCCAGATCCTAAATCTTCGTCTGTGGCAGCGCAGTGCGAACCGCTTTTGGGCTAGGCAACAGGTTAGGGGCCCAAAGAGCTGTTCCGTAGGGAACTTATTTGCCCCTAACGGATGCATCGCAGCGCAAGGTGCGCCCAATGTTGGCCAGTCTATAGAATTCTACAGAGCTATTCCAGAATGGGGTGGCAGTCACAGAAAATCAATTGAGGTGCGCGGCGTTATATGTCGGCTTGTCCACCAATAGCGGACCTTTAGAGCGGTGCACCTGGACATCTGCTAAGGGCCGACGCGGAAAGTTCAAAACACAGCGAGCGATTGGTTTTTTGCACCGTGCTGGAGATTGACTAAGAATAAATACCTGCAGAGTCCACGCTTTCGGCCAAATGCCATGTTTGCCTTGCTATGTCAGAGCACAGGAGCTGTCCATGGCCGTAACCCGTCGTCGTTTTAACGCCGCTCTCGCAGCCTCGGCCGCAACGTTGCAGTTTGGATTTAATCTAACTTCAGCCCGCGCAGCCTACCGTGGTCCAAACGTTATTATCGTTCGCTTCGGCGGCGGTGTCAGGCGTGCGGAAACTATTGTCCCCGACACAACCTGGGCGCCCTACCTCGTCAATGTACTGGCCAAACGTGGTGTTCTCATACCCGATGTCCACATCGCGGATATCGAGGGCATGGACACCAGCCACGCTGAGGGCACGATAAACATACTGACTGGGCGCTATGCGGCCTGGAAAGATGCCGGATCAAAATTTCTCACACCGCGTATTGAGCCAACGGCGCCAACACTTTTTGAATATCTGAGAAAAGCGTTCGATATTGCACCACACGAAGTCTTGCTGATCAACGGAGAAGACCGCCCGCAGGAAGAGTTTTTCTCGTTTGCTCGGCATAAGAAATTCGGTGGTGCGTTCCGCGCCGAAGTCCTAAGCCTCTATCGTTACAAGCGGTGGCTGTACCAGACCCTTATTGCAGAAGGGCGCGCGAAGTCAGAGCAGTTGGAAAATCTTGCCGAACAAATGAAAAAATTCGACAAGCACACATTGCCTGGTCGGACACCGAAAGCGAACGCGCGCCTTGACCGGTTTTGGCAGCATTGGCGACGAGACTATCGTGAGACCGGTTTGATCAATGCGCGTGGCGACCAGCTGTTGACCGAATTGGCGTTGCGCGCCATGCGCCAACTCAAACCGCGCTTAATGATGATAAACTATCAGGACCCCGATTATGTGCATTGGGGTAACGCCTCGCACTATACGCGGGCCATCGCTGTGATCGATCGCGGGTTGAGACAGCTGGTGGAAACGGCCGATCACATGGACGCCTATGCCGGGCGTACTGTGTTCGTCGTCATTCCAGATTGTGGGCGCGATTCCAATTCACTGTTGGGCATCCCATTCCAACATCACTTCAATACTAAGTCGGCGCACGAAATCTGGGCACTTGTCGCCGGACCAGGAATCGCGCGGGGCCGTGTCCTGGATAAGCCTATCGATCAAAGCCAGATCGCGGCGACTGTTGGCGCGGTGATGGGTTTTAAGGCGCGCTATGCAGAAGGCGACGCGATTTCGGATCTCTTCTCATGACGGGTACGGTGGCAATAAGCGCAGACGTGCCAAAACGGCAAGGGTTATTGGCCGGTACAGTTCGCACAATGGGGACGATTGTACTTGGCGCGGCACTGTGTTTGACGCCACCGACCGCGCTCATTGCGCTTGGTTGGCTGACTCGCAAAACGGCGCACGACATTCGCGGCAATCAAGGTGCGCCGTCCAATGAACGGCCAAAATTTGTCCGTGGCGACCCTACGTCGGATCGCCGAATAAGCCGGTGGTTTGGTGGGCTTGTACAAAACCTCAGCGCCGGTGTGAAAGCATGGTTCGGCGTTATTGCATTCACGCTGCCGTTTTCGCTTGCCTGGCTCACTGGTTGGTTTGCTGGCTGGGAGAACTCATTTTCTAAAGGCTACGAACAAGCTGGTGTTTGGCCGACGGTTTCGTTGCTTGCGGTATTTCTGTCTCTTCCTATCCTGAGCCTTTTACCAATGGCCGTGGCACACCAGGCCCAACATGCAAGTTTTGCCAGCATGTTTGCGTTGAAAGAGATCTTGAACCGTGTGCGCGCAGCGGGATGGCGCTATCTGATGCTTACAATTCTCATTACCTTGGGCGGCGTTGGCGTTCTGGGTGCACGCGCGCTGCCTGTTTTTGGCGAACATATGCTGGCCGAGAACGTGCAAGGCGATGTTAAAGCGCTCAAGGCATTTGGTGCGGTGTTCAAAATCGTGATGACTGTGGGGCTTTTTGCAGGGATTCTTCTAGTGCGTAAGATGATGGCTAGCACCTATGCACATGCTGAGGCGCGGATGAGTGCCGGTGAAATGGCCGGAAAATTTAAAAGCTTGTTCATTCTTACAGCCACCGGAGCGCTGTGGCTTAGTGCAGTATTCATCATCTATGTTGGACAGTTTTTGAATTACAATTGGTGGGCGTGGTTCAACCAACCCGTGTTGATGCTGCCGTGGCTCATGACCGGGTGATCACCGCTCGCGTAACGTCTGCTCCCGCACTCAGATCAATCCATCCAACAGGTTCTGACGGGGAAGAATTTAGCCGCTTAGTTCCTTGGGAAACTCTCAGGTTCCACCAACTGGGTTACACAACTGGCACCAGTTTCTTTCAGGTGGAGTCTTGGATGTCAGAACGCACATTGACTTGGCGGAACGCGCTTTATTGCGGTCTCGCATTTGGATTGTTCATGGGGCTTTGGGTCGGCTTCCTAAGTGGCTGGCTGCCACTGTCGAACTTCGAAGAGAGCATCGCACTAGCGATTGTCATTCTTTTCAGTGGAAGTCTCTTCGCTCTGTTGATTGGCTTGTTTGGGAGCTCCGGAATGATCCCGAAGGCGGAAAGCATTCAACTCGCGCCGGATGAGGCCATTGTGCACACCGGCTTAGCCAACCACTTCCTCAATCTCGAGGGTCGCGGCGGAAGGCTAGCACTGACGAATATGCATCTCGTCTTCAAGCCACACATTGTCAATCTGAAGCGATGCGAACTTCGGATTCCTCTCTCCGAAATCGCCAACGTTGAAGCCATTCGCACGTGGGGTATCATTCCAAATGGCTTGGAAATACACCTGAATTCGGGTGCCCGAGAAAAGTTTGTTGTCAACAATAGTGCTGCATGGGCCAAACAGCTCAAGAGATGAGTTGCGCTATCATCATCCTGGCAACCGAAGGAGCCATAGATTGTCTAGTAGTCTAGTTACGAGTCACTCAGGAGGTTGGTTATGATTATGGCCGATCCTGTCGACCAGCTTTTCATGGGCGTGCCACCTCTCGTAAACGCGTTGCTTGTGTTTACTTTCGCAGCCGTAGCGATTTTTCTCATTTTCAAATACTTCAAGGCGCAGCGGGACGTCGCAAAGATATTGCGGCCGAAACTGAAAGGTCTGGCGCTATACACAGTCGGTTGGCATGATCCGTTCATATTCTGGCGACACCGAAAGGACATTCGGCAGATGCCGGAAGGACACTGGCTCAGGTGGACATGGCTTTACATGCTGGCATTACTGGCAGGGATCCTTTTTCTCATTTTGACTGTACCACTGCTACGCATCTGATCTGCCAGTTGTTCGCTCTTGGCGTTGTCACTTTGCCGCCCGACGGACCAGATCAACCTCAGAAAAGTCGGAATCGACTTGGAGCAGATAAGTTGATCATTTTTAAAGTGCTAGAGCAGCCTATCTGCGTTGGACAAAACGCCGGACTGCTCTAAAGCGTCGCGCGAACCGCCTGATGTGTCTCTTGCTCTCTTTGTCAGCGCGACTTAAACCTGCGATGGTTTTATCTTTCTGTCCTGTATAGAGTGTGTTGATGCCAGACCTACGCCCGCCCCGTCCCGGCGAAATTGAAATTGACCTGCCAGAGACAACCGACGCCGAACTTTACTTTATCGGGCGCGTCAGAACGCCGTGGAAAACGCTGGCTGAGTGTCCAAAGAATACCGCGGCTCGCAAGGGCATTGACGCACGTCTTGAGGTCGACGCACGTTTTGCTGCTGGGTTGAAAGACCTCGAACTGCTCTCGCATGTCATTGTGCTCTACTGGCTTGATCAGTCGCGACGTGATTTTATCGTCCAGGCACCCAGCCATGTGCGAGAGCCGCGCGGCGTGTTTGCCTTGCGCTCGCCTGTCAGGCCAAACCCGATTGGGCTTGCAGTCGCCGAGGTGCAGGCGATTGAGGGCAATACGGCGTTGATCCGAAATATTGATTGCGTCGATGGAACGCCGCTGATTGATATTAAGCCGTACTTTTCTTCTATGGATAGTGTTCCCAACGCCAAGCGGCCCTGAGTTTTCTGTTTATGCTTTTCAGGCGCACTCCTTTTCTGCTGACCCGCTTGGCGCTGCCGCCTATAGTCCGCCCCCATGAGCAGCAAAAAAACATCAAAACCAAAATCCAAGTCGTCGAAGAAATCTGACGGTGAAAAGTCCAACCGCACGTCAACCGTGCCAGACGGTGAACCTGTTCCCGTCATCAAGGGATCACATGCCTATTTGGTGGATGGTTCAGGGTATATCTTTCGCGCCTTCCACGCGCTCCCTCCGTTGACGCGGCCATCTGATGGTTTGCCGGTCGGTGCCGTGCACGGTTTTTGTGCCATGTTGTGGAAGCTGATCAAAGAAACCAAAACATCACAAGCGCCAACGCATATTGCGGTTATTTTCGATGCGGGTCGCGAAACGTTCCGCAACGAAATTTATGCCGACTATAAAGCCAATCGACCACCTGCACCGGAAGAGTTGGTGCCACAGTTCCCGCTCATCCGCGATGCGGTGAAGGCGTTCAATGTCGCGTCCTTGGAGATGGATGGCTTTGAAGCTGACGATCTGATTGCCAGCTATGCGCGCGAGATCGTTGAAGCCGGAGGTGATGTCACAGTGGTTTCGTCAGACAAAGATCTGATGCAGTTGGTGCGCCCCGGTGTTTCCATGTTTGACAGCATGAAGAACAAGGCCATCGACAGAGAGGCGGTTGAAGCTAAATTCGGCGTGACACCGGACAAGGTTATTGATGTGCAGGCGTTGGCAGGTGATTCATCCGACAACGTTCCAGGTGTACCAGGCATTGGCGTAAAGACGGCGGCAGAGCTCATCAACACCTATGGGGATCTCGATACGCTGCTGGCACACGCTGAAGACATCAAACAACCCAAACGGCGCGAACGGTTGATCGAATTTGCCGATCAAGCGCGCATCTCACGCGATTTGGTCACATTGCGCGAGGATGCACCATTGGACATTGCGCCGGATGCCCTTGGTGCACAGGAGCCGGATGCGCCGAATTTGCTCGGCTTCTTACAAGAAATGGAATTCAATTCTCTGACGCAGCGTATTGCTGATGCGCTGGGTGTCGAACCACCACCCCTGTTGGCGAAATCTGTCGGATCGTCCGTTGCAAAGGCCGGCCAGGGTGGGGCGTCGGGCAGCGGGAGTGATGCAACATCCGGTGCGGCAGGCTCACCGCAGTCTGGGGCTGAGGTGATTGCACGACAGCTTTCAGCTCTGCCGTTTGATCGCAGCGCCTATGAAACCATTGCCACAGAAAAGCAACTTAAAGCTTGGGTCGACGCGATCACGACGCAGGGCCACGTTGCGTTTGATACTGAGACCAACAGCCTTGATGTCATGCAGGCTGACCTAGTCGGATTTTCATTTGCGACAGAGCCAGGCAAGGCGTGTTACGTGCCGCTGGCCCACCGTGCGACGAGTGAAGGGTTTGATTTTGGTGACGGAGAAGAACTGCCGCAACTCGCCACTAAAACCGCATTGGCGTTGATCAAGCCGCTGCTGGAAGATCCAGGCATTTTAAAGATTGCGCAAAACGGCAAGTATGATGCGCTGGTATTGCGCCGTTATGACATTGAGATGCGTGCGGTTGATGACACGATGTTGATGTCCTACGTGCTCGATGTTGGGCGCGGTAAACACAATATGGATGATCTGGCGCTGCGCCATCTCGGTCATTCCTGTATCAGCTTCACGAAGTTGATGGAAAAAGTGCCAGGCAAAAAGAAAAGCGATAAGAGCTTTGCCCAGGTTCCACTTGAAGAAGCGACGGCGTATGCAGCGGAAGATGCCGATGTGACGTTGCGGCTATGGATGTTATTCAAAGCGCGCTTGGCCAGCGAAAAAATGTCAACGGTCTATGAGACATTGGAACGACCGCTCGCATCCGTCATCGTTGAGATGGAGCAGGCTGGCATTGAAGTGGACCGAACAATCTTAGCGCGCCTTTCCAGTTCCTTTGCAGAGCGCGCCGCCAAACTTGAGGAAACAGTATACGAACTTGCAGGCAAAACATTTAATTTGGCGAGCCCCAAGCAACTGGGTGAGTTACTGTTTGATCATCTCAAACTGCCTGGGGGGAAAAAAACCAAATCCGGCCAGTGGGAAACGCGCGCGAATTTGCTTGATGATTTGGCGGCAAATGAAGAGCTGCCGGATGATGCGCGTTCGCTTGTGAACACGATGGTTGAGTGGCGCCAGTTGACGAAGCTGCGCTCCACATACACCGATGCGCTGCCGAATTATATCAATCCTGACACCGGACGCATCCATACCAGTTACGCTCTTGCAGCGACCACAACCGGCCGTTTGGCCTCTTCAGATCCGAATTTGCAAAACATTCCAATCCGGACCAAAGAAGGCCGTGAAATTCGCACAGCCTTTGTGGCGCGTAAGGGCTGCAAATTGATCTCAGCGGACTATTCCCAAATTGAATTGCGCGTCTTGGCGCACATTGCTGATATTTCGCAATTGAAGACTGCGTTTGCAGACGGCCTCGACATTCACGCCATGACGGCGTCGGAAATGTTTGGCGTGCCTCTCAAAGACATGACGTCGGATGTGCGCCGTCGCGCCAAGGCGATCAACTTCGGCATCATCTATGGGATATCAGCGTTTGGTCTTGCCAATCAGCTGGCGATCTCGCGCCAAGAAGCAGCTGAATATATCAAGACCTACTTCGAGCGCTTTCCTGGCATCAAAGCCTACATGGAGACCACCAAAGCCCAGGTCAAAGAGACTGGATTTGTTGAAACGGTTTTTGGCAGACGCATCCATTATCCGCAGATTAACACCAAGAACCCATCAATGCGCGGCTTCTTGGAGCGCGCGGCGATCAATGCGCCGATTCAAGGTAGTGCCGCTGACATCATCAGGCGTGCCATGATTCGAATGCCATCGGCGCTGGAAGCAGAGGGTCTTTCTGATGCGCGTATGTTGTTGCAAGTCCATGACGAGTTGATCTTTGAAGTTCCAACAAAGCAGGTCAAGCCAGTCATGAAGCTGGTGCAGGAGGTGATGGAAAGCGCCTGTGACCCTGCGGTACAGCTCTCGGTGCCACTGAAAGTTGAGGCTGCTGCGGCCAACAATTGGGATGAGGCGCACTAGGTGAGGCAATTCTGAAAACTCAAATGTGATCACCGCTTAGCCCAACGTGAGGTTTGGCGATGTAGGTCAGTGGAATTTGGGCAAAATTAAAGGGTCTCTCCTGAAGAAAAACGCACAACATATGGATTTTGTTGAAAAAAGTCAGATAAGAAAAACCAATGGGTGCGATAAGAAAAACTAAAAGTGAGATCACGTAATTGCTATTTGAGGTTATCGGTGCTGTTGGCTATAGTCATCTCATCAACACGGCGGAAGGCGATCCGCCACCTAACTAAAACAAGACAAAACTTAAAAATCTAAGAGGAGAACGCTATGAAAGTTTGGACAAAACCTGCTGTACGTGAGCAAGAAGTCGGCCTTGAAGTTACTTCTTATCTCCCAGCTGAAATCGACGTCATCTAAAAGACGGACGACTTAGAGTTTCAACGCGGCGGCTCAGATCTGAGCCGCCGCGTTTTCTTTTGTGTATTCATTTTTGATCTTGAATTTCACTGCCTTAAGCTGTTAACCATTTCTGTTACCGCTTTCTGGAACACATCTTGCGCCTGAACTCTCATCTTGGTTGCCAGGGTCCATTTTTGGACCCGGCCAAGGGAGGATTTGGTTCATGTTGGCACGGTGGCGGAACTCATTTCAGTTTGTAACGGCGCCATCGGGGCCTGGCACCGCGCATCCTCCGGTTGCGGGTCGCACGGCGCATGGTCGTGGGTTACGCGTTGACTGGGTCGATATCGCCAAAGGGCTCTGCATTGTTCTTGTGGTGATGCTGCATGCCACGCTCGGCGTTGAAAAAGCGATCGGTGAGACGTCCACGCTTTCAGCCATTATTGATTGGGCAAAGCCTTTTCGGATGCCGGACTTCTTTCTGATTTCAGGCCTCTTTCTGGCGCGACGCATTGATCGGCCTTGGCGCAGCTATCTTGATAGCAAGGTCATGCATTTCGTCTATTTCTATGTGTTGTGGGTCAATATTCAGCTGGGTCTGAAGGCACCGCACTTCATTGGAGAGCTGGGTCTTGCGGGATTCATGAAGCTCTACCTGTCAAGCTACATCATCCCGTTTAGCTCATTGTGGTTCATCTATATTCTGGCGATCTATTTTGTTGCCGCTAAACTCATTGCAGGTGTGCCGAAAACGATTGTGTTTTTGGCAGCTGCTGCAATGCACATTGCGGTCCCAGAAACTGGAATTTTTGCTCTCGATCAATTCTCAGAGCGGTTTATTTTCTTCTACACGGGTTATGCGGCAGCATCGTATATCTTTAGTTTTGCGGACCGGATTGCAAAAACCCCAGAACTTCTTGTTGGCGTGGCGCTTGGGTGCTGGGGTGTCGCCAATGCTTGGGCTGTTAACAGCGGCATTGCAGCATTACCTGCTATTGATTTGGTGGTGTCGTTCATTGGCATCGCGGCCGTGGTCACATTTGCCGTAGCAATTTTACAGACACCTCTGGGCAACGTGCTTGCTTATTGCGGCCGCCAGTCGATTACGATCTATCTCGCCTTTGCAATCTTTATGGCTGCCGCTCGGCAAGTCTTACTGAAATTGGACGCCAAGTTTGATCTTGGTCTTGGTGTTGATTTGATCTCAATTGCAGCGCTTGCAGCAGGAATTATCGCGCCATTGATCCTGGCCTGGATGGTAAAACGAACACCGCTGGCGTTTCTGTTTACCCGTCCCGATGCTTTCCGGTTGAAAGATGCAAGACAGCGCTTAGGACAGCGCGCTAACAAACGTCTTGCCGCACTGAGTTGCGACAATAACGGTGGTATAGCACCCGCCTAAAGTGGTGTTTCCGGCTTTGGTTCTTTCTCCAAGCGCCGTAGGCGCTCGCGAAACTTGTTCAACATGCCTTCAATGTAGTTGAACATCTGATCAACATCTTCTTTCTGAGGCACCTTAAACTGGGCGCTCGGTGGCACCGGTGGTCTCAGGTCATTGGGCTTGGTTCTATTGTTTGCGCCTGGGGGGGTGTTGGCACCCAATCCAAAGTGTTGTTCCAGCCGGTCAACCTCGGCACGCAATTTTTTGTTTTCCTGCTTGAGCTTGTCGATATCCTTGGTGTATTGGCCAGCGCCGTCCTCAGCCAACTCACAGACCACCTTGCCGGTGGCATTCTTACAGATTGAAACTGCACCGGTTTCTGTATCAAGGCGCATGAAGCCATTCTCAACTGGCGTCATTTGATAGCGCCCGCCAGCTGCCTGAGATGAGGTTGGCATGATCAGTGTTGCGCTGATGAGCGCTGCGATCACAGTTGAAGTTTTTGGTTGCCGTTTCATAACGTCCGCGTCCTCTTTCAGTAGATGCAACTCCGAGTGGATTTGTGCTGCTTTTTCAGCTTGCCTCAGCCGTCGCTTAAAACCGAATCACAATCAGTCTGATGGTGCCCAAGATGGGGGTTGAGATACCAAAAGGCGCTGGAGAAGGACTGTTTGGCGCCGCGCAATTCTACTCGGTGCAAAATTTTAGCTCTTTCTAGAGCCTAATTCCGGCGTTTTGCGGTCAAAACGGGCAATTATGAAGCGCGACTTAACTGATCCTTTACTGGCGATTGCGACTTTGGGGTGTCGATGGTCGCGAGATGTGCCGTGTACGTGCCCGACATGACGTAAAAGTTGCCGGCACAAGAGAAACCCATTTAGGGAGTCTCCACGCTCCCTGACGAGCAGCCGGATTGATGACTGCGGCGAGCTCATGGGGACCGAAATGCCGGAAGACAAAAACAATACAAACGCTGCTGCAGAAGAGCACGAGCAGGTTGACGGCCAAACCGTTTTTCAGAACGAGGATGTCCACACGGCCGGTGAGGCTGAGGTCAACGGCATGGATGGTCTGGTATCAGCGATCCAGGCACAGATTCAGGCTGCAGATGAGCGCCACGACGATGTGCTTACCAGCATGCAAGATCGGTTAGGTAATTTAGACGGTAGTGTCGATGACATTCGCCAGCGTATTCCTGAAAACCTCGGCGGTAAACTTGAAGATATCGAAACCGGCCTTGAGAATTTGAATCAACGCGTTTCGCAAATCTGGTCGTCAGATGGAGCGCTGGAAGCAAACACGCCCGACGCCGCAGATCATGGTGACGTTGATGATCACTCCTCGGTCACCGCATATGAAGAAGACACGCTGAATGAGCACGTGTCTCAGTTTGAGGATGATCAACCTGCTGCTTTTGCAGAGCCGGTCGAAGAGCCTCAGCCTCTTTTTGATGCCCCAGCGGCTTTGAAATCAGCAGCCCCTGACAATTTCGGCGGCGCCCAAGCTGAGCCCGCTAATGCGCACCTGATGCAGGGCGTCGATACATTTGATATGGTAGACACCAGTATTCCAGGGGATCCTGGCTCTCCATGGGATCAAGATTCTGCGGAGGCGTTGACTAAGCTCTATGACGCGCCATTGCAAGATGACTCTCAAAACGAGGTTCAAGTCATGCCCGGCCGTACACCCGATCCCGAGTTAGATGCATTGGATGCACACCAAGAGGTACCTTCTGATAGCACGCCAACACAGACGGCGGCATCGTCTAGTGATGATATTGATCGCGCATGGCTGGACAACAAGTTCACGGAAATTGCTGAGCGTATTGAGCAAACGCTGATTGAGCTTGATCCGCAAAAAACCGTTGCTGTGTTTGATGAGCGCGTGCAAACGATGGAAGACCGTGTCGGCACGGCATTGCAAGATGTTGCCACACGCTCCGACGTTGAAGGCCTGCGGGAACTGGAAAATCACGTTTCTGGAATGGCGGCCACGATGGCGCACACCGAGACGCAGATGCAGCGCCTCGACTCCATTGAGGGCACTTTGCATGAAGTTGTTGCCCGCTTCACAGAAGGCAATGGTGCGGTTCAGTTTGCCGATATGGAAGGTATGGGAGCTGCTGGCGTTGACCCCAATCAGGTTGCTGAAGCGGCAGCTGCACGCATTGCTGATCACCTTGCTGCAACCGGTCAAAATAATGACGGGTCGGCAATTGCAGATATCCGCAATTTGATTGTAGGCTTCCTCAGCGAGCATCGCGAAGGCAACGAACAAACCTCACTCATGTTGGATACTATCCAACAAGCGATGATACGCATCCTGGATCGTCTTGATGTGCTTGAATCTGCAGGCGTTCCTGCAGTTGAGGCCGCGCCTCACAATGAAGCTGATGAACCTGTCACAGCAGATGCCGTTGCAGCCGCTCAAGGATGGACTGATCCGGGCGCAGGGTACGGTTCAGATGATGATATCCAGCTGACCGATCCCGCTGCGCATGAGCAAATCGTGGACGCAGAACAAGAATCTGTTGTTGAAATTCATGCCGGTCATGAAGCCGCCGCCTCAAACATTCAACCTGATGCGATTGGATCTGCTGAACAGCTCGCAGGTAGCGCGGTTGCTGTAGATGCTGTTTCTGAAGAAGATCTGTCGGGTAGCAGCGTCGCACCAGCTGCAGCACCTGTTGCACCTGGTCAAGCGTCTCCTGACCTTCTGTCAGATCGTTCCGAGTCTGTTGTGATGCCAGCTGAAGTTGGTGCTACGTCACGCGATACAATTGATAAGATTCGCCACAACTTCATTGCCGATGCGCAACAAGCAAAAGCACGCGCCGCGCAGGCTGCTGCTACGGCCTCCGTTGAACAACCCAAGAAAGGTGTTCGTTCCTCCGTTCTTGCTGGCATTAAGTCATCGGACAAAGACAGTAATGATGTTGGTGGATTTTTCAGCACCAAGACACGTCGTCTTCTGGTTGGTGCCTTGTTGGCTGTTGCTGCCATTCAAGGCGTGATATTCCTGATGCCAGGCAGTGAAAAGGCTAATCCTGACACGTCACCTGCAGGCGTGACACAACCGGTAGAAAAACAATCAAAATCTGAAGCAGCTGCCAAGCACAAAAAATTGAGCTATCTGTCACCAGGCGATGGTTTTTCCCCAGCTGTTGAAGGTGACGTTCTGTTAAACGACATGAGCAATGCTGTCGCCGATGCGCGGGGTCGCGCTTCAGGCTCGGCCGACCTGCCATTTGGTTTGATGTTGCATCAGACGACGGCTAAAGAGTGGACAAAGCAAGGCCGCCCAATTTCTGAAAGTAACACTGCGGCGGTGACACCGGTTGCGTTGAAACCAGAAGAAAAAGTTGGTGGGGGCCGTGTTTACAAGGTGCCTGTTTCGGCAACAAAGGGTGCAAGCGCGAAATTGCCGCCGCTTTCTGTGGGACCAACATCACTACGCATGGCTGCCGCCAACGGTGACCCATCCGCACAGTTTGAAGTTGGAACACGTTTGTCTGAAGGCAAGGGTATCAATCAAAACTTTAAACAAGCGGCAACTTGGTTTAAACGCAGTGCCGCACAAGGATTTGCCCAGGCACAATATCGCCTTGGCACGCTCTATGAACGTGGCCTTGGTGTTAGCCGTGACGTGAACAGAGCACAGATGTGGTATCTACGTGCTGCTGAACAAGGCAATATTCGCGCGATGCACAACCTAGCTGTCCTAAGTGCAGGCCAGGCCTCTGGCCAGCCCGACTACGATCGTGCTGCTCAGTGGTTCATTAAGGCTGCTGAAAACGGCTTAGCTGATAGTCAGTTTAATGCTGGTGTTTTGTTCGAAAATGGACTTGGTGTTTCAAAGGATATGATCAAGGCCTACAAGTGGTACACCTTGGCTGCCCGCAATGGTGACGAAGCGTCTTTGAAGCGCTCCCAGAAACTCCGTTCAAAGTTGGCCATTGATGCGCTCGGAGAGGCAGAATCAGCTGTACGCAGCTTTACCCCAGGCAAGGTCGATCCATTGGTCAACAATGCACGTCTTGCGGGTCAGGACTGGAAAAAACGCCACAACGGCTAATTGCTCAGCCAGCATATTGAGTTGATCTCAGGCCGCACACCCTCGGGCAAGTGCGGCCTGAGTGCTATCTGGGTGGTGAAAAAAGAAAAGTCCGTGTTGATAACTGGCCACGTGGTCCTGGGATTGCAGCACGGCGCTCAAGACAACGCCCAATCGTTGCGATATTAAGCATCACAAAAGCCAGTTGCGGGTCTGGTCGAAGGTCAACTTTCCATTGTCGCCCGCTTGTGGCAAACCATCCCTGGAAAGCGCGCCTGGCGCGGCTTTCGTTTTTTACTCATGCCACGCTGTCAAATTGGCGGCACGTAGGCAAACCACGTCGATGAACATCTACCTGCCCATTGCAGAAATGTCTGTCAGTGTCCTCCTATTCCTTGGAATGGGCGGCGTTGTTGGCTTTTTGTCTGGGCTGTTTGGTGTCGGCGGCGGGTTCTTGATGACCCCTTTATTGATTTTCTCAGGCATTCCTGCAGCTGTCGCGGTCGGCACGGAGGGTGCGCAGATTGCGGCAACCTCCGTTTCAGGTGCTATTGCCCAGTACCGACGCAACAATGTTGATATCAAGCTTGGCTGTGTGCTGTTGTTCGGCGGCGTCGTTGGCTCCCTGATCGGGGTTCAGATGGTCAAGATCCTGCGCCAGATGGGTCAATTCGATCTGGTGATTGCGCTGAGTTATGTCACCTTCCTTGGTGTCATCGGCTCGTTGATGTTGATTGAAAGCTCAAATACGATCCGCAAAACTCGATCAGGCGAGACCGGCTTTGGCCGCCGTTCAGGTCAACACAGCTGGATCCACGGCTTGCCATTTAAGATGCGTTTTCAACGCTCCAAGCTGTATATCTCCGCTATCCCGCCGATTGCTATTGGTGCGTTTGTCGGTTTTCTGGCCGCCATGATGGGCGTCGGGGGTGGTTTCATTATGGTGCCTGCGATGATCTATCTGCTGCGCGTGCCAACCAGCATTGCAGTTGGTACCTCTTTGTTCCAGGTGGTGTTCATTACCGCCGTGACGACACTGCTACATGCCACGCTTAACCAGACCGTTGATATTATTCTGGCGCTGCTGCTGATGGTCGGTGGTGTGATTGGCGCGCAAATAGGTGTCGTTGCGGGCGTGCGCCTGAAGGGTGCGGAACTGCGCTTTTTGCTGGCTGCGTTGGTGCTTTTGGTTTGTGCCCGTATTGGTTGGGATTTGGTGGTGCAACCGGCTGAACTTTATTCCATCAGTCCGCTGTTGAGGGGGCAATGATGATAATCAGAGCCAAGTTTTTCTCTCAAATCAGACGTCCCGTCGTGTTGGCGCTCGCAGGACTGGCATTGGCTGCGACGACGGCCGGAGCCCAACCGGCAAAGAAAGGCCCATCGCCTGCACAGGGAGCAAAGGCTGGTGCTGAAATTGTCGAAGCGGATGTGTCGTCTCGCGCCATTGCAGTCACCTCTGGTTTTACCGGCAAAGAAATCATTGTCTTCGGATCCATTTACAACGGCCGTCAAGGGGCAGCCGATGCAGGTTACTATGACGTGGTGGTTGTGGTTGAAGGTATCCCAGCACCACTGGTGTTACGGCGCAAAAGTAACGTTGCTGGTCTTTGGATGAACACAACATCAGTTAACTTTGATCTGGTGCCAAGTTTCTATGCGCTGTCTTCAACTGCTCCATTGGACAAAATTGCAGCGCCTGAAGTTTTTGAAGACCAGGGTATAGGGTTCGATCATATCCGCATCACGCCGCGCCATGCAGTCCCTGAGGCTGAGATGAAGTTATACCGCGAAGCACTCATCCGGCTAAAAAAGAACGATAAAGTGTACGTTCAGAATCAATCGGGCGTTACATTCATTGGCCGTAGCCTGTTTCGTAGTTCCGTTATGTTGCCTGCCAATATTCCTGTTGGCCTGTTACAAGCGCGGGTTTATCTGTTTCGAAAAGGCGCCCTCCTCAGCACCTATACCGCACAGCTACAGCTTGAGCGTGAGGGGCTTGAGCGCTGGTTGCACGATCTGGCAAAGAAGAACAGTTTTCTCTATGGCCTGCTGGCGATTCTCACAGCGGTTGCGGCCGGATTGCTCGCGTCAGAAGTGACACGGCGTCGTCCGAGCTAGAATTCTTGCGGTCAGTCTGATTTGAGAAGGCGCGTGGCGACGGGGTAAAGCCCTTCCTGGCCCATCATCCAAACCGCAAATCCGTCGTTTCCGAAGATCGGTTCAAACGCGTCATCCAAAACATTAAGCCCGCCGGTAAAGCTGCCGAATGCTGGCAGCACCAGTCTCAGGCCATTGCCGACAAAACACGGTCTGCGCAGGGTGTAACCATGCAGGGCAAGTTTTGCAGCTGGGTGCAGATGGCCGGCAATTTCATGCGTGACCGAGGTCGGGTTTGGCACATGGCGCAGATCAACACCTCCAAGCCGAATATGATTGCGGACAGTGCCGCCGACATCGCTCGAAATTTCGGGGTCGTGGTTGCCAGCAATCCAAATCCACTCCACGCCCTCTTGGAGAATGGTGAGTGTTTCGCGATCTTCCGGGTTTAGGCGATCAGCGCCGGCAGGATCATGGAAGCTGTCACCAAGTGCAATTACTGTGCGGGCTTGATAGTGATCAACAACTTCTGCAAGCCGCATCAGCGTATCGCGACTGTCATAGGGCGGTAACATGACCCCACGTTCGGCGTAAGCGGATGCTTTTTCCAGGTGTAGGTCAGCAACAATCAAAGCATGTTCGGCGGGCCAGTAAAGCGCACCAGACACATGTGCCTGAAAGGCCGTGCCGCATATTGAAATCGGGTGCTCGTCAAAATCACCGACGTCCAATCGCTCTGGTTTTAAGTGCAACATCGTTTACTCTTCGTTTGCGTCAGGTTGTGGTGCCCAATCCAAATTGTACCGTTAGGCAGCAGAGTCTGCATCGAGTGCTTCTGCAATCAAAATTTGACTGGCATCTCGTAAAATATCATCACGTTGACTTGGTGCCACTGGTTCTTTGCCAATTTCAAGCAACATTGGAACGGCCAACGGTGACACGCGAGCCAAAGCTTGATGCCTGATTCGGCCCTCAATGCGGCCCAAGAAAGCGCCAAGCCTGCCAATATCCAAGAGCCCTGTGGCCGCATCAGCCCACGCCGCCTCTAACAGGATGTGGTGAGGGTCGTGCTTGCGCAGTACGTCATAGATGAGATCCGTTGACATCGTGACCTGACGCCCGCTTTTTTCTTTGCCAGGGTGGCGACGTTCAATCAGCCCGGCAATGATCGCCACGTTGCGGAAAGTCCGCTTCATCAGGTTTGCATCTGCGAGCCAGGCATCAAGGTCGTCACCCAGCATATCTTTATCAAACAGATTGCTCAGGCGAATGCTGCCTGTCTCAATCATCTGAGAGAGATCGTTGACGCACCACAAGCCAAGTCCGTAGTCGTTGGCAACAAAGCCAAGGGGTCGTGCGCCTGAGCGATCAAGACGGCGGGTGAGTAACATTCCAAGGGTTTGATGGGCGAGACGGCCTTCAAAGGGATAAGCGACAAGATAATGTTTATCCGCGCGTGGGAATGTTTCAACGAGAACCTCGTTGCGTTCCGGAAGGATGGAGTGCTCGGTTTGCAGGTTGAGCCATTCCGTGACGGGTGCTGGCAGGCTATCCCAACGGGCTTGCTCGGCGAGCATTGCGCGTACGCGCTCTGCCAAATGCGTTGAAAGCGGGAACTTGCCGCCGATGTAGTTTGGAATTTTTGGATCTTTCGCGTTCGAGCGCGTAACCAAAGCATTGGTCTCAAACAGGGCTTCAAAACGCAAAACTTCACCGGCGAACGTAAATGTATCGCCAGCGGTCAATTGGTCGATAAACGATTCTTCGACTTCGCCGAGGACGCGTCCGCCATAGCCGTGCGCCATGGCCTGCCCTTTTGCTGTTTTGCGTGGCTTACCAAGGCGCACTTTTATCATTGGGGTGTCGACAATGGTGCCTGCATTCATGCGGTATTGATTGACAAGACGTGGGTGGGACAGGCGCCACACGCCGTCATGCGTCAGTTTTAGTTTGGCATAACGATCATAAGATTTAAGTGCGTAGCCTCCGGTCGCCACGAAATCGATCACGCGATCAAAGGTGGCACGATCAAGTTCCGCATAAGGTTCGGCGGATGTGACTTCTGTAAACAGGGCATCACCGGAAAAGGGCGCTTGGCACGCCATCCCTAAAATGTGCTGGGCAAGGACATCAAGTGCGCCGACGCGCGGCAGTGCCGTGTCGTGGGTTTGCGCTTCGGCAGCTTCAACTGCGGCGCGGCACTCCAAAACTTCAAAGCGGTTGGCTGGCACGAGCAAGGCTTGTGACGGCTCGTCCAGGCGGTGATTGGCGCGCCCAATGCGCTGCATCAAGCGGCTTGCACCCTTGGGTGCGCCGACGTTAATCACCAAGTCGACATCACCCCAGTCGATCCCCAGATCGAGTGTTGAGGTGGCGACAATAGCTTGAAGCGCTCCCTTGACCATGGCGGCTTCAACTTTGCGCCGTTGTGCGACATCCAATGAGCCGTGGTGAAGGGCAATGGCAAGCCCATCCTCGTTGACGCGCCACAATTCTTGAAACACCAACTCGGCCTGCATGCGCGTGTTGACGAACACAATTGTGGTTTTGTGATCCAGGATTGCCTGATAGATCGCTTCAATTGCATAGCGCGCAGAATGTCCGGCCCACGGCACCGGGTCTGAAAGTTCGAGAATATCAAGCTGCGGTTTTGCTCCGTCTGGCGCGACGACAAGCTCAGCAAGGTGTGTCACGTCGTTTGGTTGCGTCTGACCGATCAGATAGGCGCGCAATTGTGAGGGCCGTGCAACTGTCGCGGACAAGCCAACGGTCGTCATGTTGGGTGACAGTGTTCTCAGGCGGGCGAGGTCGAGGGCGAGAAGGTCTCCGCGTTTCGATGACGTAAGCGCATGCAGCTCATCGAGAATGACGGTTTTCAGGCCTGAAAATAGATACGGCGCATCTTCATGGGCGAGCATCAAGGCGATCTGTTCCGGAGTCGTCAAAAGCATATCAGGAGGTTTTTGACGTTGCCGTGTTTTGCGATGCACGGGTGTGTCACCGGTGCGGCTCTCGCAGCGGATCGGAAGGCCCAGGTCTGAAATGGGTTGATGCAGGTTGCGATTGACATCGACGGCCAACGCTTTCAATGGCGAAATGTAAAGCGTGTGAAGGGTTGATGTGTCAGGTTCAGCGTGCGCAGTGCGATCACTCAGCGCGACCAAACTTGGCAAAAAACCTGCAAGTGTTTTGCCTGCCCCTGTCGGTGCGATGAGCAGTGTTGAGCGATGAGCTGAAACATTTTGTAGGAGCGCCAACTGGTGCGGCCGAGGTTGCCAACCGCGGCTGTGGAACCAGGATTGAAACTGGTTCGGCAACAGGGTGTTGAGATCACTGGCTTCACTTGATGACGGACGGGAAACGTGTGGCCCGAGGGCGCCGCGCTTCAGCTCCGTCTGTCGTTGTGTTGCTTGTTTTTTTGACGTCGCCACGCTGGGCCCCATCGCATCCGATTCTTGCGGTTGAGTTGCCAAGGCTCGCATCCTTTAGCGAGCTATGATAGGGACTGAGTGATGACAACACCAAGGCCATAGATACTAAGCCCTGAGAGGTCGACTTTGGCAACAGAACAGGTTCAAGGAGCCGGAACGCGTATGAATTGGGAAAAGGTTTTTGGTGGCAGCCCACTTGGCGTTATTGTGCGCTTGGCGCTCATTTCCATTGCTGTTGGCATTGTGATGAAGGCGCTGGGCATTGACTTGTCCAACTTCTTTCATCGCATAAATGTGTTGCTACGCAATATCTACGACCTGGGTCTGAGCGCATTTGACTGGCTGTTTGAGTTTTTACTGCTGGGCGCGCTTGTCGTTATTCCTATCTGGATAATCGCCCGGCTCGTTGGTTCGGCGCGACGATCAGGTGGATCGTCCAACGAGTAGCCACAGATTAGGTCCCCTCACGTCTTCAGAATTTTCAAAATATCTTCTGGTGGACGACCAATGACGGCGCGCGTCTCACTGACAGCAATGGGACGTTCCAAGAGTCGAGGATGCTCGATGATAGCCTTTAACAGCTCGCTGTCAGAGAGTTCTTCACGCCCAAGATCTAACTGTTTGTAGATCGCTTCGTTTGTGCGCATAAATGCGCGGGGACTGACGTCGAGTGCTGACGCTATCTTTTTCAATGCCGTCAGTGTTGGTGGTGTATCGAGATACGGCACAATTTTGAGGTTCGCGCCCTTCTCTTCGAGCAAGTTCAAAGCCTGACGTGACTTTGAGCACCTTGGGTTGTGGTAAAATGTGATTTTGCTCATTGGGTTTACGCCTCAAGAGATCTATTGGCCCAGGTTTCACTGCCACGTCCCACCAGCAGCGACAAAGATGCGGCACCACGCGAGCGACACGATTGGGCAAGGTGGTTTTTAATCTCTGCAATCAAGCCTGGTCCGCGATAGATCAAGCCCGTGTAGAGTTCGAGCAACGTTGCTCCGGCTTCAATTTTGGCCAGTGCTGTTTCACCACTGTCGATGCCACCAATGCCGATCAGTGGAATTTTACCTTGTGTCAGCTGATGCACCCGCGCAAGCACAACCGTCGCCCGATGGAAGACAGGGCGGCCTGAGAGCCCGCCTGCTTCTTTTGCGTGAGATGATGTCAGGCCAGTTCTGGAAAGCGTGGTGTTGGATATCGCAATGCCATCGATGGCGAGGCCTACAAGTCGTTCAACAATAGGCGCTAAGTCGTCTTCTGCGATATCGGGCGCTAACTTGACGATGAGGGGTCGTTTCGGTTTGCCCGCGCTTATGTGTGCTTGGCGCGCTTCCATCAGAGCAGATACCAATGTATCCAGCACCTCTGGCGCTTGCAGATCGCGCAAACCCGGCGTGTTGGGCGAAGAGATGTTGATCATGAACAGGGAGGCCAGATCATAAAACGTATTGAGACCAGTCACATAGTCCTTGATGCGGTCGTCACTGTCCTTGTTGGCACCAATGTTGATGCATAACGGTTCCGTGCGCTGGCGCCGGGATAAGTTTTCAAGAGCGGTCTGATGGCCCGCATTGTTAAAACCCAGCCGATTGATGAGGCCATTATCTTCGAGCAGTCTGAAAACGCGCGGACTTGGATTGCCGGGCTGCGGCTTGGGTGTTGTGGTGCCAACTTCTGCAAAGCCACAGCCCATGCCAATCACGGCGTCTGCAACGCGCGCGTCCTTGTCAAAACCCGCGGCAATGGCAAGCGGATTGGAAAAATGGAGACCAAGTGCGTCAACGTTCAAGCATTTAGGGTCTTCGACAGTGGGTTTGGGGTGGAGGCCCCGCTCTAGTGATTTCAGTGTCAGTTTGTGCGCATCTTCTGGCGGCAGAGCAAATAGGACGGGGCGGATCAGATGAAACATGGTGGCGTAGTTCATTCCATCAGCTCCGGGATTACGTATTGGCCATTTGTGTTTAGACGTATTGGCTCAAGTTGTGTCGCCAAATGTGTTGGTAGGGCCCCATAATAATGTGGGAAGTGCGCGCCGCCCCGCGACGGCTCCCATTTCAGGTTCGATATGAGGTCTTTGCTGCAAAAGCGCACAAGCACGAGTTCGGTCTGTGGGAAAAAGTGTTTCTCCAATGTGCCCGCAATCTGGGTTGATGCTGACAAGTGAATAAAGCCATCTCGTTTGTCGTCGCTTGATCCTTCGTACTCACCAATCCGACATGCATGCTGCCATTCCGCTGCCGACACAATTTTGTAGACGTTTTTAGTCTGCATGCTGCGGTTTTCTTTTTCGTGTGCCATCGGCTTTGAATTGCATTGTTTGTGCCGCAATTTTTTTTTTTGGACCAAGTCAAAAACTCTGGCACTTATCAGGTGACATGCTATCGTTAAGGTCAAGCGGGGACATCAACTGGCTATCGTGCACTGAAACATAGTGCTTTAGGCCAATTATTTTTGGTGGCCTAATCAAATATACTGCGGCGTCCGGATGCCGCGGTGAAACCAAAGTGATGGCAGTGGCTGAGGTGCTTATTTTTGTACCCAGCTGGAAAGAGTTGCTGTGGCGAGTGTCAGTGGCCTGCGGGCAAATTTGAGTTGGTCGCGTCAAAATATGGACCAAAATTATATTGAAGTGCGTGCCGTAACGTTGCGGGAGTTGTTTTCAGGATCTTATGTTTTTCACCTGCCTTGGTTTCAGCGCGCTTATGCTTGGCAGACCGACCAAGTGTCACGCCTTGTCAGCGACTTGTTTGCAGCCCTCGATTCGAAGGGTGATGCGGCTGAATATTTCTTGGGCACGTTATTGATCTGCAAACCCAACGCTTCAACTCAGACATCACTGATTGATGGCCATCAACGCACCATGACGTTGACGATCCTATTCAGTGTTTTGCGAGATCTTTGCCAGAACCCCAAGCAGAGCCAAGAGCTGGGACAGTTTGTGCGCACAACGGACTTTCATTTGCAGCCACAAGATACGCAAGCCGATTTTTGCATGAAATACGTGCAAAATGAGGGGGCAACCTCTGTAGAACCGGAAGAATTATTTGAATCGTTATCATTCACCGAGCAAAATATTATCACCAGCCGTGATTGCATTCGCGAACGATTGTCCACTTCCGATATATCTGACTCGTTTCGTTCCGATCTTGCGACATTTTTGGCTGACCGCTGCCATGTAATCGTACATCAAGCTGCACAAGAGGAGGAGGCATGGGCGCGACTGCGTAAAGAGGAAGAAACGCGTCTCGAGTTCTCCAACGTTGATCTGGCCAAGGATAGCTTGCTGTCAATTATGCCGGCAGAGCAGCGCGATTCCTGCGCTCTTTGGTGGGAACAAGCCGAAGGGCTCATTGGCGACAAGGATCTTTACGGACTGCTCTTTCATTTGCGCAGTTTGATCAGCCGAAAATCACGCAACAAACCCCTTGAAGAAGAAATCGCAGAAGCTTTTAAACTCAATGAATCTGGTTTGGGCTTCATGCGTGATGTGCTTCTTCCGAGTGCCCATCACGTCCGTGCTTTGCGGACTGGGGCTGTCGGGCCGGCCTATGACCGCAGCCGTATAAATCAATTGTGTGGCTATATGAGCTGGATTGATCCGCGAGGGTGGTTGCCGCCAGCACTAACGTGGATCAAAGAACGCGGCCTGGATCATCCCGAGACAAAGATGTTTTTTGAAGCATTGGAACGCGTGTTCTGGATGATCAACATGACTCCAGATAGTGCGGAAAAATTACCGACCCGCATGCTGCAAATCGCAGATCAAATCGTAAAAGGTACGTCTATTGAGAATATTGAGGCGTTGAAAGTTGAGCGGAAGCTCAAGCAGAAAGCACTTGAAAAATTACGCGCTCAATATTTTGACCGCAGAGCTCTAAGAGTAGAATTGATGCGCCGAATTGCAGTCGCAGACGGTCAAGATCCAGGCCCCATAGACGGGGAGAGCGTGACTGTGGAGCACATCCTGCCGCGCGGTTGGAAAATACAAAACAGCTGGCGTGAGGCATTCCCGGACCGCGCGCATGTCGTGGCCCACGCACATTGTCTTGGCAATCTGACCTATCTCACGCGCGCTGATAATGCCGTGGCTGACAGTCAGGAATTTGAAGCCAAGAAGCGCATTTATACTGAGTGCGACTTCAAGATGACAAAGGACGTGGCGGAGCAAACCACTTGGGTGCAAGATGATATTGAGGCCAGGACTGAGCGGCTGATCGCGGGGCTGTTTAAAGACTGGGGCTTACCACTGACCTAGTTTGCAGAAACGCTAGCTTTTTGCGCTAACGAATGCGCCATCAAGTGCTTTTTGGATCAGGGTTCGCGTATCGCTGACACCATAGAGGTCGATAAAGCCACCAAAGCGTGGGCCTTGGCTGGCCCCGAGCAATATTTCGTAGATCGC
Source organism: Hyphomicrobiaceae bacterium (assembly GCA_021775735.1). GTDB lineage: Bacteria > Pseudomonadota > Alphaproteobacteria > Rhizobiales > Hyphomicrobiaceae > JAHZKN01. The sequence continues at coordinate 23,283 of JAJFHG010000068.1, forward strand.
TTTAAACCAATCCCGCAAGTTTTGTTCATAGCCGTGTTGTTTGCCGGTTTCATAAACCAGGTTTTGCAACTCTTCGGCTTTCGCGCTTTCGTCAACGGCGGCAAGTTTATCTGCGAGATCTTGAAGCGCACCGCGCTCTTGATCTGTTGCTGCGCGATAGACTTTTTTGGGTTTTTCAAAGGCGTGATAGTAGGTAACGGCATAGCCCGCTAATTGATCCAGTAGCGGAAACGTTTCAGGCGTTGCATCAGGCTGATATTTGCGAATAAAGCCCCATAATCGGTCTTTATTTTCAGCGTTAGAGGCTGAAACGAGATTGAGCAGAAGCGCAAATGTAATGGGGAGTTCTGCTTCTGGCACGTGATCGGTGTGGATATGCCAAACTGGATTTTCAACTTGTTTGGCAGGCTCTTGTTTTGGGTAAGCGGCCAAGTGCTGCAAATAGTCATCAACCGCCCGCGGGATGACATCAAAATGCAGTTTCTTTGCGCTCTTTGGTTTTTGGAACATATAGAGCGACAGGCTTTCCGGTGTCGCATAGGTGAGCCAGTCTTCGATGGTCAGACCGTTGCCTTTGGACTTGGAAATCTTCTCACCGTTCTCGTCCAAGAATAGCTCATAGTTGAAGCCTTCAGGTGGTGTGCCGCCAAGCGCCTTGCAGATCTTAGACGACAGTGTCACGGACTCAATAAGATCTTTGCCGGCCATTTCATAATCAACACCAAGTGCGGTCCAGCGCATTGCCCAATCAGCTTTCCATTGGCATTTGACTTTTCCGCCGGTGACTTCGGTTTCAACTTTGTCACCAGTTTCAGGGTCGACATAGACAACCGTTCCTTTGCCTACGTTGCGTTCAACCATCGGCACTTGCAGAACTTTTCCGGTGCGTTGGCAAATCGGCAGAAACGGTGAATAAGTTTTTTGTCGTTCGCCACCAAGCGTCGGCAGGATGATGTTCATGACCTTTTCATAGGCCGCCAACATTTTGAGCAACGTTTCATCCATCTGACCGGATTTGTAACATTCGGTTGCAGAAAAGAATTCGTAGTCAAAGCCGAAGGTATCGAGAAATTCTTGCAAGCGTGCGTTGTTGTGATGGGCAAAACTCTGATGCGTGCCGAACGGGTCAGGCACTTGGGTCAATGGTTTTTCAAGTGCCTGGGTCAGGAGAGTCTTGTTGGGGACGTTATCTGGGACTTTTCTCAAGCCATCCATATCATCGGAAAAGCAAACCAACCGTGTTGGGATTTGCCCGTCCGTCATGACCTCAAACGCGTGACGCACCATACTGGTGCGTGCCACTTCACCAAAGGTTCCAATATGAGGCAGTCCGCTTGGTCCATATCCGGTCTCAAAAATCACCGTTTTGGGTTCACCGCCTTTGGCGCGTTTCAGACGTGCAAGCAGTCGCTTGGCCTCCTGAAATGGCCAAGCTTTGGCGTTGGCGGCAACAGATGAAAAAGAGTGAGACATGAGGGTCCTAAAAGTGGGCGGTTAAGACGTTTAATTTGTGCCTGTGGCAACAGGAGCCGCACCCTATGGTCCCGGTTGCAAAGCGTCAATTCGATGGGCAGTTTTGCCCCCCAGAAATAGTGGTCCTCAGGGTAAGCTCAGTGAAGCGTGTCGTATGATGTAGGACTGTTCATCGTAGCGTCTGAATGATGCTTCACGGTGGTTCTTTCCGGTGCTTCGTGGGGCTGGCAATATAGGTGACGTGTCGGCGATTAGACCTGCCGGTGCCAGGACTATGGGCCTAGTTTTCAGGGCATAAAGACGACACCATGTCGTATGCCGCCATACATATTTTTCAGGCAATTTTTGATCAGGCGCGCCAGAACCGTACCGCGTTAGCTATGGAGGTTTAAGCGCTTGTAACGCGTCTAATGGTGTTTCTTAGATCGTTTTGGGGTGTTGATTAGCAAAAAATGGGTCGTGTTCAATGCGCTCGTAAGCGTAAATCGAGCTTAAAAAACATTGTAAAATCAGCAGTTTTTGAAATTTTTGTGTGCCGCGCTGACATCAAAGCCAGGCATAGGCTGACATTTGCGACTGATTGCGTTAGCGTCCGGTCCATTCAGGGCTCATTCAATCCTTTAAGGGGGAAGTATCATGTTTATGCCACCAGAGTTAGCCTGGCTTGAACCTGTGATCGTTGCTTCGATCATTGTTTTCTTTGTAGACCTCATTGGCAACATGCTGTCGTTCAGCAACCGCATCTTGAATGCGCTCACAACAGCGTTGGTCTTTTTGGCAATCTTCGGCACGCTCTCCTACGTTGCATTCCGTGAAGGCAACCTGCCACCTGTGCCAAGCATCAGCCAACCGGCACCTTAATTTCCTTTCAAAGGAAACTACAGGAGAGAATAATTCAACGGGCGCGACCTTCGGTTGCGCTCGTTTTATTGTGTGACGGTCCATCTTTGTGACGTGATTAGAAACATATAATGCGCTGAAGTATGCTGGCGCTGATAACGGTGTGAGGTGTTGCATGTTGAAAGACACATCAGATGGTTTTGGGGCAATCAGTCGATTGCTGCATTGGCTGTTAGCACTTGCCATTTTTGTGTTGTTTGCACTTGGCTACTGGATGGTGACGCTAGGCTATACCAGTCCATATTACACCAATGCGCCAGCCTGGCATGAGGCGGTTGGGATGGTTGTGCTGATTGCCATGACGCTACGTCTTGGCTGGCGACTGTCAAACACCAACCCGACGTCTGACCATCTCACGCGCTTTGAACATGGGGCCGCGCGTATGATGCATGGGGCTCTCTATGCAATAATCTTTGCTGTGTTAATCAGCGGTTATCTGATTTCGACGGCTGATGGCCGATCAATTGAACTTTTTTGGGGGCTGCAGGTCCCCTCCCTTTATCAAGCTCAAGGCATTGAGAGTATATCGGGAAAAATTCACCGCATCCTGAGTTATGTCACAATTGCACTTGCAGGGTTGCATACTGGTGCAGCCTTGAAGCACCATTTCATAGACCGGGACCCAACACTCACGCGTATGTGGCGCGGTTCCAGACCAAAGAGTTAGTGTCGTGCGTTATTGAAGCGCTGAATGTCGGTTATTGGAATAAGGAATAGAACCCCATGAAAGTCATGTTGAAGTTATGCAGCGTTATGCTCGCATTTTTTGTTCTTGCGCTGCCAGTGCGCGCTGCTGAGTACGTGATTGATGAAACAGGCGCACATGCGTCGATCAATTTCCGCGTCAAACATTTGGGTTATAGCTGGTTGACTGGCCGCTTTGATAAATTCAATGGCACGTTTAGCTATGATGAAGCTAAGCCTGAAGCTTCAAAGGTCGAGGTGAAGATTGATACCGCAAGTGTCAATTCCAATCATGGCAAGCGCGACAAGCATTTGCGTGCTGGCGAGTTTCTCGATGTTGAAATGTTTCCAACTGCGACATTCAAAAGCAAATCTATCACACCAGGCGCTGATGATAAGCTGACGGTTGTTGGTGATCTCACGCTACGTGGCGAAACCAAAGAGGTCACGATTGATGCGATGAAGGTGGGCGGCGGTAAGGATCCCTGGGGTGGGTATCGGACCGGCTTCAATGGCACGACCAGGCTCAAGCTCGCAGACTTTGGTATCACGTTTGATCTCGGCCCGGCGTCTACACATGTTGATCTGGAACTCAATATAGAGGGCATTCGCCAATAACATTGTTTTAGAATGTAAAATGCGCGCGGGGTGGCCCGCGCGCATAATTCCATCACGTTTTGTCGGTTCGCCTCTAGTCAACGTTAGCCGTTTCATCGTTGGCGAAAAAGACGTCGACGCGCATGCCGGGCAGAAGTTGTGGGCGTGCTCCAAGATTGGCCACCACTTCCAATACATCAATATCGCTTGGGCGACGCGGACCACGCGAGGCGATGTTGCGGGCTCCAAGCGCGCCGCCAAGAGATGTCACCTTGCCAACAAAGTCTTTGCCAGGATGAGCGTCTGAGCGGACAATAACTTTCTGACCGACGCGCACCTTAACGAGGTCGCGTTCTTCGAGCTCGGCCCGAACGCGCATCTTGCTTTTGTCACCAAATAAAATCAACGGTGCGTTGGCAGACGGCGTGGCAACTTCTCCCACTTTGGCCCAAACGTTGAGAACGTTGCCTTCAAAAGGTGCGCGTAGTCGAGTCTGCTCGATTGCTGTTTCTATCAGCGAGAGATCGGCGCGTGCCTGTGTCAGGCCGGTATCCAATCGGGTTGGGTAGGGTATATCTTCTTTTGCGGCAACCACATCATACGCGGCACGTTCTGTTTTGACCTTCTTTTCAGCTGCATCAATCGCTTCACGCGCCGTTTTTACAGCATCGTCACTACCGCTGCCGGCGTGGCGTTTGACAAATGCACGATCAAACGCCAGACGTGCCGCGAACAGTGCACGTTCTGCATCAGCCAACCGGTCTTCTGCATTTTGACGGTCAAGTGCGAGCCCTGTAACTTTCTCTTCTTCGCGTTCGCGCAGGCGCACTTGCACTTCAGCGAGTGCAGATACACGCTTTGCTTTCAGGTCTTGGTCATCAAGACGCACAAGCAGGTCGCCTGCTTTGACATGGTCGTGTGTTTTGACCAAAACCTCTTCGATGTAGCGTGGTTGCAGAGCGCTAAGGCGATGCTCACCGGTCCGTGTTTCAATGCGCCCCGTGGCGGACGCGGCCCAAACAGGGGGTTGACCACTGTCATCTTTGGCGTGCGCTGAGATATCGAGCATGGTGGTTGATGGAGCTTTTGCCACCACCACCGGCGCGAGTTTGTGAGTGACCGGGGCAGGTGTTGGCTTGCCGGCTGTTAAATTCACCAAGGCTATGATTGCCAGCGTTATGCCGCCGGAGATAGCAAACATTGCTTGGGTCGAGTCGAGCTTAGCCATTTGCTTTGCGCCTCTTTGTCAAATCTGCAATTTCAGGAGCATCGAGACCATCCGGGCGACGTTCTTCGCCAACAATCTGACCATCTTCGATGCGGACCACACGATCTGCATAACCAAGTGTTCTGGGATCGTGGGTCACAGCCAGAACACTGCGTTTTTGTTCTTTGGCGATCTTTGCCAGTAACGCCATAACAGCATGACCGTTTTCACTATCAAGTGCAGCGGTCGGCTCGTCGGCGAGAACAATATCAGGTGAGCTGGCGATCGCGCGGGCAACGGCGACGCGTTGCTGCTCACCACCAGACAGATTAGATGGAAAGCTTTTCAAGCGTTGGCCAAGGCCAACCTCGTGCAAAACTTCTTCCGCCCGTTGTGCGGCGGGATAGCCCTTCTGTCCCAGGACATCAAGAGCAATGCGGACGTTCTCAAGTGCATTAAGTGTTGGGAACAGATTGTAGGATTGGAAAATGTAGCCAATGTGTTTGCGCCTGAGTTGGGCAAGTTCTTCAGGGTTCAAGTGGGCGGTATCTTGACCTGCCACTTTGATGGTGCCGGAGGTTGGTGCCAGGATGCAGCCGAGGATCGACAGCAATGTGGTTTTGCCAGAACCAGACGGGCCCATGAGCAAGGTTAGCTCGCCTGACTTCAATGTCATGTCGACACCGCGCAGTGCCAGCACGCGGCCAGCACCTTTGCCAAGTTCTTTCTTGACGTTCTTTGCGCTTAGGATCGGCTTTTGCTTTTGGCTCATCTGCTGAATACCGTGGCTGGGTCGATCTTGGTGACCTTGATGATAGCAGAAACTGCCGATATCGCGCACATCCCAATCGTCAACGCAAACAGCGCAACGGCGAGCGAGGGTGTCATCACCAGCGGCAAGGGTGAGGACCGGCTGAGCCACAACACTCCGAGCGAGATCACCATGCCGAGAATGTAGCCCACGACGGCGCTGAGGCCAGCCTGGGCAAGAATGACTTGATGAATATAGCCCGAAGATGACCCGAGCGCGCGCAAGGTTGCAAACTCGTTCAGGTGGTCTTTGGTGCTGGAGTAAAGTGTTTGAGCGACGATGACGGTGCCGACGAGAATGCCAAGCAATGCCCCGCCGATGAGGGCAACACCTGCACCGGTGCGAAACAACCATTGGGTTAGGCTGCGATCACGAAATTCTTTCTTTGTGAGGACTTCCGTATCGCTGCCAAGGCGTGATCTGAGTTCGGAGCGCACGGTTTCTGCATTGGCACTTGGATTGAGCTGCACCAAAAAGAATGTTGTCAGTTGGCTGCCACCGGCACCGATCAACTTGCGCGCACGCGACAGTGGTGTGAACACATAGGGTGAGCGGGTGAATGAACGAATGCGATTGGTGAGCGCACGGACACGGACCCTGCCGGTACCAATCTGCGCTGTTGAACCAATGCCTTCAATATCCAACTCATCAAGATAGGTCTTGTCGACGGCAATTGCGTCGGGTGCTTTGATGTCGGCCCACGAGCCGTTGACCAGCGCCCAAGGTTCAAGTCCGCCATCTTCTTTGTCTGCGCCGACAACAACAACGCGCGTTGAACCACCACTTGGCTTGCGCCATTCCTGGAAGCGCACAACGAGTGGAACGACGGCTTTTACACCAGGTGTTGCGAGTGCCTGGTGGCGTTCAGCTTGCGTCAGCAGCATGCCACCGTCTTCAAAACTCTTGGCGCCATAAGTGGTGATCCATAACTCGCCGTTTGCACGCTCAATCATGGCGGTGATCATGCGGCTAGAGCCTAGATAGAGGCCAAGCTGGACGGCGACGAGCACGATCGAAAACAGAATGCCGACTAACGTTACGGCAAGCCGGATTCGGTCATGAAACAGATTGCGAAATGCTAGGGTCAGAATCATTGGTTTTGCTGTGCACCTGTTGAGAGCGTGCGGCTCGGGAAGCCGGTTGGCAGTTGAGCGCGTGTCGCCAGCTTCTGTGTCTCAGTCGCTTTGTGGAGTAATCCCTGTCATATGCCATGCAAATAACGAGATATAGTTTCCAGATTGAGCGTGTTTCCCTCAGATTGGGTGCCCAGTCCTTGTATTGTCCTGTATTGAACGCCTTGCTGGCTGATGAACAATTAACGACTCTGATCGAAGCCAATCAATGCGCTTGTAAAGTATTCATCTAATATAGCGCAGATTGTGACTAAGCGAAGGGCACTCCCCCTGTGAAAACTTGGCGCATGGCAGAGCTGTTGGTGTGCCAGACCACATCGAGGTGATGGGCAGAAGACGGGCGATTTTGCCTCAATCATTTGTCTGAGGCTTGCGACAAAAATTAAGGATTTCGAATGGCCTATGGTGGCATCTTTGGGCAAAGTTGGTGTTAAATCGCCATCGATTGACCCGCCAACAATCCTGGTTTTGCCGCTTTCCTGACATAGAGCCAGTGGCACGTCACCGGGATCGTTTCAATTCTTCAAGGGAGGCCCGACCTCATGGCTTCAATGTGTACCGGCTCTCAATCCCGCACGGTATTCGCGCTCGTCGCGAGCGTTTTGACCGCCACCCTCGCATCGGGTGGTGTCGGACATGCGCAAAGCGAGCCTGCTGAAATCGGTGTTTGGTTCAATCACACTGGCAAGGGTGCCGTACAGGTTTATCGCTGCATGCAGGACCCAAAGCGGCTATGCGGGCGGATTGTCTGGCTGAAAAAGAAAACCAATGATCAAGGCCAGCCGCTGACCGATGGGCACAACCCGAAAGCAGCGATGCGGTCACGGCTAATTTGCGGTCTGTCTGTTCTGGGTAATTTGCAACAAGCACAAGGTGGCATCTGGAAAGGCGGATGGGTTTATGATCCTGAAAAGGGCGCGGCCTACACGGCATCCATTCAGGCAAAATCACCTGAGCAGCTGGTAATGACAGGTTACAAAGGGATCTTTTACAAGACCCATATTTGGAAACGCGCACCGGCAGATCTGCCAGCTTGTGGCGAGTTGGAACCTATTACGGCATCCGCTGGTTAGAGATTTTAACTTACCAGACATCAAAAAAGAGCCCTACTTCCAGCGAGAAGTAGGGCTCTTTTTATTTGAAACATCGTGCCGCTTGTTGGTCCCAAGCGGCGTGTTGCTTATTCCGCAGCGCCTGAAATCAAACGCCGTACAGCTTCTTTTTCTTCAATGCGCTCGGACAGGCGACCGACAAAATCGAGTGAGCGATCAACAACAATATTACGCTGACGATCCAGCGTTACCATATGATAGCTGTTGTCCAAGACGGTCACTTCAACAAGGCCACCCAAGCGACGCATTAATGCGTTCGCGTTTGAGATATCGCTTTGATCGTCGGTACGAGGATGGAAGATTGCAACGGGCTGGCGGATGTTGCCCAAGCCTTTTTTGATGTTGCGGACCAGGGAACGGAATTCCCAAACCAAACCGCCCTTGCGACCAAACAAATCGGCAAGCGGCTCCTCATCACCTTTCACCGACTCTATCAAGAAGTTGCGAATACGCTCATCCTTGATGCCGAACGGTTCGCGTTGGCGCAGGTAAAACAGGTTTGCAATCCATTTGTGGTAGATCAGCTTAAATAAGTGGAATGACAGTGGGATCGCCCAACCGTTTGGCCACAATGTTGGTGCGTACAGCAATAAACCCTGCACGGTTTCTGGACGTTCTTGCGCGAGTTTCAGCGTCAAAATAGAGCCAGCAGAAAGACCGCCAACGAGGACAATGTCGCAATGCTTGCACAACTCATCGTGGGCTGACTTGAGTTCTTCATACCAGTCCTGCCATGACGACAGACCAGACACGTCCGTGCCGCCTCCGAGACCTGGCAGCAGCGGGCAGTAAACGGTGTAGCCGTTGCGCGCGAAACCCTGAGCCACGAACTTCAATTCGATTGGTGTACCACCAAGGCTATGCAAGAGCAGGACGCCGACGCGACCGCCTGGCATTACGATGCTGCCTCGCGGAGACTTAATTTTCTTGTTATTGTTCATTGCCTTAGAGGTACTCGCTCTTAACTTACTCGACCTGAATTAAGCTCATTGCCAGGACGATGCCAAGTGACAATTGTTGTTTTACTGTCGCAGCACGGTGCAAGCGCTTGGCTTATCTGTCGGCTGCTGACTGTCTGCGGTTCAATATTCCGGACTGCAGGCACCGCACCATGGGGCACCTTGCCGCAACGCAACATAAAGCCCAGAGTTGGTGACTTATTCGTTACAATTAACGCTGAACTGACCGCTTCCTGTGGCAGTACTATGGCGTCGTGACGCCCATGATGCCGCACTGCACAAACGCGGCCTGAAGGCCCCGGTTTGCAGATGTTTGAAGGCTGGTGGGGTGCACCAGATGGATTTTGCAACATCATTAAGAGTGAGCCCCCGATTAGGCGGATACAGCAGGCGAGAACTGCGCCAGAATACGATGGAAATATCGCCCGTAGATTAATCTAGACCCTTCATCCTTAATCGGAAACCAGAAATGCACATGCAATGCATGCGGATAGTGCATTTAACCCATTGTAATTGAAGGAAAATATAGAGGACTCTTGTCCGAATGTTGCGCATATGCGTGACCATTTGGCACTGCAACGGGGCGGGCAAATAACGTCACCGAGCAGGTTGATCGCATCAAGGCCGGTTCAAAAATGAACACTCAGACCAGGTGCTCGCCCATCACGCGGCCGACGCTTGGCCTGCTCCCCCAGCTCTCGGGTCCCGTCCCAGATTGACCGCGTCCGTCACAAAGATGTTGTTCTGGGAACCAGTCATGGTTCGCGCGCATTGAACCTTATAGTATCAATGATGATGATAACGGGAGGACACAGCACAGTGGCAGACGTTCGACGTGCTGGGATCAGCGTTGTGCTGGCGATAAGTTTGGTCTTGGCGCCGATGGCTCCGGTTTTTGCTGCACCACTGACGCGGTCTGATTACGAAGCCTGCCAGGCGCAGGATGAAACCGCATTTCGAAGCGCCGTTGATGCGATTACCTCAAATGCGTTACGCCAGGAGATCAAAACCGTCGACTATGACAGCGTGGTCGCTATTGAGTGGCGCCAGCTCAAGCTGGATGCTCTCATTGACCGACGTGTTGATCAGGCCGTAAGCGCGGTTCGAGACGAAACCAGTTGGGGTCGTTTGCTCCAATCGCTGGCCAGCCAGGAGCAAGCTCAGAAACTGGCAACGGCGGTTGCCGAGCGTGTTTATCAGTCCGACGAAATGCGTAAAGCCATTGAAGCACTCGCCGTCGGCGTTGGCCGTGAGGTTGGTGGGCGTATTGAATTGGCCAGCCAAGATGCAACCGAACCGGCGCTAGATTGTCTGAAGGCGTTCGTCGGGCCGCGTTATGGCACTATGATTTCGGGTGCCGTGACGACTGATGCTGGCGCAGGTCTTGAGCTTTCCTCAAAAAATGCCGGGCCGAGTGTTGGCGCGGGTGCAGTCCTAAAAAAATCAACGTCTGGAATAACCGGCGTCACGTTGCTTATCGTGCGTCGTCAGATGGCCAACATGGCGCGGCGTATCGGCCAGCGTATTGCTGGCAGTGTGCTGTCGCGCTTGGTCTCGGTGGTTGCGGGCGGTGTTGGCGTTGTCTTGATTGCCAAAGATGTTTGGGATTTGCGCCATGGTGTTTTACCGATCATCTCAGATGAAATGAAATCGGATACCACCAAGGGAAAAGTCCGTGCGGAAGTGGCGCGCACCATATCCAGCCATATCAACGATCACCTTGGAGATATCAGCCGCGGTACAGCCGATCAGATCGTCACGATTTGGCAGAAATTCAAAAGCGCGCATTCAAAAGCGCTTAATCTTGCAGAACGCAAACCGGAGTTTCGTAGTTTCCTCGACAACCTCAAACCAAACCAGTTGGCGCAGATGGATGAGGTCGTCAGTCTCGTGCTTGAAGGTGAGGGTGAAGCTGGTGTTCTAAAACGGTTAGGCAATGGTACGCTGGAGACGGCAGTGAAACGTCTGCCCGTCGAAGCATTGACCATCGCACGTGAAACACGTTCCGTTGATCATGCTCTGCGCTGGAATGCCATTGCAGGTGACCAGCTCTTTTCCGTCTTGAAATATGATCTTCATCAGCGGGCCAAACCTCAAAGCTTTAGCAAGTCGTCGCTGCGCCAGTTGCTGGCGTTAGAAGATCGCATTGCAATTGTTCGCCTGGCTGGCCTTGAAAAGGCAGAGCGTGACACATTGTTTGAAATGGAGCCTGCTGAACTCAAACGTGTGGCGCGCTCACTAACCGAGCCTGAGCTTGCAATGCTGGCTAGTTATCTTACCGGTCTAAAAACCGCGACGCGCAAACAGGTGTTAGCAGCTGTTGGTGAGAACCCTGCGCGTATGATCCCTTTGAAGTCAGCAGCAGTACGCGATGGTGTGATGGCGAGCCGGGACCAACAAGCCGCGATTGATATGTTGTTGCGTGATGGCAGCGGCAGCGTGACACAAATCCGCAATGACTTTCAGCTAGCCTGGGACGGCAGAATCACACCACGTCTGATTGTCGCCAAACACCCCCTTGTGCTCGTCATGATTGCATTTGCTCTGTTGGTCGCGCTGCTGCTTTTCCGCCGTCTTTTGAGACCCCGAGGCACGATCTCTAAGGACATAACAACCTCCTGATACCACTGAGTTTTTGTGCATGTGCGTAATGCGCTGTGCGGTTTTTTACAGAGTTGCCCACAAACCAGGATCTGAGAGCGTTGCACCCGAGGCTTGCCCTGGTGTAAGCGCGAGCCAGAACACTAGTCCCGCTGAGTCGCAACATGCGGGCATATGTATATTCAGATTGTTGGAAAGGGTGACCCATGGCCAAGTTAGGAAGCAGTGAAATCGGATTGCGCGCGCCAGGAATTTTGGCGTTTATGTTCTCTGTAATTCTCACAGTAATTACACTGGTGTGCTACTTCTTCGGCGCCAGCATTCCTTTTTTAGAAACACTCAATAATCAGTTTTGGGCGATGGTTGTTGCGCAATCCATTTTGGTTTTTGGGTGCCTGTTTACGTTTGGATCTTAGGTTGCGCCGCAACACAATTTGCTGCAGTGCAGTTCATCATTCAGGCATGTATTGACCAATACGGAAGTACTAGTTGGGCATTTCTGTCGCGCGACAGCTTGATGGCTAGCAACTCGGGTCAACGCAGTTACTCTTCATTGTCATGAACCCGCACCATTCAAAAAGCGATTCTATATCGCATCGTCTGCACCGCAAACGCCGTGAGATTTTATTTGCTATGGCACTTACACTTGCGGCGGTTGTCTACACGTTTTCATCGGTTCAGATGACACCAGAGAAAGCGCCGATAGCGCTTAGTGGTGAGCCTGCAACAATTCAATAGCGCCACTGGTGTTGTGGGCTTTGTTGTTGCTGTCTTAGAGTTTTTGCGCGCGCTGCAATCCACGCACAGAATTGCCGAGATAGACGACCTCTGCTGTTTTGAGATCGTCTAATGTCAGGTGCGCTTCTTTTGCTTTTCCGCTTGCGAGAAGTTCTGCGCGCAAGGTGCCAGGCAAGAGACCGTTTTCAAGTGACGGTGTCAGCAGCTGACCATCTTTTTCAATAAAGATCGAGCTGCGGCTGCCTTCACAAAGTGCTCCATCTTCATTGAGGTAGATCACTTCATCCGCACCGTCACGTTGGTGATAGAGTTGCCATTCGCGGTCATAGAGTTCGCGCCGCGTTGTCTTGTGGTAAAGCAGGGCATCTGCCGCGTCGAGCCGCGTGTCAGAGATGACATAGTCGATAACGGCGTCTTTGTCCGCCGCTTCAATTGGCGTTGTTGTGACGGTAACGGAGCCGAACTCATTTAATAACAGACGCACACGCAGACGCGCGCTTGGCGCCTCTTTGACGGCTTTATTGAGGGCGTCTTCAACCTTGCTTTGGGTATAGGGAAAGTTGAAATACTGCGCTGAGCGTTCTAGGCGTTGCAGATGACGGTCTAACAACCAAAAACCATCCTCTTTGGTGTGCAGCATCGTCTCGATGAGTTCGAGTTGTTTGGGTGGGTCTGTGAGGAATTTCATCTTCAACAGACATTCTGCATATTCTTTGGCGCCAACCGAGTCATAGACAACGCCGGAGCCGATCCCCATCTCGCCTTTGCCATCGCGAAACACAACGGGTGTGCGAATGGCAACATTGAACAGGGCCTGTTTGTCGGGCGCGATATGACCAATGGCACCGCAATAAACACCGCGCGCTTCGGTTTCATAACCACGGATCAATTCCATTGCTCGGATCTTTGGCGCGCCGGTCACCGAGCCTGGTGAAAAAATACCAGCCAACACGTCTTTCAAGCTGAGATTGTCTTGTAGTGTCGCTTTCACGCCGGATGTCATTTGATGCAGCGTGGGATATGTCTCGACGGTGAACAAATCCGTGACTTCAACGCTGCCGATTTCTGAGATGCGTCCCAAGTCATTGCGCATCAAGTCAACGATCATCAGATTTTCAGCACGTTGCTTGGCATCACTTGCCAAGATGCGTTTGGCCTCTGCGTCGGCTTCAAGTGTGCCAGCCCGCGGCGATGTCCCCTTCATCGGCCGTGTGGAAATCACCTTGTCATGCTGCTCAATAAACAGTTCCGGGCTGGCTGACAGGATGGTTGCAGCACCTGTATCAACGATACCGGCATACGCCACGCGCTGACGGCGGCGCATATCGCGGTAAAACGTCAGTGGTGAGCCATCAAGACGAAAGCGTGCTTTAAATGTCAGATTGAGTTGATAAATGTCGCCTGCGCGAATGTTTTCAATGACATCGTCAAAACGCTTTTCATAAGCGGTTTGATCCCAGGCGTGTTTGACATCGGCAAAGTGATAGCTGCCAGAGCGTGTGTGTGTCGCCAGCCATTGATCAACTTCCGCCTCGGTCATCGCGCGGGGTTTTTTATAGAGCCCAAACCACAGCAAAGGTACAGACCGCGTTTTAGGCAACAGGTGGGCAAGCTTGGGTTCAACGACATAGCCAAGTTCGTAAGAAAAGAAGCCCGCTGCATGGAGGCCTTTTTGGCCTGCTTGCTCCAGCTGGTGGAGGGCATCAGGCACCTGGTCAGGGTGATCGGCGGCAACAATGGCGACAGGGTCTGAGAACAGCAGCGAGGCGTTGTCGCCGCCAGCGGAATTGTCGAGCAGGACAAAGGTCTCTTCGAGGCCAGCGGGGTCTTTGGTCGCTGAGGCGTGCATCGTGTTATTTTACAGTCCCGTGCGCGGACCTCGCCAACAGGTCAAGGTCGTATTTTGAGACAGTGCTGGCTCACACCCCTCATGTAGTGCTTTAGACCAATATTGGACGCTTCGGAACCAGTCGCGTCACGATTACAACGGTGGTGGTTCATTTTGCTGGTTGCCACCGAGGCGTGTCCCAAGGACAACCCCCATTGTGCGACAATGCGCCGGGTGAGCAGCGTGGCGCGCCTGCGCGCAGGCCCAGTTTCAGACTTCACAAGCTGGCAAACCATGCTATAGAGCCGCCACTGGTTTGCTGACGTCGGCACCACGCGGTGGTGCCCCAGCCGATAAGGCTTAAAGTGCCTTGGTCTCGTCAGCACCTCCTAAAGCGCGCTTGGAATTGGTCGTTTGTTTGAGACGGCCGCCTGAGCAATGTTTGGTGACGCGGGGTGGAGCAGCCCGGTAGCTCGTCAGGCTCATAACCTGAAGGTCGTCAGTTCAAATCTGGCCCCCGCAACCAAGCCATAAAATACAATAAAAACAATAACTTAAAGGTATTTCCTGCTAACAATTCCTAATTGGCGTGCCCTGTTTCTGGGCATCTATCTTCTGCAACCGAATATCCCCCCCTGGCGAACGCTCGTTGGTGTAATTGATTTCCATCACGTCAGGTGAATTAAGATTTATTACTGCGCATGCAGATCCATTCCTTTGTGGCGGGTTGTCGTCGTTGGCTTGTGCGGTCGGCTCAGTTTCAAATTGATATCGGAACCTCAATTCATTTGTTACGGGATCAAACATTGGCAAGACGTTTGAGCTCCGAGATTTCATCTTTTCAGTTCTCATTGTGAAAACGACCTCGCGCCAGGTTTGATAAATTTTCACCGTCACAGGGATGTCTGGCAAAGCCGGGTCTGTTGGCTTGGCTTTCCATTTTGATTTTATGACGCCGTTCCAGCTACCTGAAAGATCTGTATTTGCCCAAGCGTACGGGAACTTATTGATCCCGCGGCGACGCAAAATCGGAAGAATATGTTCGTGTAAAAAAGACCAAGAGTTTAGCAACATCCAACCCACGATCAGATTTATAACGGTAATTAGAATGCCAGTGGTTATAAGATCTAAGGGAACGAGATCCGCAATCGCAGCAACTAGTATTGTTAAACCTGCAATAAGACCTACCTTAACCTTCGGTGAGATTAGTTTGTGCATTAAACCCCAAGGTAGATTTTTGCTCGAAGTACAAAGTCTCTAGCAGTTTCACTTGTCCAAACCTGATTTGCGCTGAATAGTGGTTTGATCCCGTTTACTTCTTTCCAGTCCCAGAAATCAGAACCCAACAAACGGTTTTGTGAAAATATAGAATTTAGATAATTCAAACAATTTACGACATCGACGTAGATAGACGTGTTTTGAAAACACTCATATGGACAATTGAACACCAAGCACTCGATCAAGAATGATGCTGTGTCATCCAACTTCAGTCTAGTCTCAATGGGCAGGTCACCGTCATTTGCCATCTCCTCACGCAGGCTCTTCAAAATCCGTACGACCCTCTTGTAGCGCCTGCTGACAAGATCGTTTTTGAGACAGCCCATCGTGTAGTGCTGTTCGGGAAAGTTAGTCAGTAGCTGCCCAGTCGTTGTTTGAAGGGCAATACCTTCTGGTGGATGTTCACGACCGCCGAATATGGTAAGTCGCGGTCCAAAAAGCTGGTAAGTAAATGCAGGCACCACGTCGGCATTAATCTTGACGTCATCATCTTTGTTAATGTGAATGGCTTTTTCGCCCGGCGTTACTGCCGTTTGACCAAATTCGGCTTCTAGGCAGTCAAATAGGTGGGCCCGAAATTCATCGAAGGTTATGTTTGCTATAGGGCGTCCCAGCTCTTCAAAGGTTGGAATATCTCCAAGGGGGCCATCGTGGTAGACGACATTCTTGAGGCAGACACACATATCAATGTCGCTGTCGCGCCTAAGGTTCGTATTGTTGTGGTGACTCCCCTGTGGAATGATCCGCCAATCAGATCTTCCAAAAATGCAGCTTCGATCTAGTGCCTTGCGTATCTTACGCTCTGTAGCTCCTATCTCTTCTTCTTCGGTGGGTTTTGCAGGCTTCTGCCAATCCGAAAAACAGCGTTCCCATTTCTCACGTGATTTAGAGGGTGAGGTGTAGCTACGGAGCGCGTGTGCTAGGGCTGATGATTCAGAAAATATTGGTTGAGGCGGAGGGAAGAGTGCTGCCATCCCGTTCTCCGTGATAGGCCTGTTGATCCATTAGAATAAAAGAAGAACAAAAAACATTGATTCGGTGCCGAATGTCGAGTGTTAAGTTTGCGATATAACTGCAACCAACCATACGGTTGGTTGCAGTTATATCGATCAATTGAGCCAAAAAATTGCCTATAATCCTACCTGAAGCGGATTGGTGATTTTGTTGAAGAATCCGCAGCTTATGTGTATTGGAACGCGCCTGCGATATCGTTGGTTGCACCCCCCCGCAACCAACAAAAGACGCCCGTCCTCGTGACGGGCTTTTTTGTTGGTGGGTGACGTTCGATTAGGCCTGTTTCAAGGACTCACAAGGACGCGCGTTGCCAAAAGCTGTCGGTTACGCAAACACACGCACGTGGTTGTCAAACGCAATGCCGTTGACGGCGTGCGTCTTTTCTAGACCAGTTTCTGCACCCGCGTGACACAGCAGACCGTCTCCTGAACTAACGACAAAGCCTGTGTCTTTTAGGGCTGCAATGCCGGAGGCATCTTTGATTTGTGTTTGTCGCCATGTGCCAGGCGAATTGATATCAAAATAGACGATCTTGCCCGCCCGTGGCGCGGAAGCTGCAAGCCAGCGCCCATCTCCACTGAGGGCGACGGATCCAATGTAAACGCGAAGCTGTGCCGACACGTCTTGTGCACCATCGAGCAGGCTTAGTGGTTTATCGACACCTGCTGTTCCAACCAATCCGGGAGCGGCATTGCGACGCCCTTCCCACTGCCCGCCAAACCATACATCTCCGTTTTGATTGGCAGTGAGGTGACGTATTGAGAGCTGGTGGTTGTCTTGCGGTAGCGTGTGCCGCGTCATGAGATCACCGGTCGCGGCATCAATAAAGCACAGTGACGGTTTCATTGTGGTGACGTTGAGTTTGGTTCGACCACTTTCAGGATGGGTTTCGATGCCACCATTGGCGACCACGAGCGTTTTTCCATCCTCCAACAAAAGCATATCGTGGGGGCCAAGCCCGTGACTCTCAAACTCACCTATGCGTGCAAATTTATCTGATGCATCGTAAATGCCTATCAGCCCGCGCGCATTGTCGAAGTCGTTTTCTGTTGCAAAGAGGAGGCGACCATCCAGTGAGAATGTGCCGTGGCCGTAGAAATGCCGATCGCTTGGCGGCGTAAAAACGGTTGGAGCTGTAGCGTTTTGTAGATTGAAGGCGAGCGCGAATCTGCCCGGTCGGCGGGCAAAGGCCACCACGTCGCCTGTTGGACGATAAAGAGCAACATCATGGCCGCGCCCATTGAGTGGGATTGATCGGATGATCTCACCATCGGGTGTCAGGACGAGCAGAGAAAACCCGCCATCAGCCCGTCGACAGGCTGCAATTAGGAGGGTCTTTTGGTCGGCGGCAAACGCGTCAGATGCGGGCAGCGGCCACAGAGCTGACGCCATGCTCAACGATGAACCAACTATGAATTGACGTCGATCAATCACCATCAAGCTCATTAAAACCTATAGTCAAACCAGCACCAGGAGCAATTTGACGACCAATGATTTGGCGTAGGCTGTTTGTATAAAAACGCAGTTGGCGCAGATCAAATGGTTTGAGGCCGCCTGGGAAACCATCCTTGGAGGTTGGGATGTCAATGCTTGCAGCACGTTGTTTGAGAATTCTGCAGGCGTCTGGCAGCCATGTCTTGATCCAGGGCTTGTCTGTTGGAGTGAAGACCCCAAGGTCAAGAACGTTTAACAGCTCACAGGTTCCCTCAACCGATGCGCGGAGATATTGCGTTGCAAGGCCGGACCGAAAGTAGGGCAAACGAGCCGCTTTGCCTTTCCCCGCTACGAGGTTTTGCAGAACAAGAACCTGTTGTTCCCGAATGATTTGAAAGCCAATCAAAACTGATTTTACAAGGTCTGTCATTGCAGCGCTGTATTTGGTTTCATCACCATTAGGATTTTGCACAAGCCACGCCGCACGCCATTCTTTCTCTGCGCCCCAGTCTGTCTTGATGGCTTTTGTGATTGCCATCACATTGTTGGCGATGGCTACAGCAAGCTGGCATCGGTAGTTTTCTAATGATGATGCGGCGGCGCCTACCTCAATTTTTTTGTCAAGCAGCATGTCGAGCGCCGAAAGCCCCTGAATGGCGACACTTTGCTCCCTGAGTACACCAGGTATCAGAAGTGCCGCGTCCTGCCGGCCTTGAACCGTCTTCAATTGACGCCAAACAATACTGCGTGGATCGGGCCAAAACGAGATCCGTTGCGAACGTGCATTTGCAGCGATCGGTCCAAAACGCAGATGTGACACCGCGGCCCAGGCCGAAACAGTGCTTGCAAACGAACGGCGCAGTTGTGCCCGATCCTTGTCTCGTCCTCGCTTGCAAAACAGTGACGTATCGTTTGCCAAAGTCTCTGCTGAGGTCACCAGAGTACTCAGGCGGGGACGTATATGGCCATCAATTGCTGCGGTAATGCGTTTAATCTGCTGCGCTTCACGTGAAGCTACGTCTTTTGTATCGCTCGGCGCGGCTTGGGCCGGACCTGCCAACAACAAAATCAGACCAAACCCAGTTGAGATGGTGATAGCGGCAGCTTGAGACCATTGCCGACACGTCCATCTAGCCATCTTCTGATGCATCGGCAGATGTAGCGTTGAGCTGGCCGTAGTTCTTGACACCAATCTTTTCTAACAAATCGAGTTGCGTCTCGAGGAAATCAATGTGTCCCTCTTCGTCTTTTAAGAGCTCTTCAAAAAGCTTCATAGAGACATAATCTTCTTTCGTGCGGCATAGAGCGCGACTTTTTCCATAGTGCTCTTTTGCTACATGCTCACCTTTTAAGTCACATTCGAGCACTTCTTTGATGTCTTGTCCGATCATCAAAGGCGCAACCTCTTGTAAGTTAGGGTGACCTTCCAAAAAGATGATCCGTTCAATAATCTTGTCGGCGTGCTGCATTTCTTCAATCGATTCAGCACGCTCTTTGGCTGCAAGCTTTGAATAACCCCAGTCGTCCAGCATTCTATAGTGGACCCAATACTGGTTGACGGCTCCAAGTTCGAGTTTAAGGGCTTCATTCAATGCTTCAATGACAGCTGTATCACCCTTCACGTTTCGTACTCCCTGGCAATTTGATCAGACACAAATATCTATGACAGCTAAGTTAACTTAACGGTCGCAAAATTGAAATGTAAAATTCTAACCAACCCGCGTGAGGGGCTCAACGTTATGTTGGTCGGAAGCCACGCGTTGTGCCGTTCCGCGAGGCACCAAGCGAAGTAATTTCCCTCTGACTTCAGCTCCCTTTTGGGGGCAGATCTCGCCCCGCTCCATGAGCACGGTCATTTTGGCATAAATGGTCTCAACAGCCAGAGGTGCGCAACCACAGCATTTCATTTTTTTCTGCAGATGACGGAAGACAATACCTGGCGTTGGAATGAGTGCATCGGGCTCACTTAGAATTTCGACAAGTGCCGATTCAACATCATGGTCTGAGATCACCTTGCAGGAACATATAATCATTGAACATACCCCGTTGCTGGAGGATTGCTCAGGGCGGCAGCGTTTACGATATAATTCGGTGATAAGACTTGATCGACAGCGACCAATGTCATTGCAAAGCTCTCGGATTGATCAACGACCGGCTCGACGCCTGAATTTTCGATGAGAGCAAAAGCACACGCGCGCATCGCCGGGCAGGTCTTATGTTGACAGGCCGCAATCATCGCGATGGCTAAGCATTCATCTTTACAAAAACCGGGACAGGTGTCGGGATTAACTTCAATATCGCGGGCTGCAGAACTCGCAACGGCACGCACCCACATTGACAATTCAGAGACGGCAGCTTGAGCTGAACGTGGCCCTAACAGGCTCACATAAAGTTGCCAGGCCTTCTCCCAGCACGATACGTCACCGGTTTTGCAACCTGATAACCAAAGTCGAAATCCGACGCCGACAAGACGTGCTGTTGGTGAGATTTTTGGTCGGTTACGCTGATGCAGCGCAGTTGGACCGAAACGCCCGTCATGGCGTTCTGACATGATGCTCTCCAATCATCGAGGTTCAAGGCCCCGCAAAGGATGGCTATAAGTATTGCGCTCAAAAAAGCCGCGTAGGGGTTCAAACAACAGGTATGTGCATCGTCTTGTCAAGACAAAACCTGCACACGCGACCCAACTTAAAACTATTCTAATTACAAGGCTGTTACGCTCGTCTAAGACCGTGTTGCGGGACTTCGTGACGTGTTGGTTTTGCGTGGTTTTACAGGCGGCAATACCCGACTGGACTTTCTTTTTGACGGCTTTTTATTTTGTGACCTGGATTTACGAGGCGTTTTTATAAGGTCGGCCAGTGTTTGCCCGTCTAAGACCTCCAGAAACGCGGAGAATGCATCGTCAACGAGGGCGTCAAAGCCATCGTTAGGCTGCCGAAGGGGAAACTTCATATCTCCAAGCCCGGCTTCAATTTCACGCACAACCGTGCCGATATAAATTTCTTCAGCGGGCAGCGCCAAACGCACGCCTCCATTGCGTCCACGGGTACTTTGCAAAAAACCTGCACGCGTCAAGATGTGTAAAATTTTGACCGTATTTTGCGGGCTAAGACCCAACTCAACGGCAAGATCACCCGCTTTTTTCAGGTTTTTTCCATCATGTGCGCAGGCACTCAAAATACGAACAGCGTGATTGGTTATCTTATTAAGGCGCATGATCTCATCTTTTGTCAGGCACTTAGATTGTGACAATAACACTGACCGCAGGCTTGTTCCAGGAGGGGTTACCGCCTAAGCACATTGCGTTGCGAGGTCACTGTGCCGCTCACCATGATACTTGACTCTAAAAGTAGGGAATAGATAGTTTGCTGGCAAGGTCTGCAATATCCAATTTTGCATCGCGACCAATTGGATATTGCCCCTTAAGCACACTCTACTCAGGGCCTTGAACCCTGATGATTGGAGAAGACAGATGATTCAACGACTAAACAAGTTCGCGTTGTTTCTCGCGCTTGGACTTACAATTGCAGGTGCTGCAAGCGTCATCACAGCAAGCGCAAAAACAACTGCACGGGATGTTGCGCAAACATACTCTAATATTGCTCTGGCTGGTTACCAGGACTCACTGACCAGCGCTCAAGCCCTACGTGGAAAAATCGCAGACTTTGTTGCGCACCCGACGCAAGACAGCCTGTCGGCAGCGCGAACAGCATGGATTGCAGCGCGTGTGCCCTATATGCAAACGGAAGCCTTTCGTTTTGGCAACAAGATTGTTGATGACTGGGAGGGCAAGGTCAATGCCTGGCCTCTGGATGAAGGTTTGATCGACTATGTTGATGGCGTCTACGGTGCAGAACATCCAGAGAATGCGCTTTATGTCTCTAACGTCATCGCCAATACATCGCTGAAAATCTCTGGCAAAAATGTTGATACGTCGAAAATTACAAAAGAATTTTTAAGCGACTCGTTACATGAGGCGGGTGGCGTCGAAGCAAATGTTGCAACGGGCTACCATGCTATTGAATTTTTGCTTTGGGGACAGGATTTGAACGGGACTGGTCCCGGTGCTGGCAAGCGTCCGGCGACAGACTTTGATCTCAAAAATTGTACGGGCGGAAATTGTGATCGTCGCGTCGCTTATCTTCAGACTGCTACCGATCTTTTGATTGATGATCTCAAATATATGGTCGCGCAGTGGTCGGACGCTGGTGGCGCACGCGCTGACCTTGCCAAGATTTCTCAACGCGATTTGCTGGCGACCATTTTTACAGGTCTTGGTTCGCTATCGTACGGTGAAATGGCGGGTGAACGCGTCAAGCTCGGTTTGATGCTGCATGATCCGGAAGAAGAGCATGACTGCTTCTCCGATAACACGCACAATTCTCACTACTACGACATTGTTGGCATCCAGAACGTTTACACTGGGACGTACACACGAACGGATGGCTCAAAGGTTTCGGGCGCAAGCCTGTCTGATGTCGTCCGCGAGGCCTCATCAGAGACGGATGCAAAAATCCGCACTGCATTGGAGCAAAGTGTTGCAAAAGCTGGAGCACTTAAAACACGCGCCGAAACAACAGAAGCCTATGACCAAATGCTTGCGCAGGGTAACGCTGCGGGCAACGCTGCGATTATGGCTGTCGTCGAAAGCCTCGTGGCACAAACCAAAGCGTTTGAGTCCGCTTTGGCTGTGTTGAAGCTCGATCCCATTGCATTCGAAGGGTCTGACAGCCTCGATAATCCCAACGCAGTGGATTAGAAATGACATGGAAAATTGCGCGCCACGTTCGTTTCAAATGCTCGCCTCTCCAGTAGTAAAGTCCAATTGGTTGACAACATTGTTCCTAACGGCTGCACACTTTAAATCCGTAGCACTGTGTGCGGGCGCGCTAATCGCGGCAGTCACGGCCACCACTGGCGCGAAGGCAAATGATGAACCCGTACCAGAAGGATTGGCCGATCCGTCCATTGCATCTGTATTGCCAGCACAACTTGCCGACCCCGGCGACATAAGGCGTCGGCTTGCCAATAGAGGGGTGATGTTCGGCGCGAACTATACCGCAGACATCCTTGGTAATGTCTCAGGTGGCATCCAGAAAAGCACGCACTACGCAGGACTTCTTGAAGTGTACACGGAAGTTGACTTTGAAAAGCTCACAGGCTGGAAAGGCCTCACGTTTTACGCGAGTGGTTATCAGATTCACGGGACAAGTATTTCTGGCGAGAACATCGGTGGGCTTGCAGCGGTCAGTAACATTGAAGCCTATCCGTCGACGCGCTTGTTTGAAGCGTGGTTCGAACAAACGCTTGCTGATGGAAAAATAGCATTACGGTTAGGCCAAATCGCAACAGATGCGGAGTTTTTTGTCGCTGACGGTGGTGGCAATTTTATCAATTCGACATTTGGATGGACGACCATCAGCTCGGACAACGTCCCCATAGGTGGGTCGATCTATCCGATAGCGACACCAGGTGTCCGGTTGACGGTGCAGGCGAGCGAACAGGTCAAGTTTATGGCGGGGTTATGGAATGGCAATCCAGTCGGCCCGTGTTCCGACGATCTGGATCCAGGACAATGCAATACGGATGGTCTTGATTTTCGGTTGAAGGACTCGCCGCTTTTGTTTGTGGAGGGGGCTTATTCCTACGGTCAATCTGGTGCCAATCTGCCAGGTACATTGAAAATTGGCGGCTGGCAGCACTTCGGTGACTTTGACCATCTTCGTGTTGACGAACGTGGTGGTCTTCAAGGTATCACCGGGTTGGACCCGCTGAAGCATAACGGAAATTATGGTGTTTATGCTGTTCTCGACCAGACCATCTATGCGTTGCCTGGGGAGGGTCGTGGCATTTCAATTTTTGCACGCGTTGCCTTCAGTCCGTCGGACCGCAACCAGATCGATGCGTATTTTGACGGCGGTATTGTTGTAACGGGGCCGTTCGCTACGCGCCCGTCCGATGTGTTCGGGGTCGCGCTTGCCTATTCCAGGATATCCGACGATGCGTCGGGCTTTGACACCGATTCAGGCTTATCAGTCGTGCGCGATCATGAAGCCGTCCTTGAGGTCAGCTATACGGCGGAGGTGGTTCCAGGCCTCACGATCATGCCAGACTTCCAGTATTTTTGGAATCCGGGAGGCGGGATTCCAGACGAACCAAGTGCGACAGCGATCAAGGATGCAGCGGTTGTTGGTCTCAGAACCATTGTCAACTATTGAGTATCTACGGGCAGCATAAACGGAGTCTTCAATTCATGACGTGGCTTGCAAAAATGGGCAACGTATTTGTAGCAACGTCTACGCTTCTGATCGTGGGTGGTCTTTTAAGCGGGGTGAATGGTCATGCAACGGATCTTGGCAAATTCGAACCCGGAGAAGACTATCCTGGTGGGCAAGCGACAACATCAAAATCACCGAAACACATTGATGTGTTTTCACAACCTTCGCGCGGCATTGGATTTGAAGGTGAGTTTAAGTTTAGAATTGGCAATTCTATATTCCGAAAACTCTGGGTGTCATCACCGTCTTCGACAAAGTCTTCTGATGGACTTGGTCCACTGTTCAATGCGCGTGGTTGCCAGAACTGTCATTTTAAAGACGGCCGCGGCCACCCGCCATCTGCCAATTGGCCCGATGATGATGCCGTCTCCATGTTTCTGCGACTTTCAATTCCGCCGCAGACCGAACAAGATAAGCGTGCGCTCAGCGAGCACCGCGTCAACGTGATCTCAGAGCCGACTTACGGCGGACAACTTCAGGATTTGTCCATCCAAGGTCAGGACGCTGAAGGGCGCATGCATATTACATATAGCGAGGTTCCTGTTTCGCTCGCTGATGGCACAATCATCAACCTGCGCAAACCGCACTACGCGATCACAGACCAGAAATATGGACCACTGCACCCAGACACCATGATGTCGCCCCGTGTCGCGCCCCAAATGATTGGTCTCGGCCTTTTGGAAGCAATTCCCGCTACCGAAATTGAGAAGCAAGCAGATCCCAACGATAAGGATCATGATGGTATTTCAGGTCGCCCAAACAAAGTTTGGTCTAAAAAATCCAAACAAGTCGAACTTGGTCGATTTGGCTGGAAGGCTGGGGCGCCAAATGTTTTGGAACAAAGCGCCGGTGCATTTTTGGGCGACATGGGTCTGTCGACGTCTGTGCACACAAATGCCAGTGGTGAGTGTACGACAACACAACAGGCCTGTCGCCGTGCACCTGATGGAAAAACGCCCGAGAAGACCGGGTTGGAAGTAAGCGACGAGTTGCTGGATCTCACCGTCTTTTACGCACAAAATTTGGCGGTTCCAAAACGACGGAACGCTAAGGACACAGTGGTTCTGCGCGGAAAGGCGCTGTTTAACAAACTTGGTTGCGCATCGTGTCATACACCGAGTTTCACAACAGGTGTACTCGAAGGACAAAAACACCTGAGCAACCAAAAGATCTGGCCTTATACGGATTTGCTGTTGCATGATATGGGCGAAGGCCTTGCAGACAACAGGCCGGAGGGTGTTGCAAATGGCAATGAATGGCGAACGCCACCATTGTGGGGTATTGGTCTTACCGAAGTTGTGAGCGGACACACGAATTTTCTGCACGACGGTCGGGCGCGCTCTATTACAGAAGCTATTTTGTGGCATGAGGGCGAGGCAAAGACATCGCGAGATCAGTTCACGCAACTCCAAGCGCCGGAACGAGCCGCACTCTTAAAATTTTTAAATTCACTTTGACCTGAAGCGTCTCTTGCTTGAGTTTAAATCCGCCGCTCCGTGCTACCAATAAGAACGCCTGCAACTTGGACGGGCGTTCTTATTTTTTTGGACTTCTCTGCTTTGATAAAATCAATCTTTTCGTTCAAGGGCGGGGCGCAGGAGAGAAACGATATTTTTTGCATAGGCCTTATCATATTTGTATTTGGTGCCGGACAAAAACCGATACCAAAACGAGCCATGGATCACATGGGCTAGTGCGTTCTCATCAAGATCAGATCGAAATTGACCAAGTTCATATCCGTGGCGGAAAATTCGCCGCAGCGCTTCGCATCGGACGCGATGAACATTTTCGTACAATTTTTTTCGAAAGTCTTCATCCAGTTGCGCTTCTGCAATCAAACTGCGCACGCCTTTGGCAATCTGCGAGTCGCTCATAAACGCAAAGAAACGTTCAAGGTCGGCTTCCAGATCGGCGAATGCATCCTGGGACTTGCGGATGGGCGGCATACCGCTCAGTGAGTGGTCTGTGTAGGCTTCAAGAACGAGATCTGCTTTTGAGCCCCACCAACGATAGATGCTTTGTTTTCCAACTTTGGCGTCAGCAGCAATCCTATCGATCGAAACGGTGCGATACTCGTGTTGCCCAATCAGTCTAACGACGGTGTCTAAGATGGTGCGCCGTGTGGCCTCTGAGCGTGGACGGCCGGGGGCGCGTAAAACGGGTTTTTCGCAGTTGTCTGAAGAATGGGCCAACGTCGTATTTCCTTGTTTGAAGTCAAAAGGCTGTTGGCAGGCTTGGTTGGTCCGCCAAACGATGTCATATATATAATACGAAACGTATAGAAGTGGAACAAACTTGAGCAAAAGAAACCCAATTGCCCTTGAGTGTGAAACTTCATAGTCACAATGTGTACGTTCAAGAATATGAAAAAAAACGTTTAAAAACATAAAGTTGTTCAATTTTAATGGCGCCAAACGGTATCCCACACACGGCGACTGTGGTCTGATCACATTTATTTGACAACGAAACGATGCGTTTTATTATTGCTATTTCGGAACGGCTCGTTTAGTAATCCCGTCATTGGCGACGACGGGTTGAACCCAACACCCTTCATCACCACAGACCAGAACGAACTTACGAACCCAATATTTTCTCAACTCAAGGAGCACTGATCATTAAAACTATCGCTTTGACAGTCCTTGCAGGTGCATTGCTCTCAGCGTCTTGAATTGTGACTGCAAACGCTGAAACGTTGTCTGCCAAGATTATGCAAGATCATCCCGGCACCACTGGCGGCCGCACGGTTACGCCTCTTGCCAACGCTGACACCGGTAGCATCAAAGAACGCATTACACGTCAGTAATCATTTTCAAACCAAGCAACCCATTTCATGAGTTGCTGGTTGCGCGGCGCAATTTCCCCCCTCCCCCATGCCCTTCCCGATTGCGCCGCGCATACTTTTTTTCCACCAGCCGAAACTCAGACAACGACGGAACGTAATTCGACTAAGTGCCCAGGAAATCTACGCATGACATTTTCCTGTGTGCTCCTTTGAGCTGTTGTGAAATCAATCCCGGAAGGATCAAACAATGAAGATGTCCAAAAAAGCAGCCACCGCAGCAAGCGTTGCAGGTGCTTTGACTTTTGCAGTTGCCAACTTGTCAGCTGTTGAACAAGCCCATGCTGGCGATAACGTGAAATGTTTTGGTGTTTCACTTGCAGGCAAAAATGACTGCGCAGCAGGTGCTGGAACGACCTGTGCCGGTACGTCAACAGTTGATTATCAAGGCAATGCTTGGACTTATGTCAAAAAAGGTACATGCGAAAATATGGAATTGCCTGAGGACCGTTCTGGCAGCCTGAAACCGCTTGATCGTGATCTTCCGAAAGCCTAATTTCCGTGTTTCATAAATCCACAGACTGTCATCAGCGCTTTGCCTCCGGCGCTGATGGCTCCTCCTCTCCATCTCTCTTTGCCATCCCTTCTGCATGAAAGTTGGTCACGGTGCTGTCGCTTGCCGAAATACAATCTGAGGTTCTTGCTGCGGTGTGCGATGTACGCATGCCTGTGCCGATTTATGTTGAAGCGGGTCTTGATGACGAACGCAGACAGACCCGCTTCAACATTTATCGAAACAACTACTATGTTGCCGTGATCAACGTCCTAAAAGAACGTTTTCCAGTGACCGAGCGCATCGTTGGCGAAGACTTTTTCAAGGGTACCGCGCGCGAGTTTGTTCAGGCGACACCGCCCATTGGCCAATCAAACCTCGGCTATGGACGTGAATATCCAACCTTCTTAGAAACCTTTCCCCCAGTCGCGGATCTCGCCTACCTTCCAGATGTTGCGCGCCTGGAATGGGCCCGTTTTGAAGCTGCTATCGCTGTTGAAAATCCAGCCGTTAGTTCTCAAGACTTCAGTGAGCTTGATCCAGCGCACGCAGCACGCGTGCACTTCAAACTGCATCCATCCTTTCGTACACTTTCCTCTGACTATCCTGTTTATGATATCTGGCGCACCAACCATGAAGATGATGAGGTTCGTTCTCTAGCCGGTTCCCGTGAGGGCCAGGCTGTGATGATCTCACGCAGTCAGATTGGCATTGAAGTTCACCACATTCCTGAGACGGCCATAGCATTTTTTGATGCGCTCAGGGTCGGTCTTTCACTGGGCGAGGCTTATGACTCTGTCAGTGATCAGCTTTCTCCGCGGGACTTTTCAAATCTGCTCGCGACACTGCTCTCAGCAGGCGCTGTGTCATCACTTGACGTCCCTGAATTGGCCGATTTGAAATCGGTGCACCCGGGTAAAGATCATACTCAAACATAAAATGAGAAAAGGGGCAGAGCATGTCTGCAAGCCAAACTGAATCAGGCGCCATCGCTGGAGCATTTTCCGCGATTAATAGTCTCTTTGAACGTATTCCCTACGCGGCACTCGCGTTTCTGGCACGCATTGTTGTCGGACTTGTGTTTTGGAACTCAGGGCGCACGAAAGTTGATGGGTTCTCATTGCGTGACAAGACATTTTCTTTGTTTGAAGATGTTTATCAGGTGCCGCTCATTCCATCTGATATTGCAGCGTATTTGGCGACATTTGCAGAGCATGCATTTCCAGTGTTGCTTTGGGTCGGTCTTGCTTCCCGATTGAGTGCATTTGCACTTTTGGGAATGACGGCAGTCATCCAACTCTTTATCTTCCCTGGTGCTTATCTCACCCATGGCCTTTGGGCGGTCGCCTTGTTGATCATCATCATTCGCGGTCCAGGCTGTATATCTCTCGACCATCTGTTCGGCCTTGATAAGGGCAAGTGTTAGCATCGAGCAACTGTGTGAAGGAGAGTGGACATGAAAGCCTCAGACCTCTTGATTAAGGCGCTCGAAAACGAGGGTGTTGAATACATCTTTGCAGTCCCGGGTGAAGAAAACCTCGATGTCCTCGAATCCTTGCGAAAATCAGACCGCATTCGGCTGATATTGACGCGGCATGAGCAAGGCGCTGCGTTTATGGCGGCCATCTACGGCAGGCTGACTGGCAAGGCGGGTGTGTGTATGGCGACACTGGGTCCTGGTGCCACAAATTTTGTGACGCCGGCTGCCTATGCACAACTCGGTGCATTTCCGCTGATTATGATCACAGGCCAAAAACCGATCAAGAAATCAAAACAAGGCCGATTTCAAATTGTTGATGTGGTCGGCTTGTTTAAGCCCATCACCAAATTGTCGACCCAGATTGTCCATGGCAACACTATCCCGGCCTTAGTGCGAGAGTCCTTTCGGATCGCTGAGGAAGAACGCCCTGGTGCCGTATTATTGGAATTGCCGGAGGATATCGCTGCTGAGGACTGTGATGCTGTTCCATTCCCACCACACTCACGGTTTTATGCCAGCGCACAAGATGATGTGATCGCGACGGCAGCAGACCTCATCAGCAAAGCAAAGCAACCACTCGTCATTATTGGTGCTGGGTCTAACCGGCGGAAAGTGCGCGGTGCCCTATGTGATTTTGTACACACCACACGCCTACCCTTTGTGACAACGCAGATGGGAAAAGGTGTTGTTGATGAGAGATCCGAGTTGTGTCTTGGAACGGCGGCGTTGTCAGACGGAGACTATCTACATTGCGCTATTGACCGGTCTGATCTCATCATCAATTTTGGCCATGACGTCGTTGAAAAGCCGCCGTTTTTTATGGAGCACGGAGGGAAGACAGTAATTCATGTCAATTATAAAGCCGCCCAAGTTGATCAGGTCTATTTCCCGCAACTGGAAATTATTGGTGATCTAGAGCAGTCGGTAAAGAACCTCACTGCGAAGATTGGAAAAGTGACATTTGATGCGGCCTACTTTGAAAAAGTAAAAGCGAACATCAAGGAGCATGTTGAAGAGGGTCGTGAAGATCCGCGTTTTCCCATTATCCCGCAGCGGGTGGTTGGTGATGTCCGCAAGGTGATTGGTGATGAAGACATCATTGCGCTTGATAATGGAATTTATAAAGTCTGGTTTGCGCGCAACTATGCAGCGCATTTTCCCAATACCGTCCTGCTCGACAATGCACTTGCGACGATGGGCGCTGGATTGCCATCAGCCATGATGGCGGCGCTGCTTTATCCAGACCGTCGTGTGATGGCGATTTGTGGTGACGGTGGGTTCATGATGAACTCTCAGGAAATTGAAACGGCGCTCAGGCTGAAGCTCAATTTGGTTGTGACGGTGCTCAATGATGGGTCCTATGGCATGATCCGCTGGAAACAAGCTCAGTATGGTTTTGACGACTGGGGTTTGGAATTCTCAAATCCAGATTTCGTCAAATATGCGGAAAGCTACGGTGCACATGGTCATCGCGTAAACAGTGCGGAAAGTTTGGTGGAGACGTTTGAGTCTGCGTTTCGTGCTGGCGGTGTTCATGTCATCGACGTGCCGGTCGATTATTCTGAAAATAAAAAGGTACTCATCGATGAATTGCAAGACCGCGTCTGCCTTATCTGAATTGTGCAGATTGCTTTCTGCGCGCAACCTTCAACGAATCCCGAACGTGACCGGTAAAGTCCGCAACGCACTGATATAACACGGAAGGAATTTTACAATGTCTTTCTTTGGGCCGTTTGTGATGGAGACGCTATCCACACTCTCGACGTTGTTCGTGTTTCTGCTTGGTTTGGTAGCACTAGCGATTGCTGTGATGTTTGTTGTCGACATTATGCAGACCAAGGACGCAGTTCGGCGAAATTATCCAGTCGTTGGTCGTTTTAGATCTCTGTTCTCAACGCTAGGCGAGTTTTTTCGTCAATACTTCTTCGCCATGGACCGCGAAGAGATGCCGTTCAATCGGGCGGAACGCGACTGGGTTAATCGCTCATCTCAAGGAAAAGAAAACACAGTCGCTTTTGGCTCAACGCGTAACCTGACGCCGGTTGGTACGGCCATTTTCGTTAATTGTCCGTACCCGACGTTGGATGAAGATGCGGTCAGCGCTCCGGCTGTTGTGATCGGGCCCTACACAGCCCAGCCCTATCAGCAAGACGCCCTCATACATATTTCAGGCATGAGCTATGGCGCAATTTCTCGGCCCGCTGTCAAAGCGCTGTCACATGGTGCCAGGATGGCAGGGTGTTGGATGAACACTGGTGAGGGCGGCCTTTCGCCTGGCCATCTTGAAGGTGGTTGCGACATCGTTTTTCAAATCGGTACCGCCAAGTATGGCGTACGTAACGAAAGCGGTGGGCTATCGGACGAAAAACTGCGCGAAGTGGCAGCACACGAAGCTGTACGCATGTTCGAAATCAAAATGAGTCAGGGTGCCAAGCCTGGAAAAGGTGGCATTCTGCCTGGCGCAAAAGTGACGCGGGAAATTGCCCGAATTCGCGGCATTGAAGAAGGCAAAGCCTCGATTTCGCCCAACCGCCATCCGGAAATTGATAACAACGGTGAGTTGCTTGATTTCATCGCACACGTGCGTGATGTAACAGGCAAGCCGACCGGGTTTAAATGCGTTCTTGGCGCTTATGGCTGGCTTGAAAAACTGTGCGTGGAGATCAATACGAGGGGCGTTGAAAGTGCGCCGGACTTTATCACAATCGATAGTGGTGATGGAGGGACAGGTGCAGCTCCCATGCCGTTGATGGATAACGTCGGCTTACCTATTCGTCATTCTCTGCCGATGGTGGTTGATATATTAGTGCGTAATGGTTTGCGCGATCGCATCAAAATTATCGCATCAGGCAAATTGATTACGCCCGCTGATGTTGCGTGGGCCTATTGCGCGGGTGCGGACTTTGTTGTGTCCGCGCGCGGTTTTATGTTCGCGCTTGGATGCATTCAGGCACTCAAATGCAACAAAAACACATGCCCGACGGGTATCACGACACACAACAAACGATTGCAACGTGGTTTAAACCCGGAAGAGAAATCTGTGCGTGTTAAAAACTTCGCTGAGAAAATCACATATGGTGTCAATCTGATTGCACATTCATGTGGAGCTCACCATGCGCGCGCGCTCAAGCGCTACCATGTGCGCATTGTGCAGGATTCCGGACTAT
Organism: Hyphomicrobiaceae bacterium; assembly: GCA_021775735.1. Classification (GTDB taxonomy): domain Bacteria; phylum Pseudomonadota; class Alphaproteobacteria; order Rhizobiales; family Hyphomicrobiaceae; genus JAHZKN01. Next base: position 55,312 of record JAJFHG010000068.1, read on the forward strand.
CCGTGCCTCTCGACGAACTTTATCCTGGCAACCATCACTCAAAGACCCAAATGATTTCTTAGCATTCTGCGGTATGCCTCATGTTTTGCGTTTTTTTGGATTATGTTACAACGCGCACAGTCAATTAGACCGAGGGTACTCTATCAATGCAGTTAGCAAAGGTTCAAGAGGCACAAGTTGAATCGGTTGATGTCACGGCGCTGGCGCAGCGGCTGAAGGAGAGCCGTGCGCTGTCAACTGAGCTTGCTTCACATCTCACTGAGGAAGATATGGTCGTTCAGGCCATGGATGATGCAAGTCCGGCCAAATGGCACTTGGCGCACACAACTTGGTTTTATGAATCTTTTGTTCTGCAGCCCTATCTTGCCCGGTATAAACAATTTTCAGACGACTTTTCCTACTGCTTTAACTCGTACTACGTATCCAAAGGGGCTCGCCATCCACGCCCTCATCGAGGGCTGTTGACGCGTCCGTCGGCTCAAGAGGTTTTAAATTATCGGGCGCATGTTGATGCGCATCTCGTAGAGATGTTGGATACACTAGCCCAGCATCCAGAAGAGTATGCTGTCGTGGCACCGCTCGTGGAGGTTGGGATCAACCATGAGCAGCAACACCAAGAGTTGATGTTGACCGATATCTTGGCTTTATTTGCACGCCAGCCTCTACAACCCGTGTTCAAGAGTGACGGTAAGTCGACGTCTTCCAACACCGCGCCTGCGCCACTCAGCTGGGTGCCGTTTCGGGGTGGTGTTTGTGAAATTGGTCATGCGGGTCCCGGCTTTTCATACGACAACGAAGGTCCCCGTCATCACGTTTTGATACATCCGTTCAAGCTTGCGCATCGGTGCGTCACCAATAGCGAGTGGATTACGTTTATCGAAGACGGCGGTTATGAAGATCCTTTGGCGTGGTTGGCTGAGGGCTGGGATGTTGTGCAACGCAAGCAGTGGACGGCCCCTGAGTATTGGGAAAAGAAAGACGATGTCTGGCATCAGATGACACTTTCTGGTTTGCATCCCGTTGAGCATGCAGCACCGGTTTGTCATGTCAGTTACTATGAGGCGGACGCCTTTGCGCGTTGGGCGGGCAAGCGCCTACCTACGGAATTTGAGTGGGAGCACGCCAGCACGCAAACCACACACGACAACGAGCCAAATACCTTGGGTCATGGTCGATTGCGTTCATCACCGGCAAAGGCAATACAAGCTGAAACGGCAACCCAAATGATCGGCGATGTCTGGGAATGGACGTCGAGTGCTTATCAGGCCTATCCTGGATACCAAGCACCTGAAGGTGCCTTGGGTGAATACAACGGGAAATTTATGTGCTCACAGTACGTATTGCGCGGAGGGTCCTGCGTCACACCGGCTGGACATGTTCGACATACCTATCGTAACTTTTTCTACCCCTCCCAACGCTGGCAATTTATGGGGTTGCGTTTGGCGGATAACGCTTAAGGTATGGTTTTGAGTACGCACGAACATCGTAATGCCAACATGCACGACACCGTTTTAGAGGCAGATGATTACACCTATAGCTTGTTGCGTGGATTGACGGCGCGTGACAAGCGCATTCCGAGCCGGTTTTTTTACGATGCGCACGGGAGTGCGTTGTTTGAGCAAATAACCGAGCTTGCCGAGTACTACCCAACGCGGGTTGAAACAGGCATCTTGACGATGTATGGCGCTGAAATTGGCGCGACACTTGAAGATGTCGCCGCATTCGTCGAATTTGGTTCTGGGTCCAGCACAAAAACAGAAATTCTTCTCGATCATATGACGGAACTGTCCGCCTATATCGCAATTGATGTGTCGTCATCTGCGCTACAGGCCGCGCAGCAGAGATTATCCCTAAAATTTCCTTCGCTTTTGGTCGAAACCATTGTTGCTGATTTCTCCGACGTTGTTGATCTGCCAAAAAAATTTCAGAACTCTCATAAAGCCGGATATTTTCCAGGCTCGACAATTGGTAATTTTTACCCCGACGAGGCAATAAAATTATTGCAGACATTTTCTAAGACGTTGGGTGATTTTGGGCATCTTGTGATTGGCGTCGACCTCCTGAAAGATGTCGACATTTTAAATCAGGCCTATAACGATAAGCTTGGCGTCACTGCTGAATTCAATTTGAACTTATTGCACCGAGCCAACGCGGAAGCGGGTGCAGACTTTGATGTTTCGGCGTTTCGCCATCATGCCGCGTATGATCCTAAAACAGGTGGTGTCGACATGTATCTGGTCAGCACAAGACAGCAGACCGTAACGATCAATGGCCAGTCGATACCCTTTCTTGAGGGTGAGAAAATCCACACCGAGCATTCGCACAAATACCGATTGGAAGATTTTAAATCCGTTGCCCAAACTGGTGGATGGATGACGGAACGGGTTTGGACGGATCACGATCAAATGTTTGCTGTCTTTGAGCTGCGTACCGTTACGCCCAAATCCCGCGTTGGGCTTCGAGGCGCTGAAGCTCATCTTGGCGCTCAATGATATAGTTGCGGGTGAGCGGTGCCGCATCGCGTTTGCGTGACAGCTGCATGTGGAATACTTCCTGCGAGCCGGTGCGGAACATCATCTCAGCGCTAATCAGATAAAACTCCCACATCCGGCAGAAGCGCTCGTCATACATCTCAGCAACCGTGGCACGGTTTTTCTCAAAACGCTCGTGCCAGTGTTTGAGAGTGGTCGCGTAATGGACGCGTAAAAATTCACAATCAAGAACCCACAAGCTGTTGCTTTCAACGACTGGGAAGACTTCTGACAAGGCGGGTGAATACGCACCAGGAAAAATGTATTTTCTAAGCCATGGGCTGGCGGTTCCTGGCGGGCTCATATGGCCAATGGAATGCAGCAGCATTAGTCCATCATCAGGCATCAAGGCGTTCACCTTGGTGAAGAACTCATCGTAATGTGTGACGCCAACATGCTCAAACATGCCAACAGAGACGATACGATCAAACTGGCTGTCGAGGTCGCGGTAATCTTTCAAGTGGAACTGAACGCGATCTTCAAGGCCAAGAGTACGTGCGCGGTCGACCGATAAGGCGTGTTGTTCTTTGGAAAGTGTAACACCGGTCACCTCAACGTCGGCAACCTGCGCCAGGTAACATGCAAGTCCGCCCCAGCCAGATCCGATGTCGAGCACTTTTTGACCAGGCTGTAAATTCATTTTGGCAGCAATCAAGCGGCACTTGTTGCGTTGCGCCGCCTCTAGTGTTTCGCCTTCATCGCGAAAGTAAGCGCACGAATAAAACATGTCCTGGTCAAGGAACAATTTGTAAAATGGGTTTCCAAGATCGTAATGGTGGGCAACGTTCTTTTGCGCTTTGCCAACGGGATTGGCCTGTTGGAACCGTTTGAGGCCACGCGACACGCGGCGTAAAACTTTTTGCGTTGGCTGCGCGCCAAGCGACAATCTATTTTGAGAAAACAGGGTGAGGAAGTCACGTAAGCTGGATTGTGGAAACGTAATGCGCCCGTCCATGTAGGCTTCACCCGCATGCAGCTCGGGGTTGAAGAACAACTTGCGATAGAGGGATGCATCTGAAATCTGCATGGTGACATCGAGGCCCGGTTTGCCAGTAAACACATGCTCATTGTCATTTGCATCATAGACCGTCAGCGAGCCAACTTTGACGAACGATTTCAGCATCGTTGAAAGTGGAAACATGTCTATACTCCAGGCGTTGAATTTGGCTGTGATGACGGGGTTTGCGGCGGCCACCATGGCGACATGCACGCCCGGCGTCCAGGACAGAATGATGACAATCCAAGGCAATTCCTGACAAGACGTGCGTCTTTATACGCTTCGGCAAATTGACTAAGGTTGGCTATGGCTCGACGACCCCATCCCCAAGCGGCAGAACCGTCCATTCCGAAAGCGCTCGCACGCCACATGCGTGATCTCGGCTTTGCGCGTCCAGATCTCTATCTTGATTGGTGTTGGAACCATGGCTTTGATGGCAGCTTTGATAAATCCCAACGGGACCTGCAGGAAGAAGCCGCGGCGTATGAAGCAATTCTTCAAAAGAGGGCGCGGCATGGACGCCTGCATAAGAACCCAAAATCTTTTCTGGAAGCGGTGTGTTTGGGTGAGCTGACGTCGGATGAAATTGATCGACCAAATTTTAAGCGCGCGGCCATAGAAATCGAGGCCAGTCATGAGGATAAAGACAAACGCGCCTCCCTGCTTGAAATGTTGGTCACACTCATCAAATACGACGACCTGATTTTTCAATCTGCATCCAACCGACAAGATATGCCGTTTGTGCGTGGGCTCATCAAACTGCATGACCGCAAGGCGCTGTGGCTGAAGCCGCTCGCAGACTGGAAACCTAAAAGTAAAAGCAGCGAACGTCGGTTTGGCGAGCTGACGCACCATTTATTCGATAAGTATGATGCGGTGCCACGGTTTATGGAATCCGCTTGGCTGCGCACCGACCGTGCTGGTTGGCGCTACCGGGATTGGTATGTTCATTTGGGGCGCGGTTATAACCTGAGAACAGCAAAAACACCGGTGCCGCTGACCAAAAAAATGGCACATCATTTTTTAGGCGCGCCTGATAGCTACACGATTGAGCAGGCGGTACGCTGGGGTCAACTTTCTGCTCTTGGCTCTGGCAAGGCGACAATTGATGCGGTTAGCGCAACACGTCTCGGGCGCTCGTTTGAGAACGAAGAATTTTGGTTTACCGTTTTGACGTTCATTGCTGACAACCCGATGTTGGACCCGCGCCAGATCGGACCCATTGTGGACTATCTGCAAAACCAGCGTTTTGAACCAACGGATATTGAGATCGGGCCGGGTGAATGGCGTCAGGAGCCGCCGCCGCAACCGGGTCTGTCAATGCATGGGCGCACGGTGGATACATTGATGCGTCAGGTCGCGGCTTGGCATGAAACATTGGGTCGCTACAAGGCGATGCCCAGTGGCCAGTATGATAGGGCCGACTTTGACGGCATTGTTTTGGAGAAGAAATCAGGCCAGGGACATGTCCGCTGGATCATTCGTCAGCTTTTGAGTTCAAAGGCACTGCAATCGGAAAGCGAAGCGCTGCGCCATTGTGTGGCGAGCTATCATTGGTCGTGCGCGCGTCGCGATTGCACAATTTGGAGTTTGTCCAAGGCCGTGGACGGCGGTGATGTCGAACGCTGTCAAACGATTGAGGTCAACAAGACAGGTGTGATTGTGCAATGTCGCGGTCTGGCGAATTGCGATCCAACGGCGGAAGAGTGGTCCATCGTCAACGAGTGGGCGCGTCACACCAACCTGCAAATCGCAATGCATATGTGAACATCGTAACGCGCCACGATTGTTATTGCGCCCGCTTCCAGCTCTTCGTGGCCAAAGCAGAGCGATGTCGTGGATGTCTGGAATTGAGGCCGCCAACCCTAGCGGGCATTGTAGGTCCGGCGGTAGACCGTTGCCAGTTGCTGACTCCATAAATCAAACTGGCCAATACGAGGTAGACCCTGCACGGCTGGTATCAGATACAGCCGACTTCAAGTCTAACAAGCAAGATTATAATTATATCTTATGCCGACTATAAATTAATATGCGAAACATCACGTACTTGCGATTTGATGTTGAAGAGCCTGCATATTATCGTTCTTTCATTCGCAGATGATTGAACGAATATCATCGAATGAGAAACCCAAACTTGAGGTAATGATCATGAAGACCTGGACAAAACCTGCCGTACGCGAACAAGAAGTTGGTCTAGAAGTCACATCGTATCTTCCCGCAGAAATCGATGTCATCTAGTTCGTAGTACCTAACATTATAAAGAAACGTTATAAAGATATGTGCAGCGGCCAAAGTGGCCGCTGTTTTTTTGTTATTTTTAATGTTTGATGAGTGCGCAAGTTTGCGCATTGAGAAGCGAATGGATTTGAAAAGTGATTGAACAATAAAAAGCAACACACTCAATTGTGATAAAATGTTTTCTTGTTGCATCGATAAATTAAAATGACTTTTTGCAACGCCGTACCACGACTATTGATATCGAGTTTCGTTCAAAACAACAAAACGTCAAGTGACGCACATTGGAATGCCGGCAGTTAACCGGCACCTATTGTGCCGAACGAATTGAGATATCATGGGAGTGAAAACGATGAAGCGAAATTTAAGAAACGCAGCGCTTGCATCAACAGCGGTGCTTGCACTGTCGGCTGTTGCTGTCAGCGGGCTGCAAACTACGGCTGAAGCAGAAAAAGCCACAAAAGAACTTGTTCCAAATCAGGCTAAGGCGAAAACAATCCGGGATTGGTGGCCAGATAAACTGAATTTGGATCAACTCCGTGCGCACGATCCGGAGTCTAATCCTTATGGTGATGACTTTAACTACGCAGATGCGTTTGCGCGCGTTGATCTCAAGGCCCTGAAACAAGACATCGAGAAAACACTGACAACATCGCAGACTTGGTGGCCGGCAGACTGGGGCCACTATGGTGGTCTAATGATCAGGTCAGCGTGGCATAGCTCAGGCACCTACCGCGTGCATGATGGTCGTGGCGGTTCTGATGGTGGACAAATACGCCTTGAGGCCCAGAACAGTTGGCCGGACAACGCCAACCTCGATAAGGCTCGCCGTCTCCTGTGGCCGGTCAAAAAGAAATATGGCCGCAATGTCTCCTGGGGTGACCTGATCGTTTTGGCTGGCAATGTTTCGCTGGAATCGATGGGCTTTGAAACCCTAGGCTTTGCCGGTGGGCGAACTGATGATTGGGAAGCCGACCTGGTTTACTGGGGCAAAGAAAAAAAATGGCTCGCGAATGATGAGCGGTTCAAAAAAGGCAAACTGGAAAAACCTCTGGCCGCTGTGCAGATGGGCTTGATCTACGTAAATCCAGAAGGACCCAACGCTAATCACGATCCGCTCTCTGCGGCTCAAGACATGCGCTTATCGTTTGGTCGCATGGCAATGAATGATGAAGAGATCATAGCGCTTGTCGCGGGTGGGCACACCTTAGGTAAGGCTCATGGCGCCAAATCCACCAAATGCGTAGGTGCAGAACCAGCTGCAGCCCCCATCGAGGAGCAAGGTTTCGGTTGGGGGAACAAGTGCGGAAAGGGTAACGCTGAAGATACGATGACTAGCGGACTGGAAGGCGCCTGGACCTCAACACCCACCGCGTGGTCAGTTCTCTACCTTGATAACCTAATGAGATTTGAGTGGAAGAAGGTGGAGAGTCCCGCCGGTGCAACCCAATGGATCCCAACTGACGAGTCGGCGGCAAGCCTCGTACCGGATGCTCACATTGAGGGCAAACGACATGCGCCCATCATGTTTACAACCGACATTGCGTTGAAAAGAGATCCTGGTTTTCGCAAGATCACCAAGCGTTTTCTCAAAAATCCAAAAGAGTTTGATCTCGCTTTTGCTAGGGCCTGGTTTAAGCTCACACACCGCGATCTAGGTCCACGCGCACGTTATGTGGGTGCCGATGTTCCGAAGGAAGAATTCCTTTGGCAAGATCCGGTTCCGGCCATTGACCATGAACTAATCAGCAACGATGAGGCCGAGCAACTCGAAGTCGCGATTCTGAAGTCAGGGCTTACGGTCTCTGAACTGGTCCAAACGGCTTGGGGATCGGCTGCAAGTTTCCGCGGTTCTGATATGCGCGGTGGTGCAAATGGCGGACGCATCAGGTTGGCTCCGCAAAAAGACTGGGCTGCAAACAATCCCAAAGAACTAGCCAAAGTTCTAGAGGCCCTAGAGAAGGTACAGAGTGACTTCAATAAGTCGTTGTCAGGGGGCAAAAAGGTTTCTCTGGCGGACGTGATTGTAATTGGCGGCAATGCTGCTGTTGAGAAGGCTGCAAAAGACGCCGGTCATAGTATTGAGATTCCGTTCAAGCCTGGTCGTGCCGACGCCACGCAGGAACAAACGGATGTGAACTCGTTTGCTGTTTTGGAGCCGACGGCCGATGGCTTCCGCAATTACTATAGCGACGCAAGCTATGGTTCACCGGCGGAAATGCTGGTTGAAAAAGCTGACTTGCTGACTTTGACTGCGCCTGAAATGACGGTGTTGGTCGGCGGAATGCGCGCCCTAAATGCCAACACGGGTCAATCAACGCACGGTGTATTCACCAATAAGCTAGGTACGTTGAACAATGACTTCTTTGTCAACTTGCTCGATATGTCGACGAAGTGGCGCAAGTCCTCCGGCAAACCTGGGATTTACGAGGGCGTTGATCGTGCTTCGGGTAAAGTCAAATGGACGGCGACCCCCGTCGATCTGATTTTTGGCTCTAACTCTGAGTTACGTGCGCTTGCCGAAGTCTATGCCTCTAACGATGGCAAAGAAAAATTTGTCAAAGACTTTGTTTCGGCATGGACCAAGGTGATGAGCCTGGATCGCTTTGACACCGGTAGTTAAACACATTGGCATTCCGGCAGTTCTTGGTACTTCAGGATCAGGGGCTGCCGGTTGCTTCACTTTGAAATCATGAATTACTTTTTACCTTTGTTGTTTTAGATCAATTCATTTTCGAGGTTAGCGATTACAACCGCGTCAGCTTTGATCGTGAAGGTATCCCAATTTGTATTGTTATTGCGCCCGCTTCCAGCTCTTCGTGGCCAAAGCCGAGCGACGTCGTGGATACCCAGTATTGAGACCAAAGCGGACGCTTATCCCCGTTGGTCTTTTTGTCCGCTTATGAGCCTGAGTGGACATAAAACGTCTCACACCTCAATTGATTTCCTGTGACTGCCACGGCATTCTGGAATAGCTCTGTAGAATTCTATAGACTGGCCCATATTGGGCGCACCTTGCGCTGCGAAACATCCTTCGGGACCTTCTTTGTCCCTAAGGAACAGCTCTTTGGCCCCCTAACCTGTTGTCTAGCCCAAGGGCGGTTCGCACTGCGCTGCCACAGATAAGGGTTGAGGATCTGGCATGGCGTATCAGCAAATACTACCTGCCGACACCGAGCTGATTGGTGAGTTCCAGATTCTTTCCCATTTGGGAAGCGGCGGGTTTGCAAATACCTATCATGCTCTTGAGAAAAGCCTTGGCCGGGAAGTCGCGATCAAGGAATACTTTCCATCCGATCTGGCTGTGCGGGCTGACAATGCGCACGTAGAAGCTAAAACGCCGGCGGACGAAAAACACTTCAAGTGGGGTCTGCGCCGGTTCATTCGCGAAGCCCAGACCCTGGCCAAGTTCCGCCATCCAAGCGTAGTTCGTGTGCTCCGTGTTTTTGAGGAAAACGACACCGCCTACATCGTGATGGAGTTTGTGTCAGGCTCCAACATGGAGGCGTGGCTGCACGCCCTTGAGCGTCGCCCAACACAGCCTGAATGCGATCATCTGTTGGCGCCACTTTTGGATGCTCTCGAAGTCGTGCACTCTGCTGGCATTCTGCATCGGGATATCAAACCAGCAAACATCTACATTCGCGCCGAAGATAGTAGTCCGGTGCTTCTCGACTTTGGGTCTGCCCGACATGCTGTTGCTGACCAGGCTGGCACGACAGCAGCCATTGTATCAAAAGGCTATTCACCACACGAAGCCTACACGACCGATACCAAGCAGCAGGGTCCCTGGTCGGATATTTATGGGCTGGCGGCGACTATATACCGGGCATTATCCGGGTCCGCGCCACCGGAATCGACACGGCGTATGCTTGGAGACACCTACAACTCATCAACATCGCTTCCCGCGACGCAATCGGGATATCGACCTGAGTTTCTAGATGCAATTGACGCAGCGCTGAAGGTCATGCCAGGCGCGCGCCCCCAGTCGATCAGTGACTGGCGCAAGCAACTCTTTCCGAGTTTGCCGTCGACCACGATTGCTGAGGGTCACGCGCCGTCGTTTGCGACGACAAAGATATGGAAACCGATCAGTGATGACTTCAGTGATAGCCCTTCCAGCGCCTCAGTGACGAAGGAACACGAGAGAAGGTCCGGATTATATCGGTCCAGAACGCTGGCATTTCGAATCGGGTTGGCGCTGTCGTTAATCGGTGGTGCGGCACTTTACGTGGCGCTTAATCCTGCCTCCGTCTCTTACGTCCAAGACTTGCTGAACAACAGCAAACAGGCAAAAGTTTCACCTCAACCAGACGATGCCACAAAACCGCAAACCCGACCGAAAGTTACTCGTGAGGTAACACCCACACCCAAGCAGACGCCTCGCGGCGCGCGCGAAAAGCAACGTGTCAAATCTGCAGAAGCTATATTTTGGGAAAGTATCGACAGAGATAACCCCAATGAGTTGCAAGCCTATCTTGACGCCTATCCAGACGGCAAATTCGTAATACTTGCTAGAATCCGTCTGAATAAAATTGAGCAGGCTGCAGCCGCAGCAGCTACGACTTCAAGTGGAAAAAAAAGCAGAGAACTCCTGACAACGTCTACACCACCGGTTCATGATTGCGACAAGCTCGCAGCACACCCAGGCGACCCCGCACGAAAGAGTGAAGGTGTGGACTTCAATCAAATGCAGGCCGATGACGCAGAAACAGCGTGTCGGCGTGCGCTTGAGGTCTATCCGGGGACGACTCGTTTTGAGTACCAACTTGGTCGGGCGCTCCATCACAAAGAGTCCTACAGCGAGACTTTGACACTTTATCGGAGTGCTGCCGATAAAGACCATGCAGCCGCCATGCATGGCATCGGGCGGATATACGACAAGGGGGAGGGTATTGAGAAGGATGCGCGCGCGGCGAACCGGTGGTTCCGCAAGTCGATCGAAAAGGGATTTCCAACTGCAATGATCAATCTAGCCAACAACCTACTTACCGGTGACGGTATTAAGAAGGACCAGAAAGAAGCCTTCCGTTGGTACCGCAAGGCGGCAGATATGGGCATTGCGGACGCTATGTACGGTGTCGGGTTATTTTACCACCGGGGCTGGGCTGTACAGAAAAGTGTGGTGGAAGCCAACCATTGGTACCGCAAGGCGGCCGAGAAGGGCAGCACGTATGCCATGGTCAATCTCGGCAACAACCTACGAGCAGGTGCCGGTATTGCCAGAAGTGCTAAAGAGGCCGAACGTTGGTACCGCAAAGCCGCCTACAAGGGTAATGCGAACGCGATGCACAATCTCGGGGCCATCCTGCAATATGGCAGGGGTATCACAAGAGATGTTGCCGAAGCCAACCGTTGGTACCGCAAAGGCGCCGACAAGGGTAACGCGGACGCCATGTACAAACTTGGTGTCAACCTGGAAAACGGCAGGGGCTTCCCAAGGGACTACCAGGAAGCCAACCGTTGGTACCGCAAGGCGGCCGAAAAGGGCAGCACGTCTGCCATGGTCAATCTCGGTCTCATGTTTGACCGGGGCCTAGGTGTGGCTAAGGATCAGGTGGAAGCCAACCGTTGGTACAGCAAGGCGGCCGAAAAGGGCAACACGTATGCCATGTACAATCTTGGACTGAGCCTGGCAAGAGGCCAGGGCATTGCCAAAGATGAGGCGGCAGCTTTCCGCTGGTTCCGCAAGGCGGCCAAAAACGGCAATACGGACGGCATGTACAGTCTGGGCGTCATGTACAATCGCGGCTATGGCATTGCCAAAGATAAGGCGGAAGCTGGCCGCTGGTACCGCAAAGCCGCCGACAAGGGTCATCCGAGGGCGATGTACAATCTTGCAGTGAAACTGACAAAAGGCAGTGGCATTGCCAAAGATAAGGTGGAAGCCAACCGCTGGTACCGCAAAGCCGCCGACAAGGGCCATGCGAACGCCATGTACAATCTTGCACTGAACCTGGCAAAAGGCAGTGGCATTGCCAAAGATAAGGCGGAAGCTGTCCGCTGGTACCGCAAAGCAGCCGACAAGGGCCAATCGGACGCCCTGTATCAACTCGCGATGGCGTACGACGACGGGTTGGGCGTAACCAGAGATCGGCGGGAGGCGGCACGCTTCATGGTTGAGGCAATCAAAAGGAAGAATGCATTCGTGCTTAAGCAGATGACCACAAATTCGGCCGCCTGGAGTAAGGAATTTCGTCGTGAACTGCAACGGTTGGTGCGAGATGCTGGTGTTTATAATGGCGCCATCGACGGTTCGTTCGGTCCAAGCACGCGCCGGGCCATGGAGGCGTTAGCCAAGCAATAGAAATTGTTCTACGTCCTCCAGCCGAATTACGATCCAACGGCGGAAGAGTGGTCCATCGTCAACGAGTGGGCGCGTCACACCAACCTGCAAATCGCAATGCATATGTGAACATCGTCACGCGCCACGATTGTTATTGCGCCCGCTTCTAGCTCTTTGTGGACAAAACTGAGCGCTGTCGTGGATGTCCGCTATTGAGACCAAAGCGGACGCTAAGCCCCCTCGGTCTTTTTGTCTGCTAATGACCCGAAGCGGTCAGACAGCAGGCTTCTGATCTAGATCAGAATTTGGTCAAAAAGCGAGCGTCACACAGCGCTCGGCACCGCAGTCGTCGCGCTCATGCTCTGACAGCCATCAGGTAGAAGAATTCTAACATGTCACTATCGCCTTGGTGGTCGGTAGCACCACCACAACAGCTGCAAACAATCATCAAGCACGCGCAAAACAGAGCAATGGTGACGCCCCTAGTAATCTATTGAAAAAGAATGCCCAACTAATTTGGTCCAGTACGTTCCAGTTTTCTGCAGCGTGGAAGCAAGTTGATTTGCTCAAGCTTACGGCCAAGTGGTAATCTTCTATCAATTTTATACTTTTGAAAATTCAGACTTCGATGAATTCGGGAGTAACTAATTAAAACCTAGGAGGAGATGGCCAGATGACCCCTAGATATTCTCGGTCAAAACACTTGGCGTTTTTTGTCTGCACTCTAAGCTTTGCGATCGTCATATTAGTCACAACGGGCACGTCGCTTCGCGCGCAATCTCTGCATCAACAGCGATCGAATGTGGTATCGGAAATTGAGTATTTACAATCCAGTCTAAGGGATCTTGAATCTTCCAAGCAATGGTGCCTTGAAGGCGTTAGGGAGGGCTCCAGTGAATGTGGCGATGGCACAAGTGTCTCCTCCTGCACCCAATGCGTCCGTAGAAATAGCAGCTTGATCAATACATTTCAAAACGATCTTAGTGCAGCAACGCAGAGACTTATAAATATCGACCAAGCCCTCTCCGCGACGCCACCTCGGAATGTCTTTGAGAGTAATCCATTCCCCACCGGTAGTCGTCCGAATAATCCAAACCCCGAGCGTATTCCTTCAATCTGCAGTTCGTCTAGCGGCAGCAGACCGTTTGGTCTCGATTGTAACCTAGTCAAGTAGAATTAGAAGTGAATCCTTAGGAAAACCTCTGTGCTGAGGATATACGAAGCGTCGAGAAGTGATGATATGTGGCGATATACTTGTACACTTTTGATCACCTTAATCTGCGGACAAGGATTTACAGGAACCGTTCGTTCACAAAGTGCGAGTGACCCTAAAGACCTTCAAGCCAAAGTGATGAATCTCTATCGCGAGGGAAAGTGTGCTGAAGCACTTCCAATAGCAGAGCAGCTCGTCGAGATTCATAAAAAAAAACTGGGACCAACCCATCGAAAGGTTGCCACGTTGCTCGGTAACTTGGCACAAATTCACCATTGCCTGCAGCAATATACAGAAGCTGAAACACTCTTTAAACGCAGTCTTGCCATCCGTGAGGCTGCTCTTGGTTCAGAAGACTTGCGTGTCGCCGACATACACTCAAGCCTTGGTGTTCTCTATAGGCAAATGGGCAATTATTCCCAATCTGCACCCCATTTAGTGCGTGCACTTGAGATACGAGAGCCGCAGTTAGGTCAGTCTCATTCGAAGACTATTGCCTCGCTTAGTGACTTAGCTCTCCTATTTAAAAAAGAAGGGCGCTACCAAGATGCAGAACCACTTTACCAACGCGCAATAAGTAACACCGAGAATGCACTGGGCATTGACAACCCCAATCTTGGCCAGCTGGAAAATAATCTTGGAGAAATGTACCGTTTAATGGGACGGTACAGAGAAGCACAAAATTTGCTAGAGCATTCATTGCAAATTGTTGAAAAAACATACGGCTCAGATCACGTGAATGTTGGCGCCGTATTAAACAACCTGGCGCTTCTTCATGTTGAGCGCGGCGATTATGACGCTGCATTAGATCTTCAAAAACGTGACCTCAACATTGTAGAAAACGCGCGAACATCAAAAGACAATCCAGACGTAGCCAACGCGCTCAATAATTTGGCGTATGTCTACACATTGTCGGGCCGGTATGCAGAGGCGGAAGTATCATACAAGCGAAGCCTAAAGATGCTTGAAAAGTTGTTCGGTACAAAACACCCAGATGTAATTGTGACGCTCGAAAATCTTGGCAGCTTGTTTGAAAAACAAGGCCGTTACGTAGAAGCCGAAGCACTGTTAAAACTGAGTCTTGATACCGCTAAAAAAGCACTTGGTCCCGACCACCCGATTGTTGCAGACATACTCAGCGATCTGTCCGTTCTTTACTTAAATGAACAGCAAAACGCACAATCAGCGAAGCTAGAGCAACGTGCACTTGATATTCGTGAAAGGTCGTTTGGACCAGAGCACCCCAAAGTCGCGACCTCGTTGAATAATTTAGGAGCAATTTACGAATTCCAAGGCCGCCACCATAAAGCGAAAAAGAGCTATCAACGAAGTCTATCTATTCGCATGGCTAAATTCGGAGAACACCACCCGGACGTAGGGCAGTCACTTAACAACTTGGCGATCTTGCTAATGGCTGAAGGCCGTGTCGCCGAAGCCATCGGCTACTTTAAGCGTAATGTGACAGTTATTGAGAATTCAAAGGGATTCGAACACCCCGAACTAGCAACCGCCCTTAACAATCTTGGTTCTCTTTATCTTAGGTTGAGCCGTTTTGACAAAGCCGAAAATCTTCTCAAACGCTCCTTGATGATTCGAGAACAAGAGCTTGGATCGGACCACCCAAACGTCGCCATAGTATTGGAAAGCCTTGCAGATCTATACAAAAGCTTGGAGCACTTTGCCGATGAAGAGGAGATAAGAAAACGCCTCGCTCAAATGCCGCCGAAAGGGTCTCGGCATGTACCGCTCTACTTTGCAACGAACAGGCGCTCGGACCATGACGGAATCTATGGACATCAAATCTCCAAGGGCCTTAGCATGGGGCAAGTTGTGATGCAGGTGCCAGTCGATATGGTCAGAAATCGCGCCGAGCGTATCGGGCAGAACTTGGGCCAGTTAGAGAAAGCAAAAACCGGGAAGTTGACCAAAGCAGAGACACTCGAGCTAGTGCGCACCGAGTCGTTTCATACCATCGATAAGTTTTCTCAATTTGCAAAATCTAGCCAGCACCGTGCTGCTATCTTCAAAAACCAAGCCTTGGTCTTTGTACATGGCTACAACACAAACTTCGAAGACGCAATGAAGCGTGCGAGTCAGGTCGCATTCGACCTTGACTTTGATGGCATCTTGATCCCGTTTACCTGGCCGTCGCAAAACAGCATTACCGGATACCTGACAGACCGGGAGATGGCCGAGAAATCCGTCGAACCATTTCTTGCGTTTCTCAACAATCTGACTCGCACACTGCCCGGTGTGAAGATTCACCTTCTCGCCCACTCCATGGGCAATCAGGTGTTGCTGCCGGCACTTTGTAAGAAGGCGTCGGGCAAAGTAAAAGACCAAGATTTACAGAAGAACAAGCTTGGGCAAGTTATCGCGGCCCATGCGGACGTTGGCCTGGAACTCTTTCGAAAGCTCGCTAAGTGTGTCAGTCCCATTGTTTCTGGGCTAACACTTTATGTAAACGAAAATGATGCCGCCCTTCGAGTCCGATGTCTAGGTGGGACATGCCGGGCAGGAAACAGTGCGCGCGGTTACGTACACGCTGACGTTATTGACACGACCGCAATGAGTGAAGGTTTCCTGCGTTCCTACATGAAGGGCTTTGATCATGATGTCTTCGTACGAAATCCGCTTTTGTTTGGGGACATTACGCGGCTGCTCATCACAGGTCAGCGTCCCGTTGATAAACGCACACCTGAATTCAGACCACGAAAAGGCAGAAATGGCGCGATCTACTGGGCCTATGACAAGTCGGAAGACCCAGCAGCCAAAATTGTTGCAAGTTCGCAAAACTAAGCGCTCTCCAGGCTCATCAAAAAAGTTAGATGTTTTGCATTGGTTTGAAGCTCGTTGCGGTCGGTTAGGGATGTCGCCTGTTGGCCCTTAGCGGACGTCGGTTCGTTTGGGCAGTCACGTTTGCTATCGAAGCGAGAGCGGACATCCCTCAGTCCATCTGCATAGGTCGGCTATAACCTCAAGCGACGTTTGCAGTCGCTAAAATCAGAGATGAAGACTCCAATACGCTAAAAAAACCGAACGCTATAAACGGGTGGAAGGTTTTGCGAGACGGTTTGCCAACTGTCGCCCTGGTCTTCGCTGATCCAAAGCCCACCGGTTGTTGAGCCCATAGCAAGACGTGTCCCATCATCATCAAGTGCGAGCGCGTGGCGATAGACGAGATCGTAGGCATGGCGTTGCGGCAGGCCGTTTGTCAGGATCTCGAAGGTCTTGCCGCCGTCGCGGGTGCGTGTCAGCACAAGGCGGCCGTCAACGGGGATGCGTTTTTCATCCTTGATGCCCGGCACAAACCACGCGGTGTCGGGATCGTCGGGGTGAACCACACACGGAAAGCCAAACACAGACGGTTTGACGTCCGTGATTTCGCGAAACGTGCGGCCAGCATCGTCTGAAATGAACATACCGTTGTGATGTTGCACCCACATGCGTTCTGGTTCGGCACGGCATTGGGCCAGGCGATGCACGTCCTGGGCTATCGGCTCATGCACCAATTCGTCCGGCACATATTCTGCGCGCATGCCTTCACCGCGTTGCTGCCAAGTCTCGCCCCCATCTTCGGTGTGCCAAAGTCCGCCGATCGACACGCCAAGGGTGACATGTTTTGAATTGCGCGGATCAACCAGGATCGAATGGACACCCGGTAGATCCATACCACCACCCATCCACTTCTGACGCTTGGGGTCATCCCAAAGCGTGCGCATCATCTGCCAACTCGTGCCATGGTCTGTTGACTTGAAGACGCCGCCTGGAATGGTGCCACACCACACTGTGCCAGGTTCATCCGGCCCACCGGATTCCAATGCCCACACCTGGACGATGGACCACGGGATCGGCCGCCCCCACATGTCGTGCTCTTCATGACCTTCAGGTTTTTCCGGATACTCAGGCGTTGCAATTTCCTGCCAGTCGCTGCCTTTTTCACGGCGATGGATTTTGACACCGAAGTGACCATGATCGAGGGCTGCAATCGTGGTCCCGCTTTTGGCGTCATGCAAACTCAGCGAGACATTGTCGCCGACAAAGTCCGCGTCAGTAATGTCCCATCGCCCATCTTCGCCGCGCGCGACCGTGAACAAACCTTTGCGGGTTGCGACATTTATTGAGGGCACCATTACTTAACCTCCGGACAAAGCTTGGAAGACATGGATGGCGGAGCTGTCGGGAACGGGATCGGATAGGTGTGTGCGATCGCGCACCAGTGCGCCGTCGATAAAGATTGCCATATGTTTGCGCAGCGCGCCTTGATCGTCGAGCACGTAGCGGCGTGCCAACGGGTTTTCCGCAAACACGGCATCAAGCGCTGCGCGCACGGTGTCGCCTTTGACGATCATCGCCGGACAGGCCACATGGCGCTGGATGTTGGCTGTAAATGAAACCCTCGGCATCGCATCACGCCGCTTAAAGTTTAGGACGCTCACAAACCGGCAAGCGGCCTCTCCCATGGGCACCAATCTACCAAGGCTTTGGTGCTCTGTCGCTGCCCTTGGTTGGATAAAATGTAGGCGCAACACAAGCCTAGCCTGAATGAAATCAAGGCTATAACCTTGTGATAACCCAACGCCTATCTTCGCCTTGACCACAGCACAATTTGCCCTCAAAATGAATGAACGTTCGTTTTTATTGGCCTGTTTCAGGGCCATTCCTCAGAGCTGTCTGATCTGTTGGCTTGGGTCACCGTTGAGCCCTCCAACAGCCCGCCCCCAGCTTCCTTTTTAAGAGTAACGCTTTCGATGCCGAAACTGTCTCCCGATACCCAACGCGCGCGTCGTGAAAATATATTGGATGCTGCCGAAGTGTGCTTTGCGCGCGCTGGCTTTCATAGTTGCACCATGCAGGACATCTGCAAGGAAGCTGGAGTGAGCCCTGGCGCGCTCTATCTCTACTTTGACTCCAAGGAAGATTTGATCGCCGGCATTGCCGAGCGTGATCGCGCGCAGTTTCAAAGCCGCTTTGCCAATCTTGCCGATGCGCCAGACTTTCTCGAAGCGTTGTCTATTCTTGGTGAGCAGTACTTCATTGACGAGCCTTCAGAGCGCCGCCTGATGTGCATCGAGATTGGAGTTGAAGCAACGCGCAATAAAAAAGTCGCGGAGATCTATCACTCCGTCGATAAGTTTATTCTGCAAAGCTTTGAGACCTTATTTGCGCGTCTGAGGGATGAAGGCCGCATTGCGCCAGAAGAAGATATTCCGACGTTGGCAAAGCTGTTTGCGTTGATTGGCGATGGCATGGTGTGGCGGCGGGCAACGGACCCGAGTTTTGATGCAGGTGCGTTGCTGCCCGCAGTGACACGTCTTGTCAACATGATGATCAAGCCAACCGAAACCGGTGTTGAAACCTCTGTACCAGCGGCTGAACCGAAGAGGGCGCGCGCATGAAAACACGTACGCTCATCTTCGCCCTCGTCGGGTGTGCTGTAGCTGCAGGCGTTGGGTTTGCAACCTTTGGCGATACCGCTCCGCTGGTTGAAAAGGTCAAAACCAAGCTTGAAAAAAAAGAACCAACGGTGAAGGCCGTGCCACCGCCCGCTGTAACGGCTGCACGGGTTAAGAAATATGATTTCGTAGAAACGGTTTTGGTGACCGGATCGTTTGTCGCGCGCGACGAAATTGTGGTCGTGCCCGAAGTTGAGGGTTTGCGCATTGTCGAACTGCGGGCTGATGAAGGTGATCGTGTTAAAGCAGGTGCCGTGCTGGCCGTTCTTGAAAGCAAAACGCTCAGTTATCAATTGGAACAACGCGATGCAGCGTTAAAGCGTGCTGTTGCTGCGATTGAACAGGCCAAAAGCCAAATCACGGAAGCCAAGGCACGGCAAAGTGAAGCCGATGACGCGCTCAAACGCGCGAAGCCTTTGCGGCGCCAGAAATACATTTCGCAATCCGTCATAGATCAACGCCGTGCATCGGCCATTTCAGCTGGCGCGCAACTGGCCTCAGCCAAGGAAGGGTTGCGCGTTGCCGAAGCCAACAAAGCGGAAATTGAAGCGGCGCAACGCGAGCTGGCCTGGCGCGTTAGTCGCGCTGAAATTAAAGCACCCGTTGCGGGTCTGATTTCAAAACGCAATGCGCGTATTGGGGAAATCGCTATCGGTGCCAATGCGTTTAGTGGTGATGCGCCGATGTTTCGTTTGATCGCAAATGGCGAAGTTGAACTTGATGCAGAAGTACCAGAGACGGCGATTGCAAAAATCAAAAAAGGACAAGAGGCTTACATCAACACGGTGGGACTTCGTGATGTGAAAGGGACTGTGCGCTTGGTGTCGCCGGAGATTGATAAGAAAACACGTCTTGGTCAGGTGCGCATCTATTTTGGAGATGACGAACGGTTGAAGATTGGCAGTTTTGGGCGCGGTAGAATAGAAACCCGGCGTTCAAATGGATTGAGCGTGCCGCTTTCATCGGTGATCTATACGGACGAGGGTCCAAGTGTTCTTGTAATTGAGAACGGAAAAGCCAATTCACGATTGATAAAGACCGGACTGGTCGCAAAGGGATTTCAAGAAGTTCTTTCAGGCCTCAGCGACGGCGACTATGTCGTTGCTAAAGCGGGCACCTTCCTGCGCGATGGTGATGCCGTCAAAGCCATCCTGCCAGAGCCGAAGGTGAGTGACGCGAGATGAATAATCTCAATATTTCCGCCTGGGCCATTCGCCATCCGGTACCTTCACTGGTGCTGTTTTTGGTGTTGATGGTGCTTGGAACGCTGAGTTTCCAAGCGCTCCCGGTCACAAAATTTCCCAACATTGATGTGCCGATTATTCAAGTGCATGTCTATCAGTCGGGCGCCGCGCCGTCGGAGCTTGAGACTCAGGTCACAAAAAAAGTGGAAGATGCAATCTCCGGCATCGTTGGGGTCAAACACATTACATCGACGGTGACTGAGGGCGTGTCGATGGCCGTTGTTGAGTTTGAGCTTGAGACGGATGCTGATCGCGCGCTGAATGACGTCAAGGATGCGATTTCTCGTATCCGAACAGATCTTCCACGCACCATCGAAGAACCGGTTATCCAGCGCTTGCAGATCGAAGGTCTGCCAATCCTGCAATATTCCGCAAGCGCGCCACAGATGACATTGGAAGAGTTGTCGTGGTTCGTCGATGATGTTGTCAAACGCGAATTGCAAAGCGCGAAGGGCGTATCATCCGTCGCCCGCGTTGGTGGTGTTGATCGAGAAATACGGGTCGCGCTTGATCCTGATCGATTGCTTGCCATGGGAGTGACGGCGGGAGACGTTAATCGTCAGGTGCGCGCCACGAATGTCGATCTGGCGGGTGGACGCGGCGAAATTGGTGGGCGTGAACAAGCCATTCGCACACTTGCTGGCAAGCAAACGGTCGAAGAGTTGGCAGCAACAACGATCGCATTGTCGGGAGGGCGCAAAGTTCGCCTCGACTCGTTGGCAACGGTGGAGGATTCCATTGAGGAACCGAGTACCTTTGCAACGTTGAACGGCGAACCGATTGTTGCCTTTTCAATTTCGCGGGCAACGGGCGCGAGTGAGACCGAAGTTGAAAAATCGGTAGAGAAGCACCTAGCGACTTTGCGTATGAAATATCCTGACGTTCAGCTCAGCCAAATTGATACAACAGTCAACTATACGCTTGGGGCATATCAATCGACCATGACAACGTTGATTGAAGGTGCGCTTCTCGCGATTCTGGTTGTGTTTATTTTCTTGCGCGATGTCCGCGCCACCATTATTGCCGCGATCGCGTTGCCGCTTTCTATTATTCCGGCATTTTGGGCAATCGACGCCATGGGCTTTTCGCTCAACCTGGTTTCGCTACTTGCCATCACCATTGTCACCGGCATTCTTGTTGATGATGCGATTGTCGAGATTGAAAATATCGTGCGCCACATGCGCATGGGCAAATCGGCCTATCGTGCTTCGCTTGAAGCCGCCGACGAGATTGGTCTCGCGGTGATTGCAATCACAGTGACCATCATTGCGGTCTTTGTGCCGGTTAGTTTTATGGGTGGTATCGCAGGGCAGTACTTTAAGCAGTTTGGTTTGACCGTTGCAGCTGCAGTGTTGTTCTCGCTGCTTGTGGCGCGCTTGATTACGCCGCTGCTTGCTGCCTACTTCATGCGTGAAACTGATCGTGTTGAAAAAGAAGGCTGGCTCCTCAAAACCTATACCCGCCTTGTCGGTTGGTCGGTTGATCATCGCATTAAAACTGTGGTGCTTGGTTTGCTGGTGTTTGCAGGGTCTATTGCAAGCTTCTATGTGATCCCATCTTCATTTCTTCCGCAGGAAGATACCGGGCGCAGTCTATTGGCGGTAGAGTTGCCGCCAGGGTCCAGGCTTGATGATACCCGCCATGTCACTGATGACATTCAGCAGCGGATCCGCAAAATTAAGGGTGTGAAAAGCGTTTATGTGTCTGGCGGCATGTTGCTCGGCGGTGGTGCGGAACGACGCAAAGCGACGCTGATTATTACACTTACGCCTAAAGAGGAGCGCACGGTCAGCCAAGATACATTGCGTGGCGTAATCAGCGAGAACTTGCGCGTGGTACCAGATGTACGTTTTTGGTTTGTCGAAGAGGACGGTCAGCGCCAATTCCAGTTGGTGGTTTCCGGACGTGATAGCAAGGCTGTCGACGAGATTGGCGCGGCACTTGCCAGTCAAGCCAAACGTTTACCTGAATTGGCGAACGTCGTTTCAACGGCTGAACTGGATCGACCGGAATTACGTGTTTACCCGAAGACGGATGTTGCAGCTGATCTTGGTGTGACGACGGAAGCCATATCAGAGGCTGTGCGGATTGCGACCATCGGTGATATCGATGCCAACCTTGCAAAGTTTGATGTTGGTGATCGTCAGGTTCCAATTCGTGTTCAGTTAAAAGAAGCGGCGCGCGAAAAACGGGATCTGATTGAGAATATTCGCGTGACGACAGCCGATGACAGCACGGTTCCACTGGTGACCGTTGCGCGTTTTGAACTCGACCAAGGCCCAACGTCGATCGATCGTTATGATCGGACACGGCGCGTCATCCTGGGCGCTGATCTGATTGGCAACACACCACTTGGTGATGCGATGGCAAGAGTTCTCGCACTGCCTGCCGTGCAGAATCTGCCTCCTGGCATTGAAGTCAAAGAGTTTGGCGCTGCAGAAATTATGGGTGAAGTGTTCGAAAGCTTTGCAGCAGCAATGGGTGCCGGCCTTATGATGGTCTATGCCGTTCTGGTACTGCTGTTCTCAAGCTTCCTACTACCCATCACCATTTTGTTTTCGCTGCCATTGTCGATTGGTGGCGCGATTATCGCTCTGGCAATTACCCAAAACCCCGTGAGTTTGCCGGTTGTTATTGGCATCTTGATGCTGATGGGCATTGTCACCAAAAACGCCATTATGCTGGTTGATTTTGCGGTTGAAGAAATTGCCAAAGGTGTGCCGCATCGTGAAGCGATTGTTGATGCCGGACGCAAGCGGGCGCGTCCCATTGTGATGACCACCATTGCCATGGTCGGGGGCATGTTGCCCTCTGCGATGGCAGTTGGATCGGGTGGTGAATTCCGCGCGCCGATGGCAATTGCGGTTATTGGTGGATTGATTTCTTCAACCATGCTGTCTCTCGTGTTCGTACCGGCTGTGTTTGCGTTGCTTGATGATGTCGCCCAGGGCTTGTGGTCGTTTTTCTCGCGTTTCATTGGCCCGACCGATGAGGTGGATGCAGAAAACGATCAAACGTCCAAATCTGAGACCAGCTTGGTTTCTGCTAAATCAACACCCCTGGCTGCCGAATAGGGCGCATATATCGCTCAGTGCGTTTAGTCATTTCGCTGATCTGTGAATTCTTTTGTGTGTCCGCGCCCTCTTTGCCATGCTGGCGGATAAGATTCGGAACCGGGGGTGCGACATGACTGAAGCAGGCTTAATTACCTACATTGCAGCACTGTTTTCGATGACCAATCCTATTGGCAATGTCGGAATTTTTGCAGGCATGACCTCAGGTCGCAGCGCAGGCGATGCGAAACGCATTGCATGGACGTGTGCAATAGCTGTTGCAGCAACACTGCTCATCGTAACCTGGTCAGGGGGACTGCTTCTCAAATTTTTTGGAATTGATATTCATGAATTGCGTGCTGCTGGTGGTGTGATCGTGTTGCTCATCGGATTGTCGATGTTGCGCAGTGATACAAGTCATCAGCAAACATCCGCCGAAGCGGAAGATGACAAAAATCGCGACCAGATTGCGATCGTCCCAATGGCTATTCCAATTGTCGCTGGTCCTGGTGCTATGGCAACGGCTATTTTGGCGGCCGAACATCACGCAAGTTTTGCGTCAAAGATTGAACTATCGCTCGCCATCATTGCATTGGCCGGACTGATTGGCTTGTTATTTTCTTTTTCACGTCCCATTGCCGACAAGCTGGGCACGTCTGGAATGGGTGTCGTAACGCGTGTGATGGGCATGATCTTAACGGCCATCGCCATGGGTATGTTAGCCGATGGTCTCAAAGGTATGTTGCCCGGGTTGGCTTCGTAGGGCGCGATGGGCAACGAAGTCTTCTTTTCTATCGTGGTTGAGGTGCTGTGCTAAAACCGGCTCATCCAATTCAGCGTGACATAGGGAGTTGTTTCTTCTTCGATGTCGGCGGAGACACCGCCTGAAGCAGATATCTCACCGCCTGCCCATTCATAACGCGTAAACGCTCCGGCACGGCCACGCGTGTAAACGAGGTCGCCACTACTATGGCTTTGGATATGACCGCTCATGCCTGCTTCGGGGCCAATTGAGAGTGATGGCAAAATGCGGTAGCCGTAGCGTGTGCGACCCGAAAATGTGTTGTGCGCAGTTGAGTAATAGGTGTCGAGAGAGGCCCACGCATCGTCGCCGAGATTCAACCACAACTCGATGCCACCCTTGACGCCCCACTCTGCGCCTTGCACTTCATTTTCAGGATCAGAGGGACCAATGTGATGGGATGAGTAGGCCGCACCAACAAATACTTTGGTCGTCAATTCGCCAATGCGTTTGAGATAGCCGACGAGAATTTCGGCGTATTGTGTCACCGCTTCAAAATTGAATAAGCGGGAGACCGGTCGGCAACCCAGAATCCGGTGGCAGGCGCTGGTGTCCGCAATGGTTCGAAAGCCGGAATAATCGTACTGGCCATAGCCGGTGGCGAAGCGAATTCTCAGACCGTCGTCGTGGATGTGGCCGAACGGTGAAAGCGTCATACCGGAATAGACAAGCCACGTATTATGGGTTGCGTCGACGCCGGTCCATACTTCGCGCCAGGGGATGGGCGTGGGTTTGTCGTCATCGGCTGCTGCAGAATTTATGCTGATTAGAAAAAGGAGTGTGATCAAGCAGACGTGGAAAAGGGCTGCTTGGCCTTGGCGCAATAAACATATGGATCTCGGCCCGCCGCGAGCCTCGCCATCCCACACAACATCACCAAAATACACATTAAATAAAAGTGCTGCCGACACATGGCAGCTTTTAAAAACGTTTTGATATTAATCATGATGAACAAGGTACGGCAACTAACTATACTCCAAACTACTTAGAGTATACATGCTCTATATTATACAACTTTAGCGTGTTGTCTTGCGGACTGAGGACGGTGTCGGAGATGTGAGGGCTGCACCCGTACGATCTGACTGATTGGGCTGCCCGATCTTGATCAAAGGGCCTGGGCTTGATCAAAGGGGATGACCGACGCCAATCTGTGCCTGAACTCACTAATGTCACCGGTTGTTGATTTTCTAGTGCCTCTTGGTGCTATCATGATCGACGGGCACGGTTGCTGGTCTCTATATTTGGAGGGCGCGTTATGAGTAAGCGCACTAAAGAACCTGATACGTATGGTCCCGCCGCGTTGGTGCAGGTCAGCATGCCTTTTTGGCAAGCGATCCTGGAAACAGATACGCCTGATTCTGTGTTCCAGCCCATCAAAGCAATGGCGCTGGGTCAAATCCAGGCGGCAGCGTTGATCAATAAGCGTTGTCTGGCCTATCTAGAGTTTCCGCAAAAATTGGCGGCTTGTCGGTCTCCCGATGAGTTCATGCAGGTCAATCAGACCTTTTTTCAAACCGCGATGCGCGACTATTCTCATGCCGTCCAGGACATGACGATCGCCTGGGACAACGCCGGCGTCATGCAGAGCGATGGTCAGACACAAACTATGGTGAGCCACGATTATCTGCGGTTGCCTGGGTTAGGACCTGAGGATGATGAGACGGTCAACGAGGATGCAGCAGAGACGCGATATTCCACCTCAGCGACAGCACAAAAAGGCGCTCATTCAAACGGCGTAATAAGCCGATTTGGCGCCTAAAACCGGTACTATCTGGTTATTTGAGTTCTTTGAGTGCTGTGCCAAATCCCGCCAGTGAAACCGGAATACCAATACCAGCCTCTTCGGTTTGGAAAATAATGAATACCGCAGTTTTACCGGTGTTCATGCGCTCAATCAGTTTATCGTCCACGGTGACCTGCGCATAACAAGCAAACGAGTGACAGCGCAAAAAGGGTGCGTTGCCAATATTCTTATCGTCAATCTTGAGACCGATACCTCGGGGTAATAAGATGCCGAGCGGGGCGAAAATGCGCAAAACCTTCGTTCCATTGGAAAATTTCTGGAAATAGACGGTCAGTCCAACGTTATCGCGGTCTTCGGCCGTGACGGCCTGAACAGCCGCGCAAATTTCGTTTTTGGCCCCTTGAGGTGGTTTTTTGCAGATCACCTGCCAATCACCGTGCTGGGCGCGGACCGTGCCATTTTGGGGGTTCTGGGTTTGGGCGACCAAAGGCGTGGCGCCAAAAGCCAACAGCGTGGCCAGACATGCCAATCCCCAATTAGGGCGCCGACTTCGGGTTTTGGTAGAGGTTGAGGGAGCGATGGTCACGCAGGTTCCTTCTCATTTAACGTCATTTGGCGCAGTTGTGCCGGACTTAGGGGACCCATTTGACGGCATATTAGGTGCCGTCAATAGGAAAAATATGTGGTGGAATCAAAAATCGCCAGTGCTTAGGGGTAACGTTACGGTCCAACAGGACACCAATGCAACGCTCTGATGATGAATGCAGTTCCAAGTGAAGTTTTGCCGAACAGCGCTTGACTTAAGTCAAAAATGCCGCTTGACCTGTACGGGACGGAAGAGGCGCATTCGTGGCGCGGACTTTGGCTTTTGTTTGTCGATACCACAGGCAAAGGTCGGGGCAGCAAAGCCAGTGCAATGTGAGGCAGTACCATGGACGTCCACTGCGACGGTCGGGGCTTGCATCTCTTTTACGAAGCATTGGGAAAGAGTTGGCTGAAAAAAGCCAGCCTGACACTGGGGAGCGGTTACATGGTGAAGCGGTTATTGGGCGCGGCATTCTGCGCAGCATTTTCGGTTGCTTTGGTGATGGTGATGGCACTTGAGCCAGCAGTTGCCGGAGCTGGTCAGCCAACCGATGGCCAGATAGGCTTTCAGGCACCGGTTACGGAAGTCGCCCGCGAAATTCATGCGCTTTATAACATGGTCAATTACATCATCATTGCGATCACGTTATTCGTTTTGGTGCTGATGGCTTATGTCATGTGGCGGTTTAGAGAGAAGTCTAACCCAACGCCAAGCAAGACAACTCACAATACATTTCTTGAAGTTGCCTGGACCATTATTCCAATTTTCATCTTGATTGCAATCGCAGTCCCATCATTCAAACTGCTGTACCTTCAATATTCATTTCCCAAACCTGATGTGACGATTAAAGCAACGGGTAATGCTTGGTTCTGGTCGTATCAGTATCCGGATCAAGGCGAGTTTGAAATCTCATCTTACGCATTGAGCGATGAAGACGCCAAAGCCGCAGGCAAACCGCGTCTGCTGGCGGTCGACAATGAAATCGTCGTGCCGGTCAATAAAGTCGTTCACATGCTGGTGACGTCAAATGATGTGATCCACAACTGGACCATTCCGTCGTTTGGATCGAAAATTGATGCGGTGCCTGGGCGCACGACGTTGACTTGGTTTAAAGCCGAAAAAGAAGGCGTTTACTATGGTCAGTGCTCGGAGCTGTGCGGCAAAGACCACGCCAAGATGCCGATCGCAGTGCGGGTCGTGAGTGACGACGTCTATTCCAAGTGGATTGAAGCTTGGAAGGAAGAAGACGAAGACGCTGCACGTGATCTTCTGAGTGCAATCCCCCAGGCACCAGATGAGGCGCACAAGCAAGTCGCAAACGTCATAAAGACCAACAACTAGGCAGTAAGCCAAAGAGGTGGCATCGCAATCGTGGTGTCTCCTTGTTTTCATATATTGGGAATAACCCAAGGCATAAGGGCAGTTAGAAAATGGGTACCACGGCACAAGCAACAGACGATCATGATCACACGCCGCGCGGAATAAAGCGCTGGATTTTCTCCACCAATCATAAAGACATCGGCACCATGTATTTGATCTTTGCCATGGTGGCAGGTGTCATAGGTGGTGCTCTTTCGATTGGCATGCGTATGGAACTGCAAGAGCCTGGCATGCAGTTTTTTGCAAACGGTCATTCGTTCAATGTGTTTGTGACTGCGCATGGTCTGATCATGGTGTTCTTCATGATCATGCCGTCAACAATGGGCGGGTTTGGTAACTGGTTTGTGCCACTGCAGATTGGCGCGCCGGATATGGCCTTTCCACGCATGAACAACATCTCTTTCTGGTTGTTGCCCGTTGCTCTTACTTTGCTGGTGACATCGTTGTTTGTGCCTGGCCCTCCAGGCATGAACGGTGTCGGTGCCGGTTGGACGGTTTACGCACCGTTGTCAACGAATGCCGGTCACCCAGGACCTGCCATGGATTTTGCCATTCTGGCGCTGCACGTTGCCGGTGCGGCGTCCATCCTTGGTGCCATTAACTTCATCACTACGATCTTCAATATGCGGGCCCCGGGCATGACTCTGCATCGCATGCCGCTGTTTGTTTGGGCAGTCTTGGTGACAGCGTTCTTGCTGTTGTTGTCGCTGCCGGTTTTGGCGGGTGCAATCACCATGCTGCTGACAGATCGCAATTTCGGCACCACGTTCTTTGATGCTCAAGGTGGTGGTGATCCGCTGCTCTATCAGCATCTGTTCTGGTTCTTTGGCCATCCGGAAGTCTACATTCTGATCATTCCAGGCTTTGGCATCGTCAGCCACATCGTTTCGACCTTCTCTAAGAAGCCTGTGTTTGGTTATCTTGGCATGGTCTACGCCATGATCGCTATTGGTGTGGTCGGCTTTATCGTCTGGGCGCACCACATGTATGCCGCGGGTATGAAGGTCAATACGCAGGCTTACTTCATGGCGGCAACGTTGGTGATCGCGGTGCCGACAGGTGTGAAGATTTTCTCATGGATCGCAACCATGTGGGGGGGGTCAATTTCATTCCGCTTGCCGATGATGTGGGCGTTGGGATTCATTTTCCTATTCACCTTAGGTGGTGTCACAGGTGTGATGTTAGCCCAAGCTGGTATCGACCGCGCGTTGCATGACACATACTATGTGGTCGCGCACTTCCACTACACGATGTCCATTGGCGCCTTGTTTACAGTCTTTGCGGGCTACTATTTCTGGTTCCCAAAGATGACCGGTTACATGCTGTCAGAGTTTTGGGGCAAATTGCATTTCTGGCTCACGTTCATTGGCGTCAATGTCTTGTTCTTCCCTCAGCACTTCCTTGGCCTGGCGGGTATGCCACGGCGCTATGCAGACTATCCAGATGCGTTCGCGTTGTGGAATGAAGTGTCATCTTATGGATCATACATCACGGGTGTCGGGACGATTTGCTTCTTCATTGGGTTGGCAGTGGCGTTTGCGCGTAAGGAAAAAGCTGGCAACAGCCCATGGGGTGAGAGTGCAACGACACTGGAGTGGACGCTATCTTCACCACCACCGTTCCACAGCTACGAAACCCTGCCTCGTATTGAGGGTTCGAGTAAGCACTAAGAACACACCAGCCAGCGCAGCCCTCACTGGGTGAGCGCTGGTCGGCAACGATCTGATTTGGGGCGGGGCCTCACGACAATCCCGCCTCAGATTCCAAAAAGTAAAAACGTATCGCGGAGGAACATTGGCAATGTCGGGGACACCGGTAAGCAGCGGCGCTGAGGCTGGCACGCCTGTTTTCGAGTCGTCATTGACTGACTTCTTCCAATTGATGAAGCCGCGTGTGATGTCGCTGGTGATCTTCACAGCACTGGTAGGCATGGTCGCTGCACCTGGAAATCTTCATCCTGTTCTTGGTGCGATTGCGCTGCTTGCAATTGCAGTCGGTGCTGGCGCTTCTGGCGCACTCAACATGTGGTACGAAGCAGATATTGATGCCGTTATGCAGCGAACGGCAGCTAGGCCTATTCCACGTGGTCGGGTGACAGAGGATGAAGCGTTGAGCTTCGGCGTTATACTTTCTGTTGCTTCGGTTTTAACACTTGGCGTTCTCGTGAATTGGGTCGCTGGCTCTTTGCTGGCTCTGACCATCGCATTTTACGTTTTCGTCTACACGATGTGGTTGAAGCGACGCACACCACACAACATCGTTATTGGGGGTGCAGCGGGTGCATTCCCTCCGATGGTTGGTTGGGCTGCTGTGACAGGCAGTGTTTCCATTGAAAGCATCGTACTGTTTTTGATCATCTTCACGTGGACACCGCCGCACTTTTGGGCGCTGGCGCTGTATCGCAACCGTGACTATCAACGCGCTGGCATCCCCATGCTGCCAGTGGTGGCCGGTGATGTTGAGACGCGCAAGCAGATCTTGTTCTATTCCGTTTTGATGGTGGCGACAGCAGCAGTGCCGATTTTCATCGGTCTGGGTGGTCTTGCGTATGCCGTGACATCCAGCGTGCTTGGTGTTGTGTTCTTGTGGTTCGCGTTTCGCGTTTGGAGCATTCGCGAAGGCCGTGACAGCGACAAGGCCGCCAAGCAACTGTTTCTCTTTTCGATCTTCTATTTGTTTGTTCTGTTTGCTGTGTTGATGGCCGAGCACGCAATAGCAGCGTTTTTGACATAGCGTTGCAAGAGGATTTCAAATGACAACGATAGGAACCGTGATGACAGGTGAGGACAAAAGCGAGGAACAGCGGGCTCAAAAGCAGCGCACGCGTTCAATCGGAATTGCTCTCGGCTTGGCATTGCTGGTTGTCTTGTTTTATGTCGCAACGTTGGTGCGCCTTGGCCCCGACGTGCTTAATAGACCAATTTAGTGTGGATGCAGTGAAAGGGAGATGCGCGGGTGTCAATGGACCGCAATAAGATTGTCGCTTTGACTTGCGCCGGGTGCGTCGCAGGCATGATTGCGATGTCGTTTGCTGCCGTCCCGCTCTATCGTCTCTATTGCCAAGTGACCGGTTATGGCGGCACCACACAACGCGCTGACACGGCGTCGGATGTGGTTTTGGATCGCATGATTACGGTGCGCTTTGACGCCAACGTGGACCCGGATTTGCCGTGGGATTTTCGCCCTGTCGTCACAACGATGAAGGTCAAAATTGGCGAAAGCGCATTGGCTTTTTATAAAGCCACTAATCTGTCAGACAAGCCGATCAAAGGCACTGCTGGTTTTAATGTGACACCAGATACAGCCGGTGTGCATTTCAATAAAATTGAGTGCTTCTGCTTTACGGAGCAGGAGTTGGCCGCTGGTGAAACAGTTGAAATGCCGTTGACGTTTTTCATTGATCCAAAGATCGTTGGGGATATTGATGCGGCACACTTGAATACGATCACGCTGTCGTATCGGTTTTATCCCTCTGAAGAGGGTGAAAGCGTAGATAAATCTGCAGTGGTGAAGAATTCTGATGTGAGACGTGAAAAAGGAACATGAGCACGGCGTATGGATGCGCTAGGCTTTGAGGTAATGATTTGATCGAATGTTGGGGCCGTGCATGTGCATTGGCTCCCACTGCAAACGAAAACGAGACTTGCAATTGGGGCTCTTTGAATAAAGGGTCTAAAGATTAAGAAGACTGGGGACGGAGAAACTAATGTCTGGATCGCACGCAAACCAACACGACTATCATCTTGTCAATCCGAGCCCTTGGCCGATTTTGGCGTCATTGGCAGCTTTGACAACGGCGTTTGGCGCCATCATCTGGATGCGCTCAATGGGCGCGTCCGCTGCTGGTTTATTTGGTGTCAAAGGCTCATGGGTGTTTGCGCTTGGCATGACTTCGCTGATCGCTTGCGCCTTTATGTGGTGGCGTGATGTCATCAAAGAAGCCCATGGTGGCGACCACACACCTGTTGTGCAGATTCATTTGCGCTACGGCATGATTTTGTTCATTGCCTCTGAGGTGATGTTCTTTCTTGCTTGGTTCTGGGCCTACTTTGACGCGTCACTGTTTCCAAATGGCACTTATCAAGTCGACAACATCGCTGAGGCTGTTGGCATGACAACCCGTAATGAGGTGCTTGGCGGGCAATGGCCTCCTGTCCCTGTTGATGCAACATCGGCTGCGACGCCTGGTTTTTTCAAGGGTACGTTTGATCCTTGGACTATTCCATTCCTGAATACACTGATCCTGCTCACCTCAGGTGTGACAGTGACCTATGCTCACCACGCGCTGTTGAAAGACAATCGCCGTGGCTTGATCATTGGGTTGGTTCTGACTGTCATCCTTGGTGCGGTCTTCACCGGCTTCCAGGCCTATGAATACCTCCACGCTGCCTTTAGCTATGCCGGTCATATTTATGGTTCGACCTTCTTCATGGCAACAGGATTCCACGGCGCTCACGTCATCATCGGCACCATCTTCCTGTTGGTTTGCCTGCTGCGAGCGCTGGCTGGTCACTTCACAGCCAAGCAACACTTTGGTTTTGAGGCTGCTGCTTGGTACTGGCACTTCGTGGACGTTGTTTGGTTGTTCCTGTTTGCTTCCATTTATGTCTGGGGCGCTGGCGCAAATGCAGGTGCTGCGCACTAAGCGTGCCCGAGCATGACTTGAAATTAAAACGGGGCGGGCATCAGAGCCGGCCCCGTTTTGCTATTGGTGCTGGAGTTTCTATTTTAAGCTTTGCGCCAGATGTAGGTGCCTGAGGAGATGGTGGTGACGAAAAAAACTGAGCCAAGCACCCTGTATTCTGCGTTCATGGGCCGCTGTCCGCGTTGTGGTCAGGGGCCGCTGTTTCACCAACTTCTCAACTTGCGCTCCGCCTGTAGTGGATGTGGTTTGGATTACAAATTTATTGATACCGGTGACGGGCCTGCCGTGTTTGTCATTTTTCTGCTTGGTGCATTGATGATGGGAGGTGTGCTTTATGTGGAATTTGGTTTTGAACCTCCCGTCTGGGTTCATGTTGTGTTGTGGGGGCTTTTGACCCCGATCTTAGCTGTCGTTCTATTGCGCTTCATGAAAGCACTGTTGATTGCACTGCAATACAAACACAAAGCCGAAGAAGGGCGTCTTGAAGATGGCCAATGAGGCGCACGGACATGGCAATGGTGACGCGCATGCGCGGCGGCCGAATTTTTGGCCCCTAACCATTTCAACCGCAATTGTGGTTGTCATTCTTGTCTCGCTTGGTGTTTGGCAGTTGCAACGTTTGGCCTGGAAAGAGAATTTGCTCGCAGAGATCGAAGCGCGCCAAGCCGCCCCGCCGGTGACGGTTACAGAGGTGGTGAAGCTGCAACGCGCCAATAAAGACATTCGGTATCTGCGTGTACAGGCAAAGGGCACATTTTTACATGATGAGGAGCGTTATTATTATGCGCCAGATGCGAAATTTGGCGCTGGCTTTGATGTCTACACACCCTTTCAGTTGTCAGATGGGCAGGGCCTCATCTTGGTCAATCGTGGCTATGTTCCAGAGCCCTTGAAAGTGCCTTCAAAGCGGGCGGAGGGACACCTTGACGGCATGCAAGACGTGGTTGGTCTTATTCGTCTGCCTGGACGAAACGGGGCATTCACGCCCAACAACGATGCGGCTGAAAATCTGTGGTTCTGGCGTGACTTTGATGCCATGACCGCAGATCTCACCAGCGCTGAGTTGGGGCCAAAGTTGAGCCTCTTTTTGGATGCTGAACAGCCAGCTCCTGGGGGCTGGCCACGGGGTGGGGTGCGCAAAATAGAGATCTCTAATCGCCATTTAGGCTACGCTTGGACGTGGTTTGGGCTAGCGCTCACACTGCTTGGTGTTTATGCCGTTTTGATGTGGGGTCGCGACCAGCCATGAGTTCAGGCTTGGGCCGGAAATAGACGCCCGAGCGGTATGCGATTACGTTATCTTCGATAGAGAATCACTTGCCAACAGTCGTTCTAAAAGACCCGTCAGCCACATCTGATGGAGACTGATGAGCGGATGGCCGGTGATGCCAAAGGAGTTATTTGGGCGCGTGAAATATATTTCGACACGGGGGACGGCCCCTGAACTGACGTTTGATGAGGTGTTGCTGGCGGGGTTGGCGCGTGATGGCGGACTTTATCTCCCCAAAAGCTGGCCGCAATTTTCACACCAGACCATCAAATCGTTCAAAGACAAACCGTTTGCCGATGTGGCTGCTCAGATCATGGCGCCTTTTGTTGGTGACTATCTGACAGAGGCAGAGCTCAAGGTCATGTGCCAAGAGGCTTACGCCGAGTTCGGGTCCGATGCGGTGACACCGTTGGTGCCTCTTGGTGATGAGTTGTGGGCGCTGGAATTGTTTCACGGTCCTACATTGGCCTTTAAAGACGTGGCGATGCAGTTCCTGGCACGCGCGATGGATCATGTGCTTGCTAAAGTCGGACGTCGGGCAACAATCGTCGGCGCGACGTCTGGCGATACCGGCGGTGCAGCCATCGAAGCATTTCGCCATTCAAATCGCGTTGACATGGTTATTCTGTTTCCAGAGGCTCGCGTGTCAGATGTGCAGCGGCGCATGATGACCACGCCTGGGGAAGAGAACGTTCACGCGGTTGCCATTGAGGGTAATTTCGATGACTGCCAGGCGCTCGTCAAAGCGATGTTCAACGATCACGCGTTCCGCGATGATGTTCATTTGTCTGGTGTCAATTCCATCAACTGGGCGCGCATAATGGCGCAGATCACCTACTACTTTGTCGCCAGTGTTGCTCTGGGTGGTCCTGAAAAAGAGCTCTCGTTTGCTGTTCCGACCGGAAACTTTGGTGATATTTTTGCTGGCTGGGCGGCCAAGCAAATGGGCCTGCCGATCAAACAGTTGATCATCGCCTCCAATAGCAACAATATTCTGCCACGCGCGCTAGACAGTGGGCGCTATGAAATGCGTGGTGTTTCAGCGACAAGTTCACCGTCGATGGATATCCAAATCTCCTCCAACTTTGAGCGCTATCTTTTTGAAGCTAGCGGGCGCGATGCGAATATTGTTGTCAAAGCGATGAAGGATCTCGCACGCGACGGTCAGTTTGAACTTGGCAGCTTACACGCTGGCATGAGACGGGATTTTTCTGCTTTTTGGGCGAGTGAAGATGATGTCGCCGATGCCATTAGATCTGTGAAAGCAGAAACAGATTATGTGCTCGACCCGCATACTGCTTGTGGCTATGTCGCTGCAAAACGTTGGAAAAAACAAAACGCGGCGCCCATCGTGGTTTTGGCAACGGCACACCCGGCTAAGTTTCCAGATGCGCTAGAGCAGATAACAGGTGTGCGACCAGGATTGCCGGAGCGCCTTGCATCGTTGCTTACCGATGAGGAACGCATTCCAAAGCTGCCCAATGATCTTGCTGAGGTGCAAGCGTTTATTCGCGCGCATCGGGCAGGTGCCAGCGCATGAGTCTTGAGATCACAACGTTAGACAATGGCTTGCGTGTGGTGACAGACCACATGGCGCATTTGGCGACGACATCACTTGGGGTTTGGGTTGCTGCTGGTTCGCGACATGAAAGCGAAAGCGACAATGGCATGTCGCATCTTTTGGAGCACATGGCGTTTAAAGGAACCCGCCAACGTACTGCACGCGCTATCGCAGAAGAAATCGAAGCGCTGGGTGGTGAACTCAACGCGGCCACAGGACATGAATCGACGGCGTATTATGCGCGCGTGCTGGCGGGAGATGAGGCGGCTGCCCTCGCCATTTTGGCTGATATTCTACAAGATCCCCTGTTCGCTGATGATGAGCTTCGCCGTGAACAGGAGGTGATTCTTCAAGAGATCGCCGCTACCCAGGACAGCCCCGAAGACATCGTCTTTGACCTGCTTCATGAGACATCCTATCCCGGCCAGGCCCTGGGACGGCCTATTTTGGGCACGCCAGCGCGGGTTCAGGGCTTTTCTTCAGCCGATCTCAAGCGTTTTTTGGCGGCCAGTTATGGTCCCTCTCAAATGGTTGTTTCGGCAGCAGGTGGTGTCAACCATGATGCCTTGGTTCGCCACGCTGAGGCCCTATTCCAAGCGCCCAATTCGCCCTCAAAGGGTGGCTGCGTTACAGCCCGTTACGCGGGCGGTACGGTCAAATCAGACAAGCCCTTTGAGCAGTGCCATATCGCGATGGGATTTGAGGGGCCATCGTATCGTGACGAGGGATATTTTGCAGCGCAAGTCTTCTCCGGCATTTTTGGCGGCGGTATGTCGTCAAGGTTGTTTCAGGAAGTCCGTGAAAAGCGCGGCCTGTGTTACTCGATCTACTCCAATGTCTGGGGGTTGGAGGATACCGGAATGATCTACTTGCATACGGCGACAGCGCCAGAAGCGGCTGGCGAACTCACCAGTGTAATAGCCAGTGAGTTGGCTGCGATGTGTCAGACCCCGCCCATGTTAGCCGAGGTGGAGCGGTCCAAGGCACAGCTTAAGGTCGGCTTACTGAGTGCGTTGGAATCTTCTGCAGCGCGTGCAGAACAAATGGCCCGTCATTTGGTTGCCTATGATCGCGTGATTTCAAAAGAAGATCTGATTGCCCGCGTGGACGCAGTATCACCACAGGACGTGTTGACATGCGCCCGCCAAACGGCTGACAGCAAAGTGACCTTTTCTGTTGTTGGTGCTGGCACATTTGGCAAACGTCTGCTTGACGATGCAAACGAACAGTTCAAACTGCATGAAACGCAGGATGGTGGGTAATGGCCTTTTTGAGACCAGATCGAGCCCAACAACATACGACCGAACTCACCGGCGAAGGCATTATGCTGCGCCCGCCGCGGGTGACAGATTATGCCCCATGGGCCCAATTGCGCGCGGCAAGCCGATTGCACCTGGCGCCATGGGAGCCAAAGTGGGTGCGCGATGAAATGACCAAACCAGCGTTTCGTCGACGCCTGAGGTTTTACGAGCGCGAAGCGCGCGATGACCATGGCTATGCCTTTTTGATATTTTCCACAGCCAATGACATGTTGATTGGGGGGGGTACTTTGTCAAATGTCCGCCGCGGCGTTTGCCAGTCCGCGATGCTCGGCTATTGGTTAGGGGCAGGATATGTCGGTCAGGGCTATATGACGCGTGCTGTCGGTGCTGTTTTGCCGTTTGCATTTGGGACGTTGAAGTTGCATCGGTTGGAAGCAGCAACGCAGCCTCACAACTTACCGTCGATTGGTGTTTTGGAGCGCAGTGGCTTTCGGCTGGAGGGACGGTTGAAAAGCTATCTTAAAATTGATGGCGCCTGGCAGGATCATCTGCTTTATGCGCGGATTGCGGAGGATGAGCGGCTCTAGGGCTGTTGCAACGGATGACAGGAATTACGACACAGTGCAAAGCCGTAGGCGTGACGTCCACCGGGCGTTGGATCGTCTGTCTGTTGTTTGGCGTGCTGGTCGTTGCTTTTGCGATTGCGGCTCAAAGTGCGCCTGCGCGTGCCCTTGATGCGATTGTCATTAATCCTGATCAAGATCAAATTGAAATTACGACCCGTGGTGAACTCTATCAGGATCGTGGCGATAGTCTTCAGGTTGTGACAGCGCCAAGCGCCGGCGGCATCACTGGGCGTGTCTCGGTCAACGCCACGACGCGTGGTACCAACCCGCACTGGATTGTGTTTGCGCTTAAGAATCCATCATCAGAACCCATTGAGCGCCTGCTGACAGCGGACCGCTATAATGTTGTTGGGTCTGGCGCGATTTGGCCGGACCTTGATGCGCAACGCATCACGGCTATTACACCATCGATTGGCTTTGTGCCTGAGCGTATTAAGTCGGACCGTGCGGATGTCTTCCGTGTGACGCTGGAGCCGGGCCAGACCATTACATATGTGATGGAGCTGTCATCAGATCGTTTTGCGCGCATCAATCTTTGGAAACCGTTTGAGTACGAGCTGAAGCTTAAGGACCGACAGCTCTTCAACGGAATTTTGCTCGGACTGACCGGGCTTTTGGCGATTTTCCTGACGGCAATTTTTGGCGCAAACCATAAATTGATTTTTCCTGGCGCGGCGTTGGTATGCTGGTGTGTGCTGGCGTACTTGTGCGTTGACTTTGGGTTCTTCCACAAGCTGTTTCATTTGAAGCCTGAAGACAACGCTGTTTATCGCGCTGCTGCTGAGTCGGCGATGGCAGCCAGTTTTGTGATCTTCTTGTATATCTTCTTGCGCCTTGCGTTGTGGAACAGCTTGGTGCGTATGTTGGTCAGTGTATGGATTTTATCGCAACTGGCCTTAGTGGCCTTAGCGGTGATTGATCCACGCCTTGCCGCGACGTTTGCACGACTTTCATTCGTCGTGATTGCGGCCGTCGGTGCTTTCTTCACCCTGTTCTTAGCGTTGCGCGGCCAAGATCGCGCGATGTCCTTAATCCCAACGTGGATGTTGTTCTGCGTTTGGGTGTTCAGCGCTGGCGTTCTTTTAACCGGAAAACTATCTGGCGAAATTGCCGTCTCCGGCCTTGTCGCGTTCTTGGTTCTGATTCTCATATCGATCGGGTTTACAATCACGCAATTCGCGTTTCGTACAATTGAGCCGCAGTATGGGGCAACCCCAAATGAGATGCAGCAACGTGCGTTGGCGGTTGATGGCGCAGGTGCTGCAGTGTGGCTATGGAACGCGCGGCGCAATGAAATCAGTGTCGGTTCAACCGTTGAAGAAATTTTGGGGCTGAAGTCTGGAGAATTGTCGTCCAGCACAAAGGATTTTGTCCGTCACATCCATCCAACGGATCGTGAGCGCTTTAAGCTGACGCTGTGGACCGTGCAGGAGCGTGCAGGTGGCAAAATCCAATCAGACTTCCGCTTGCGCCATGCTGATAACAGCTACCGTTGGTTTGAATTGGAAGCAGCAAGCGTTGCCAGCAATGATCCGCGCACGCTGCGCTGCGTTGGCCTTTTGCGTGATGTGACGGAAAGCAAGCGTGCACATGAGCGCCTAGTCCATGATGCTGTCCATGACAACCTGACAAACTTGCCTAATCGCTCTCTATTTTTGGATAGATTGTCCAATACGATTTTGCGCGCTGGCAAGGATGAAAGCGTGCGCCCTGCTGTCCTGTTTATTGATCTTGATAAGTTCAAGAGTGTGAACAGTTCATTCGGTTTGTTGGTTGGCGACAGTCTGTTGCTGACAGTTGCGCGACGTTTGCAACGTCATCTGCAACCTGAAGATACGTTGGCGCGTGTCGGTGGCGACCAGTTTGCCATGATTGTGTTGGGCGAGGAAGAGGCTGATGGACTGGCTAGTCTTGCCGAGCGATTGCGCCGTTCGTTGCGCAGCCCGATTAAGATTGCGGGTCAAGATATTGTACTTACGGGCTCAATGGGCATTGCTGTTTATGATAGCGATACGAAAAATGAGACCGAACTCCTCAAGAACGCAGAGCTTGCAATGTATCGCGCCAAGCGCGCCGGCAGCGATCATATTGAATTGTTCCGCTCTGAGATGCGTGCAGATCGCGATGATCGCGTTGAAATTGAAAGCGACATGCGCAAAGCCCTTGAAAAGAACCAATTCAAGATTCTTTACCAGCCGATCTACACGCTTTCGACCGAAGAACTGGCAGGCTTTGAGGCACTCATACGCTGGGAACACCCCAAGTATGGCATGATGAATCCAACGCGGTTTGTGCCGATTGCAGAAGAATCAGACCTTATCGTCAAAATTGGATCGCATGTTCTGTTGCAGGCAGCGCGGGATGCAGCGCGCTGGCATAAGGTCTTAACGACACGTGATGACACACCTCTATTCGTGAGCGTGAACGTGTCGTCGAAACAATTGTTCCGGCAAGATTTGGTTCAGGAAATCCGCCACATCTTAGGGCAAAATCTTGTGCCACGTGGCGCGCTTAAATTGGAAGTCACAGAATCCCTCGTGATGGAAAATCCAGAGCAGGCCGTTGAGATTCTTGGCTGGCTGAAAAGCGCCGGCGCTGAACTAACGCTTGATGATTTTGGCACCGGCTATTCCTCATTGTCTTATCTGCAGCGTTTTCCATTTGATGGCATTAAGATTGATCAGAGCTTTATCAAAGAGGGCGCTCAGTCCGGCGGCACTGGGGCGGTTCTCGTGCGCTCAATGGTTGCGATGGCACATGAACTTGAATTGAGCGTTGTTGCGGAAGGCGTTGAAGATCCTGACACCGCTGCTTTCCTGCGCTCCATCGGTAGTGAATATGCACAAGGCTTCTTTTATGGTGAGCCGATATCGCAGCGCGATGTCATTCAAATGTTGCGTATCATTGAGAAGTCAGAGCGCAAACGGAAGCCAGGTCGTCTGTTCAAGACACGGCGGCGTGATGCGCAAGACGGTGAACGCGAAACAACGGGTAAGCCGAACGCTGGCGTACCGCGTGACACGCAGGCAAACGAGAATGAGACGACAGGGCGTGTGGCGAAACCAACCGCTGATCGTATGGCCATGGCCAAGCGGGCTGGAAAAGGAGATAATGGTACGCAGAAAA
The DNA here is from genome assembly GCA_021775735.1 of Hyphomicrobiaceae bacterium. Lineage (GTDB taxonomy): Bacteria > Pseudomonadota > Alphaproteobacteria > Rhizobiales > Hyphomicrobiaceae > JAHZKN01. Next base: position 95,329 of record JAJFHG010000068.1, read on the forward strand.
GCGCGGCACATGTTCATCCTCAACACCGCAAAAAAGGTGTTCCAGGTCGCGAGGTGCCGCTTCAGAATGGCACGGCGCGCCCTGCTAATGCTCCTGAGACCACGCAGCCACCACCGCTCCCGAACACAGCAGGAAATGGTGTGCTAATTTCGAGTGCACCGGGTTCGGAGCCGCCGATACAACCGCCACGCTTGCCAGCTCAAGGGCCAACGTCGCCGCGTGCGCCAGCACCACAGCAGGCCATGTCGTCGACATCAATGCCGCACAAAGCGCCGACAACCAGCCATCCTAGTTCAAGGACACAACCACCTGCCCCGCCAAAGAATGGTGGTTTGTCTCAGTTGGCGCACCAGTCGGCGTCCGCGCCAAAGTCAGCCCCTGCTCCGCAAGAGGTTCAAGATGTTGACGTACAAAGCTCCGCGGTTGACGACGTAGACTACTCCAAATTGCCACCCTCGATCGCAGATAGTCTGCGCCGTCTTGCTGGGAATTCCGCGCCAAAAACAGTGCCACCACCGTTGCCGGAGTCAGACGCCAAAGGACCATCAGGCAACCGCAAAGCCTAGGCTTTGAAACGCGCTGGCGTTAGGCATGGCCGGCGTCATTCACGAGGTGCAGAGGGTCAATGCCAATCTTGGCAAGCGCGCGATCGTACTTTGAGTCGATGTCAGGATCAAAGATAAGATCTGGATCCGGGGGGCAGTGTAACCAGCCATTGGCTTGAATTTCACTTTCCAACTGACCGGAAGACCAGCCCGCATATCCAAGTGCGAGCATAGAGCGATCAGGCCCGGTGCCGCTGGCTATCGCTTTGAGGATATCAATTGACGCCGTCAAGCTGGTGTTAGCGTCAATTTCTAGTGTTGAGTTGTCGACAAAGTAATCGGTGCTGTGAAGGACAAAGCCACGGCCCGTTTCCACAGGCCCACCAAAATGGACATGTTTCTCCTCAATTGGTGTGGGCATGACAATTGCTTGATCAGAGGCTGTGATCTCAAGGCGTTCAAGCATGGTCTCGAATGTGATATTGTCAGCGTGATGATTGATAATGAGCCCCATCGCACCTTCTTCGGAATGAGCGCACAAAAAGATCACAGTTTTTGCAAAGCGTTGATCGGACATTGAAGGCATCGCGATGAGGAGCTGGCCATCGAGAAAGTCCGTTAATTCAACATTTGATCGTTCAGAATGCTGGCTCATTTGTGTGTTAGGCCTGACAAATCTACGTGATAGGTTGCGTATTGCGGAAACCGAAGTTGGCGGTGTTACGTAGACCAACAATGAGCCAAGATTTTAGCACCGTGCGAGATGGACGCAAGAGCCTGTCTTGTTGGTTACGTGTGGCTGTAGCGTAAAATGGCACACTAAGCAGACAATGTGCGAATGTAGGCAAAGATGTGAAAAGGATTTGTGTGTGCAATGCAAACAGTCGCGAAGCGCTATTTCCGAGTTTTAGCATTGCTGAGTTTGAGCGGTGCGTTGCTGTTTGGGGGTGATGACGTCACCGCCAAGGATGGCGCATGGCAGCAAGCCTATAAGGTGCGCGCGCGCCTGATTACAGGTGGCACGGCAGATGCAGATGTGGCTACACGCTTGGCATTTGTACAACTTGAGCTGGAACCAGGCTGGAAAACCTATTGGAGTCACCCCGGAGAAGCAGGCGGGATTCCCCCTGAGTTTTTATGGCAGGGCTCGTCAAACCTTAAGACCGCCAAGGTGCTCTATCCAGCACCCGATCGTATGGCAGAAGATCTTGGTGATACGATTGGCTATAAAAGAAGCGTTATCTTTCCGCTGCGCTTAACGCCAGAGGATGTGGATAGTCCCATCAATCTGCACGTGGATTTAAGGTTCGGCATCTGCAAAGACATTTGCGTACCGTCCGAAGCAAAGTTCGATATTACGGTGCCTGCGCGCGACAGCCAATCGCTTCCCTCTGAATTTTTGGCAGCATTGGACGCTGTGCCGCGTGAAAGTGCAAGCCTTAGACCCAACGATCCAATGTTGCAGTCTGTCAATGCCGCGCAAAAAGAGGGAGACGTTTGGCGCATTGGCTTGACCACGAAGCATCAGTCTGAGGCAACGGACGCTGATCTGTTTTTAGAAGCGCCTGCCGGGCTGTTTGTCCCCGTGCCAAAGCGTGCAACTCAGGTACAAGATATCGGCCGAAGGGCATATGAAATTACGCTTTCAGATAGCGAATATCAGGCTCTTAAAGGTAAGGCCTTGAAGGCCACTGTTGTCGATGGCTTTGGTGCTTCGCAATCTGAATTTGTGCTGCGCTAAGCGCAAGCAAGGCGGCACTCAGAAAACCCACGCAAGGTAATAAAAACGGTCTACAAAGGACCCTGGCAATATTTAGTACACCACACGAAGGAGGATAGTGCATGGCTTTGAAAGTCGGCGACACAGTTCCAGATGCAGAGTTTTTTGTCATGAATGCTGATGGGCCAGGCAAGACAACAACATCGGATGTGTTCTCAGGCAAGAAGGTTGTTCTGTTCGCTGTGCCTGGCGCTTATACGCCAACGTGTGATCAACAGCACATGCCGGGTTTTGTTTCCCGCATTGATGAACTTAAATCCAAAGGCTATGACACCGTCGCGTGCACGTCTGTCAATGACGTCTTCGTATTGGCCCGTTGGGCGAAAGATACAAATGCTGAGGGCAAAGTTCTGATGTTAGGTGATGGTGCGGCGGACTTTGCCAAAAAAGTCGGTTTAGACATCGACTTGTCAGATTTTGGTCTGGGCGTCCGGTCCAAGCGATATGCAATGGTCGTGGATGATGGCGTGGTCAAGCTGCTCAATGTTGAGGATGCGCCACCTGAACATGGCGTCTCAAGTGCTGAGACAGTTTGTTCAGCGATTGAGATGGGTCTCTAACACCCCTCTTCGTCTCGTTCGTCAACGTGTTCGGCCATTCCTTGGCGTGCAAGTTCATCGGCGCGCTCATTTTCGGGATGGCCGGCATGGCCCTTGACCCAGTGCCATGACACGTCATGACAATCGCGTGCCTCATCCAGACGTTGCCAGAGATCAACATTCTTCACCGGTTTTTTATCAGCCGTTTTCCAACCGCGTTTTTTCCAATTGTGAATCCATTCCGAAATACCCTTCATCACATACGTGCTATCGGTGTGAAGTGCGACACGGCTTGGTTTTTTCAGTGCTTCGAGGGCAGAGATCGCTGCAAATAATTCCATCTTATTGTTGGTGGTTTCGCTGGCACCACCTTTCATCTCCTTGCGGTGCTGCCCGGACATTAAAATAGCACCCCACCCACCAGGGCCGGGATTTCCTGAACAGGCACCATCGGTATAGATGGTGATCAGATCTTCATCAGACTTTGTCGTAGAGCTGCTCATGCGTTTGTTTTTAAGCCATAGCTGTCAGGCGTGGTGACCTGTTGGTGAAATTGAAGCCGCTTTAAAAAGTGGTGCGGGTCGTGTGGCCGCACGAGTGCATCCTGCTTGGTGTTCAACCAATCATATGCCCGCGTCAGCAAAAAACGCGTGGCGGCGCCACGACAAAGGGTCGGAAGGGACGCGCACTCATTTGAAGAAAGCGGACGTTCACTTTGATAGCCAGCCAACAGTGCAGCTCCGTGATCCTTAATAAACTGGTCGGAATTATCGAAGCACCAGGCATTGAGACAGATTGCGACATCGAGGGCAAACGCATCATTGCAGGCAAAATAAAAATCGATCAAACCTGAAAGTTTATCGTTCAGAAAGAACACATTATCCGGGAATAAATCAGCATGTATAATTCCGGTCTCAAGATCATTGGGCCAATTCTCATCCAGCCAATTCAGCTCATCTGCAACCAATTGCGAAAAGCCGGGCGTTATGGCATCCGCATCGTTCTTGAATTTGGCGAACAGCGGGCGCCAGCCTGCAAGCCCCAACGTATTGGGACGTGTAAGTGTGTAGGATTTTCCGGCGTGGTGAAGACGCGCCAGAGTTTGCCCGAGATCACGGCAATGTGTAGCGGTTGGCGAATGAATGCAGAAACCTTCCAGAAACGAGACAATGGCAGCCGCACGTCCAGCGAGCTCTGTGACTTGTTCACCGCTGGCTGATTTGATTGGCGTCGGACAGGCAATACCGTTGGCGGCCAGATGATCCAGCAGGCCTAGGAAGAATGGCAAGTCGGCGCGGTCTACGCGCTGTTCATAGAGGGTGAGGATGTAGCGGCCGGTTGTGGTCACGACGAAGTAATTGGTATTTTCAACGCCCTCAGCGATGCCCTTAAAGGATACCAGGTCCCCCAAGCCATGATTGGCCACAAAAGCCTTGAGTTCGATATCGTCAACGTCTGTGTAAACGGCCATGGAATTGCGATCAGATCAGTGTGTTTGAGAGTGTTGGACTAGGCTCTAGATTTAAGGGTCTGCGGCGGCAACGTCACGCAATTCACGAGGTACATTGAAAGCGATCGACTCGTCAGCCGTTGATACGCTTTCTATAGACACTTCATAGCGTGCTTCAAGCGCGGCGACGACCTCGTTGACAAGTAATTCTGGAGCAGAAGCACCCGCGGTGATACCGACAGCCTGGGCTGCATCCATGACGTCCCACGGAATGTCTTTTGCCCGCTGGATCAAAAGCCCCTTGGGACAACCTGCGCGCTCTGCCACTTCAACAAGGCGCAGCGAATTGGAACTGTTAGGTGCGCCAACGACCAACATGCAATCAACATGATTGGCAATGGCCTTAACTGCAGCCTGTCGGTTGGTTGTTGCGTAGCAGATGTCTTCTTTGCCTGGTTCTTTGATGGCCGGAAAGCGACGCTTTAAAACAGCGACAATTTCTGCTGTATCATCAACCGACAAGGTTGTTTGGGTCACATAGGCGAGTTTGTCTGCCGCTGGCGGCTGATAGCTTTCTGCATCTGCTGCTGTTTCAATCAACTTTACCGCGCCATCGGGAAGCTGGCCAATGGTGCCGATCACCTCAGGGTGGCCATCATGACCAATCAAAAGGATGTCCAAGCCTTGTGCAAAATGACGTGCGGCCTCGTTGTGAACTTTGAACACCAGCGGGCAGGTCGCATCGATCGCAAACATGTTGCGTGACTTTGCAGCGGCAGGTACGGCCTTAGCTACACCATGTGCTGAAAAAATCACCGGCTGGTTGGTTTCCGGGATCTCGTCGAGCTCTTCCACAAAAACGGCACCTTTTTGGCGCAAACTCTCAACTACAAACTGATTGTGCACAATCTCGTGGCGGACATAGACCGGGGCACCGTATTTTTTGAGCGCCAACTCAACGATTTGGATGGCGCGGTCCACACCGGCACAAAAGCCACGTGGGGCGGCCAGCCGCAGGGTTAACGCCCGCCTCGGTTTGGCCTTAGAACGTTGATCAATTTGCGGGCCTGAAAGGCTATCGGTCATGGGCTTCTTTGGGGGCAAATCGGGTGGCTATTGTAAGGAAACAGGGCTGGTCTCGGTGTACTGGGAGTAACTCTGATGGATTGTTTCGCGGCCTTGTTTGGGGACATATGATAATGGTCGGAGACGATTCGGTCGCTTGTGTTGCATGCGAGATGACGCTTTGTGAATGACGATTATGCGGGTAGGACAATAAGGATGCAATCTATCATCCAAATTCGACAAATTAGGGCTGGAGCGCAACGCGTTTTGGCGCCGGTGCTGTTGGTGATGACCACGGTGTTAGCAGGCTGCGGGCTGCCCTCATTAACGTCTGGATTTGGCGGCTCGTCTGCCCCGCCACCAACGTCAACGGCTGGCCTTAGTGAAGAGCAGCTCCTTGCCGCCGCGCAAAATAGTACAGCAGGCGGACCGTCGGCGCCGCTTGACACCGGCTCCATTTCGCCTGGCTGCCCGAAATTTGTGGTCTGGCCGCAAGAAAACAATTTCACTGTTTATGAGCCAGGTCGAGAAGGCGATGGTTTGGCAGTGATGCATCGTGGTGAAATCACACAAACCAAACGCGAATGCACGATTGGGCCTGGCCAAGTCTCAGTCCGTTATGGCTTCTCTGGCCGTGTCCTGCTCGGCCCGCGTGGTCGCTCAGGTCAGGTTACACTACCGCTTGATGTCAAAGTAACGGACAACAGCCGCAAAGAGATTGCTAAGGACGCGCTCACCGTCAATACAGATGTCGCGGTTGAAAACCCCATCGGATACTTCTCCGCTGTGCGAACGATCACATTCCCTGTACCGGAAGGTGCACGTCCTGGTGATTTGGAAGTGCGCGTTGGGTTTCACAAAAAACCCACTAATACGTCCGGGCGGCCTGCTGGTTGAGTCCATGGATTAGCTGCGGGGGATTGGCTGCGGGTTTTTCGGCGCGCATCGTGTAATCTTCTATGGGTACTGGTCGGGGGCCTGTACCGAGGCACTGCATACGCATGCCCGGCATGCGAAACGCCATCGCAGCCTCCCAATAAAAAAGGCCAGGCACAAGGCCTGGCCAGAGTTAAATCCTCCCGGATTTAAAACTTTGAAATTTATGCTCAATTCTGAGCCGTTTCTTATTTGGGTTTTTCTTACTTTGTTTTTCGCAAAGGTGGGGTTTGGCGCGCGTTAGATTTCCTGCACGCCCGATAGATAATTTTCCCCAGCCTTAGTTCAGTTTGCCTTTGAGGTCGCGTAGCGCCTCATCAATAAGCTTGTCGCCGGTGCCCGCAGCCACTTTGCCTTTGAGGATCGTTTCAGCTGCGCTGACAGCCGCGTCAACCGCGGCGCGACGGACATCAGTTAAAGCCTGTGTTTCCGCGCGGGCAATTTTTTCTTCAGCCAACCTGGTGCGACGTTCAAGCGATTCAGCTGTCGCCTTGCGCGTTTCTTCGGCCAGAGCGTTTGCTTCGTGCTTTGCCTGTTCAATGATGATTTTAGCTTCATCATCCGCTTCGCGTGCTTTGCGCTGATAGTCGGCAAGCAGTTCCTGAGCTTCTTCGCGCAACTTACGGGCATCATCAAGCTCAGTGCGGATTTTGTCAGCGCGATCATCCAACGCGCCTGTAATCATCTTTGGCACACCTTTGTAGAACAAGACGGCAAAGAACAGCAGGAATGAAATCAGAACCCAGAATTCAGCGGTGGACGGGTCCAGGCTAACGGCTAACGGAAACATAGCGACCTCTTAGTCTTGCGAGTTGGCTGGCAACGCGCTTTTAGCTTCATCAGCACTGACCGTGTCTCCAACCAACTTTGCAACGATTGCGACAGCCGTATCAGCGGCAATTGTATTGACGCCCTGAAGGGCTTTCGTTTTTGTTTCTGCGATCCGCGCTTCGGCCTCGGTTAGCTTGGCGGAAATTTGGTCTTCCACCTTGGCTTGTTCTTTGGCGACTTCAGCGTTGAGAACTTCACGTTCTTTGTTGGCAATGCTGGAGGCATTGGAGCGCGCATCAGCTAGCGCTTTTTCATAACCATTGAGCGCTTTGTCGGTCTCGTCCTTGAGTCGCTCTGCAGCATCAAAGTCACGTTGGATGCGGTCACGGCGTTCTTCGATTACTTCACTGACGCGTGGTAGTGCTACCCGAGACAGGATGATGTAGAGCGCGCCAAAGGAAAGTGCCAGCCAGAATAGCTGTGGTGCAAAGTGTGCAGGATCAAGCGGTGGGAAAGCTTTTGCGTGGCCCGCATCGTGGGGCACTTCAGTTCCCGTACTTAGATCATGTGGCGCATCAGAGCCGGTGGTGACGGTATTAGCCATGCCGAAAACCTAGTTTTGAATTTCGTATAAAGATGCAAAGCCCAAGCGGGCAACAGACGTAGTTGTTGTCCGCACCCGCTTGGGTTTAAATCGTCGCCGCGCGTTCTATGTGAACAGCAGCAAGAAGGCGATCAGTAGTGCGAAGATGCCCAGGGCTTCTGTCACAGCGAAGCCGAAGATCAAGCGGCCAAACTGGCCGTCAGCTGCTGATGGGTTGCGCAGCGCGCCCTGAAGGAATTGGCCAAAAAGGTTGCCAACGCCGATGGCTGCAGCACCTGTGCCAATAGCGGCAAGACCTGCACCGATGAACTTTGCTGAAGCTGGATCCATAATTCGTTCTCCTGTGATGAAACGTTGTGTTTGTTTACGTGGGTTGAAGCTTTAATGCGCTGGGTGCAGCGCATCGTTGAGGTACATGCAGGTCAACATCGCAAAGACGTAGGCCTGCAGAAAGGCGACTAGAAATTCAAGAGCTGTGAGCGCCGTTGCAGCCAAGATTGGAAGTGGTGCAAGTGCCGCTGCCGCACCAGCTGAGCCCAAAAGCATGACAACAAAACCACCGAAGACTTTCAGTGTGATGTGGCCGGCCAACATGTTGGCAAACAAACGCACTGAGTGGCTAATCGGGCGTGACAGGAATGAGATGACTTCGATCAGCACCACAACTGGCAAAATCAAAGGTGGAACCCCGTCCGGCACAAACAGCTTGAAGAAGCCAAAGCCGTTTTTGGCAAAGCCGATGATAAGAACTGTCACAAAGACGAGCGCAGCGAGCGCCGCCGTGACAGCAAGATGCGTTGTAACGGTGAAGAATCCGGGGATCATGCCGAGCATATTCAGCACGAAAATAAAGATGAAGATGGCGAACACAAACGGGAAGTATTTCATGCCCTGTTCGCCCATGGCATCGCGGACCATGCCAGCGACAAATTCATAGACGGATTCTGCAATTGACTGCATGCGGGTTGGTACAAGCGCCCGACCGCGCATGGAAAAGATCAAAAAGCCAAGGATCAATACCGTTGCGGCCACCATATATAACGCCGAGTTTGTGAACGTGGCATCAATTCCAAGCACTTCAAGCGGAAAGTAGCGCTTGATTTCGAACTGATGAATTGGGTCGGGCATGCTAACACCGCCCCCTGCATGATCAGCTGCCACTGTCGTCCCCCCAAGTCTTAATCATCATCAACGTCTGCAAGGTCCTGGCCAATGTCGCCGCCGGTCTTCTCGGCGATCTCAGCCTGCATTTTTGTAAATGCCCGCGTCACGTTGACCATGCCTGCGGCACATCCCAACATGAAGAAGACGAGGAACATCCAAGGGGTTGTCTCAAACCACTTGTCGAGCCCATATCCGATCAATCCACCAACGATAACAGCGGCGACCAATTCAGATGACATCCGAAGGCCCATGGCCATGCCCTTAGAGCGCATAGCCTTGTCCTCGTGTGTCTCTACCTCTGTCCGACGGCGTTGCTGCACATCGTCCAGCTTGGCATCCAGCTTCGACAGTCGATCCTTAAAGCCCTTGCGTTCTTCAGGGGTCAGATTGTCGACGCCAGACGAAAAATCGCTTCCTACTTTGGGGCGATCCTGCGGATCAGGCATGACGCGATTCCTCGTTCGGACAAAGCCCGAAAACCCGGGGATCCACGGACCGCGGCAACATATGAGCGGGGTGCCAGAAGTGTCAAGAGAGGGCCTGTTTTTGGGGCCCTTTTGGGGTACGGCGAAACCGCGCAGGGCGCCTGCCATTGTGCTTTTGGAGGCGGTGCGGCGGCGGGGTGATCATCAGCCTTCGCGGATCGCCCTCAACGCGTGCCCCTTTCAGCCAAAACTTGGCTGCCAGGTGACATTTTGGACGCTTGAGAGGAACACTGCTTTTGATGACAAAAGCCCGGCGGGAAGGGGCTACCCGCCGGGCTTTCTTTGTTGGTGTTATCCAAGGCTCTAGCTTGAGAGGCGGAGCTTGGAAAGCTCTAGAGCAATAGCCCGGAATGATTGTTTAAGCTCTTCAGCGTCATCCGCCGAAAATGCCTTCGAGGAGTCCGTGGCGCATTGAGCCATCGTTGTTGCGGCCGCTGATCCTGAAGAGAGACCAAAGCCGACGGTATAGACTGTGATACCTGCCGTCTTCATCTCCGTGCATAGAGATCTGGCCTGGTTTGTCGAAGACCCATTATCAGCCGAGCCGGATGACCCACTGATGCCGATGACCCCGTTACTATCGATATTGAGCGACGAATACTGTCTGTTGTACTCACCGTCAGTCATCAGGATTGCAATCTTTTGCGTTTCCGCTGTGCCATAGGCGACGGCCTGATTATCAGATGATGACCACAAGCTGTTCCAGTTTGGAGACAAGGTGTACCACGACCATGCTGTGCCAAGTTGGCCAGCCGTTCCGCCATTGGTGGTTAAGCCATCAACAATCGATTTGAGCGCATCCTTATCGTTCGATAGCGGTTGGATGACAGCGCTGGAGTTTGGATTGCAACTGCCTGATGAATAGCGCGTATAGACCGTTGTCACAAAGGAACCCGAGCCAGGTGCTGCGTCGGTGTAATTGTCCGCACCCACACGTTCTGCTATGCAGTCGGTCCGATAGTACGTACGCGTCCGCAGAGTTCCCCAGGACCAATACGTATAGTTATACGTGCTTGCTGGGTTGCCGCGTGCTGCCGAAAGCGCTGATGATGGTAGTCGAACGCCTTCTGAGAATGGTACCAAAGCGATACGTGATTGATATTCGCTCTGATCGTCCCATACGACGATGTCAATCAGATCTTTCGCTGCAACTTTAAGGGCTGCAATTCTGTCACCGTTCATCGAGCCCGTGACATCAAGCATCATTGAGATTTCAAGGTTGACACCCGCGTTACCACCGATCGCGATTTCAGATTTGGAATAATCAGCACCCGCTGCGTCCAAAATATTCAATTCGTCAATATGAGCGATGCTCAAAAACGGCGTTGAGATCGTCGCGTTGCCGGTGGCTTCCACCGCCAAGCCGTCGTCAGTAACGGAGAAGGCGATTGAATCACTGTTAACAGGAAGCCGGTTTGTTATGTTTTCAGTGTAGTAGGCCTGAGCGGCTGCGACAGCAGCATTCGCATCCCCATCAATTTGCAATGAGCGCCCTGCGGCGAGCACAGCTGAATCCATCGCAGCAATGGTCTGATTGCGCGCGTGCAGCCAGCGACCGTAATCAACAGCGCCACCGATTGTCAGGAACAATGCAATGGCCATGACGCCGAACAAAATGGCCACCTCTCCGTCGCTATTGCGTAGGAAAGACTTGGCCCGTTTTGTGCGTAGGGATGCTTGAGACAGGTTCAACATGACATGCAATCCGTGTGTGAGCTCATTTGAGAATGGATGTTTAAATTAGAATACATGATAAGTTCCCGCAGTATTCAAAATTACAAAATCAAAATGTGTAAATAGAAAAGTGAAACTATAAAATTCACATGCAATTTTATTATTATTTTATCTATCGCATCGTTTCTTAAACGCGATAGGAGGCATATACGTTCTTGGTTCGATAAGGATTGTACTTGGTTGCTTCGGGCACGAAAAAGCCCGGCGGGTCGTGGCATGCCCGCCGGGCTTTTTTTAATTGAAGTGTTGGGACCTTTAGCTTGAAAGACGCAGCTTAGAAAGTTCCAGTGCAATTGCACGGAATGCTTGCTTCAACTGCTCGCCATCTTCAGCGGAGAATGCCTTGGACGCGTCCGTGGCACACTGAGACATGGTTGTTGCAGCCGTTGACCCTGACGAAAGTCCAAACCCAACCGTGTAAACCGTAACGCCAGCAGTTTTCATTGCTGTACACAGAGCACGGGCTTGAGTGGTGGAGGAGCCGTTCGCTGCATATCCTGAGTAATACGACTTGATACCTTCGCTCGTGTACTGCGTGTTGTAAGAACCGTCTGTCATCAAGATCGCAATCTTTTGTGTTTCAGGCGTGTCATAATCCACAGCCTGATTTTCAGCATTCCAAAGCGAATTCCAATTTGGCGAAAGCGTATACCAAGACCAGGCGGTGCCCAAATGACCAGCGGTGCCCCCTGTCGTTTGCAATCTGTTGATGTTGGAACGTAGTTTGTTTTTGTTGCTGGTCAGCGGAAGGATTTTGTTGCTCGCGCTTGGCTTGCAGACCCTGCTGTTATTTGGCACGTATTGCACCATCACGTAGCGGTTGTTTCCAGGTGCAGCATCGGTGTATGCATCAGCGCCAGTGCGTTCAACCGCGCAGTTGCTGCGGTAGTACCAGGTACCAGATTTCTTGAACTTATTCGGACGATTGCCTCTTGCCTTTTTCAAGGCCTGGTTGTTCGGAAGGCGGACGCCTTCGGAGAAAGGCACCAGGGCTACGCGAGATGTGTATTCGCTCTGATCCTCCCAAACGACGATTTCGATTAAGTCCTTTGCGGCGGTCTTAAGGTCGTTAATTCTGCTGCCGCTCATTGAACCCGTGACGTCGAGCATCATCGAGATTTCGAGATTGACACCAGCATTGTCACCGATGGCGATTTCCGACGTAGAGTAGTCGACACCGGCAGAGTCCAAAATATTCAACTCGTCAATGTACGCCATGCTCAAAAACGGTGTTGCGATCGTTGCATTGCCGCTTGCAGTTACAGACATCTGGTCTGCGGCGACATCAAAAGTGATTGAGTCACTCGTCAGGGGTAGGCGAGTTGCTACGTTTTGAGTATAGAACGCTTGAGCAGCTGCTACGGCGGCGGCCGGATTTCCGCCAGTTTGCAATGAGCGCCCGGCTGCGAGGACGGCCGTGTCCATCGCAGCAATTGTCTGATTGCGCGCGTGCAGCCAGCGACCGTAGTCAACGGCGCCACCGATTGTTAAGAACAAGGCAATGGCCATGACTCCGAACAAAATCGCGACTTCACCGCTACGGTCTTGTAAGAAAGACCGTCCTTTAAGAGCGCTCCGCAGCGATTTGGAAAATTTCAACATGACACCCTGCCCGTAGTCTTTTTGGAATTTCAACTGGACTGACTTTACAATGGGCAGTGTACGAAGTTGTGAAAGGTACAATTGCAAATAATTGTCTGGAAAATGATCCCTGTATTTTGCATGGAGTTTTTTATTTTAATTTTGATCCATTTCGTCTGTTTCTGATATAGGTCCCGGGAAACACTCAATTTTTAGAATCGCTTCAGTATTGAAGTAAGGAGTTGCTAACCATAATCTGTGTGGGCATTCGTAAACGTTGGAGCCGTTAGGGCGCCAACACAGGGTGTGATTTGGATTGTTGAGGGTGTGTTGCAATCCCGAGTGTTAACGGATGCGCTTATTTTCAGTGCAAAATTCTTGAAACTTCCATTTAAAACCCAACAGGATTATTGAGCGCTGATTTTATCAATCTCAAGGTATGAGCGCGCATCCTGTAACCCGAAGTTGCCTCGCATGGTCAAGGTCTGCCAACACGCAGACCTTGGGTGATCATGTTCTGGAGCCAAACCAAGACATGCCAAAGTGTTGAGACTTAAATGAGCGGATTAGCCCGCTTCGCGGAAGCTTTGTGCAGTTTCAAGGTCAACTGAGACGAGTTGCGAGATCCCGCGTTCCGCCATGGTGACCCCAAATAAGCGGTTCATGCGCGTCATGGTCATCGGGTGGTGGGTGATGATCAAGAAGCGGGTGGCCGTTTCCTGCGCCATTTTTTCCATCAGCGTGCAGAAGCGATCGACATTGGCGTCATCCAGCGGTGCGTCGACCTCATCGAGGACACAGATCGGTGCTGGGTTGGTCAGGAAGACCGCAAAGATGAGCGATAGCGCCGTCAGCGTTTGTTCACCGCCCGATAACAGCGAAAGGGTTGTTGGCTTTTTGCCGGGTGGTTTGGCGATGATTTCCAGGCCCCCAGACAAGGGGTCTTCACCCTCAAGCATCTCAAGCCGCGCCTCCCCGCCGCCAAACAGTGAGGTGAATAGGTCGGTGAAGTGGCGGTTTACCTTCTCAAACGCTTCGGCCAAGCGTTCGGCGCCTTCGCGATTGAGCTTGTTGATGGCGCCGCGCAATTTTGAGATGGCTGCATCGACATCCGCTCGTTCTGTATCCATGCTGGAGAATTGCTCGTTGAGCACGGTGAGTTCGTCGTCGGCTGCCAAATTGACACCACCGAGGCGGTCACGATCCGTCTTCATGTGGGTCAGTTTATCAGAAATTTCTTGGAAAGCAGGCAGCGGCTTTTCAGTGTTCCAATCGGCTAAGGTGAGACAGGCTTCTGGTGCAACGTCGAAGGTTTCGCGAATGCGTCGGGCTTGTTCTTGGCGACGCGCGCGGCAGGCCTCAAGACGCGCCTCTGTGCCTGCACGACCTTCGCGCCCTTCCGCGACTTGGTTCTGCGCATTGCGCAGATCCTGGCGGGCGGCGTTCAAGACATTTTCTGCTTCAGCCAATTTGTCGGCAGCTTCCAAGCGGTATTTTTCAGCGTCTTGTAGTTGACTGAGCAGTGCTTGGTGTTTGGTCTCAATTTTTGCGGGCAGATCAGCTAGGTCGTCCAATTCTCTTGCGGTGGCTGCAAGACGCGTTTTGAGCGTTTCAATGTGCGCGGTGGCTCCATCGCGCTTTTGTGTCCAGCGTTGGACTTCGGTTGTGTTCTCTTCAATCCGGGCTGAGCGCCCAAGACGCTGCTGCTCAAGTTTGGCAACGTGATCGCGTGTGACAACTGCATTTTGGCGCAGTTCAGACACGGCCTGTTGGGCTTGGCTGAGTTGTGGGGTCAGAGTTTCTAACTCGGTGTCACTATCAAGTTGAGTCTGAATGGCGCTGATGCGTGCCTGCGTGGCATTGAGATCTTGTTCACCTGACAGCCGCGCGCCGGTTACTTCGCCAATCTTAGCCTCCGTTTCGCGCGCCGATCGCTCAATCGTCGTCAAGCTCTCACGGGTTTTCGCCAATTCAGATTGTTTTTCGCGCCAGAGCACGCGCAAGCGGCGTTCGTCTGTCTCAGCTTTGGCGTGGATGTCTTTAGCTTCTGCCTCTGCGCTACGGTATTTGTCAGCTTCCTCCAGCGCTTGGCGTTCCTGAATGATAATATAATGTAGACGGTTGCGTTCTGCCAACCGTTGTGCGGCAGGCGTCATGCCTTCGGCTGCGGCTGTAAAGCCATCCCAACGCCACAGATCGCCGTTTCGAGACACGAGACGTTGCCCCGGCTTCAACGCGCGTTGTAGGCGTTGCCCGTCATCACGGGAGACAAAACCGATTTGCGCCAAGCGGCGTGCCAATTCGACAGGTGCCGCCACATAATTGGTGAGTGGTTCGGCTCCAACGGGCAATACTGCATCAGATCCGTCAGCATCAGTTAGAGACCAGTGCACAGGGGCCTCGGTTGCAGTTGGTGCATCAAGGTCGTCGCCGAGAGCCGCGCCAAGAGCGGCTTCAAAGCCCGCTGCAACCTCGATATCATCAACAATCGCAGGCCACGTCCCATCGTTGGTCGGCGTCACAAGCTTAGCCAGCGTCTCGCGTTCAGTTTTTAATTCATTAGCGCGCAGGTTTGCATCTGCGGCTGCTTCACGTCGCTCGCTGGCAATGACAGCTTCTTTTGCAGCAAGCTCTTCAGCTGCAATAGCCTGGCGTTCAATATCGGTAAGTTCTTCAGCCAGCCGTTGGCTGGTTTCGTGCGTTGCAGACAGTTTTGCTGCATCGGGCGCACTTGCTGCAATGGCCAGTGCTTGCTGAGCCAGCTTGGCCAATTGGTTCTCTATGTGCTGAGCTGCACTTGCGCGTTCCTGACGCATTTCTTCCAAGCTTTGGCGGCGCGCTTTAGCATTGGCGGTTTGCTCGGCCAATTCTGCGAGACGCTGTTCTGCGCTTGTGAGATCAGCTTGCAGTTCCGTATGCTTTTGGTTGGCCTCAGCTTCAAGTGTTGCAGCATCGACTTCTTGTGCGGACAGGGTTTTCAGTTCGCCTTCACGGCGGGTGAGAATTTCTGTTGCTTCGGCGATCAAATCCCGTTCACGGCCGATGTCAGTTTCAAGTTGGTGTTTACGTTCCGCCAACTCTTTCTGGCGATCAGATAACCGCTGGGCTTCGCGGTCAAGATTATCGCGCTCAACATTGAGCCGACCAACAACAGCACCACGCGCAGCTTCAGCTTCCCTAAGTGGTGGTAGTTCATCAGCGTGGTGGGCTTCTTTGGTCAAGGCTTGAGACTCAAGCTCGGTTGCCTTCGCCAATGCGGACAGTGCGGATTTTAGATTTTCTTCTTCGTGATCAACACCGGTTTGTGCATCCGTCCATGCCAGATGCATTTCAAGAGCTTCAATCTTGCGGATATCGCCGGAGATTTCTTTATAGCGGCGGGCTTGTCGCGCTTGTCGCTTCAAGTTTTCGATCTGGGATTTGATCTGTCCTAAAAGGTCAGTCAGGCGGGCCAGATTATTTTCAGCCGCTTTGAGGCGTAGCTCAGCTTCATGGCGGCGCGAATGCAGGCCAGCAATCCCTGCGGCGTCTTCGAGAACGCGACGGCGTTGTTCTGGTTTGGCATTGACGATCTCAGAAATCTGACCTTGCCGGACAAGAGCAGGTGATCGCGCCCCGGTTGAGGCATCTTCAAACAAAATTTTGATGTCGCGGGCGCGGGCTTCGCGGCCGTTGATGCGATAGGCGGAGCCGGCTTCGCGCTCAATGCGCCGCGTAATTTCTATCTCGTCTTGGGTGTTAAAGTCAGCAGGTGCCTGACGATCTGTGTTGTCGAGGAAGACCGTCACTTCAGCATTATTGCGCGCCGGACGTGTGTTGGTACCGGAAAAGATCACGTCATCCATGGCTGAAGCGCGCATCGATTTGTATGACGTTTCGCCCATCACCCATCTGAGCGCTTCAAGTAAATTGGATTTGCCACACCCGTTCGGGCCGACAACACCGGTTAGCCCCGGCTCGATCACCAGATCGGTCGGCTCGACAAATGATTTGAAGCCCAACAGCCTGAGCCGTGAAATCTTCATGCAACGTCCCTTTGCCCGTCCCCATAAGGTTGGCTCAATAGCCAGGCCTTATCACTATCTTTGGTTGGGTCAGCTTTGTGTCGACCGGCTAAAACGCCAAGCCCGCTCGCCTAGTTACTCGTTGCTAAGGCTGGCGCTTTAAGCGCTTGGTCAACCGCCTGGCGAATTTCTGCAACCGTCAGCTGCTTTTTATAAAGCTTGTTCTGGATGAAGAAATTCGGCGTGCCAATGACGCCGAGCTTACGACCGCGATCCTTGACCCATTGTAGGTCATTGATCATGCCTTGATTCTTCAAGCAGGCGTCAAACTCACTCCGCTTCATCCCCACTTGTTGTGCCACAGCGTAGATGCGGTCCAGGCGTACATCCTGGGACACCCAGTTGGCCTGTTGAGCGAGAAATTTCCCATAAAGATCCAGGTAGTTGTCCATCTTAGCGCAGCGAAGCGCGATGGTTGCATTGCCCGAGGCGCGGCCAATCGGGAATTCGCGGATGATAAAGCGGACTTTGCCGGTATCAATCAGTTCGCGTTTGAGCTTGGGAAATTCCTTCTGGTGGAATTGACGGCAGTAGGGGCAGGTGAGCGACGCGTATTTGATCACGGTAACAGGCGCGTTTGCCGGGCCAAGCGTGAATTCGGCGAGCTTACCCTTCGTCAGTACATCGTCAAGCGTGGGGTTCTTGATCACTTCACGCCCACCAGGTGCCTTCGTTGTGGGTGGGGCCAGAGGATTAAAGCCGCCACCTGATGTTTTGGCATCCGGTGCAGTGCTCGCGTTAATCAATGCGCTGGCGCTGCTGTCTCCTGAACCCGAACCAAGTCCGCCTGAAAGACCGGGTACGGCAGAATTATTGCAGCCTGCACTAAGCAAGCTGGCAGCAAGTGCCGCTGTAAACACAGGCCAGGAACGCGTGGGCCAAATACGCACCGAGATGTGCCCCTTGTTATTTGTTTTCAGCCAGTACTGAATCAATGGCTTTTTCAAAGTTTTCTAACGTTGGCCCGCCACGTAAGCGTTTGCCATTGATGAAGAAGGCAGGTGTTGCGTTCACGCCAAACGTTTCGCTGGCTTTAGTAAACTGTGATGTCAGATCATTCAACAATTTGTTGTTACCAAGGCATTTATTGAAATCATCTTCAGAAAGGCCAGCCTGCTTTGTAAAGTCAAAAAGGGCTTGTTTAAACTCTGCATTGGTGCGTTTAAACGCCCAGTCCTTTTGGGTTTCAAACAAACCGTCGATGAGCGCCAGCGTGGCGCCATCGTTGGTGCACCGTGTAATCATCGAGGCGGCATAAGCGCGGGCGTTGAGTGGAAACTCACGCATGATAATGCGGGCTTTGCCTTTGGAAATGTATTTTTCCTTCAGCTGCGGTAGCACCTGGGTGTGGAAGTTTGCGCAATGGCCACATGTTAACGAGGCGTATTCAACAATTGTCACCGGTGCGTTGGGTTCACCAATGCTGATGTTCTTGAGCTGACCTTCTTTGATCAGTTCTGCTTGGTCAATTTCATCGGGCCCGCTGGTGCGCTGGGCCAAACTGTCGGCTGGCGCAAATGCGAGTGTTGCCATCACCGTGAAGGCCGCCGCGAGGGCGCCGAGAGCAAAGCGGGGCGCATTGAGCTTAAATACTGTCAGATAAGATGACGACTTCGACACGTGGTAGAACTCCTTCGTAGCTGCCAGCTACCTCTCGTTGCGGTGGCAGCAAATTGGTCTGGCCCCAGCGGTTAGCATGGGTTGGCTGCCTGATTAAGGCAAATCAGCACTGAATGCGACCTGAATGGTGGTCTGCATCGCGATGGTGGGCTCACTTATTGGTGTGGCGTGGTCTGACTTCAGGTCGATTTTGGGGCTTGAACGTGGATTTGGGCCATGAACGATACAAAATTAACATTTCACAACAATGGCTTAGCTTTCAGTCAGAACGCTTTTGCGCATACGAGCCAGGGCCGCTTTGAGGCCGTCGTCTTCAATCTCTGAGATCGCAGCATCAACGCTCAGCGCGACGTCTGGGTCGGTGTGGCGCGGGCGACGATGTGGGGTTATCGAGGGGTTGGTATCGTCCCTGTCGACCAACGGGCCCTGCACAATCTTGAGAGTAGTGATGGCGCGATAGCCAAAATAGGCGTTGATACGCTCCAAAATTTGCGCACTGGCGTATTCAATTTCAAGAGCATAGGCGGCATCGGTGCGCAAGGTGAGTGTTGCGCCTGTGGGACGTGTCGGTGGCGCGTCATCAGCTCGGGTTCTGGTGGCGCGTGGCCACTTTAGGCGCTCCGGCAGACATTGCCCCGCAAGGGACGTTCCAACGATGTCTGACCAATCCGCCACCAATGCTGCTGATGAAAACCCCTGTTTTTGAAAAACCTTTTTGGTTACGTTCGGAATAAAGCGCGCTAACGGCTTGGCAGCGACATAGCGCTTGGGCCCATCTGGTAAGGCGGCAAAGACGCGCTCCGGCAACACCGGCGCCGGTGTTGTGGCGCGCGGGGGATGTGTCCGTTTCACCGCCCGGTCTGGCGATGGTCGGCGGACGGAGCGTTTTTCTGTGAGCTGGTCCATATCAGGTCCCGAATTCACGTGCCAAGGTGGCGCGTGCCTGCCTACTCTTTAAGGCGTGATTCGCGGCAAACCACTAGGACCCGCTTGGCTCAGTGACCGAAATTCTTCGACATCAATTGCCACTTCGACCAGCCGGGCCAGATACCGTGCAGGCGCTTCTGGATTGGTATGACCAAGAGCGCCGCGAATTGCCATGGCGGGCCAAGCCTGGAGAAACGCCGGATCCCTATCGGGTCTGGCTCTCAGAGGTGATGCTACAACAAACAACCGTGCGGGCGGTTATTCCGTATTTTCAAAAATTTGTTGCTCGCTGGCCGACGGTGAAGGATTTAGCGCGCGCCGAGCAGGAAGACGTGCTCAGTGCCTGGGCGGGTTTGGGTTATTATTCCCGAGCACGCAATCTACATGCCTGCGCGCAGCAGGTTGCAGCGCTGCCTGGCAGCGAATTCCCGCAACAGGAAATAGAGCTACAGGCGCTGCCCGGCATTGGCCCTTACACAGCGGCTGCCATTGCAGCCATCGCGTATGATCATCCGACAACGCCCGTTGATGGCAATATTGAGCGTGTCGTTTCGCGCTTGTTTGCTGTGACGCATCCCTTGCCCGGTGCAAAGCCTGAAATTAAACAGCTGGCTGCAACACTAACGCCGGACGAACGTCCTGGTGATTTTGCGCAAGCGATGATGGATCTTGGGGCAACCGTATGCACGCCTAAAAAACCATCGTGCTTGATGTGTCCGTTGCAGGGCGACTGCCATGCCAATTTTAAAGGCATTGAAGCGCAGTTGCCGATGAAGGCACCTAAGCCTGAACGCCCAACGCGGTTTGGTGTTGCATTCTTGGCGTTACGCGAAGATGGCCGCGTGCTGCTGCGCAAGCGTCCTGACACAGGGTTGCTGGCCCAGATGTTGGAGGTGCCGTCAACCGATTGGGTAGATGAAATGCTTGCAGCGGATATTGCGCTGAAGGGTGCCCCTTTACATGCGGACTGGTGGGCGATGCCAGGCCAAGTGGTGCATACGTTCACGCATTTTCGCTTAGAACTTTTGGTGTTTCGCGCAATCGTGTCAGAGGGTGCAGAGCTGACGTTTTGGGCTGATTCTGCGCGCTGCCGCTGGGTGCCGCGAAACGACCTGGCTGATCAAGCCTTGCCAAGCGTTATGCGCAAAATCATCGCCCATGCGCTGAAAGAAAACTAACAGAACCCCGTGCATTGTGTTGAAACATGCACAGTTCTCCAGGCGATAACTCCAATCCAGCAATTACAATTGTCTCAATAGTGCCTGCAGCCTAGTATCTGAACCCTGTTAAGCGTCGCGAAGGAGTTTGTCATGCGTAGATATTTAAAGGCTCAACGCGCCATACGTTTTTTTGCTTTTTGGGGTGCCGCATTGTTAAGTCAGGTAGCCCAGGTTTCGGCCAACACAGCTAAAGCTGTTTTCATCGCTGACAATCAACACGTTGAGGATCACGGTTACTCAGTTGGCGAACAGTCGTTCTTCGCAGATCAACTAATCCCAGTCGCGCGCCGACCGGCACTGACCAATGTCTTCTCGTTGCGTATTCTGGAATATGTTTTGAAGCGCGAACTTGCCAGCCCCGATCAATCGGCTGCCGATGTCGTGATTCATCTCGGAGATGCGATCAACAATGGCTGCGTCAGCGAGTTCCGCGAATTCAACGCCACGATGGCAGCGCATACACGCGATGAGGCAGGTAATCCCGTGCCCTGGTACATGGCGCCAGGTAATCATGACAGTTTCTTTCTTGGCATTTCTCACCCAGAGAAGGTCGTAAGTTCACGATTTCTTCCGTCAAACTTGGAGAACAAAAAATACTGGTTTTCATTATGTCGTAATATGCGCAGCTTTGATCGCCTGGACCCAATCGGCGATGTCAATGCAACGATCATGACCAAGCAGAAATTTATCAAGCGCTATTTGAGTGCCGTGGTGCCACGCTTTAACGCCGACTTGCGCTTTGGAAAGATTGCCGCTGACTCTGACTATGCTGAATTGGAAAGTCGCTCTGGCGTTGATCTGAAATGCTCAGAAGATACCGGGGCAAAACATCTCCATCGCGTGTGCTGGGCCTGGGACAAGACGCAGCGCTGGAAAGGTTTTATTGTCCAGGAAGTGCGCCTGCCGGTTGGCCGTTCTGGAAAATTCAAGTCTTTGATTTTGGTCGACACCTGCGATTATAGAGACCGCCCACAATTGTTGAGTGCGCACATGTTTCAGGGTGCGGGCAACAACGGTTCGATGAGCGACGTGCAACTTGAGATCATTGAGCGCTGGTTGAAGGAAAACAAAAAAACGGGCATCTCCTCAACGCTGGTGGGACACCACCCATTTACGTCTTTGAAGCGGCGCTCCCTGCTTGGTCTTCGATTTGGCTCGACGCGCGTTGGAGGGCAATTCCGCAGGTGGGCGCAGATGGGATTGTTTGATCGCTATTATTCTGCCCACACCCACAAAGGCTTTAGTGAACTGCACGCAACCAATGAGGATGGCAGTGCTGCTTTTGTTGAGGTCAACGTTGGTTCGTTGGTGGATCGGCCGAGTGAGTACGTCAAACTTACTCTGACGGAAGGTGGTGGGGATGCCATCAACGCCCACTGCTTGCGCCGTCCTTTGACACGGCGAAAAACCCCGGCCTCCCAAATACCGAGAGACCCCCATTGTGAAATGGGCGGGCGTGACCGGCTTTATAATCAGTGTTTCAAACTGCTGGATCGTAATGCGGATCGCGACCCTGATATTCCAGATCGCTATGCACATTTTCCACAAAAAGCATTTGGAGTCGTGCAGCGCGCCATCTATGCCCGCATTGATTTGCGCAAGGATTTTGCCTCGGACAAGCGCGGGCAGAGTTCGCACATCCGTGCTTTAGCGCAGGAGCTATTTGGCTATAGCTCGATATTTTCTTCCATTGATATTGAGGCTGACCTTGGTAAGCAAAACCGTTCGGTAACACCGGTTTGTTTTCGTGCTTACACAGACACCTGTGATGCAACCTGTGAAGATGGCAAGCATTCGCCCTGCGATCCAGAGGATATGAAAAAGTGGCGGCAGCGGCGTGCGGAGCGATGCCGCAAATCCATCACGCTTGAGACGCAATGCACGAAGAACTTCGATGTGCGAAAAACAGTGTCAGGTGACTGGGTGCGTACCAATGGGCGTGTGTTAGACAGCTCGCGTGCTGTACGCCACTATATCCATTATTATTTGTCGAAGGTTTTGTCGGCGTCTCGGGCGCCAGAAGTCTGTTCGGGGGACCGTTGGGATATCGCGGGTATTTGCGTTGGCCCCTATCCGCTTGAAATTGAATTGGCGCGTTTTAATGAAGCGGTCAAACTGTTCCTGCAACGCAATGCAGGTCCTGAAACGTCCACTCGAAATTTGTGTTATGCTCTTTTGAGTTCAAACTACGACATTGTCAGTCGCGATGCGTTTAACCCGCATTATGATTAGGTCGACAGACTGTAACGTTGGTCATTAAAAAAGCCCGCCAGCAACGACGCTTGGCGGGCTCTTGTTTTGGGATGTGTTTGCCGGTGTTCTAGCACTTCACGCGAATGGTACGTCCCACATACGGGATACGATACTTGCATTTTCCACCGCTCTTACCGTTCCCCTTTAATCCTTTGAGGCCTTTGCCACCGGTGAATTTCTTAATCACAGATTCGAGTTTAGCTAACTTGTCATCACCACCATCTGAGAGACCACCTGGTGGTGAGAGGTCATCAACACCGTCAGTGTTCGCTTGTGGTTCTTCGGTGTTCGCTTCTGGTTCTGGTGTGGCGACTGGAACTGCTTCCGGAGCGGGTGTTTCGGCAACAACTGGCGTTGCGAGCAATGCTGTAGTTGCGGATGATGCGTTGCCAGGCTCACTATCGGTGCTTGCTGTTGTTGTTTTGATCTCGGTTTTTGGTTTAGCCGGGGTCGTTGCTGGCGACGCTTTTGCGACAGGCTTTACAGTCGGGGTGACCTTGGCTTTTGCGACAGGCTTTACGGTAGGTGCGACCTTGGCTTTTGCGACAATGGCTTGCTCGCAATTGACGATGCTGTCGGGTGCACGTTTCCAAACGTAGGTCTTGGTAAAGAAAGAACCGGCATTGCCAACGATACGCAGGCGATTGTTGCTCAGGCGTTTCATCGCCAGTGGGAAACTACGGCCACGCGTTGGGCTGTAAATCCAGCCACGTCCATTGCTGCGTACGTTGCCAATAATCTGCTGGCCACAACGCTTCTTGTGACGTGTCTTTTTTACATAAACAACATGACCGCACAGGCGCTTGGCGTTGCTGGAGCATTCTTTAATTTCAACGGCGCCGCGGCCATTGTGATCATACCAGATGCCACGGGGATCGCCGGCAGCATTGGCGCTGGCTGTAAAGCTCAGGGCTGATAGGGCGATGGCGCCAAAGCTAACCGTTATGTGAGATGTGAAACCGCGCAAAGACATTTGAAAAATCCTCCTCATCTAGGTGCCGCATTGGCAACTCAGTCTCGCGTCATGTGCGGTACTGGGATGCTGCTCAACTGATGAGGACAATGGCGCAGGTTTGTCCGGGCGGCTGTTTCGCGGGGAACACGGCACCCAAGTTCGTGATAGATCGTCGTGCTGACGCTTGGATTAGCTATCTGATTCAGTGGTTTGACCAGAGTGGATTAAAATACCAGCAATCATGGCCAAGACGAAAACATAGATGGTTGAGACGTCACGGCCTATCGAGGCGATGGCGGGGCCGGGGCACAGGCCTGAGATCGCCCAGCCGATTCCAAAGATGGCAGAACCGGCAAGAAGCGGCTGGTCGATCTGACCATTGCTTTCTGGCACATGAAATGTGTCATCAAGAACCGGCTTTGACATCGCTTTGCTGAGTAGGTTTCCAACGGCCGCGACTGCAACGGCTCCGACCAGAACAAATGCCAACGATGGGTCCCACGCGCCGGTAATATCGAGAAAGCCGCGGACGCGTTCTGGGTTCAGCATACCGGAAATCGCAAGGCCGCTGCCAAACAAGATCCCAGCCAGAAGCGCAATGAATGTGCGTAAGGTCGCTGTCATCACAACATCTCCAATGAGCGCATAATGAAGACGGTGACAACGCCACTGGCGACAAACGTTGCTGCCGCAGCTATTGAGCGTGGTGACAAGCGCGCCAGCCCGGCAATGCCATGGCCACTGGTGCAGCCATTACCTAGGCGCGTGCCATAACCAACCAAGAGGCCAGCAAGTGCCATAAATAGGAGTGGCATGCGAAATTCAGCGGCTGGCCAAGCGCCATAGATCACACTGTAACTTAGCGGTCCGAGCACAAGGCCAATAACAAAGGCTAGATTGGCACCAAGGTCGGTCCCGCGAAAACCCAAAGCCCGCGCAAATATACCGCTGACACCTGCAATGCGGCCATTGATCAGCAACAGCAGGGCGGTTGCAAGGCCAATTAATGCCCCACCAAAAAGGGCTTGTAAGTATGGCTCTGGAATCATGTTGTCTTCTTAGCAGACGTTGGTTGCGTCCACCGCCCCCAGTTTGATTTACCTATACGTACCCAACCAGACCGAGTGCGCCAAGAGAAAATCTTAAGTGTTCAAATAGAGAAAATGATCAAGCTCGTCATTGTTCTTGGGTTCTGAGTGCAATTTTCCTGGCTTCACGGCCCCAGGGTTAAGCTATTTTTTCCGTGTTCCTGCCACACTCTTCGGGCACTTCTACCCCGGGGAGCTTTGCGGTAGTTGCGGCTAATATGATGGTTTGAGGGACGCGTATATATGTTTCGGTGGGTTATGATTTTGGGATGGCTTGTCGTGGCAACCTCGGCATATGCAGGCCCCCGTGAATTAGCAGGCCCTGCGATCAAGCGCCTCGTGACTGGCACCGTGATGTACATCAGCACCCCTCTCAACACAATAATTCCGGTGCGTTATGGCGCGGACGGATCGTTGGCAGCCAATGCCGGAGCGATGGGATTTTATCTTGGCGCAAAGGAAGATACCGGACGTTGGTGGGTATCCCGCACGCGCTTGTGCCACAAATGGAACCACTGGTTTGATGGCGACGCGCAATGCCTGAAATTGCGCAAACATGGCAACAAAGTTTTCTGGGAAAGCCAGAAAGGCGAAACGGGTACCGCGTTGATCAAGCGCACAAAGCCGATTGCCCCTGATGTGCAGTTGGCGATGGCCCTTCAAGCCCCGGTGAAGCCTGATCCAAAACCGCAGGTGGATCGCATACCAGTCGCTCAGAAAAAAGTCGTGCAGGCGGCTACACCAAAGCCACCAAAAATAAAGTTTCAAATGGCATCGCTTGGTGCACGCCTAACAGTGAAAACAGAAAAGCAAGAACGCTTGGTGCGCGATAAGACAGCAGCACCTAAAAAAGTAAAGGTTAAGTCGCGCAAGAAACCGCACGTGAAGCGAACGGCCAAAGCGCTGGCTCGCAATAAGAAGGTCACTAAGGTGCCAAAAGTCGCCGCTGCGTTGCGTCAAACGTCCTGGAAGATGAATCCGTCTTTCCGTGTTGCTCATGTTTCAGAGCTGGACGTACTAAACATCCGCAAAAGACCCTCTGAGTATTCCCCGATTGTTGGTGCTATTCCACACCGCGCAGGTGGTGTTAAAATTGTAGGTATCTGTCAGGCTTGGTGGTGCCCTGTTTCTCATGGGGCCGTAACAGGCTGGGTCAATCGCTTTTACTTGGCTGCCGAACACTAGATCAGCTTACCGTCATTGCCGAGCGTTCTTTGTCTTCCCAGAATTTCCGTCTGATCTCTGTGCGGCCGACGAGATAGGCTGTTGCGTAACACAACAAGAAAACCAATCCTACATTGTAGGCAGGCCTGTTGGCGGTCAGAAGCGCGTTGACCAGGACCAGCGATAGTATCGGGATCGCAACCAGCAGTGTTGGCCCAAGGCGGGCGTCTTCACGTGAAAATTTTAACAGCGATGGCAGGTGGATCAGGCCGAGTAGCGTCAGGATAGGCGTGCCCACCCAAAGCCCGCGTAAAAAAATCCCAGGCGTCGTGATGAGATAGGAGAGCAGGTCGTTAGATTCGGTCAGACGTTCTGACGTGTTGTGGATGAGCTGCTGCCACATCACAGCTTTGAGATCTGCAGCGTGCAGAAATACTGCCACCGCAGTTGCAACGCTTAGGGTGCCGATGGCCAGTGCTCCGGCATGAGCCAGAGGATGTCTGAGGTTGAGGTGCCGACCCTTGCCAATCAGCCAAACACTAACTGTCGACACAATACCCACCACCAAAAGCTGAGGTGAGAACAATGCTCCGCATCCGAGCGTTACGCCGGCTGCAAGCGTCCATTTCACATCGTCACGTGTTGCGGCAAGCGCCAAAAACAGTAGAAAGAAAAACATAAGTGTTTGCAGCCATATGAGCGGCGAAAGCAGACCTGCAAGGCCGCCAAAAGAGCCAGCCACAAATGCAAAAATGAGAGTAAGAAGCGCAACGCTCCAAGAGCGCGACAATACCCATGCCAACAGAAAAATCGCAACAAGACTAAGAAGCGCAAAGACATATTGAAGTGCGAACAGGCTTTTGAACGCGCCGGGGTCGCAGGTTACCTGTTGTTGATGACAGTGTAGTGCGCTCTTAAGTTTGTGATCGAACGAAGCGAGTGCCGCGATAACAATGGGATAGCCGGCGCCTGAAGTATAAGAGTGTTGATCTCTATCGCCAGGTTCTGGCGGCTCGGCGCGCGTGAGATCTTGCGCGAGTTTGAGGCTTTGTAAGGAGACAACTCCGTGCGTGTCGGTTTGGAATGGTTTTGTTTGTACAGTCTTGTACGCCACCAAAACAGCCATAACAGTCAACATGACCACTGTCAGCGTGCAGCGGTTTTGGAGCAGTCCTTCAAAGCGGGCCATAAGATCGGCTCCATGGTGCACGGGGTCGTTGCCCGCAATATGGTCAGCCCCTGGCGGGCGCTTTGCGGGCGATCTGCCATTGTTGATAAACAAATACGGCGATGAACACCATGGTCATGGTCAAGACGATGGTTGGTGCGGGCGCGCTATCAATAAAAAAGCTGACATAGACGCCAAATAGAGCCGAACCGATGGCAATGAGGGTGGCAACAACCAGCATCATATCGAACCGGCGCGTCAATAAAAATGCAATGGCGCCCGGGGCAACCAGCAAGGCAATAGCCAAGATGATGCCAACTGCTTTCAGTGCGCCGACAATGGTGAGCGACAGGATGGCGAGCAGGCCATAGTGCAACACGGAGACCGGCAATCCAATAGCTTTGGCGTGCTGCGGGTCAAAGGCATAGAGCAACAGGTCTTTGCGGTTCCAGAGAATAAGTGCGGCTACGACTGCACCAATGGCGGTACTCTCAAGAACATCGCGCCAACTGACGCCCAGGATGTTGCCAAACAGGATGTGATCGAGATGGACGTCCGTTTGAATGTTGACGTAGAGCACCAAGCCAAGCGCAAACATGCCTGAGAACACCACGCCCATCACGGTATCTTCTTTCACGCGACTGTTTTCTTTTAAGTACCCCGTTGCCAGCGCACAGACCATGCCAGCTCCAAATGCGCCTACGACAAGAGGGATGTTGGCGATATAGGCGAGCACAACGCCGGGTAAAACGGCATGCGAAATGGCATCGCCCATCAGCGACCAGCCTTTGAGTACCAGAAGGCAAGACAGAAGTGCCATGGGAATAGCGACGGCAAGCGCGATGAGAAAGGCTTGCTGCATAAACGCCAGCGTGAAGGGTTGCAACGCGTGTTGGATGAGATCTGTCATGGCGTTGCCTCACGGCTAGTCTTGTCGAGACTGGCTTTGGCGCGGGCGCGTTGCGCGATAAGGCCGTATTTTGGAGCAAACAAAAACGCGGTCAAAAACACCAATGTTTGCAAGATAACGATGATTCCGCCCGTAGCACCATCCAGAAAGTAGCTCACGTAGGCACCAATGAAACTGGTCAGGGTGCCGATGATGACGGAAATGATAATGAGGCGCGGGAAGTGGTCGGTGAGCAGGTAGGCTGTCGCGCCAGGTGTTACCACCATGGCAATGACGAGAAACGCGCCGACGGTCTGCAAGGCGGCAACCGTTGACGCCGCCAACAGGGTGAAAAACAGAACTTTCAGGTGGTCTGGGTTAAGCCCAATGGTCCAGGCGTGGTTTTCATCAAAAAATGCGACCATCAGGTCTTTCCACTTCAGCGTCAGAACTAAAAGCGTGACCCCGCCAATGATCGCGAGTTGCAAAGTGTCTCCTGGTGAGATGGCGAGCACGTTGCCAAGCACAATGGTCTGCACATTGACCGATGTCGGGGAGAGCGAGACCATGAACAGGCCGAGACCGAAGAAAGAGGTGAAGATCAAGCCAATGATGGCGTCTTCTTTGAGTTTCGTACGCTGATTGAGAAACAACATAGCGCCGGCCGCTAGGCCGCCAGCTAAGAATGCGCCAAGTGAAAACGGCAGACCCAGCATGTAGGCGCCAGCAACGCCGGGTACAATAGAGTGTGAAAGTGCGTCACCCACCAATGACCACCCCTTCAGCATCAGATAGGCAGATAGAAACGCACAGATCGCACCAACAAGTGCGCTGACCCACATGGCGTTGACCATGTAGGCATATGAGAACGGTTCAAGAAGGGTTGCGAGCACGGTGCCTATTTTTTCTTGTCTGAAGGTTTCTTAGTCGTGCTACGCGCCTCGTCGCCATAGATCACGAATGGCCGCTCGTCATCTGTCAGAACTGTGACACCACGGCTGTCATCATCATCATGCAGGTCTTTGCCACTCAGAGTGAAGTGGCGCAGCACGCCGCCAAAGGCTTTTTCAAGATTGGCTTGGGTAAACACGTCGCGTGTCGGTCCTGCGGCAAGCACGGTACGATTGATGAGTACGGCGCGATCACAAAACTCGGGCACACTGCCAAGGTTATGTGTTGAAACGAGCATCACGCGGCCTTCATCGCGCAAGTCTTGCAGCAATGATGTAATTTGTTCTTCTGTTGTCACGTCAACGCCGGTGAAGGGTTCATCAAGCAGGATGACCTGACCTTCTTGCGCCAGGGCACGGGCCAAAAACACGCGTTTTTTCTGACCACCGGAGAGCTCGCCAATTTGGCGGGTGCGAAAGTCGGTCATGCCGACCCGTTCAAGCGCTTCTGTGACCATGGCATGATCGCGCGCACCAGGCTTGCGCATCCAGCCCATGTGCCCATAGCGACCCATCATCACGACGTCCTCAACAAGAACAGGGAAGTTCCAATCGACATCTTCACTTTGCGGCACGTAGGCAACGAGGTTTTCAGCCAAAGCCTCTTCACGTTTTTTGCCCAGAACGGTAACAGCCCCTTTGGCCAGGGCAACAAATCCCATGATGGACTTAAACATGGTGGATTTGCCGCTGCCATTAACACCGACAACGGCAGTGATGCTGCCTTTTGGGATGTCAAAGCTGACATCTTGCAGCGCCGTCACACCGTTACGGTAGGTGACGGTGACGTTGGAGACCTCAAGGCCTGCTGGTTCAGGCGCAGCTTTTGGTGCGTGTAGACCAGCGTCGAGTGTGGTTGCAGCTTCGGTCATGGGGTTTGTCCTTTGGGGGTTAGCCCTTTGGCAATTGTTTCGGTCGTTACCCGTAGAAGATCAAGGTAGGTGGGTACCGGACCGTCAGCGTTAGATAAAGAGTCTACGTAGAGTACGCCAGCGTAGTGCGCGTTGGTTTGCTGGGCAATGACTTCTGCAGGCGCAGACGATACCGTGCTTTCTGAAAAGATTGCTGGAATATTATTCGCATTGATGGTGTCGATCACTTTGCGCATTTGATGTGGCGTACCTTGTTGATCGGCATTTATTGGCCAGACATACAATTCCTTCAATCCAAGATCCCGCGCCAAGTAGCTGAATGCGCCTTCACTTGTTACGAGCCAGCGGCGGGCATCAGGAACTTTGAACAATTGTTTGCGTAGCGGCTCGATTGTGGCTTTGATCTTATCGCTATAAGCTTTGGCATTGGCGGTGTAGGTGTCAGCATTCTCGGGGTCGTGCTTCACCAATGCTTTGCGAATATTTTCAACATAGACCAATGCTGTGCTTGGGGACATCCATGCGTGCGGATTAGGCTTGCCGCTGTAAGGACCCTCGCCAATGCCCATTGGTTTGATGCCGTCGCTGACGACAACAGATGGAACACCTTTCAAGTTAGCGAGGAATTTCTCAAACCAAAGTTCCAGGTTCAGGCCGTTCCATAAAATGAGCTTTGCATCTTGGGCTTTGAGAATGTCTCGCGGCGTTGGCTGATAGTTATGGATTTCAGCGCCCGGTTTGGTGATTGATTGGACCACTGCCGCATCACCGGCCACGTTGGATGCCATGTCCGCAATCACCGTGAACGTTGTGATGATTTTGAACCTGTCAGACGTCTTAGTTTGCTCGTCCGGGCTGCAGCCAGCGGTGAGCAGAAGTAAGGTCGTCGTCACTAGGGCACGCAGATGGCTGATCATAGGTTGCAACATCCTTATTAGGGTTTGGTCTCTGACATATATGCAATTAAGAATGATTTGCAACTAGAGTGTGGCGGCTGGTCACGTGAAGTGCACAAGTTTCCTGGTTTTGCGTGGGATCTAGCGCCTGCGGCGCATTAACCGCTTATTCCGCCGCCTTATTTTTGGCTTTCAATTTTTTGAGGACTTCGACGGCTTTCTGACGGCCCCACTTTTCGCCGATCGCCATAGCTTCTTTTGTGACCGTTGGGGTGAGGCGGACGAACTTCTGTCCGACAGGCGTCCTATAAAATTTAAGTAGGGCTTGGACGTCAGATTCGGTAAAATGTTTTTGATAAACCGGGATTGTAAGCTCCAGAATTTCTTCAGGGTTCATTTCTGAAAACAAGGCATCAAATTCAGCATCAGGAACATTCTTTGCCGCTTGGCGGAACATTGGCTTTAGTTGGTCCGTGAACATTTTGCCAATTTTTGCGGCACCTGTAATTTCCATGAGTTCCAGGACACTCTCTTTCGTGGCCTGCTCAGCTAGCGCTGTGTGCGCAGTAAGCTGTGTCAGGACAATAAGAATAGCGATACAATATTTTTTCATTTCAGCTCCAATCGAAAAAGAAACATTTTGAACTATGCGTCTGTCGTAACGGGGCTTGCCCATAGATCATAGGCGTCGGCGTGCTCAACTTGAGCGGAGATGATATCACCAGGCGCGACATCGGTCACACCATTGAGGAATACGGTGCCGTCAATTTCGGGCGCATCCCATTGCGATCGACCAATCGCACCTTCATCATCCACTTCATCAACGATGACAGGGACGGTGCTACCG
This sequence comes from Hyphomicrobiaceae bacterium, assembly GCA_021775735.1. Lineage (GTDB taxonomy): Bacteria > Pseudomonadota > Alphaproteobacteria > Rhizobiales > Hyphomicrobiaceae > JAHZKN01. Next base: position 126,896 of record JAJFHG010000068.1, read on the forward strand.
ATTTTCTGTTTCAGAATGTCTTGAGAAATTTCACGGGAGACTTCCATAAAACGCTGCCACCTCTCTTGGGCAATACGCTTGGGAATGGCACCCGGCAGCTCATTTGCTTTTGCACCCTGAACAGGTTCGTATACAAAGCAGCCAACACGATTGAGGCGCGTCTCTCTTAGCCAATCCAAAAGCATTTCAAAATCATCATCGGTTTCGCCCGGAAAGCCGACAATGAATGTCGAGCGGACAGCGAGATCAGGGCAGGTCGTGCGCCAGTTGGCAATACGCTCAGACGTTTTCTCTTGGTGCGCCGGACGCCGCATCGCCTTTAGGACTGTGGGCGAGGCATGTTGAAAAGGAATATCGAGGTAGGGCAGTATTTTTCTGTCAGCCATCAGCGGGATCACGTCATCAACATGGGGGTAGGGGTAAACGTAGTGCATCCGGACCCAAGCGCCGAGTGAGCCAAGTGCCTCGGCGAGGTCGTAAAATTTGGCTTTCAATTGTGCGTCACGCCACGGGCTTTCGGCATATTTGATATCGACACCATATGCTGATGTGTCCTGGCTGATGACGAGCAATTCTTTGACGCCGGCTTTGACCAGGCGTTCGGCCTCGCGCATTACGTCGCCTGCGGGACGGCTTACAAGGTCGCCTCTTAAGCTCGGAATGATGCAAAACGAGCAGCGATTGTTGCAGCCCTCTGAAATTTTCAAATACGCGTAGTGACGTGGCGTCAGTTTGAGGCCCTCTTCGGGCACCAGGTGAACGAACGGGTCGTGCAGTGGTGGAACGGCATCGTGCACGGCTTCGACGACTTGTTCATATTGGTGTGGACCAGTGACAGCTAAAACGCCGGGATGGGTTTTGCGGATGGTATCTTCCTCAACGCCCATACAGCCTGTAACAACAACACGACCGTTGGCGGACATGGCTTCGCCAATGGCGTCTAAGCTTTCTGCCTTCGCGGAATCGAGAAAGCCGCAGGTGTTGACGACGACGACATCAGCCTCATCGTAGTCTGGTGCTACCTGGTAGCCCTCTGCGCGAAGCTTGGTGATGATGCGCTCTGAATCGACAAGTGCTTTGGGGCACCCAAGAGACACAAAGCCAACTTTGGGTGCGGCTGTACTTTTCAATTCTGAGGTCAGATTTTGCGCTGTTGGCGATTGTGGTGGCGATTTTGTTTTCATAGAGTTCTGCTGATTATGAGCGTCTCGGTCAGTATCACGGCTTTCGAGACGCAACCAGTGTGGCGGAGTGCCCAGATCCTTCAAAAAACGCATCAGTTGGTGCTGATTTTTTGCTCTAGTTAGCCACAACGCCGCGGTGGTGGGTTCTTGCGCGGGGGGGCTCAAGCGTCCATATTAGGTCTCTGGAGGTTGGCGGCGGACGCATCCCTCGCCAACCGGGTCAGGTCCGGAAGGAAGCAGCCCTAACGATCAGGACGCGGGTCGTTCGTCAGCCTCCTCTTCATCTTAAGGCGTTGAGCCTCTTGCAGATGGTGCCACACGCGCACCCCGTTGTGGTATGGCCAGAAAAAAAACCAGCACAAAAGATAAGACAGATGCTGCCGGGTCGTCCGCGGCAGTGCCTTATGTTGTGTTGGCACGTAAGTACCGCCCACAGACGTTTGATGATCTCATTGGTCAGGATGCGATGGTGCAGACGCTGTCAAATGCATTCCAGTCTGGACGCATTGCGCAGGGCTATATGCTGACAGGTGTGCGCGGGGTTGGCAAAACCACAACCGCGCGGATTTTGGCCCGTGCGCTCAATTATGAAACCGACGACATCAACGTCGCCACGATTACCATGCCAACGCTTGGCCGCCACTGCGCTGAGATTATGGAAAGCCGCCACCCAGACGTACTAGAGATGGACGCGGCCTCCAACACAGGCGTAGACAATGTTCGTGAGTTGATTGAAAGCGCGCGTTACAAGCCCCTCACCGCGCGCAACAAAATTTATATCATCGACGAAGTCCATATGCTGTCCAAGGGCGCATTCAATGCGCTTTTGAAGACACTTGAAGAGCCACCCGAACATGTTCGTTTTATTTTTGCGACCACGGAAATCCGTAAAGTTCCGGTGACCGTCCTGTCGCGGTGTCAGAGATTTGATTTGCGTCGTATCGATGTGCCGACGTTGACAACGCATCTCACATCGATTGCCAAAAAAGAAGGTGCTAAGCCGGACCCAGATGCCGTTGCATTGATTGCGCGGGCCGCGGAAGGCAGCGTGCGCGATGCATTATCCATTCTCGATCAGGCGATTGCTATGGGATCGGGGGCGGTCAGTGAAGCTGATGTCCGCGCTATGCTCGGATTGGCCGATCGCGGGCGGATCTTTGATGTATTGGACGACCTCTTTGCAGGCAATGCTGGCGCTGCGCTAACGGCAATCGGTGACCTTTATTCGGACGGGGCGGAGCCGGTTCAGATTACCGCGGATCTCGCCGAAGCCGTTCATGTTGCTGCACGCACAAAAGCCCTTGGGGCGGAAACAGCAAGCGAAGCATTGTCAGCAGAAGAACGACGGCGCGCTCAAAGTTTGGCGGAGCAAATTTCAGTACCGGTGTTGGCACGCGCCTGGCAAATGTTGATCAAAGGGCTTGACGATGTGCGCCGCGCGCCCAACCCGATCTCAGCGGTGGAGATGGTGATCATTCGGTTAGCTTATGTCGCTGACTTGCCGTCGCCCGAAGACCTGATCAAGACCCTGGAGGGGCATAGCGTACCAACCGCCCGTGGTGCGCAACGACAAGATGAAACTGGACAAGGCTCGTTATTGGCACGTTCCAGCGACGAAACGCCAGTGGCAACTGACGCGGGACAACCTCTCCCGCCTCGGTCGAGAGAGACTAAACATTCACCTGATCACCCCGTTGAGAGCCCACAGAAAGACGCTGCGGTCCGGGTTGCAGATCAAGATGATTTGAGTGTTGACGACACGCAAGAGCATGATGAGCAGGTGGCCTCGTTTGCGGATGTGGTCAATCTTGTCGCCGAGAAACGTGATGCCAAATTGAAAATGCACCTTGAGGATCATGTTTCGCTGGTGCGCTTTGATGCGGTTGCCGGTGCGATTGACCTAAAGCTTCTCGAAGGTGCGCCAGCCCGCATTGCCAACGACCTGCGTGAAAATCTTATGCGTTGGACGGGTCGGCAATGGATGATCATGTTGTCATCTGAAGATGGGCAGGAACCAATTGGTCTTGTAAAACGCCGACTTCAGCAGGAAAGGTTGGACGCATTGAAAGCGCAGCCTGCTGTTGCTGCGGTGCTTGATGTTTTTCCAGACGCCAAAGTTGTTGAGAAAAGACCTGATAAAGACGTTCGCGACGCTCAACTTCCTGATGTTGAGCAAAAAGATGATGATAGTGCAGTCGGTTAGGTGTCAGATCCAAAACAACAGCACGGTTTCACAGCACAACAACAAATACGATTTTAAACACGAGGGGTAAAATACATGAAAGACCTGATGGGGATGATGTCACAAGTCAAGCAAATGCAAGAACGCATGCAGGCGGTGCAGGCGGAACTTGATCAGCTTGAAGTCGAAGGTCAATCAGGCGGCGGCTTGGTGAAGGTTGTCCTCAATGGTAAAGGTGAAGTGCGTAAGGTCAACATTGACCCAAGCTTGTTGAAGCCAGATGAAGCAGAAATCTTGGAGGACTTGATTGTTGCGGCATCAAGCGATGCCAAAATAAAGGTTGATGCACAGATGCAGGAAAAGATGGCGGAAGTCACGGGTGGTTTGCCGTTGCCGCCTGGCATGAAACTCTTTTAAAGCAGAGTACATCCCCGCCCATGGCCAATTCCTCTTCACCAATCCTGTCGCAGTTTAAAGATCCAGCTGCGCGACTTGTCGTGTTGGCAAGTTTTTTTCTACTGCTTGCCCAAGCTGTGTCGCTCTCTGTGATGGGGCGGCCTTGGATCTGCACATGCGGTGACATCAAGTTTTGGCACGGTGTGGTCGAAAGCTCGGGCAATTCACAGCATCTCACAGACTGGTACACGTTCACCCATATTGTGCATGGCTTTCTGTTTTATGCGTTATTGCATTGGTTAGCACCCAATTGGTCCCTTCCTCAGCGCCTGTTGGCGGCGGTTGCTATTGAGGTGACATGGGAAGTTATCGAGAACTCAAGCTTTATCATTGAGCGCTATCGTGCCGAGACCATTTCGCTCGATTACTTTGGTGATTCAATTGTGAATTCTGTGGCTGATAGCGTGGCGATGATTGTTGGGTTCCTTCTTGCCGCAGTTTGGCCGGTGTGGGTTTCGGTTGCGACCGTGATTGGTTTGGAGATCTTTTTAGCTATCGCCATTCGCGACAACCTATTGCTCAACATCATCATGTTGGTGTGGCCGCTGGATGCCATCAAGGTGTGGCAATCGGCTGGATAGAGTTTGTGGCAGTTTGGGTGTTGTACTCTATAAGATCGCTCCGCTCCCTGTCTCATTTGGCGCTTGATTACGAATCCGATTAGCAAGACGGAGAAACGCGTGCGACTCGAACCTCGTTTTCGTCAAACTATCTGGGTGCCATGGCAAAGCAAATTGTAGGTCCTGAAATTGAGCGCTTGGTGCAGCTTTTGGCAAAGCTGCCAGGACTTGGTCCGCGCTCAGCGCGCAAGGCAGCGCTCGCACTGATCAAAAAGCGGGAAGACTTGTTGGTGCCGCTTAATGCTGCAATGACAACAGCTATCGAGCGCATCGTCATCTGCGGTCTATGCGGCAACGTCGATACCATGGCACCGTGTGCGGTTTGCCGGGATGAGGCGCGAGATCCATCTGTTCTGATTGTGGTTGAAGATGTTGGTGACCTATGGGCGCTTGAACGCGCCGGGGTCATGAAAGCGCGTTACCATGTTTTGGGCGGCCATATATCACCGCTCGATGGTGTTGGCCCTGATGCGTTGAATATTCCCTCTTTGATAGAGCGGGCCGGCGATGAAGCTATCAAGGAAGTGATCTTGGCATTGAACGCCACGGTGGAGGGTCAATCTACTGCCCATTATCTGACAGAGCTTTTGGTTGATAAGTCTGTCACGGTGACACGGCTTGCTCAGGGAGTGCCGATTGGTGGCGAACTTGATTATCTTGATGAAGGCACGCTGGCAGCAGCGATTAAGTCACGCAAACAAGTATAGTTGGCAGACTAAGTCGATGTGATTCTAATATGAGATCTTATGTTGGCTGGTTGGGTGGGGTGTAAAGACGATGACATCACGACGCTTTGCATTGGTGGCACCGTCCTTGTCGAGTGCCCTCACGTCGCGATACGCGTTTCTTTCAGACGTGCATAGCAAAGGCCTTCGCATTTTATGCATTGCCCCTGAATCCGTAGATCATACACAATCGGTACAAGACATGGCGCGGCTGTCGACGATTGGTGGTGAATTTCGCCTGATAAGTTATGAAACGCCGGGCATACGTTATCTCAATAGCTACCGGGTGCAAAATACGCTGAAGTCAATTCTATCCGAATGGCGGCCCGATTGTATGCTTGGCTATGGCGCCGAAGCCCTGTGTCATGCGGCGGTGGCGGGGAAGCGGGCAAAAGTGCCGCGTGTCATCAGTCTGTGCAACGATCTTCCAGATTTCTTGAAGCCGATTGTTGATGATCGCGGTAAGCCAACGCGCAATCAGTTTCGTCGCGCTTTGTCGCTCAGTGATCGCATCATCTTTCACAATGGGGATCATCAACGCTTGGTGCGTGACCAGGGCCTGATGGGGCCAGACGCAAACAGCAGTGTTGTGGCCGGTCGTGGCGTGGATGTGGAGACGCAGGACGCGTTACCGCTGCCAGACTTGTCTAAAGGCTTGGTTTTTTTGATGGCGGCGCGTTCGGAGGCTGTTCGTGGCGTTTATGATTATGTACAGGCGGCCCAGCGTGTGTCGGCGCATGCGCGGTCAGCAAAGTTTCTTATGCTTGGTATGTCCGGGCGGGATGAGGTGGATGTTGCGAGCCTTGGCTTTAGCGGTGAACAGTTCGAAGTGCTGGATGAGAAAACTGATTTGCGTGCTGCCCTTGGGCGGGCACATGTGTACGTTTATCCATCCCACAGCGAAGGCATGCCGCCGTCTGTTCTGGAGGCTCTGGCCGCGGGGCGCCCGGTCATTACATCAGATACGCCTGGCTGTCGTGACACCATCGATGAAACGGTCAATGGCTATTTGGCACCGCGCGGTGACATCGGTGCCCTGACCATCGCGATGGATGCCATCTTAAAGCGCCCTGACTTGATCCCGGCCATGGCACGTGCCAGCCGCCTGAAAGCAGAGCGTCGGTTCGATATCAGGGATGTTAATCAGGCCTTGTGTAAGGTGCTTGACCTGTAAGTCGCAGAACAGTGGTGGTCAAAGATTGACGTGGCCGTCTGACTTTCCTATCTGACGGTAATGACCATTAAACCTATTATCACACTTCCGGAAACCGTGCTTCGGCAAGTCTCAGATCCAATTGAAACCATCGACGAGGATGTGTTGCAGTTGGCCGACGACATGCTGGAGACTATGTACGACGCTCCTGGCGTTGGCTTGGCCGCTATTCAAATCGGTGTGCCAAAGCGCCTGGTTGTGTTGGATGTCGCTGACGAAGACGACGAAATGGCACCGTTGACGCTGATCAATCCAGAAATTGTGAAGCAGGGCGATAAGATGCGAGACCATGAAGAGGGTTGTTTATCGATCCCCGAGGTTTTGGTTGAGATTGAGCGTCCAACACCCGTCACAGTGCGTTATATTGATCGCGCTGGCAAAACGCAGGAGCTTGAAGCCGAGGGCCTCCTTGGTACCGCAATTCAGCACGAGATTGACCACCTCGATGGTAAGTTGATCATTGATTACATGTCGCGCTTAAAACGGGATATGGTAATGCGGAAATTCAAGAAGCTGGCGCGCGGTTAAGGAACCGTGTTGATCGTCAATCTGAATTATGCAGGTGTGCGGCTCAGCAGGGCATGCGCGCCGCATTGGACATGGGGTAACCAATTTTATGGCGCTGCGACTGATCTTCATGGGAACGCCAGGTTTCTCCGTGCCGACGTTGCGCCAGATTGTTGCTGCTGGCCATGATGTTACCGCTGTTTATACCCAGCCACCAAGACCAGCCGGTCGTGGCATGGCGGAGCGCAAATCTCCCGTGCATCTCGCTGCAGATGGACTGCAACTGCGTGTAGAAACGCCGCTTAATTTCAATGCCGCAAGTGATCAAGAAAAATTTTGTGCGTTGGAAGCTGACGCGGCCGTGGTGGTGGCCTATGGATTGTTGCTGCCACCGTCCGTGATTGATGGAACCAAGCTTGGTTGTTTTAATCTGCATGCCTCAAAATTGCCGCGCTGGCGGGGGGCAGCCCCTATTCAACGCGCCATCATGAGTGGTGATGCGGTGACCGCTGCGACCGTGATGCGGATGGACGAGGGACTGGATACCGGACCGATCTGCCTCGAACATCGCGTACGGATTGGCCCGGATATGACAGGGGATGATTTGCACGACCACTTAGCAGCATCGGGCGCGGATTTAATGGTCGAAGCCTTGGCAGAATTGGAGAAGGGAACTCTGCCAGAGCACCAACAACCTGAAGATGGCGTCACATACGCGCGTAAAATTGAAAAATCAGAATGCCAGATTGATTTTTCTAAATCCGCAGAAGAGGTCCATAATCATATCAGGGGTGTGGCGCCATTTCCTGGTGCGTGGTTCATGGCCACTGATAGCGCGGGCAAAAAAGACCGGATCAAGGTTTTGAAATCAGAGCGTGCCGAAGGCAGCGGTCCCACTGGCACTGTTCTCGATGATAGGCTGACCATTGCCTGTGGTGAGGGTGCGGTGCGTCTGCTGCAAGTCCAACGCGCAGGGCGCCGGATCTCCGAGGCCGATGAATTTCTGCGTGGCTTCCCCCTTAAAAAGGGTGCTCAGGTGCCACTTTAGGCCAAAAATGTGGGCTCCTCGGCCCGCGTTAATCATGGTTTATGATCCGTTAACAGGTTTGCCCTGCAACGCGTTAGACTACGCTCCATCAGATTTTTTTTGAGCTTCCCTGCAGGAGTTTTTGTATGATGCGTATCCTTATTCGAGCCGCTTTGGTTGTCGCCGGCATAACTGCAGCCGCACCTGCTTTTGCCCAGTGGCATGACAAAGCCTACACAACACGGATTGAAACGCGCCCCTATTACGGTGCCACTGTCACCATTGAGAGTGGCGTCCGGGTTTTTCGCGGATTACCTCCAACACGGCATATGATTATCAATCCGCACGGTCAAACACCGCTCCATCTTGGGATTCAAGACACGCGCGTGTTTGAAAAGAGCGAAAGCCATAATCACTACTATGATCACAGCTCGGGAGTTGCTCCTGTGCGTGGCGGTGGTGTCGTCGGCGGACTTGGATTTGCGCGCGGTAAGTTTGCGCATCGCGGTGGAAAAAAATTCAGACGTCGATCTGGCCGTCCCGTACGACCCTATCGCCCCAGCCGCAATTATCGCTCTCCATGATGGGTGGTGACGGCGGTCACCACTAAGGCGAATACGCTGCAAAGCAGATTGAGTCTGATCGAGGCTTTCACCGCCCGGCAAACTCCGTTAGGACTGAACACGCTGTCTGCCATTTAGGTGGTCAGCGTGTTTTTTTGTTTGAGAGCCAGTCGCCGGACATGCCGCGCTATCGCATCACAATTGAATATGACGGCACACCTTTTGTTGGTTGGCAGGAGCAAGCCAGTGGGCTCACCGTCCAAGCGGAAATAGCGGATGCTATTTTCAAGTTTTCTGGTGAGCGCGTTCAGGTGAAGGGTGCCGGGCGGACAGATTCTGGGGTCCATGCGCTGGGTCAGGTTGCACACTTTGACCTTTCAAAAGTGTGGGATCCCTTTCGTATTCAAGAGGCAGTCAACTATCACCTCAAGCCACATCCGATTGCCGTTTTGAACTGCGAAGGCGTTGCAGATGACTTTGATGCTCGGTTTAGTGCACTTTCGCGCCGCTATCTTTATCGCATCTTAAATAGGCGTGCGCGCCCGGCCTTGGAGGCGGCGCGTGTTTGGTGGGTGCCACAACCGCTTGACGTTGAAAAGATGGATGCAGCTGGGCAGACAATTCTCGGACACCATGATTTTACAACCTTTCGGGCATCGCTGTGCCAGGCAAAATCTCCTGTTAAAACGCTTGATCACTTGCGTGTTTCGCGTGTCGGTGAGGAGGTACACATCGAGGCAAAAGCGCGGTCGTTCCTGCACAATCAAGTGCGGTCTATGGTCGGGAGTTTAAGACTTGTTGGCGATGGCAAGTGGCCTGTGCGCGAGATGAAGGCGGCACTAGACTCTCGTGATCGCGCGCGCTGTGGTCCGGTGGCTCCGCCAACAGGTCTCTATCTCAGTCAGGTTGATTATCCTGTTGGGCCGACATCACAGTCTAAAGATGTGTCAGAGACGTAACCCGCGCCTCACCAGGCGTTCATTATGCGGCGCACAGCACGGACATAAAGATTTCCAGGGACGAGGCCGCGTGGCGCAATGGCCATCAGTCCCGCAGGGTGATAGCGCAAGCGCGGCCAGATATCTGTTGCAGCAGTCCATATGCTACGGGCGACAACGTCTGGCTCTGGGGCGCTGTCTTCCCAGGTTTGGAGATTTGGCAGGACGTTGTCGACAAACTCGTTGTAAGCATTGAGTTTTGTTTGACGCGTGATGTTCATGGTGTTGCTGACAAATTTAGTCCGAATAACGCCGGGTTCTATAATCTTGACCTTGAGCCCAATGCTTTTCAGTTCAAAACTGAGGGCTTCAGAAAACCCATCAAGTGCCCACTTTGTTGAACAATAAGCGCTGAGTAGTGGCAATGTCATGCGTCCGCAGATGGATGAAACGTTGATAATGCGTCCAGCACCATTGGCCCGCAAATGGGGGAGGATGGTGCGCGTCACTGACATCGCACCAAATAGATTGGTTTCAAAATGCTGGCGAATCTCAGCATCGCTTTGTTCTTCAAACACACCACCACGCGCATACCCTGCATTGTTAACCACAACATCAATACGCTTGAAGGCAGCAATCGCGTCCGCGATACCTGCTGCGACTGACTCTGGCTTGGTAACGTCCATGGTGAACGTTTTGATTATGCCCTCGCCAGACTTATAGGGTTGTGGTTCAGAGCGCACCATGGCGGCAACATTCCAGCCACGCTGTGAAAACAGCTCAACGCTCGCCCGACCAATACCTTGACCGGCACCAGTGATCAAAATGGTTTTGGTTTGATTACTAGGCATGCACTGTCCACACGAGTTCTAACCAGGTGTTAGTCAATCATTGTCAGAAATTCTTGACGTGTGATTGCGTTATCTCGAAACGCACCGAGCATACGACTGGTGACGAGATCCGTTCCAGGCTTACACACACCACGCGTTGTCATGCAGTGGTGTTCCGCCTTGATGACGACACCAACACCCTGCGGTGCCAGCACCTCTTCAACGGCATTGGCGATTTGCGCTGTCATCTTTTCTTGAATTTGCATGCGCTTGGCATAAGCATTGACGAGACGTGCGAGCTTCGAAATGCCAACAACACGTTCTTTGGGCAGATAGGCCACCCAGGCGCGCCCAATGATCGGCGCCATATGATGCTCACAATGGCTTTCAAAGCGGATCCCGCGCAAGACAATCATTTCATCATAACCTTCAATCTCTTTGAAGGTTTTCTCGAGGATGTCTTCAGGGTCTTCCGTGTATCCCTTGAAGTATTCCTCATAAGCCCTGACGACGCGCGCAGGTGTTTCTATGAGGCCATCACGGCTTGGGTCTTCGCCCGCCCATTCGATGAGTGTTTTGACAGCTTTTTCAGCGTCTTTGCGGTCGGGCTTTTTGTGCTTATTTTTGGTCATCTGCTTTTTTTGATTTGTTTGTTTCAGAGTTGCGCTCGTGCAAGGTTTGGCAGGTCGGGGCGATAAGCGCCCTCACAGCGTTTTGCATGATCAGACTTTTGTGGTGAAAAGTCCATGGAATAGATAGCGCGGCTAATTGCGGATCCTGTATCCAGTTTTGAAAATCCACCAGATAATGGCAAGACAAACCAGCATGAAGGCAATAGTCATGGTGAGCGACAGCGTTACGCTGACGTCTGAAATTTCATAGAAACTCCAGCGAAAGCCGCTGACAAGATAGACCACAGGATTGAACAACGTCACCTTTTGCCAGAACTCTGGCAGCATGGAGATCGAGTAAAATGTGCCGCCAAGGAATGTTAACGGCGTGATGATGAGAAGCGGCACCAGCTGCAGTTTCTCAAACCCGTCAGCCCAAATGCCAATGATAAAGCCAAACAGACTGAATGTAACGGCGGTCAATACCAGAAACGTCAGCATCCAAAACGGATGCGCGATTTGAAGGTCAACAAATAGGGCAGCAGTTGCGAGAATGATCAGGCCGAGAATTATTGATTTACTTGCCGCCGCACCAACGTAGCCGAGCAAAACTTCAACGAAAGAAACCGGAGCTGATAGTAGCTCGAAGATAGTACCGGAAAAGCGTGGGAAATAGATGCCGAACGCGGCGTTGGAAATACTTTGTGTCAGCAGCGACAGCATGATCAAGCCAGGAACGATAAACGCACCGTAGCTCACGCCATCAATCTCTTGAATACGGCTTCCAATCGCGGCTCCAAAGACGATGAAATAAAGCGATGTCGACATGACGGGTGAAAAAATGGATTGCATGACCGTACGCCAGGCGCGGGCCATTTCAAATCCGTAGATGGCTTTAACAGCGGGCCAGTTCATGATTGGTCATTCACCAGGTCAACAAAAATATCTTCAAGCGAGCTTTGACTGGTTTCAATGTCACGAAAGGCTATGCCTTCGTTGCTCAGCGCGGTGAGAAGTGCATTGATTCCGGTGTGTTCTTTGGCGCGGTCGTAGTTGTAACAAAGCGCTGAGCCGTCATCGTTGAGGGTCAACTCAAATTCAGCGAGATTGTCGGGCAGCGTGGTCAATGGTGCACGCAAATCGAGGCGCAATTCTTTGCGTCCAAGCTTGTGCATTAAGGCGTTTTTCTCTTCGACGAGAATAATTTCGCCTGCACGGATGACACCAATACGGTCAGCCATCTCCTCAGCTTCGTCAATGTAGTGGGTTGTCAGAATAATCGTAACGCCCGATTTTTGAAGGCCGCGCACCGTATCCCACATTGCTTTGCGCAATTCAACGTCCACACCAGCGGTCGGCTCATCCAAGAACAGTACTTTGGGCTCATGTGACAAGGCTTTGGCGATCAAAACGCGGCGCTTCATGCCACCGGACAATGTCATCAGCTGATCGTTTTTCTTGTCCCATAAAGACAAGTCTTTGAGGATTTCTTCTATCAAGGCCGGGTTGGGTTTTTTGCCAAATAAGCCGCGGCTGAATGTAACCGTGTCCCAAACCGTTTCAAACGCGTCTGCGGTGAGTTCCTGTGGCACGAGGCCAATGATGGACCGCGCTGCGCGAAAGGCATTGCGTGTATCATGCCCGTTTACACTGACGTGTCCTGACGTTGCGTTGACAATACCGCATATGATGCTGATCAACGTCGTTTTGCCAGCGCCATTGGGGCCCAACAAGCCAAAGATTTCGCCGCGTTGAATGTCAAGATTTACCGACTTCAAGGCCTGATGGCCTGACGCGTAGATCTTATTGACATTGCGAACGGAAACAATGCGATCCATGGTGACTTTCATTGAGCCCATCTAAAAACATGACATGAGGCATAGCACTCTAAACTGCCGTCACGCCAACGTGCCGTCTTATAGCCGTCAAGTGTGGTCTGATGCCAGCACCATTTTTCGTCCGTGAGCACGTCATGTGGAGGGGCAGAGAGCCAAACCTACTCAGATGATTATGGCCTTGCTGGGTTGGCGACCACTGTAATGTTAGCAGCGCCAGAGGATCGCCTTAAATGAGTTAGAGCAACTTTCGGCGTTCAACCAAACTGGGTTGCTCAAGCAGGAAATAGTGCGTGCGTGTTGTCTCCAATCGGTCTCAGCCGAGTTTGTGGCGTTTTGCAGTTCACAATAATGAGCTGCATGCGTCTGCCTAAACAACATGCATAGTCTTAAAGAGTGCGGCAGAGGCCCTCAAAGAGGCCAAGGTCAAAGTAAACAGTTGCAAAACCAAATCCGGCAATAGCAAGTCCAATTACTGTTTTGGCATGGGGGCGCAGGTTCAGCGAACTCATGTATCTAAGGCCGAGCGCCGACATCAGTACAGGAGGCAGCGTACCCAGTCCGAAGCCGATCATCCACATCGCACCACCAAGTACAGATCCCGTCAGCATGGCCAAAAACAAGGCAGCGTAAAGAAGAGGGCACGGTGCAAAGCCCCAGGAGAGACCGATGGCAAATGGGGCTGTCGTTGGAAATTTGCGTCTAAACGTTTCCAGGTGTGTGTGGAGCCACCCATTCGAGGAAGGAGAGCCGCCGGTATCAACCGAGAGACCAGAAAATGCTGGCAACAATCCTGCCGTCGAAAATCCAATCCACATCAAAGCAATCGCACCCAAAAGGGGCATGATAGTTGACGGCGCTGGTACGGCCATCAGGTCGGAGGCGAGGCGCGCGCCGCCTGCAACCACGGCGCCGAGCGCGGCATAGGATAGAATGCGTCCAAGAAGGATGATGGCGAGTGTAATGAAGCCCTGCTTTTGTGAGCGCACTGAAAAAAGATTAAGGGCAGCCGAGGTCAACCCGCCGCACATGCAGGCACAATGCAATCCACCTGCAAGGCCAAGCAAGGCACCGGCGGATAGATGTGCAACGAATTCGGTCATGCCTGATCGCTTTCGTTTGGTGGGCGTGTGCCGTCAGTTGGGTCTATATCGTCCTCAAGTGCGCGCCAGGCAGCACCTTCAAGATCTTCATATTGCTTCGACTTCAAAGACCATAAAAAAGCCAGAAGCCCTAAGCCACCAAGCAGTAAAGCACAGGGAATAAGCCACGCAAGTGCTGTCATATGGCTTCCCTCGGTTGATAGAGTGCAATCCGTAACGCATTGAGGGTTACCGAAACTGATGACAATGACATGGCCAAAGCTGCAATAAGAGGTGTCACCCACCCCAAAATTGCAAGTGGCACAAAAATTAGGTTGTAGCCAAGTGCTAATGCGAAATTCTGCATAACAAGCGACTTGGCCTGCTTGGCTATAGAGAGCGTGAGTGCAACGGGTGCCAATTTTTCACCTTGAAACACGATGTCAGCAGCAACCTGACTGATATGGGATGCGGAAGCCGGAGACATCGATGCATGTGCCGCACCAAGTGAGGGCGCATCGTTGAGACCATCGCCAATCATAACAACTTTTTTGTGCTGATTTTTCAGCTTCTCCAGGTAAGAAACCTTTTCAGCAGGTGTTTGTTCGCCATGCCATCGTTCAATAGGCAAGGTGCGAACGGCTTCAGCAACACTTGAGCGACGATCACCCGACAGCACTTCCGGGCTATAGCCTTGCGTCTTAAGTGTTGCAAGAACCGTGGCAGCATCGTCTCTAAGCTCATCCTCGAAATGAAAATAGGTGGGTGTCGCGTTACCAAATTGATAGACAACGGTAGATGTCGCGTTTTGGTCTGAAGGTAAATGAGATGACAAGGATGGTGCACCAAGACGTCGCGCTTGTGGGCCGGTGCCTGTCGTAAGCCCAACGCCTGGTTCTTCGATCACGTCTTGAGCAGATGAAACGGTAATGCCGCGGCGTTGCGCTTCCGCGACCAAGGCCCGTGAATACGGGTGTGTGCTGCACAGCGCGAGCGAAGCTGCGTCGGCAATTTGTTGGTTGGAATAGTCTTCTGCGTTTTGGAGCGAGGGCGTCCCACGGGTCAGCGTACCTGTTTTGTCGAGTATGACGGTGTCGCAGTCTGCGAGACGTTCAAGAGCATCAGGGCGTTTCAAAATAATGCCAGATTTCATTAACACTCCGGATGCAGCAACCTGAACTGCAGGTACAGCCAAGGCAAGAGCACACGGACACGTGATGATGAGTACTGATATGGCGATTGGCAGAGCCTCCTGCCAATGCATTCCACTGAGCCACCAGCCAATGAATGTGGCTGCGGCGAATGTATGAACCAGCGGCGCATAGTATCGGGCGGCGCGATCAGCAAGGTCCACATAGCGCCCGCGTTGCTGTTCTGCATTGGCCAGCAAGTCTGCAATTTCACAAAGCAGGGACTGATCTTCTGGTGCTGTGACCTTGATCACGAGGGGACCGGTCAGGCTCATGGTTCCTGCAAACACGGCATCATTCTGCGTGACAAGCTGCGGTACAGATTCACCCGTAATGAGAGATTGGTCGACATCGCTTTGCCCATTAATCACATGTCCATCAACACTGATCCGTTCACCGGCGGCGATAAAAACATGTTGGCCCGGTTCCACATCTGCCAGCGACACTTTCTTTTGCCCGCCGTCAGGATCGACGACGGTAACAGCGGTTTGACGCAATTTTAGGAGGTTGCTTGCAGCATTTGCGGCCCTGGACCGCACAAATTGATCGAGCAAACGGCCAAGAAGTAGAAACGTCAACAGCATGATTGCGGCGTCAAAATAAACCTGATCACCATGAACGTAGGTCTGATAGAGGCTGAGCGCGGCTGTCAATAGAACGCCAATTGAGATCGGCACGTCCATGTTGACGCGACCATGTTTCACTGCTGTGAAGGCAGATGAAAAGAAAGGTTGTCCGCCGTAGGCAATGGCGGGCAATGCAATGAGGGCCGACAACCAGTGAAACATCGACTGTACCGCCGCGCTCATATCGCCGTCTGTGCCAGACCACACAGAAACGGATAACAGCATGACGTTCATGGTTGCAAAAGCTGATACGCCGAGACGACGAGATAAATCTGCCAATCTATCTTTTTGACCGGCATCTCTACTGTCGACTAATGCTGATGCAGAAAATCCGGCTTTGTTCAGGTCATCTATAAATACCTCAGCCTCAGCGGGTGTTGTCGTTGTGATAACAACACGCCGTTGTGAGAGGTTGGCTCTAGCGGATACAACGTTAGAGTGTTCTTGAAGTGTGCGCTCGACAGTCCGCATGCAACCACCGCAATGCATATTGTCGACTGCCAAGATCAACGTCTGATCTGCAGATCTGGACGTGCCCTCTGCCACAGTATGAGGTTGTGCGTTCGGGGGGGCGTTTGTTTCAGGCGTACCCAAAACGGAGTTTACGGTTTGATCCATAACCGTCTCCGGGTTCGCCAAACCACTTCGGTATTTGAAGTTTTTTGTTTTGCCGCAACGTCAACGATGAATGAACCAGATTTTGAGCCGCTGAGATCTGCACCGTACTCTCCAGGGCGATCCTCGCGAAACTCCAGCGACAAATCCTCATTTTTGTGAACAGGACGTGACAACTCCCCTGTTAAGATGAGGTTGCGAACGGGTGCGCTTTCTTTGTTTTGGATGCGTAGGATGAGTCGATCCTGATTGTCAGAAAGCGAGATATCTTCTTTCCATCCAAGTTTTTTTTGCTTTTCAGATTGAATGATGCGTTCGCCATAGTTCAAGCCTTTGCGATACGGTTGCTTGGAGACGATGCCGGTGTGTGTGGAAACAGCGATTGCAATAAATGCAGCTTGCACTGCGATGAGGACGCCAAAAAACGCAACAAATCCAAGAATGACGCGACGTCCCGTCCACGGCTGGGTGTGCGATGGCATGGCGGTCATTATTTTGGCCTCCGAAAACGGCTCAACCGGCGCGTTGTGCGATCGGCATCTTGATCCGTGACAGTGAAGACAAAACTCTCGCCCTGTTTATCGAGTTGGGGAAGGCTTTTCTTCGGCACAACAACAAAAATGCGAATTTCTCTTAGCACATCTGTTGGCACTTCAACCGTTTGATTTCCGTCTGGATTGCCCGCGATACGCAAGCTGGCATCAGGAAGACCCGTCAATTCAACTTTGAATGTCCGTGGCTCATGTAACTTGTTCAGAATCTTGACGGTATAGCCGTTGCGTATATCACCGCTAGATAGCCGGACGAAGTAGGGGTTGCGGTCAGGAAGAACATTGACTTCCAGCAGGCTTCGATTTGCGAGAGCCCACAACATTATTGCGCTAACGAGACCGATGAGACCCAAGTAGATAAGGGTCCGAGCGCGGAATATCTTTGGTTTGGATGTGCCACCTTTTTGGGCCGCCTCTTGGTTGGCAATCGTTTCATAGGCAATCAGCCCTTGCGGTCGGCCAACGCGATTCATAATCGCGTCGCATGCATCAATGCACAGTGCGCATTGAATGCATTCCAACTGCGATCCATCACGAATATCAATTCCCATTGGGCAGACCGCAACGCATGCTTTGCAGTCAACACAATCTCCGCGATTGTCCCAGCTATCACCTTTGTGATGTGATCCGCGCGGGTCGCCACGCCAATCGCGATAGCCAACAAGGTAGGTGTCATGGTCAATCATGGCGCCTTGAATTCTTGGCCAGGGACACATGTAAATGCAAAGCTGCTCACGTGCTATCCCACCTAGGAGATAGGTCGTCCCTGCAAGGATGCCGAGAAATATGTACGCCACGTTTGGCGCCGTGCCGCTGATTAGTTCGCGGAGTAGAGTTGGGGCGTCTGCAAAGTAGAAAATGAAGGCTCCGCCCGTAAGCACGCCGATGAGAAGCCATGTTAGATGTGTTGCGAGTTTTTTGCTGATCTTCTCGATGGTCCACGGCGCTTTATCCAAACGCATGCGCGCATTGCGATCACCCTGCCAGAACCTTTCAACGAAAATCATAAGGTCTGTCCAGACCGTCTGCGGGCAAAAATATCCGCACCAGACCCGACCCGCGATCGAAGTTGCAAGGAACAAAAGCAAGGCTGATAGAACAAGAAGGCCGGTCACAAAATAGAATTCCTGCGGCCAGATCTCCAAGCCGAACAGAAAAAAACGCTCATGCGCCATATCCAGAAGCACCGCCTGCGATGGCAAGTCAGGCCCTCGGTCCCATCGTATCCACGGAACCAGATAGTAGATGCCCAATGTTATGAACATCAGAATCCACTTCAGCTTCCGGTATGATCCGTGGGCTAGTTTGGGATATATGGCTTGTCGCGTGGCATAGAGGCTACGATCCTCTTTCCGGTTGACAGCTTTGACGTCAATGGATGTTACGCTGGGCGTCGCCGCCGCTGGTTTTGGATCGTCGAGGAACTTGTTCTCTGACATGCCATTCCTATTGGCCACCACCAAGGCTGTGTACATAAACCGTTAATGCTTTGATCGTGAGAGGGTCAAGGCGACCTTCCCAAGCCGGCATTTTTCCGCCGCGTCCTGTGTGGACGGATTGCACGACGTCTGCTTTTTCGGATCCAAACAACCAAACGGAGTCTGCGAGATTAGGCGCACCAAGCTCTTGGTTGCCTTTTCCATCTTCTCCATGACACGAAACGCATTGCTCTGCAAAAACCGTTTTGCCGCGACCTGAAGCAGCGGCATCCTTGCTTAGGCCTGACAAAGACAAAACATATTCAGACACGTCGCTGATTTGCTTCTTGTCGAGGGCTTCATCAATGCCAAATCTTGGCATTGCATTATTTCTGGTCTCCTCATGATCAGAACGAATGCCATGACGAATGGTTTTTTGAATGCTTTCGAACGAGCCGCCCCAGATCCAATCATCGTCATTCAGATTGGGATAGCCCTTAAAGCCTTGTGCGCCACGTCCATGACACGGTGCGCAGTTTTCACCAAAGACGGTTCGACCACTCGCGGTTGCAAAGCGCAACAAGTCAGGATTGGCCGCAACGGCGTTCAAAGGCGTTGTTTCAAGCCCTGACCACATCTTGCTTTGCGCTTTTTTCCCGTCCTCAATCTGTTGGGTTACGGCGGCGCGCTGGCTGTAGCCGAGCAAACCTTTTGTGTAGTCATTGACCATTGGCCAGGCCGGATATGCAATCATATATCCGATCCCCCAGATGATGGTGGCGATCCATGTGTAAAGCCACCATTTTGGCAGGGGCTTGTTCAGCTCACGCAGATCATCGTCCCAAACATGTCCTGTTGTTTCAATGCCGGTTACTTCATCTACGTCTTTGCTCATCTTGCTCACCGTTCGTCTTCGTAACTATTTGGGGTATCGAGGTCTAACGCGCTTCGTTGCGCCCGCTCTAGTTTTTCCTTGGTCGTTGGCATCAAAACATAGATGATGACAGCCAAAAATAAGGCGATGAACAGCAGCAGAGAACTTACCTGACTGAAGGTCGCAACTGTATCATAGGTCATAACGCGTTCACCGTTTGGTTAGCGAAGGTTCGGTCCAGATTGGTCGAACGTCGCAAAGTCAACAAGAGTTCCGAGCATCTGCAGGTATGCAATGAGTGCATCAAGCTCGGTCAGTTCTTCGGCATTGTTGTCGAAGTTTCCAACTTTTGCTTTCGGGTATCTTTCTAGCATCGCATCAACTTCGTCATGGTCGGGGTCGACCTGCGCTTCCACGTCTTGTACAGCATTGGCGATCATTTCGTCAGAGTAGGGCACGCCTACAATGCGCAATGCTCTCATATTGGCTGCGATCTTTTTGTAATCAAGCTTCGTTTTCGCAAGCCAAGGATATCCGGGCATAATGCTTTCAGGCACCACAGCGCGTGGATTGATCATGTGCTCGGCATGCCATTGGTTTGAATACTTACCACCAACGCGCGCCAAGTCAGGACCTGTCCGCTTAGACCCCCATTGAAATGGATGGTCGTACATGCTTTCCGCCGCGAGGCTGTAATGACCATAGCGCTCCACTTCGTCCTTTAGAGTGCGGATCATTTGGCTATGGCAGGTATAACAACCTTCACGCACATAAATATCGCGACCAGCTTGCTCGAGCGGAGAGTAGGGTCTCATCCCCTGTACTTTCTCGATCGTGCTTTCAACCAAAAATAACGGTACGATCTGAACAAGGCCACCAACCGTAACAACGAGAAGTGCGCAGATCAGCAACAGCATGGAGTTCTTTTCAAGAACAGTGTGATTCATTTCTCGAACTTTCTCATTCTGCCGGATTGAGGCGCAGCTCAGGTGCAGCTGCGACGCGAGGTTGTTCGGCGGCATCACGAGACTCATCGCCTCGAATTGTGCGCCAAATATTGTACGCCATGATCAGTGAGCCCAAGATAAACAATAAGCCACCGGTTGCACGTATGATGTAGTAGGGATGCATGGCCTCAACGGTTTCAACAAACGAGTAGGATAAGAAGCCGAGTTTGTCATAGGCCCGCCACATCAGTCCCTGCATGATTCCAGAAACCCACATCGACGTAATGTAGAGCAGGATGCCGATTGTCGAGACCCAGAAGTGCCATTCAACGAGGCGAATGGAATACAGCGCTTTGCGTTTCCACAACCATGGAACCAGACAATAGATGGCACCGAAGGAAACCATGGCAACCCAGCCCAGAGCACCTGAGTGAACGTGTCCAATCGTCCAATCGGTGTAGTGGGACAGAGAGTTGACAGCCTTGATGCTCATAACCGGACCTTCAAACGTTGACATTCCATAGAATGCCACCGAGACAACCAGCAATCGAACAACTGGGTCGGTACGCAGTTTGTCCCAAGCGCCAGACAACGTCATAAGACCGTTGATCATGCCACCCCAGGACGGCTTCCACAGCATGATCGAGAAGGCCATGCCCAGTGTTTGTGTCCACTCAGGGAGCGCGGTGTAGTGAAGGTGGTGTGGTCCGGCCCAAATATACAGGAAGATCAGCGACCAGAAGTGTACGATGGATAGGCGATATGAGTAGACCGGACGCTCAACCCGTTTGGGGATGAAGTAGTACATGATGCCAAGGAAGCCGGCTGTCAGGAAGAACCCGACCGCGTTGTGACCGTACCACCATTGCGTCATGGCATCCTGGACACCTGCGAAAACAATGTAGCTTTTAGGCTCCCATATCGAAACAGGTACGGCGAGATTGTTCACGACGTGAAGCATCGCAACGGTCACGATAAAGCTGAGGTAGAACCAGTTGGCGACATAGATATGCGGTTCTTTGCGCTTCCAAAGGGTGGCCAGAAAAACGAGCAGATAGACAACCCAGACCATCGTCAGAAACAAATCTGCATACCAAACCGGTTCGGCATATTCCTTGCCATCAGTAATACCCAACAGGTAGCCGGTGCCCGCTATCAGAATAAACAAGTTATAGCCAACAACAACGAACCAAGGCGACCACAGCCCGGCTAGTCGGGCCTTACAGGTGCGCTGAACAACATAAAATGACGTTCCGATAAGGACGTTTCCGCCGAATGCGAAAATGACCGCTGATGTGTGCAGGGGACGTAGGCGACCAAAGCTAGTCCACGGAAGGTCAAAGTTGAGTGCAGGAAATGCGAGCTGCCATGCGATAATATCGCCAACGACAAAGCCTGCAATGCCCCAAAAGATGGCTGCGATGGTTGCAAATCTAATTGGCGCGTCGTGATAGTTTACTGCATCACTGCTGCTTAAAGGGCTTGGCGCCCCGTCGTCTTGCGCCATATGCGACAGAATAAAATAGATTGACGCTGCTGCTGTGGCGGCGAGACACCAACCGTGAAACGACATACCGCCACTTGGTGAGCCAACACCTATCGAAATACCTACGAAGGCCATTGCGATGGCAAAAATGATTGCCATCAAACTGCCAAATGTCGCTTTTTCCGCCCGGGTGTCTGGCATTGCGCATCCCTAAATGTTTCTAGCTGGAACAAGTTCCTGGAGTTGTGATCTATAAGCTATATTGCTTGCCTTGATCTGGATCAAGGTGAGGCAATGATGCAGATCAAAGCAACTTCCCATCGTCTGCAATAGTCTGGAAGTCTCAGTTTGATCGGTCTCTCTCCCACCATATCTCAAGGTTTGGAGGCGTCAAACGTGAAAGTTTCGGAAAAAGTGGCATGCCCAAAAGAACGATCAAGGCGCTACAAGGTACCTCTTCAGTCTTCCCGGGCCGTTCCTCCGATCTTAGTCCTATGGAGAACGCACACGGTGTGTTGAATGACGCCTATGCGATGCAATTGTCGACTTGCGACCTCCTTGAAGAAATAGCTGATAACCTGCCGGCTTCGCCACATGTACAGGTGTCACAATCACTAATCTCAATACTACAAGGAAGCGAGGCTAAAAAAATAATCGAAGAAGAAGAACGATTGTTCTTATTTCTGGAAAAAGAGTACGAAAAAAATATTTTTGTTGTGAATTTCATAAACAGGATGCGTGTTGAGCGCCAACAAGACGAGGACTTAGTAAGTGAGCTTGTTAGCGCGTTGGAAACAATTTTACAAACGAAGACTGTTCGTGAGCCAGAGTCATTTGGCTATATGTTAAGGGGTTTCTTTGAAGCGAAGCGACGTCAAATCGGTTTAAAAAAATCTGTGTTGTTGCTGTTGGTGGAACAGACACTGAAAGGAGAGACGTAACACCGGCGACAAGATGTGAATTTAATTTCATTTATGTTTTGCCCACACGGCATCTTTTCTTAGCTCATGACGTTTTATTGGCCCGATGCAACAATATTCATGTGCTCAAGGTTAGGAATGACGACTGTTCTTCCACCCTCAAGGCGTATCAAACCTTCGTTTTTCAAGCGGCTCAATTGACGACTCACGGTTTCAGTTGTCAGTCCGAGAAAATCGGCAATGTCTGAACGCGTTAGAGGCAAGTTGAGCGACACGAAATTTGTATCGTGTGCGGCTCCACACCCGTCATCTAAGTTGCGCTGTCCTACCAATAGGAGAAAGCTTGCAATTTTTTCGCGCGCAGATTTTCGACCTAACAGCAGCATCCATTGTCTGGCGGCATCCAATTCATCAAGTGTATGCTTTAAGAGATTGTCCTGTAAGTCAGGGTACAATAGCGAGATCGCTTCAAATTCCGAGCGCGGATAAGAGCACAATTTCACATCTGTTACAGCCTCGGCAACATAGGTGCATGTGTTTTTAAAAGGTCGCCCAAGAAAATCAGAAGCGAACTGCAGGCCGACTATTTGCGAACGACCGTCAGGCAGACCATTCGTGAGTTTGACGATGCCCGATACGATGTTGGCAAGCGGCGGCGCCTCATCGAGTGGTGATAGAATGATCTCACCAGCGCGTATGGTCCTGTCGCGAGCGATGGAATTTAAACTGGTCAGCGCTTCAGCAGGTAAGGCACCACAGATGGCACGGTGGCGGATTGCACACGTCTGACACCGTAAGGGTTCCATACAGCTCCGCTCCCACGTCCAAATGCGCCATATAAATGGAATATCTACATTGGACGCCTTTCTCGCGGGCGGATCAACGGCTAAATCGTAGCAGCGTCAACACGACATAACGTGTGATACTACGAACGTCGAACATTGACCTCAATCGACGACGAATTGGGGTCAAATCAGCTCATCATGCGTCAGCTAAAAGATGGAGTTAATTTTTATGGATGCGCACGCTTGGCCCTCCCTTTATCCAGCGATTATTTTGGGGCTTTTTGTTAGCTTTAGCTTTGGACCGTTTAGCATGCTGAGGTCAGCGGTTGGCGCAGGCGGGGGATTGCTTGGTGGTGCAACAGCCTATCACGCACTCAAAGCATTTGCGTTTGGTGCTGGGCCGTTTGCGACGGTTGTAACATTTGCCGCAAGCGCAATTGTAGCCTGGATAATATTGAAGATCTTGGACCGGGCGGCCCTCTCCAAAAACACGAAGCAATAAGAGCGTCTGGCTGGTCTTTGACGCTGGACTGGCAGTAGGCAAATCAACCTTGCTCTGGCCGCGCGCCGCGTCTGGTGTTTCAGCCGTTGCAGGCAAGCCAATTGGTCGGGGTGTCTACTCAAGCGCTGACCAGCAACAGGTGTACACAGACGATTGACCTGCATTAGGTATCAATAATAGCCATACTCTTCTGCCTATTGCGTGTAGAGGTTCATGCCAGACCAGACCATACAGCGCGGTATAGTTGAAGTGGTATCCGTGAAAGTATGAAGTTCAGCAGGGAGTGGTTCTCAGAAAATCTGCTTGAGGGTAATCGCAACAAGCTCAAGTCATGATCTGGTTTAATTGTTTTCATGCTAAACAGTGCCCAGAACCAAGTCGAGGTCCGGAACAATGAACCAAAGAAGTCTGATTATCCTTTCAGCCTTTTTGACGATGATATCATTCGTTGCGATTGATGTATCGGCTCAAGCTCCACAAGCCCCACCAGTCACCGTTGCAAACCCGATTGCAAAGCGCATTACGCAATGGGACGAGTTCTCTGGGCGCTTTGAAGCGATGGACAACGTTGAAGTTCGTCCACGCGTGTCGGGGTTCATTGATAAAATCCATTTTAAAGATGGAGATATGATCGAATCTGGTGCGGTACTCTTTACGATCGACAAGCGACCGTTTGAAATCACGCTTGCCGCGGCTCAGGCCGAGATGGCGAATGCCAAGGCGCAGGTAAAACTTCAAACAGCAGAAGTTGCACGGGCTAAGCCGTTGGAGAAAAAAAAGCTCCTTGCGACAGCCGAACTGGAAAAGCGTCAAGCAGGTCTTGCAAGTGCACTTGCACAAGTGCAAGCGGCTGAGGCATCTATTCGCAGTGCGAAGCTCAATCTTGAGTGGACGGATGTGCGCGCGCCAATAGCAGGGCGTCTCTCCGATGCCAAAGTGGACGTGGGCACGCTTGTCACAGGGGGTGCAGGCACAACAACATTGCTGACGACCATTGTTCGGCTTGACCCCATTTATTTTGTTTTTGACGGCTCGGAAGCAGACTATCTGCGATACGTCCGTGCCTCCCAAAGCGGCGAACGGCCATCGTCGAGAAACACAGCCAATCCTGTGCGCATCAAATTGTCTGACGAAGAGGGCTGGCCCTGGTCTGGGAAAATGGAGTTTGTCGACAACCAACTTGATCCCAGAACGGGCACAATTCGTGCGCGCGCCATCGTCGATAACAAGAAGCTGTTCCTTTCTCCTGGCTTGTTTGGGCGAATGCAGCTCTATGGAGGCGAAATCGACGCGCTTCTCATACCAGATAGCGCTATCGTTTCGGATCAAACAAAGAAAATTGTATTTGTCGTCAATTCCGAAAACAAAGTTGAAGCACGCCCAGTGGTACTTGGCCCGCTGTCGGAAGGGCTCCGCGCAATAAAGTCGGGACTGGCTGCGGCTGACCGGACTGTAATAAACGGCATTGCCAATCCTGCTGTTCGCCCAGGGGCGACGGTTAAACCTGAGAATGGTGAAATCAAAATACCAATGACCAACTGAGTGCAGGATACACGCGCATGCAACTTTCGCGTTTTTTCATTGATCGGCCGATTTTTGCAACCGTAATCTCTGTGATCATTACGATCATGGGGTTCATTGCGCAGTTCTCTCTGCCTGTTGCTGAGTACCCTGAAATTGCTCCTCCCACAGTCAATATCTCGGCAACCTATCCAGGCGCGTCTGCAAAGGTCATTTCGGAGACGGTCGCGACACCCATTGAGCAGGAAGTCAACGGTGTTGACGGGATGCTCTATATTTCATCGCAATCAACTGGCGATGGCCGACTTTCGATCAACGTCGTTTTCAAGCCTGGCACAGATATCGATCAGGCACAGGTCTTGGTTCAAAACCGCGTATCTGTTGCAGAACCGCGTCTGCCGGAAGATGTTCGTCGATTGGGCCTATCGGTCCGCAAAGCATCACCTGATCTGATGATGGTTGTGCACATGACGTCGCCGAACGGGCAGCGCGACCAGCAATACATATCAAACTATGCAAACCTTTATGTGAAAGACGTGTTGGCACGTCTCGACGGTGTTGGAGACGTGCGTGTTTTTGGTGCCCGCGACTACGCGATGCGTGTTTGGCTTGATCCGGATAAGATCGCGGCCCGCAACTTGACGGCAAGCGAGGTTGTTGCCGCCCTGCGTGCTTCAAATTTGCAAGTTGCGGCAGGGTCAATTAATCAGCCTCCTGCAACGTCAGACGGCGCGTTTACAATTTCAATACAAACACTCGGCCGTCTGTCGTCACCGGAACAATTTGAAGACATTGTTATTCGTTCTGACGACCGTGGAGCTGTTGTCCGGGTGCGAGATGTTGCTCGGGTCGAGCTTGGTTCGCAGGACTATACGGTCAACGCCTATCTCAACAACAAAACCGCAACAGCGATTGTCATATTTCAGCGTCCCGGATCCAATGCGCTCAATACAGCCGCTCAGATAAAATCTGAAATGGGCCGCCTGTCAAAAGACTTCCCTCAAGGTGTTGGCTATTCGGTTGTCTACAATCCAACAGAATTTATTCAAGCATCTGTTGATGCTGTGATTGAAACACTCCTGGAAGCCGTTCTGCTCGTCGTCATCGTGGTCATCGTGTTTTTGCAAACGTGGCGTGCGGCCATTATTCCGATTGTCGCCATTCCCGTTTCGCTGATCGGTAGCTTTGCGGTCATGAGCACACTTGGAATTTCATTGAATACGCTTTCACTTTTTGGGCTCGTTCTGGCAATCGGCATTGTCGTCGATGATGCTATTATTGTGGTTGAAAACGTCGAAAGATATCTCGCTGAAGGATTTTCGCCGCGCGAGGCCGCTTATAAAACCATGGATGAAGTGGGCGGTGCGCTCATCGCAATGTCTCTTGTGTTGGTTGCAGTCTTCCTGCCGACGGCATTTATAACCGGACTTCAAGGTACATTTTATACGCAATTTGCGATCACGATTGCCGGGTCAACAATGATTTCCTTGTTGGTGTCGCTGACGTTGTCACCGGCGCTTGCTGCCATTTTATTGAAGCCCCATGACAAGTCGAAGCCAAAAAAAGGCGTGCTCTACTGGTTGGCGACTCCTTTGCGGTGGTTTTTTGCAGCCTTTAACTGGATATTCGACGCACTGTCTCGCGGTTACGGTGCGCTGACCGCCCGCCTCGTCCGGATTGCCGCGTTGCTGCTCATTGTTTATGGCGGACTTCTTTACGCAACCTACGATCGTTTACAAGCAACGCCTACCGGCCTCATACCTCAGCTTGATCGGGCATATTTTATTACGGCATTTCAATTGCCGCCGGGAGCGACCCTCGACCGAACGGATAAAGTGGTCAAACGCGCGAGCGAAATCCTAATCTCACGCCCTGGAGTTAGAGATGCAGTTGCCTTTGTCGGCTTCGACGGTGCAACCTTTACAAACGCGCCGAACACAGGCGTCATATTTGTGGCGCTCAAATCTTTTGATGAACGCCTCAAGTCAGGACTCAAAAAGGATGCCATTCTCAATGACTTGCGCCAGCAGATGGCAACGCTCAGAGATGCTTTTGCGTTCGTCATCGAGCCACCCTCTGTTCCCGGAATTGGCACGGGCGGTGGCCTAAAGGGGTACGTTCAAGATCGTTCCGGACGCGGACTGCAAGCCCTTGAAGGTGCCGCTTGGGCCGTGGCAGGAACAGCTGCACAAACACCAGGCTTCACCCAGGCGTTCACGCTTTTCAATACCCGTACGCCGGAAATCTATGCCGACATAGACCGCACAAAAACCGAACGCCTTGGCGTTCCGGTTGCCAACATATTTGAGACGCTTTCGATTTACATGGGGTCGGCCTTCGTCAACGACTTTAATATTCTTGGCCGGACCTACAGGGTTACAGCACAAGCCGACAACCCCTATCGGCTCGACTTGCGCGATGTGGCCAACCTGCGTACCCGCAACAGTTTTGGAAACATGGTGCCGATCGGTTCGGTGGCGGAATTTCAAAACAGGACAGGCGCCTATCGCGTGCCGCGCTACAATCTCTATCCGTCTGCCGAAGTTCAGGTCGGGTTTGCGCGCGGGGTTTCGTCGGGCGAAGCAATCAAAACAATCGAGAAGATTGCTGCAGAGAAGTTGCCAAGCGGCTTTGGCTTTGAATGGACCGAAATCGCACTTCAAGAAAAGCTCGCAGGCTCAACAGCGCTCCTAGCGTTCACACTCGCTGTTATTTTTGTCTTTTTGCTGCTGTCAGCGCTCTACGAGAGTTGGTTGTTACCGCTGGCCGTCATCTTAATTGTTCCAATGTGCATTCTGGCAGCCATGATTGGTG
This sequence comes from Hyphomicrobiaceae bacterium, assembly GCA_021775735.1. Taxonomy (GTDB): domain Bacteria; phylum Pseudomonadota; class Alphaproteobacteria; order Rhizobiales; family Hyphomicrobiaceae; genus JAHZKN01. Next base: position 154,918 of record JAJFHG010000068.1, read on the forward strand.
TGCTTTTGCGCGACCTTGATCGCAATATTCTAGTTGAAATTGGCCTTATTGTACTTGTTGCGTTGGCGGCGAAGAATGCAATTCTGATTGTCGAGTTTGCTAAACAAGCAGAAGACGAAGGTGCAACTCCGTATGAGGCTGCGGTGTCAGCAGCCCGTACCCGCTTGCGTCCCATTCTCATGACTTCGTTTGCGTTTATCTTAGGCGTTGTACCGCTGCTCCTGGCAAGCGGCGCCGGAGCTGAAATGCGCCAATCCCTCGGCACAGCCGTTTTTTCTGGCATGCTCGGCGTGACGTTTTTTGGCCTACTGTTTACACCGACTTTCTATGTCGTCTTTCGCAAACTGGGTTCTCTGCGACTGTGGCGGAAGAAGACCCCGCAAGGCGAACCTGAAACAGCCAATACGGGTGAAACTTAACGTCGCTTGGCGAGAGTTCTGTTTTCCATTGAAGATCTGAACTCGCGTTAGTCGCTACGTGAGAGGCGTACGCGAATTCGCAGATGTGCATAGAAGAATGGGTAATCTGTACTTAGAAGGCCGTTCTCCGCAGGTGATCGACTGCTCGATTAATCCCATCTGATTTGGCAGTCAGACGAAGGCGCTCCGATCTACGTGCTTGGATCTGTTGCAGCCACAAACTTATTTTTGAAACTACAGTTGGGCGGTGTCCGTACCTAGTGGAGCCCATCAGATTTTTGTTTGGATATCGGATTATATGAAAAGAGTGCTCTTATTTGCGATGCTGGCCGTCGCTTCAGTCGCCGCCATCTATCTGTCGTCCAATGTCATGCAGGGGGAAGAGTCCACTAAAGTCCAAATGAACCGCAAGACGGCATCATTCGGTAAGACCGGTCTTTCAACCGCAACGTTCGCAGGCGGTTGCTTTTGGTGTGTCGAAGCGGCCTTTCAGGATGTCCCGGGTGTTCGTGTAGCGATATCAGGGTTTGCAGGTGGCGATGTGCCAAACCCAACCTACATGCAGGTCGCGCTCGGAATGACCAAACACACGGAGGCCGTTCAGGTTTTTTATGATCCAAAGGTCATAAGTTATGAGGGACTCCTGCAAGTGCTTTGGCGCACTGCCGATCCAACCGATTCAGACGGGCAGTTTTCTGACCGCGGCAGTCAATACCGGCCAGCAATCTTCTTTCACAATAACGACCAAAAACGCATAGCGACACGGGCTCGCAAAGAACTCGCAATGTCAACTCGTTTTGAGAAACCGATTACGATTGAGATCGTTCCCTTCAAAGCATTTTATCCGGCCGAAGAGAGGCATCAGGACTATTATTTGAGGAACCCATGGAGTTATAAATTGTATACGATCGGATCTGGACGCGCTGGGTTTCAAGAAAGAACTTGGGGTGACGCGTTAACTGTTGATTTTTCCAAATACCGCCCAAGTCAAATTGAAAACAAAAATGCTGCTATGCCTGACCTCATGGGTATGTGATCTGCAAAGTGACGCAAGACAAAAAGTGGTGCTAATCGAGAGAGAAAGGATACTCACGCAACGCCATTTTGGAAACAAAAAAAACCGCCCTACAAAGGCGGCTTGATTCTTCGGTTGATACACGAATCAACACTACAGAATATGTACCCTGTAACATCGACAGCTGTAGACAAAAAAAATGACTTCAAAGTGGCCCATAACGAGGGGGCTTTACAGCATTCTATTCTTCCATCCTCGAAATAAGACTAAGCCGAGCCCAGCGGTCAGAACAGCTCAAATCAAGCGTTGATGAACGCCATCTCTAGGAATACTCAATATAAGCATTACGCAATTGTTCCATAAATGCCAGCAGATGACCCCAAGCCAGTCACAATTCGCCCACCACACGCCGGCAAAATGAACACAGTCATTCATCGTCAGTTCAGGTTGGCATTGATAGCCCGTTGAAGTGATGCGCACGTGGATGTCGTGTGGCGACAAAACTGAGGACCTGCACGCGACACGGGCCGCAACCGCCGGCTGCAACACTTTGGCAGCAGACCAATATAAAGTGGAGTGGAGGCAATGAAAGCAATCCGTAACGCACTGGGTATCTTGGCCATCGCGCTGTTGATGCCGCTCACCGCAGGGGCTGCAAGCGCAGCGCAGGTACCACATGTGACCGGCACGCCATCATCAGTGTCTAGCGCAACTACAAGCCAACCAACGGGCCTTGTCACCAAATCTGTACAACCAAAGACCATCAAAGTCGCTGGCCGTCGCGGCCGCGGATTGGCTCTTGGCATCATTGCTGGGGCAGCCACAGCCGCGATACTATCCGGCGCCGCAAGGGGGCACGACCGCTACTACTATCGTAGCTATCGACGCCAGCCCCGCTATCGTCGTCGTCATCGCTGTGACCGCTGGGCCTACAAGTGTGACTACGGCAATGACCGTGCCTGCTACAAGTATGATCGCTACTGCTACTAGTAGCCACAACGCCAAGCAGTTCAGGATAAAATGAGGGCGCTCCGGTGATGGTATCGGTGCGCCCTTGCTTTTGATTCCGGCGCATTTTCAAGCGCCGGAATCAAAAAGGGCAATGACCACCACGGTGTGATCATTACCCCTACCAGCACCCATAAAGGGTTTTGGATTTTCCGAACCGGCGTCTTAGATGACGTCGATTTTTGCTGGCAAGGTCGTCAGACATGTCGGTTGCCATTTGAATGTTTTAACTGCGCAATTTAGTTCAGACTTGTGATGTCTTACATCGACAATCCATGTTGAGAGCGGCTCACTTGGTTGTATCCAATTCCAAAAAA
>JAJFHG010000069.1 GCA_021775735.1 Hyphomicrobiaceae bacterium
GATCCAACAGGGCTTGAGGCAGAAGGACATCTCATTGCTGAATTCTTTCTTTCAAGGCCGCAGAATGAAGCGGCCAAGTTGCCAATCAATGAAATTTTCGCAGCACATCAATAACTTTGTACGCATGTCGGCTCAGGGTCATTAGCGGACGTGAACACCAGCATAATGCCCCGTCCGCTGTTGCGCCAACACCAGACATAACGTGGGCACAGCACCCAGGTCCGCTACGGGCCAAGAGGAGACAGCATCCATCCCTCCGGCCAGCAATTCATTGTAGAGGAACGAATAAAATCATATCTGTTTTAGATCGAGCCAGGAGCGGATGATCAATCGAAACCGGTACGATGCAACATTTCCTTGGATCGTGATGATCTGTAAGGAACAACGCGCCATAGCCAGAATCAAAAAACATCCGAGCAACGTCGCGACGAAAGATGCCGAACCGTTGCTTCGAGTCTTTATGCAGTTCTAATGCAACTATTGGCCTAACATCTCGCAATAGCGTCTTCGCACCTTTTACAACCTTTCCCTCGTAGCCATCCACATCTATTTTGATAAGACCGGGCTCTAGCTGGTTTTCGTTGCAAAACGCATCGAGCGAGGTGAGCAATACATCTGCTTCTTTTAGTCCTCGTTCTTTAGTATCTTTGCCATGAAGCGCGAATTTGAGCCGAATGTACCATGGGTCGAGAAATTCACTCAGCTTTGGCCTCTGTTCAAACATCAAGGTACGTGCATACCAAATCCGTTTTTTACCGTGATGCTCATCCGAAAAACCGGCTAAGTGGCCAGTGACCTTACTTCCCAGTCCAAGTTTGCCAGCGCGCACATTCAACGCATGCAATTGATCGGGACGCATATCAAATGCATGAACTTCAGGTGCGGCCTCAATGTGTGTAGATGCAAGGAGCGAATAATATCCCGACGCAGCACCAATGTCGAAAAAGGTTTTCGGCTTAAAGCGTGAGAGCAAAAAGCTGATAATCAGTGTCGCAGCCTCCTCGTAAAACTCGACATTTTTACTTCTTTTAAAACGAATTCCGACACCCCTTGAATATTGAAAGGCAGGAATAACACGCGGATGATGCCCGGGCACCTGTAAATATTGTTGTCCGTTTTTGTCTAAAACATTGCGGAGCGTTTTTTCTGACAGAAACTTTTCCGCTTCAGTGCGCAATTTTTCAAGGACCAAAATTGTTACCTAATTGCCGTTTATTCAATTTCACACTGGGCAAACATTGCTCACGCTCGGCATTTCCGCAAGGGGTCATTGTCTGACATGGTGAGATCGGCAATGACGCGCCCGCTTTTGCACCAAGACCAGACCTTGTCGCTATATTGGGCTAACGTCAGCAATGGGCCATTAACAGACGTTTGAACACAAATTCACTATGGCAGTGGACGGTGAACAAGCGGCGGCAAAGCAATACGCATGGACTGACTATCGGAGAGCAAATTTGGAACAAAAATTATAAATATATGAGACCCAATCCAAAGATCAGCCCGGTCCAGACAAATAAGACTGTCGTGTAACCCATGATGTCTCGAGCTTTGAGTCCGGCGATCGCTAAAACGGGGATAGCCCAAAACGGTTGCAGCATGTTGGTCCATTGATCACCAATCGCAACACCCATCGCAACACGAGGCATGTCCGCACCGAGTGTCTTTGCCGCCTCAATCATAACCGGGCCTTGCACGGCCCACTGGCCGCCACCTGATGGCACGAAAAGATTGATCACCCCGCCGGAAATCATGCTCCAGAACGGCAATGTCTCAGCGGTTGCAAAGGAAACAAACCAGGCTGCCAGAACGGTTGCGAGCCCGGTGCCCGTCATTATGCCCATAATGCCTGCATAAAATGGGAACTGAAGAATTATGGCAGCAACACCGCGCCCTTCCGCCAATGCAAGGTCCATGTAATGAACCGGCGAACGCGTTAGTAGCAGTCCCAACGTCAGAAAAATCAAATTCATAATATTTGTGTTGATGCCCCCGCCGCGCTCGACGAAATGCAGAAACAGATAACCGAGAGCAGCGGCAGCGATAACGAGATTAAACACCCGTGCGTTATTGAGAGTGGCTGCTAGAGTTTTGGGCTGCACTTCTTTTGATGCCTTCTGCGCACCAACTTGCAAATCTTGCGGCATGGACACACATTCAGACGCCGACGGTCGCATCAGCAAGATCACAAAGGGTACCGTCGCAAGAACGGCTAATGCAATCATAACGTTTTGAAACGCAAAGACGGTTTCACTGAACGGCACCACTCCCATTTGCTCGACCAGAAAGTGATTGGTTTCAGCGATTTTTAAGGGCACGGAGCCAGACAGACCTTGATGCCAAACGATGAACCCGGCGTAAGCCGCAGCCACGATCAGTGGATAGTGCACCGGAATCCCCCGGCGTTGACAGGACAGTGCCGTTTCACGCGCCATCACGCCGCCGACAATCAAACAGAAACCCCATGAGAAAAGGCCCGCAACCGCTGGGATCAAAAACACGAGCGCGTAGGCGCGCGACGGGCTCGATGCCAATTCTACGACTGCCGCAATGCCGCGCTGAATAAGTGGGGTTTGCGCCAGGACCAGGCCTGTAAGCAATATCATTGCCATTTGCGCGGCGAATGTTTGCAATTTCCAGAACCCATCGCCCCACGCATCAACCGCGTCGTGCACTGAGGCACCGGCCAGCGCGATCGACAATGCAAATGTCAATATTGTGAGCAAAATCGCGAAAATGAACGCATCAGGCATAAAGCGCTGCATCAGCAAAACCAGCGGGCGTGCCAATGCGCTGATTGCCCGATTGCCCGCGCTTACGGTCACATTTTTTGCGAAAGCGGTGTCTTTAGACTCCATGCCGGTCTCTTAGCAATTTGTTCTGCACTACGATTGCGCCATCAGGCATTCGTTCGTCAAACACATACGGTATGGGCAAATTGCGCAAAGCCCCCATTCAGTAGCCTCAAAGACCACTTGCTTTTATTTATCTTTTGATAAATACATATTTTCTGGCACTGATCCAGCATCAAATCGCCGTACTTGCTGGTTCGGAGCTTGCGGCAAGCGTGCCTATGGCTGACCTGCTGCCCAGAACCAACCGATACGGTTTTGATTTTGCAGATCTGGTTGCAAAAAATGGAGATCAAAAATGAAGAAGCTTTCACTTGGAAGCCTGACGGTGACTGCCGTTGCAAGCCTGTTGTTGTGCACTGCATCTATTGCTGGCCCTTCACAGGTTTGGGAAATCACTGAAGGATTAGCCAATCCTGAAAGCGTTTTGCCTGGAAATGATCCGAGCGTCCTTTATGTCAGCAACGTCAATGGCAATCCAGACGAGAAAAATGGCAACGGGTTTATCTCGAAAATTTCGAGTAACGGGAAGATGATCAAGTTGAAATGGTCAACTGGCCTCAATGGCCCCAAAGGCCTAGCGATCGCCAACGGAAAACTTTACGCCGCTGACATAGATGAATTGGTCGAAATTGACACTGAGAGCGGTGAGATCCTCAAGCGCTATCCTGCTCAAGGCGCCAAGTTCTTAAACGATGCAGCCGCCGACAAAAGCGGCAATGTCTACGTTAGTGATACCATGACTGACACCATCTGGCGACTGAGCGGTGGTAAATTCGAGGCATGGCTTCAAGATGCCAAGCTGGAAAACCCCAACGGACTATTGGTGGAAGGGGATCAACTGCGTGTCGCAGCATGGGGCGTGATGACGGATGGTTTTGCAACCAAAGTGCCCGGCCATTTGAAGACCGTTGACCTTGGCTCCAAAGCCATCACCAGCATGGCGGATGGCAAACCCATCGGAAACCTTGATGGCCTCGAGCCCTTGGGCAACGGAAGTTATGTGGTCTCCGATTGGATGGCTGGAAAGGTCATGAAATTTGGAGCGGACGGGAACACCGAGACTATTTTGGAATTGGAACAGGGCGCGGCTGACGTTGGCTACACGGCGTCCAGCAAGACGCTGTATGTGCCGCAAATGATGAAAAACTTCGTACGCGCTTACAAGATGAACTAACAATCAGATCGTTCCGATTACAAACCGGCCTCAGCCATCCGATCGTCACATCTTCCCCACCACAAATGTCAATTTGTGGTGGGCCTAGGCCATCTGTCGTTTGATAATCTTTTTCTGAGCCTGCGGTGCGCCTTTCATAAATAGCCGCACATCGGATTCAATGACTTGGTCCAAATTCTCTACTATGGGAAGACCATAAGCAAAGTGACGGACGGCGCGGTAAAAGAACATGCCATGCATGCTCCATGCGAGTTCCATCTCTTCATCACTGATTGGCACTTTACGCACGGATGGTTGATCATTCTCATGACGCAGCTCGACACAAATTGGGATCAAAACATTTGTGCGAATGATCTCAAGGTAGCGACTGTTGATATCCAGTCCCATCAGCCCCGCATAAAGAAAACTTCTCACCCAGACATAGTCATAAACAGCGTCCGTATATTCCTGATAGAAGTCAATCAGGCGGTCCGTCAGAGATCGTTTGCGATTTTTAATCAAGCGCCCCCACTTGGGCTGCCAGCGCCGCACATAAATTCTTTCATAAACACGCTCGATCAGTTTCTGTTTTGTCGGAAAGTACCTGTAGAGCAAGGGCTGCGTGATACCCAACCGCTGCGCCAATTCTCGCGTCGTCGCCTCAAAACCGTGTTCAGAAAAAAATTCAATCGCAGTGTCAACAATGAGCGCTTCTCGTTCGTCAGGACTTAAGCGTTGCCTCTTGCGCGATGCGGTCTTTTTCGTTTTGTTTTTGATTGCTGACACGGAGGTTTCCATAAATTGCTGCTTCGCGCCTTCACAAGGATAAATCAAGGTGCGATTTATCCAGAGACTTCTGCACCACCAATTGATGCCAGATCACCTAATTTATCAATCCAAAATTTTACTCGCTCAACTCCGGGCTGCCAGTGCCAAATCGACACGCCTTATGGGCAAAACGTGAAAGGCAGCAGACCCGCGCCCTTAAAAACCGGAAAGGATATCGGGTGCCACTTGGTTTCGGTTGCATTGGCGGTCTATCGGTGCCAATTTATCTTTTGATAATTTAGCAGAAATCGACACACATGCAGGTCCTCAGATCAATGGGCAGCACGCAAGCAGGGCAGCCTAGTTCTCGAGGCAAATCAATGACACAAAAACAAACCTTCAAGTCGGGTTTTCGATGACAATTTCGCAAACGCCCTGCGAGGCCGAACAGCGAGGTGCGCAATGAATATCACTCTCCAAAACGACAAGATTTCCGTTGTAGACAACTATATCGGGGGGCAGCGTCAAGCCGCAACAAGCGACAGAACGCAAAACGTCTATAACCCGGCGACGGGTGCCGTCACATCTCAAGTCGTCATGTCTACGGCTGATGATACGGATCAAGCTGTTGCGGCAGCTAAAGCCGCGTTTCCAAGTTGGGCTGAGACGCCTCCGATCCACCGCGCACGCGCGATGAATCGGTTTCTGGCGCTTTTAAATGAAAACAAAGAGAAACTGGCCCAAACAATCACTGACGAACATGGCAAAGTCTTTTCAGACGCCTGTGGCGAAGTCGATCGCGCGATTGATGTCGTTGAGTTTGCATGCGGTATCCCGCAGCTTCTCAAGGGCGACTATACCGATCAGGCGTCGACCGGAATAGATAACTGGACCCTGCGTCAACCGCTTGGCGTTGTGGCGGGTATTACACCCTTTAATTTTCCTGTGATGGTTCCGGCCTGGATGTACCCAGTAGCCATCGCATGCGGTAATACCTTTGTTCTCAAACCAAGCCCGACCGATCCGACACCCTCACTGTTAGTTGCCGACCTCTTAAAACAAGCCGGGCTACCTGATGGCGTGTTTAATGTGGTTCAAGGCGATAAAGAGTCCGTTGATGCGCTTTTGGTGCATCCCGACGTAGCTGCGGCGTCGTTCGTTGGTAGCACGCCGATCGCAAATTATGTTTATGAAACAGGCGCGCACCACGGCAAACGCGTGCAAGCTCTTGGCGGTGCCAAAAATCACCTGATCGTCATGCCCGATGCCGATATCGATAAAGCGGTCGACGGGCTGATCGGTGCCAGTTATGGGTCGGCCGGCGAACGCTGCATGGCGATCTCTGTTGCTGTTCTCGTTGGCGATGCGGCTGACAGAGTCATCCCAAATCTTGCCGAGCGCGCCCGTGCTTTGAAGATCGGCAGTGGGTCAGATGACGCCAGCGAAATGGGCCCCATTGTGACAGACGCAGCACGGAACCGCATTTCAAAGTATATCGAAACAGGCATTGCGGAAGGTGCAGAGCTCCTGGTTGATGGGCGCGGATTTGAGGTGCCCGGACATGAAGCGGGGTTCTTCCTTGGTGCAACGCTGTTTGATCGCGTGGCTCCCGAAATGAAAATTTACAGGGAAGAAATTTTTGGCCCCGTCTTGTCCTGTGTGCGCACGAATGATTTTGAAGAGGCACTGGCTCTTGTTAATGCACACGAATTCGCAAACGGTGTCAGTTGCTACACCTCAGACGGAAACGTTGCCCGTGAGTTTGGACGGCGTGTTCAAGTCGGAATGGTCGGTGTCAACGTGCCTATTCCGGTACCTATGGCCTGGCACGGGTTTGGTGGCTGGAAAAAGAGTTTGTTTGGCGATATGCACGCCTACGGCGAAGAGGGTGTGCGCTTTTACACGAAACAAAAATCAATCATGCAACGTTGGCCGGATTCAATCACAAAAGGCGCGGAATTCGCCATGCCAGTTTCAAAGTAAACTCATCCGATATGCACGCTGTCATAGCGATCTTATTCGGTCCTGCTGCACATGGCTTCATGGCTGATATGGATATGACAGTGAATGTGTGATCTGGAGACTTAATGACCAAATAAAAAAGGACCTGAAAAAATGACAGCAGAACTTTACTGGCTTGCACTGACCGCCGTTGTAACTATGTTCATGGGCTTTCCTTACGTCCTTGAACGCATTGCGCGGATTGGTGGTGTTGGTGCCGCCAACTATACGAATGACGGGACCGCCGGCTTTGATCAACCGTCCGAGACACCATCAAGGTGGGCAGCGCGTGCCTATAAAGCGCACCGCAACGCCCTCGAAAGTCTTCCAATTGTTGGAATCCTTGTTTTGATCGCACACGCCACTGGCGTGCAAAACCCGAACGTCTTGCTTGGTATCCAAATATACTTCTTTGCACGACTTGCGCATTATCTTGTCTACGTAATGGGCGTGCCGCTCATCAGGCCTGTTGTCTTCTTTGTCGCGTGGGGTGGAATGGCCCTGATCGCCTATACGATTCTGACCTGATCTAGTGATTACCCAACAAACTGGGGCCATGCTGATTAGCGTGGCCCCCGTAAAATGCGAATGTCCGCTTTGGGTCAGTAGCTGACATCAACACCAGCATAATGCCCCGTCCGCTGTTGCGCCAACACCAGACATAACGTGGGCACAGCACCCAGGTCCGCTACGGGCCAGAAGCGGACTTCTCATAACTAGATCTATTCCGTTAAACTTAGTTTGGTTGCTTCCTTTGCGATGGCAACAAACGCGTCCTCAAGGTCCTGTGCGCCATCGGCATAGAAAAAATGGTTCTTAGAAGTCGCGCAGGCCTGTAGAAGGCCATAGACATCAGTCCCAGGTCCAGCGCTGCTTGACGCGGCAATTGTGAAAAGCTCAACGTCGCCTGAGCTGCTCCGATCCTTGAACTTTGTGCAGGCATCCAGAGATGTCGTCCGCAATTGTTGCTTTACCTCAGCCCATGATGAGGCGGGACCAAATGGCTGACTGTCAAGAATATAGCCGTACGGTGAGAACATGTCTGTTGGGCCGTTGGTTGCCAATGAGATCCCATCTAGCTGCAAGGAATTAGGGTCAAATGAATATGCAGTACTTGTGTTGCTCTCACCGTTGCAGCCAATTGGTTGGAATTCTCCTTCCGTTGTCTGTTCCCCATCCGTAATGACAATCATGATCTTACGAACGCTATCTGAGAATGCATCTCCCTCTGAAAAAGGTGCGCCTGGGGACAGAACACGGTGTGCCCAAGCTATTCCAGGCGCCAGAATTGTACCCATGTTGGAGTGGGCCTCAAGAGCATCAATTTCCGTTGATATATCTGATGCGCTCGTTGTTAAGGGTTTTATTGAATGGCGAACACAGTTGTTGTTTGGCCCCTTAGTCCACGGATCATTGACACCAGATGGTCCAACTACACCAACAGATTTATATCCAGCATTTGTGCCATTAGACGGGTTGATGCATGTTGTTCCGCCATCAGGTTCTGGTGGCCAGATGTAAGCTTGCCAGTTTCCGCCTGACGATGCACCACCTGCGCTGTATACGTCCCGATTGTGGTAGGGTGCAGGCCGTTCCAACACACATCCTGCCCATGATGTGCCGGTGAAGAGGCCGCTTGCCGTATTGTCAACAAAACTATCATTGTCCGTTCCAACGTTCACGTTCATTGTAAAGGGCACAATAGAATATTTGATATTTTGGTTTGGCATTTTTGCTGCGTCTAAAGTTGAGATCAACTTCTTTGCGGACACCTTTAAGGCGTCGAGGCGTGACCCGGCACCCATACCAGATCTCATTGATCCGCTCACATCAAGAACAAGCGCCACTTCCATATCAAATTTATGTTGCTTGGCTCGGCTTTCAAGAACATCGTAGACGGTGTTATGTCCAAAGATCTTCATTATAGACGTATTGTAGTTCAGCTTAAGTACGCCATGCCCACCATCGGCTTTGCTGAACGTGAATTCAAGGTCAACGATTGTTGCGTCTGCTTCCTGGAAATTCTTAGCAAATATGGAAGAAAATTTCTCTTTTCGGATTGCGTCATCGACAAAGACATTGCTTGCTGCCAAAACCGCTGCATCCAGGGCTTGTTGTGCATTGCTCCTGTTGGAGGAAGCACGCCCTCCATCAACTGCTAGTCCAATAGAAAGAAATAGGACCATTACCATGAGGCTAAAAAGAATGGCCGTCGCACCATTGTCATTTGTCAAGTACGCGTGAGATGAGCAAAATCGATTGCGCGATGAAACTGGTGCACGAAACATCATTGAGTTACCCTTGGGATTTCTGTTCAAACCCACGGTTACACGCAGTTTGTTATGATATTCACAATAGAAAACTTCAAATTTGAGAAGTACTACAGGGCAATTTGGTGAATTTACAATTCACCAAAAATAAAGAGTAAACAAAAGAAAAATTCGCCTTCTGCTTTGCGTCAACAGAAGACACAGGGGCAAACATTGCATGGTCACTGCCGGCACGTACGGCGCATATTGAAGGCCTGACGCGCCCGGCCACTTCGATCCAAATTTAGTTAAAACACAAATGTAACCTGCAATTAAATTCTCAAACATTTGCGACATATTCTTGCGTAGGTTTAGAATGTGGAGCAAAAACTTGGAACGGGTTAGGTTCATTAAGCCAATGGCATTGGCTGCAGTGAAACAAGTTGGCAGCTACAGCGTCTCCACATCAAAAGCGTGGGACAAGATGTTTAGTTGGCTAGACCAGGAGGACTATCTTGAAACCGCCGCGCAGGGGTTTGGACTTTTTCATGATGACCCGCGTACAACACCCAAAAATGAACTGCAGTACTCAGCAGCGGTACAGGTGCCAAAAAGTTGGGAGCCAACCAATTCCAATGACGTCGATGCGATGCGATTTGACGGTGGTGTCTACGTTGTGACGAACCATGTCGGTCCTTATTTAAAGCTGGGACATGTGGTTTCAACTCTTCGAGACACCTGGATGCCACAGCATGGCCTTGTGTTCGACAAGGCAAGGGCAGTTTTAATCATCTATAAGAGTGATGTGAGGTACGTGTCTGAACCAGAACAACGTGCCGAAGTGTGTATTCCAGTTTTTGCAGACCGTCGCTCTAATCCAAGAACGTGACCTGGTGCGACTTGTCGGCTGCTCTATCCGCTCTGGGCGAAAAGCTGAAACTTTGCGCGGCACCCTAGAATATCCCCTAAGGGCCTTGAGCAGACGTCGCAAAGAATAGCCCTACAGATTTTAACTAATCCCGGAACAGTTCGTCCGGACCTAATCCAATAGTGAGACAAAGCGATGTCCGCATTGAAAATGCATCATCGTCGTCGATCCTGGTCACTGGCGACAGTCCCTGCTGACCGATCGCAACATCATCATACGTCATATCCGGAACCCAGGAGTAATACTCGTAGTCGCTACGCAGGAAGAGAACAGTACGAGCGCTGAGTTTCTTGCGCGTTTCTAATGTGAGGCCGCCTACAAAAGCGATATCATCTCTCGAGCGTGACAATGTGGTCTGGGTGTTTGCAAGCCTAACAAAGACACCCTGGTACTTGGTCTCGACATGATAAAGGCCGCCTTGGATTCGGAATGAGGATTGCAATCCTAGGTACGACCAAAGGTCAGACAGAAAGAGTGGTGTATATGTCCCGCCCCAGGCGACAAAGCCACCATAATAGCGCGCATCCAATGTCTCAGCATATGCTGAGGGCGGGCCTAATGGTGTAGGTTGCTCAAACGAAATATCAATGTCCTGATCAATAGCCCGCATGTCTGCGCCAAGTGCAACGTAGTGACCGGCAATGGTTAGCCCTACTGGGCCTAAGCGTCGACGCACTTCGATGCTACCGCTCCAATGATCAACATCACGGTTGGTTGTGATGTTCGCTGCCGTCCCAAAATTTCGCCGTTTAGAACCGTCCGAGCGATCCGGGATCCCGCAGGTATTTTGTATGGGACAGGTGATTGTGCCGCTATCTTCAATAGCGGCGTAAAACCCCGCGACACTGAAGCTATAATCGGGGTTGATCGGCAAAGTAATCGCCCCGTTCAAAGCCCATCCAATTTCATCGTCGATCTCACTATTTTTGTGTTTCGAGGCTGAATTGAATGTACCCGGAATAAGACTGACTGTGTACGCAACGCCCGGCAAGCTCAGCAGAGCCGTACCGCCGCCAACGGAAACGGTGACGTTACCCACCTGCATTGAGTCCTCGCCAACAAGCAGCTCTTCTGCCTGAACATGGCTGCTCGCGATCAATCCCGCCAACATGACGTTAATTGCAATCAGACTTGCACCAAGCTTCATGAAATTTAGATCCCAGGAATCGCCGCTGTTTGCGGCATCCTAGGCACGTTGTCTACCTTTTGAAATAGTGCTGATCTGCTTTCCAGGGGATTCCTTAGACATAGAAACGGTATGCGCGAGGAAAGCACAAAATATTGTGTGGATTGGCTGGCCCAAGAACGGCAAACGAAGACGGCACATGAAGTCCGCATTGGGTCATTAGCCGACACAGCCTGGCTGTACGGATCACGTCCGGTTTGACACTAGTAGCAGACGTCGGCCTCAACCGGCGCTGAGGTCAGCTAAGGGCCAGCTGACGACGATCGCAGCTGCAATTTTTTTTGGTCGGTTTAGGTAGTAGAAGCGGAAATAGTTTCGTTATCTTTTTTTCCAACAAAAGAAAAACCGGAAATCAACTTTGAGAATACGGCTCAATTGCATCAAGCCGAATTCGGAGGTTCTTTTTTCTCCACATTCTATTTTACTCAATTCGCCAGGACGTAAGTTCATTAACTTCTCTAAGAGTTCAGGAGCAAATCCAAGTTCGATGCGCCGTTCTTTAATCTTTTTTCCGATACGTGCATCAACAGATTTCATAAGTTTGGAATTAGGCGCAGGTCGATTTTTTGCATAACGCTCAATCAAAGTGACAGCATTCATGGCAAGGCCTTGAAGGCCCTCTATACGCTCGATAGATGGATTCTCTCTTGGTAGTTT
>JAJFHG010000070.1 GCA_021775735.1 Hyphomicrobiaceae bacterium
GGACAAAGTCCCGCAAAGCATCGGATTTTGCGGGAGGGCAGTTGTCTAAGTCATTGAAAAATTTGGTAGCGGAGGAGGGACTTGAACCCCCGACACGCGGATTATGATTCCGCTGCTCTAACCAGCTGAGCTACTCCGCCACTAGATCAAACCGCATAAAATCCGGTTGGATTTTGTGCGGACAATTTGATCTATCCTATAATGCCAGAGCAACTTATCAGCTTTTTTTTAAAAGCAGGCTGCTCTCGGCCCGCCTCTATAAAGAGGTCGGCCAGAAACTGTCAAGGTGACGTGGGGCCCGCGTGTACGCATCACATGCGGTCCTCTAAGGTTCAATCAATGAGGTGATAGTCGCGCGATCTATTCTGCAGCAATCGCTTTGGCTTCATTGCTTTTATGAAAGCGCATCAACGTGAAGATGCCCATTGGCTTGAGCTTGTTCTGGCTGACAAGTTCAAGGTCATCGCAACCCATCACCCGCGAGACGTCAAAAACAGGCCGCCAGCCAATCACTTCAGCAAATGGAGCCATGCGCCGTTCCAGCCAGCCACGCATACCCTCTTCCTGGCTGAAGTGGTTGACGAGGATAACCGAGCCGCCAGGCTTCGTCACGCGAGACAGTTCGCGCATCACGCGTTCAGGATCTGGCACCACCGTCATAACATACATCGCAACCACGGTATCAAAGCTAGCATCTGGAAATTCCAACGCGCCGGCATCCATTTCGTGAATGCCAGTCACGTGGCTCATGTCTTCTTCGCTCACCCGCTGGCGGGCGCGATCTAGCATTTCGGGGGAAAGATCAATGCCGACGATTTCGAGGTGTTTATTATAATCTGGCAGTGACAATCCTGTGCCAACACCGACCTCAAGAACGCGGCCATTGCTCTTATTTATTTCACGAACGGCGCGGCGACGCCCTTCCGTGGCAACCATGCCAAATGTTTGATCGTAGACCGGAGCCCAACGGCGGTAGGCAACTTTGACTTTGCTTTCGTCAATATGGCCGATCCCAATAATCTTGCCGTTGGTACGCTCTAGTTCAGCACCACGGTGTGAACGCTGCTCAGATCCTACTTGCAAACTCATAGCCGCCACTCGCTCCTTAAAAAGCTCAACTTCTGCGTTGCTACCACCAAGCAGCACAGAACTTAATTCAGATCAGCAGTTTCACTATCAAGGCCTAGCTAACTATTCATTAGCATTTAGGCGGCGTGAGGTGCGTCTGCTTGCTCCAATGTTTTAACGATAAAGCCACCACCCAATACCCGGGCTTCAGCCGTTCCGTCACTATAAAAGACGCAGGCCTGGCCTGCTGCAATGCCTTCTTCCCCAGCTGACAATTCAACATTGAGGGCGCCATCACCATCAATAGCCAGCGTCGCAGGCTGGGGATCCTGGCTTGAGCGGATACGTGCGTAAATCTCGCTGCCGCTGTCTGCCATGGCCTCAAGTGAGGTTTCACCCAGCCAATTTACATTTCTAAGGACAAGACGGCGCGCCCGCAAGAAGGCACGGGGTCCCACCACGACTTCATTGCGGTCAGCGTCCAGTTTTAGGACATATAGAGGGTCCTTATCTGGAATACCGAGGCCGCGGCGCTGTCCGACAGTATAATTAATGATGCCCTTGTGGTCGCCAAGTTCACGGCCATCAATATGAATGATTTTGCCAGGCTGGGCGGCACCAGGCTTCAACCGTTCAATAACATCGGCATAGCTACCCTTTGGCACGAAGCAGATGTCCTGGCTGTCAGGCTTATCTGAGACCGGTAGATCAAAAGCTCGGGCTAGCTCGCGCACCTCATCCTTTGGCACACCACCTAGTGGGAACTGCAACATGGAAAGTTGCTCGGGCGTAGTGGCAAACAGGAAATAACTCTGGTCACGATCTGGGTCGACAGCACGATGCAGGTGGGGTCCGGTTTGGCCGTTCCGCTTTTGGATATAGTGGCCAGTGGCAAGTGTCTTCGCACCAAGCTCTTTGGCTGTTTCTAAAAGATCATGAAACTTGATCTGCTGATTGCAGGCAACGCAGGGAATGGGCGTTTCGCCAGCAATGTAACTTTCAGCAAACGTGTCAATAACTGCGTTGGCAAAGCGTTTTTCGTAATCCAGCACGTAATGGGGAATACCTAACAGATGCGCAACGTTACGTGCATCTTGTATGTCTTGTCCGGCGCAGCAGGCACCCTTGCGACCGGTAGCTTCGCCATTGTCATAGAGCTGTAGGGTGATGCCGATGACATCATGGCCTGCATGATGAAGTAGGGCGGCGGCAACAGAAGAGTCGACGCCCCCAGACATCGCGACAACAATCCGCTGCTTGCCAATGCGGTCAGCGGCAAAACTCTCGATCAACTGGCTCGCAATCTTGCTGTGCTGCCAAGGAGCGGTTTGTTTTGTTTGCGGTGACAATCGTATGGCTTTCTACATGGTGAGGCCTGGACCCGGCGGCACTCATTATTCTCGCACAATCACACTTTGAGCTGATCGCCACGATCTAAAAAGCGGCAAAATCCAGCTGATTGGCCTGAAGGCGTGAAAATAGTGCGCCTTGGCCCGTTAGTGCAAGCAATTGAAGTCGTTTCGGCCAAAAAATTGCAAGGCAGCAAGCAACTGCTTCGAAGTGGCACGATCTCCACTCGAATGTGGCCTTTAGGCGGCGGCTTTCGTTAACAGCTTAGGCAAGTCGCCCAACACTGGGGCAGCGTTTTATTCATTGTTTACTCAATGACTTAGCGCTGTTTTAAGAGAGATCGGTTAGGCTCAAGACTGCTCAGGGAGAGTGTAATAAATACCATGAACGAACAACACATGAGAGGGCGGGTGCGCTATGTTATCGGGCCAGATGGGTCTCCGTTAACGCTGGCTGATCTGCCACCAACCGATACCAAGCGCTGGGTTATCCGCCGCAAAGCTGAAGTCGTTGCCGCTGTTCGCGGTGGATTGTTGAGCATTGATGAAGCTTGCAACCGCTACAAACTGACCGTCGATGAGTTTCTGTCTTGGCAGCGATCCATTGATCGCCATGGCCTGCCCGGCCTGCGCGCAACCCGCGTTCAAGAGTATCGCAGCAACTAGGTCGACGCCTTCGCGTCAGATGATGAGCTAATGGCTCGAGCGCCTTGATTGGGACCTACCTGATCAACGCCTTGGGCCGTTTGCCGTTGTTATTTCGGTTTTTTCTTGCTGGCTTGTTGCGAGGGTTTGGCCTTGGCTTTGGCCTTTGTTTTGGGTTTAGCCTTGCGCTTTCGTTTTGACTTGTCCTCTGCATCCCAGCCAACTGCGACTGGCTTGGCGACACAGCCTTCCTGACCTGCTGCCCATCGCCGGGCATCATTGGCCATATTCGTGCCGCGGGGCTCACCCATCTGAGCATTCTGGATTTCGAGTTTGGCTGTTTTCCCATCGGGGACAATGTCGATGGCGTAGGCCCGCATACCGCGTTTGTCGCGCAGTGACGTGTCTTTTTTATGGATTAGAATACGCGCCTGGCCACCTTGCGACGGTGGTTTTGCCACGGCCGAGTAGACATGCGTGGCTTTTAACGACCCATGCGCGCCAAACCAGCAGGTCACGGCTCCACGCGCGATGCGTGTGTAAATCTGTGTTGGCGTTCCACGGATACGGGGCACCGGGGTGGCAAGGTCCGGTATAGAACTAAGGTCAGGAAATGACACCGCGGGTTGCGCTGTCTTAGCCGCTTCAAGCTCGTCCTTCTCAGCCGAGATGCCGGAGACGCAACCTGCCAAAGTGGCGCCGATCACGACGCCTGCAATTCCAAAGCTGCATGTCCGTCTCGTCATGCTTTGCTTACTGCCCCAAAGACGCTCTGAAGAGGCTCAAATATTGCAGCCTCACACAGCACTAAATACCCGAACCGGCTGACTGCCATGGCAATTGGGCAAACACAAGGGCAACGGGATTCATGAGGGCTATCAACAACAAAGCCCGCATGGAGATCCACACGGGCTTTGAAAAAAAGTGCTTTCCGGACGGCTTTTAGGCGGTAATGCCTGAATCGCGATCACGGTTGCGGTGCACCATTCCACCGCTGTTACGTTCGGTGGTGTCTTGTGCCTTTTCCGCTTGTTCAAGTGCCTCGTCACGATCTTTGACGGCAGCGTCCAATTTTTCCTTCAGACCTGAAATGGAGGCATCCAGGTTTGACAGGCGTTGTCCTGCAGATTTGGCAAACGTTGAATAGGCGAAGTGCCCTGGGTCACGAACCCCGGTGCGGTCTTCTTCGGCTTGGATTTGGCGCTGAAGGTCATGGGCCATAACTTCAAAGTCATGGATCATAGCTTCCAGGTCTAAGACATTGCGAGATTTCTCGTCTGCCTCAAACCGTTTTAGGCGCAGTGCTGTTTCACGGCTCTTCATGTGTTCGATACCCCTTAACTAAATTCGAACTGGTACATGTGCAGTAACAAGAAGTGTGCCAACTATGCCCAGCCGCTGCAGTTGTCGTCCCATCTTTCCGGCGAGAAGCGAGTCTTTTGATGGGTTGCACGCGCAATGCAGCGATGCCCCCGCCGTTATATGGCTAATGTGGCATATGCTCATTAAGTTGCGGTAAAGCAACGTGAGAGAATTCATCTTTTAAAACACCAATATCACTGCTTTTTTGCGTCATTGAGCTCTAGGGGCTCGCCGCGAATTCTGTTAGTCCTTGATTCGTGGCGTATTGGGCGACGTTGATTTTGAGGTTTCAGGCGCTGGGCAGGTGCTTGACGGTTGGGCAACTGACTCACGATCAAAAAAGTCCTTTTTGGGTCGAGGACACTACAACAATTTGCGTTTTTTCGCCGGTGTTTTCTGGGTGATCCGCTGTGTGCGGTCCCATGAAAATACTTTGAGCAGGCTGAACTTTGGTTCGGCAGGCAACGATCGAAGTGTGTCCGCAAGGTTGAGTTCAAAGTGATGCTGAGTGGTTGCGCACCAAAGGGGGGGTCGTGGGGAGCGTTCGGAAAAAAAAAGTAAAAAATGGTTTCCGCTTAGTTACGAGGAATTAGGGTTTGTTAACCTCTCGCAGCTAAATTCCTAACGATAACTTATCTCGGGCACTGAAAATGCCAGGGTGTTGGTAGCGTTCTCTTCAATAATAGGGCTTTCAGCCCTCAAAACGGGACGGAGAAGAGAGGAACTAAAATGCGGGTCCTTTTGATCGAAGACGATAGCGCGACGGCACAGAGCATCGAACTGATGCTCCAGTCTGAAGGCTTTAACTGTTACACGACAGACCTCGGCGAAGAGGGTGTCGATCTTGGCAAGCTGTATGATTACGACATCATTCTGCTTGATATTAATCTGCCAGACATGAGCGGCTATGATGTTTTGAAGACGCTGCGCGTCGGCAAAATTCAGACACCGATCCTGATTTTGTCAGGTTTGGCTCAAATTGAAGATAAGGTACGTGGTCTTGGCTTCGGCGCTGACGACTATATGACCAAACCCTTCCACAAAGACGAACTGGTGGCACGCATCCATGCCATCGTCCGCCGCTCGAAAGGCCACGCACAGTCGGTCATTTCAACGGGCAACTTGAAAGTGAACCTCGACACCAAGACAGTTGAAGTGAACGGCCAACGTGTCCACCTGACCGGCAAAGAATATCAAATGTTAGAGTTGCTTTCGCTGCGCAAAGGCACAACTCTTACCAAAGAGATGTTCCTTAATCATCTCTACGGCGGCATGGATGAGCCTGAATTGAAGATCATCGACGTCTTCATCTGTAAGCTGCGCAAGAAATTGCAAGCAGCAACCGGTGGCGAACACTACATTGAAACCGTTTGGGGCCGTGGCTATGTGCTGCGTGACCCAAATGATGAAGAAGTTGCCGCATAAGACGTGCACCTAACGCAACATCTGACCCGTTTCATAAGTTTCAATCAGGGGCTCTTATCCGAGAGCCCCTGATTTTTTGTGGGTAGAAAACAATGTCCGCTTTCCACCCGAGAACGGATTGCCGATGGCCAACGCGTCGATGTCGCCTCATGACCCAAAGCCGCCCAGAGCAGGTGCAGCATGTTTTAGATAGATGGTACGGAATAGCCCCTCTCCAAAATTCCTCCAGATGTTGCGTGCGAATTTGCGGACACTGAAGCTGGAGCATTGAACCCAGAGTGATGCTCTTAAACACCCCAGGTTCTGCCTTACAATTGATTCGCATCAATGATTATCTACTCGCGGTGCGATCTCATCAGCAAATGACAAATCTCTCTTCAGAGAACGAGTTCGACGTCATTGTGATCGGATCGGGTATGGGCGGAATGACAACAGCCACCGCTCTGTCACGCCTCGACTACAAGGTCCTGCTCGTCGAGCAAGCTCAGACAATCGGTGGACTCACGCATGCCTTCTCGCGAAACGGCTTTACGTGGGATGTCGGGCTCCACTACTGCGGCTTGTTCGGTCAAGACCAGCCGGCAGGCAAGATCTTAGACTGGTTGAGCGGCGGAACGATCGAGTTCCGATCCGTCGGCACCGTCTACGACACGTTGCACTTCCCGGAAGGATTTGAGATCTCCGTCGCCCGTCCAGCTGCGGCCTACAAGATGGAACTCAAGGACCGGTTTCCCGACAGCGCAGCCGAAATCGACGCCTACTTTGAAGCGTTGCAATCGGCTAACGCAGCCTTGCGCATGGTTGCGGCCGAACGTTCCATGCCGGAACCATTCCGCTCTGCGCACCGGTGGTGGAACGAGAACGAAATTCAGCGTTGGTGCGCACGCACAACCAGCGAAGTGATTGCAAACATCGTAACCAACCCGAAGCTCGCCTCTGTATTATGCGCGCAATGGGGCACCTACGGAGGCAAGCCGAAGGAAGCAAGTTTCGGTGTCCATGCCACCATCATGAGCCACTATCTTGACGGCGCAGGTTATCCAGTGGGCGGCGCGGCTGCCATCGCGAAAGGACTTGTCCCAGTCATTGAGGAATCAGGTGGCAGCGCGCGAGCTGGTACACCTGTGAGCGCAATCGTGATTGAAGACGGCGTAGCCGTTGGTGTACGCACAAGTTCGGGCGAGGACTTCAAGGCGCCGGTCATCGTCTCCGCGGCGGGGGCAGGTGAAACCGTTAAGCGCTTGCTGCCGGAGGAGATCGGCGCGCAGGAATGGGCACAGGAGATCGCGACCTTCAAACCGTCCGTCTGCCACTTTGAAGTATTCCTTGGCTTCGAAGGTGATATCGCGCGACATGGTGCGTCACGCTCAAACCACTGGTTTTACGAAGGCTGGGATCCCGACGACGCAATGTGGTCAGCCACCGCGGATGCGCCAATCCCCATGGCGTTTGTCTCGTTCCCGTCCCTTAAGGATCCGACGCATGATCCGGGTCCGTCAAACCGGCACACCGGTCAGATGATGGTTCTGGCCGACTGGTCAGCGGTGGCTGATTTCGCAGACGGAGGCGCCGAGGAGCGCCCTGCCGAATGGGCGGCGTTCAAGCAGAATGTTCAAGCCAAGATGATGACGTTCTTCACCGAAAAGTTTCCCGCTCTGGAGCCAATGTTAGTTTACCAAGAACTCGGTACGCCGCTCGCGACCGCATTGTTCACACGCCATGAGAAAGGCGGATTTTATGGCGTCGAAACAACTCCGCGCCGCGTGCTGTCGCAAGCGCTCAACGCGCGCACACCGGTACCCGGACTGTTTCTGACGGGCCAGGACGTCATGACACCCGGCATCGCAGGTGCATTGTATGGTGGCATGCTCGGTGCCGCGGCAATCGACCCGCGCATTTTTCAGAAGTTCGCATGATCGATCGATGACGGAAGGAGTGCAATCATGGCTGAAAAATCTGCCACCACGCACCCTCCATCTGAGCTGTCCATCCGTTCTGTCAGTGTGTTGTCCAGCGGTTCCGCGGAGGCCCGTCCGGAGCATCAGCGGGGAACCAGGCTGCCACAGTGGTGGTGGTTGCTCACATCGCGTAGTTGGATTGACGTCCCTATCAACTTTTTTGTTATCGAGCACCGTGACGGTCTCGTCCTGTTTGATACCGGTCTCGATCCGGCAATTGCCTCTGACCCGAACTACATAACGAGCCCGATCGGTCAGTTCCTTCTGAAGAGGATTTTCCGTTTTCATATTGGCGAACAAGACCGGCTGGACAGAAAGATGCGTGACGCAGGTTTCTTACCCGAAGATGTCAAGAAAGCCGTGTTCTTGCATCTGCATTTCGACCACGTCGGCGGCATCGCGCATATTCCACAGGCCGAACTCATCGTGAGCAGGCGGGAATGGGACGTGCTGTCCGAGCCACATCCCGAACGGGAGTGGATCCTTCGTGAGCATATCCAACTGCCAACCGCGAAATGGCACTCGGTCGAATTCTCACTGACCGGCGATCCGTTATTTGCACCATTCGGCGGCTACCATGACATTATGGGCGACGGATCTCTCATCTTACTGCCGACGCCCGGCCACACAGCCGGCTCAAGCTCGATGCTCGTACGCTCACAGCAACTGCCACCGCTACTTCTGATCGGGGACCTCGCCTACAGCGCCGAGATGTTGATGGAGGATAAGGTCCCGGGCACTGGGGATGCAAGACTGCTTCGCCAGTCGTATGCGAAGGTTCGCCAGTTAGTGCAGGAGCTGCCGGAACTTATCATCGTCCCGTCGCACGATTCCGCAGCATTGGAGAAGCTCAAGGGAGCGCTGGCGAACGTCTAGGACGAAGCGCTCGCGAGCTGGATTGAATTCAAACCCTCAGTCTCAATGCGCCTCAAGCTTTTGGAAATCCTCTTTTAAACCGTAGAAAACGCTACCTTTCTGCAATGCAAAACCTCAATCAATTGGAATGTCCGCTTTCCACCCGAGAACGGACTGCCGATGGCCAACGCGTCGATGTCGCCTCATGACCCAAAACGGACAATGCTTTGTTCAAAACAATGCATGAGTTTGGCATATTCGAGTGCTTAATGAAGCACTGGAGGGTCAGTTACGACGTCGAGGAAAGGAAACATGACCCAGACGACCAAGGATCATATGACTGGCTTCTTCGTGATCACTAAAATGGACGGTCTCCGAATTAAGGACCTGATATGTTTCATGCCCTTTTCCTGCCAATAGGACCACGTCCTCATTTTGGCATCGATTGATAATGTATTCTATGGCGCTCTTTCGATCTTGGATTGCGGCAAAGTCAGTAAAATCAGGATCCATTCCTTTCAGAATTTCAGTCATGATATCCTGACCACATTCCGATCGTGGATTGTCATCAGTAACAACAACAAAATCAGCAACGTCGCTTGCAATCCTTCCCATTTCCGGCCGTTTTCCACGATCTCGATCGCCACCACAACCAAAAAGAAGTAATAATTTCCCACCGCGAGATAACGCGACGGTTTTTGCTGCATTCAAAACATTTCTTAGTCCATCGGGGGTATGAGCATAGTCAATTAGAACCAAATACGGCTGACCCTTGTCGACACTTTCAAGTCGGCCCGGAGGAGGAGAGCACTCTGATAGTGCTGCTTGAATAAACATCTCAGAAATCTTGATATGTCGAAGAACGGTTGTCGCCGCTTTGACATTCAATCGATTGAAATCACCTAAGAGGCGTGTAGAAAAATCAACCCTCTCTCCTTCAAAATTTTCCGGGTAAATTTTATGAGCAGAACCATCTGCCATAAAGTCCAGTTTCACTTTCTGGTATCTCTTAAAGGTCTTGTGGTAGTCGAGGTGGTCGCGCGTGATGTTCGTTAGAACTTTAATATCGAAATCAATGCCCAAAACCCTAGATTGATCTATTCCCTCCGACGTAACTTCCATGATGAAATGAGTTCCTCCCTGATCAAGGTGGGCTTTCATGAAGTTCAAAATGTCTGGAGCTTCAGGAGTGGAGAGGTCGCAGTTTCCTGAGTTGAGTGTGCCAAGGACAAATGGGTTATGGCCTGCAGCCTTCAGGACCTCTCCAATAAGGTGTGCAACTGTTGTCTTGCCATTCGTTCCTGTTATGCCAATAACGCACAAGTCATTTGATGGATGCTCAGTGCCGGCAGCCAGCATAGTCAAATCGATATCCGATGAAGAGTAAATTTCAGTTTGATGTTTTCCCAAGAAAACACGCTCACTTTCCGAAGCTGTTCTAAAAAAGATTTCAATGATCGCCACAGATCCTAAACGCCAAGAACACGATCAAAGTGAAGTATCGACGCAGGCAAAAGCCACAATCATTGCAAGATGAAACACACAAACGGCTTTCGTTTGCGGCTAAAATTACCGAGAGATAAGTGTCGTATATTGAGCCAACAACAATGATGAATTCGTTTCATTGTTGGATAATCTATCGACTGCTATTTGACCTTCGCGCCACCATGAGGTCCTGTTTGTCAATAGTCTTGCTTGTGGTCGGTGCCATTGTCTTAAAACACTCCACTGCGTGCCAGCGCGTAGAGTTATAGGCATAATCCGTAAGATTTATTCAACGGCTACTACCGTGAGCACCTGGGCAAGCCTTATTACTCATCGTAGGGCGTAAACGATGTTATTGTAAATTTTACTAGGTGTCGGTTGACGTCTTCTTTTGTTATTTGCACACGAGCCTAGACTAGGCTGCGGCAATGAAGATCTGCCAGTACCCTCTATGGACCTCGTTCGCATATTTGGCAAGGTCTCTCTTTGGAGCATCTTCCATGCTAAGTTCAGGGGCTTTTGGGGAACAATGTCTCATCTTGGCCCTTAGCAGACCTAACAATGTCTTGCTCGTTTGGCTGCGTATCGATCAAGAGCAGCTATCCGCATATTCGACTTCGTCTTACGGATTAGTATTGAGTAGTGTCGCCACCTTCGGCGCGTAGTAAGTGAAGACGGCGCTGGCACCTGCGCGTTTGAATGCGAGCAGACTTTCCATCATAGCGGCATCCCCGTCGATCCACCCCTTTTGGCGCGCGGCTTCAATCATCGCGTATTCGCCCGAGACTTGGTAGGCGAGTGTGGGCACGTCGAAGTTGGACGCAATGAGCTGGACAATGTCGAGATACGCACCGCCGGGCTTGACCATCACCATGTCAGCACCCTCTTCAATATCAAGCGCCACTTCACGCAGCGCTTCGGTAGCGTTGGCTGGGTCCATCTGATAGCTGCGCTTATCACCTTTCAATAGATCACCGGAACCCACCGCATCGCGGAATGGCCCATAAAAGGCGGATGCATACTTGGCGGCATAAGACAGAATTTGTGTTTGGGTATGACCACCATCTTCCAAGGCTGCACGGATGGCACCAACGCGTCCGTCCATCATATCAGAGGGTGCTAGGATGTCGGCACCAGCTTGGGCTTGTAGAACGGCCTGTTGCGCGAGCACCTCGACGGTTGCGTCATTGTCAATGTCGCCATCACGGATTAGCCCGTCATGGCCATGACTGGTGTAGGGGTCGAGCGCCACATCTAGGATGACACCGACATTTAGCTTAGCTGCTTTCACAGCCCGCGTTGCTCTGCAGACGAGATTATCATTGTTGAGCCCTTCGCGGCCATCTTCACGGCGCAGCGCCGGGTCGGTGTATGGAAATAGGGCGATGGCCGGGATGCCGAGCTGTTCAGCTTGTCGTGCCGCGTCTACAATAAGATCAATCGACAGCCGCTCAACACCAGGTAGAGATGCAATAGGCTGGCGCACACGATCACCTGCAATGACAAATAATGGCCAGACAAGGTCATTGGGCGTCAGCTTGGTTTCGCGAACAAGACGACGAGACCAGTCGGCATGGCGTGTTCGACGCAGGCGAGTTTCAGGAAAAGCGGGCAAGGGATATTGGGCTTTCGTGGCTTAGGGACATAAAACGTGTCACTCAATTATAAGTCGCACACCAGCATGGCGCCAGGGTTTGAAGGACGCTGGAGTAAATTCATGGTTATCGCCGTGCCCTACCCGTGCTTATACGACCCATACACATGAGTTATTCGCAAAAGTTGCTGCGGCGTCGTGTGCGCATATCAACATGGAAGTGATTGCGGTGGGCGTTATTGGCTTCCGGGCCGAGTGTGGTGCCAAATACTTTGCAGGCCGCTTTGTGGGCAGCGCGCAGAAAATACCCCTGCCGTGTGAGGCGCTTGGAAAGCGGCACCACAGGGGCCTGGAGAGCCGCCCCTTTTGCCAAAGCCTTTTTGGCAGCAGCGGCGAGTTTATCGCCAACTTTAAGCAGGTCTTTGGTGCCCTTCACAACAATCTGCTTTGTTGTTTTTTTGCGACCGACGCCTGTCTCTTGGTTTTCTTGTTCCGCATCACGTAGTGCTTCTTCTTCTTTTGCCGCGCGTTCTGCTTCCAACCGTGCTTGTCGGGCCTGTTCTGCGCGCGCTTTTTCCGCAGCAATGTCGCGTGCCGTTGGTCCCCAAGACGGAAGAAGGCGCACAACTTTTCCGCCAGCCGTACTGAACCCGCGGATATCCAGGGCATTGGCGAGGCCGTGTTCTGAAAGCTTACCGTTCTTACGCCCATAGGTATTGCGGCAGGAATAATCACTCATCACCTCAATGCGAATGATTTCATCTTTCAAGTGTTTCTTCGCAAGCCGCTGTAAGTCTTTGGTTGTCCAACCATGAATTGCCGCAGCCAATCGACAGGTCATGATTGCTGGTGGTGAAAGAACGACTTGGGGCTTTGTACCCACTGCAACGAGACGAATGGGCGCGGGCGCGCCACAGGCCCCTTTCCGGAAGCTGGCTTCGGGAATAGCCACGACATCAAGTTTGGATAAGGTTTGTTTGCAGAGCTGACGCTCCGCGGCGATCTGCTCAGCGCTCCAGGTTTTTGGTACCGGTACGGGTTTAGGTTGCGCGGTTTTTGGCTGGGCATCCGTTTTCGGTTTTGATTTCGGCTCGTCGCTTTGCTCTATGGTTTTGCTTTTTGGGCCACCTTTTCCCTGATTGACCTTCTTGCCTTGTTTGTCGGCTTTATCTTTTTTCTTAGTTTGGCCCTGTTTGCTCGTCTTGGACGTCTTCTTTGTGTGAGGGGATTTGGTCTCAGATTTTGCGGCCAGGGTTGGTAGGGCCGAGATGGCGGTAGCCCAGCTTGCTGCCATGAGCACAAGCCCCAAAACCACCACGCGCTGAGATTTCATCATTGTCCGTCCAACCTACACCGCGCAGCAGGTGTGCTGTATGTCCGTTAACAGACATGAAGCCTACTGCGAAACGGTCAATCTGGCTTTCGCACTTTCATCGCGACTCGAACGGCTGTATAGCGACAAAAACAGGCGATGCAACGGGGTTGGCAATGTGCGTTTAGAATAACTGTTTGCAAGATACAGAAATGTTTCGACGGCATAACCCAAGATGATGGTGCAATGACAATAAAGAACACGGACGATATTCGTATTGAAAAACAAGGCGCTCTCAATGTGGTGACCCTGGATCGACTAGGGGCCCTGAATGCATTGACGATCGAAATGCGTGCTGCCTTATCTGATCTGTTGCCAAATGTCGCGCGCGACCCGATGAGCTATGCGATTGCCATCCGCTCAGGTTCAGATCGGGCATTTTCGGTTGGCGGTGATGTGCGTCAATTTATTGAACTGGCCAAGACCGACATGGCGTCGGCGCGCAAAGGCTTTTTGGAAGAGTACTACCTGAATTGGCAGCATGAGTGCTTTTCCAAGCCGACGATTTCATTGATCGATGGCTTGGTGATGGGTTCTGGAGTTGGCATCACATCCTATGGCACACACCGTGTGGCAGGAGAGGGCTATCGTTTTGCCATGCCAGAAACGGCGATTGGATTATTTCCAGATGTCGGGGTGAGCTATCTCTTGGCGCGGATGCCTGGTCACATTGGGCTCTATCTTGGGCTAACTGGACGACGTATATCGAGGGCAACGGCCTTTGACCTTGGTCTTGTGACACACTGTATTGCGGCCAGCGAATTTGACAGCATCGTCGCCGAGGTGGCCGACGTACAGCCTGTGGATCAAGTGCTCGATAGTCGCCACCACCACCCAGGCCCATCAGAATTGGCACCGTTGGCAGATATCATCCGTCACTGCTTCTCTGCCGACAGTGTGACAGCAATTCTGTCCCGGCTCGACGCTGTGTCAGGCGAACATGACGACTGGGCCCGCGATGTGGTCAAAGACTTAACTGCAAGGTCACCGCTCGCACTTGCAGTGACATTTAGACATATTCGGGCTGCGCACGACATGGATTTGAGGGAAACGCTGCTCGTTGACTACACATTGGTGTCGCGCTTCTTGCAGTCTCATGATTTTCCTGAGGGCGTCCGTGCTGCAATTATCGACAAAGACCAAAAACCAAATTGGAAGCCACAAACTTTGGCAGATATCACCAAAGATATGGTCAACGAAATGTTTCAGCCCGTGCCAGGGAACGACTTTTCATTGCCAACGCGCGAACAAATGCAAGCAGCGCGATCGTAAACGCAGTAAATGTGTTTGTCCTTAATAGTCTATGAATAGCCGAAAACAGGTTAAAAACGTTGATGTTAGGGCGCTGGAGGCTCCTTGTTTACGGGGCCTTGGAATGCGTATCACTAAAGTTTGGTTCACGCGACCACCCCATAACTATTCTTTTACTATGCCTATTTAGGTAAGCTTTAACTGCCGCTGTTACCTTTAAGACAACCCGAAGAAATCGGGATGCGTCAAACAGGTAATTACAAAGGCAGGATCTTATGACTGTTGCGGTAGAAGCTGCGCACACGCATGCGCCCGATGACCAGGAGGGTAGCTTCCGGTCTGAATATTTGCAGGCACTTCGCTTTATTGAGCGTCTGCATCGTTTGCTCTTGGATGTAATTAAAGATGAGTTTGACCGCTTAGGCGGTTCAGACATCAATTCCGTCCAGGCATTGCTGCTCTATAATATTGGAGACAATGAACTGACAGCAGGTGAACTGAAGAGCCGGGGTTACTACCTGGGTTCCAACGTTTCCTACAACCTGAAGAAACTGGTTGATATGGGCTACCTTTTCTACAAGCGTTCAGAGACAGATCGCCGTAGCGTTCGCGTTAGCCTTACACCGAAGGGCCAAGAGGCTTGTGAGGTCGTCAACAAGCTTTATGATCGTCAGTTGACTTCTCTTGAAGCCGTTGGACAGGTGCACAGCGCCGACGTACAAGTGCTCAACAAAGCTCTGTTGCGTTTGGAGCGTTTCTGGTCAGACCAAATTCGCTATCGTCTGTAGTCAACAGACACCGATACATACAACACAAAAAGGCCCCGGGACTTTGTCCCGGGGCCTTTTTGCATCGGTATTTGTTGCGAGGCGGCACCACGCGAGATAAGCTTGAGAGGTGCTTTCCGCATTGGCCCTTGCGCCATGACGCGAATATCGCAAAATAAGTCACAAGTTCTGGCTGCTACGGTATAGGCGCTTGTCTTTCGAAATGAGTATTAGGGCAAGGATGTCGATACTTTCGACGCGCGCGAGTATAATGTGGCCGTGATGTGTGACGGGCGATCAAAAAACGCATCTTCAGAGGATACGTAAGACATATGACACGGAACCATTCGGCTCTGCTTGGGTTGGTGATACTCGCAGTTGTGATGACTGGGGTGCCCGCGTTCAGCTACGACATACGCGATGCGCTGCGCGGCAACCATGTGACGGGTGAGCCGTATGATCGTTCCTTTGCCAGAGAGTGGGAGCGTAATCCGCCTCCAGGTTTTCCAACGTTGTCGCCTGCAAACCTCAAAGCCACAAAAGCAGCCATCAAAAAATACAAGACGATTGTTGCAGACGGAGGTTGGGAAAAACTACCCACGCTGCCCAGAAAGACAGTCTTGCGGTCAGGCCAGTCAGACCCGGTCATTTCCAAGCTGCGCAAACGCCTCGTTGTGTCTGGCGATCTTGAACCCAGCAACTTTTTTGACGAATACTTTGATGGTGGCCTGCTTAAGGGTGTGAAGCGGTTTCAAGCGTCTAATGGCTTAACACCGACAGGTGTGGTTGGCTGGCGGACAATCGCGGCGCTCAATGTGGGAGCAGAGGTGCGCCTTAAACAGCTTGAGAAGAATTATTCGCGTTTGAAAAAGTACAGGGGCCTGGGCAAAAAGAAGTACGTTGTTGTCAATATTCCAGCAGCCCAAGTTGAAGCGGTGAGGAATGATAAGGTTATTTCACGCCATACCGGCGTGGTTGGGAAACCAGAAAGACCAACACCACTATTGCAAACCAAAATTCATCAAATGAATTTCAACCCCGTATGGCGCTTGCCACCAACCGTTGTAAAAAAGGATCTAATTCCTAAGGGTAAGCAGATGGCATCAGCAGGTAAAAATGTTCTCGTAAAGTACGGTATTGATGCCTATAGCGGTGGTAAAAAAATGAATCCAGAGAAAGTCAATTGGGACTCCTCGCAACCCTATCAGTTATCGTATCGCCAGCAGCCCGGAAAAGATAACCCCCTTGGTTTTTTGAAGATCAACTTCAACAATAGCCACTCTGTCTATATGCACGACACACCATCGGAATCATTGTTTGGTCGCAATGTGCGCGCGGCAAGCTCGGGCTGTATTCGAGTGCGTAACATCGAACAGTTAGCGGCTTGGTTGCTCGAAGGACGGTCTGGCTGGAGCCGGGGTCGTATTGAATACGTCCGGGAAAAGGGTAAACGGATTGATGTCAGCTTGCGCAAACGTGTGTCGCTTTATTTCGTCTACGTTACCGCCTGGGCGACCAAGGATGGCGTAATTAATTTTCGTCGAGATCTATATGAGCGCGACGGCGTTGGTGACGCTGGCGTTTCCTACTAGAGCGTCACCATATTTTTTAGATTATAGATCTCGCGGATACGCGCTAAGCTTTTGTTTGCCCATAATCCGGACGAGAAGCGCGCATGCTATTTCTGAACATAATCTAGACCACCCTCCACGATTAGGCGGCGTACGTCACCGTCTCGGCGCGCACAGCTGGCCATATCTGCTCAAAAAATATGAATGCTCTGTGGTCTGCCATCCCAGTTGTGAGCGGTGCAGAAATGACGAATAGCCAACGATGTAGGCATACGGCCCTGAGCTCGAAATGCCCTATGGAGACCAAAATCTTGGCCCGAAGTCGCTTGATTGCACTCTTAATCACTTGTAATTACCCGCTGTCTCGGGAACATTGTCCGCGACATCACGCTCGGTTGATCGACCGGTCCGCCTCATGGAGGATAAGAGCTTGATCCGGCTGGGCTTTGAACAAGTCTTACCTATCCCGCATGTGGCACGCTGAGTTCAAGTGGCGCCCCGAGATAGAGGTTACAAGGAACAGGAATGGACTATCGCAAACAACTAAAATCCGCATTGGATGCGGTGCGTCTGGAAGGCCGCTACCGTGTGTTTGCAGATTTGAAGCGCCGCCGCGGTGCCTACCCAACCGCTGACCATTTTGCAGCCGAGGGCCCGCGTGAGATTACCGTTTGGTGCTCGAATGACTATCTTGGCATGTCGCAACATCCAAAAGTTACTGCTGCGATGCACGAAGCAGTTGATATGGTTGGTGCAGGGTCCGGCGGCACACGCAATATTTCTGGCACCACACATTACCACGTCGAACTTGAAGCTGAGATTGCAGATCTTCACGGCAAAGAAGCAGCGCTGCTTTTTACCTCAGCTTACGTTGCCAACGATGCCACCTTGTCAACACTGGCCGAGTTACTTGAAGGCTGTGTGATCTTTTCTGACGAAAAGAACCACGCGTCGATGATTGCCGGCATTCGTCACGGACGTGGTCCGAAGAAAATTATTCGCCATAACGATTTAGAAGACCTCGAAGCACAACTTAAATCAGTGCCGCTCGAAACGCCTAAGATTATAGCGTTTGAAAGCGTTTATTCGATGGACGGCCATATTGCGCCGATCGCGGAAATCTGCGACTTGGCTGAAAAATACAATGCCCTGACATACCTTGACGAGGTTCATGCCGTCGGTCTTTACGGGCCGCGCGGAGGTGGTATTGCTGAGCGTGATGGTGTGATGGATCGCGTTGATATTATCAACGGCACGCTGGCCAAAGGGTTCGGTGTGATGGGTGGTTATATCGCTGCCTCTCGCGATCTTTGTGACGCTGTACGCAGCTATGCACCTGGCTTTATCTTTACAACGTCATTGGCCCCTGCATTGGCTGCTGGCGCACGGGCTTCAATCCGCCACCTTAAAAACAGCACAGAAGAACGTACAGCACTCCATGCTCAAGCAAACATGCTCAAGGACCGTCTGACAGACGTGGGCTTGCCAGTGATGCAGAACAATAGCCACATCGTGCCTGTCATGATTGGTAACCCTGTGCACTGTAAGGCCGTGACCGATGCCCTTCTGGACCAGCACAATATCTATGTTCAGCCGATCAACTATCCGACGGTCCCGCGTGGCACTGAGCGTATCCGGCTGACGCCAAGCCCGCAGCATAGCAAAGCTCAATTTGATGCCCTGATAAGTGCGCTGCAGGCGTTGTGGGCTGAATGTCCCGTCTCGGCTGGCAAAACAGTGCGCCTTGCCGCTGAATAAGTTGGATTCGAGCAGATCTTGATGCCGGTATATTGGTCTGGTTGCTCGGGTCCAGCGTCTCAGTTCACCCCCATCATCTCGCTGAAACAGCTCTCAGGCGTCGCGCGGCGTTTTTGCTGTTGCGTATTGTACTATGGTATGGGCAAATTTAGCACACAATAAAGGGCGGGCCGGTTGCGCCTGGCACTCAATAGGCACATCTGGCAATTTGAGAGGAAATCGATGTTCAAAAATAAGTCACAGGCAGGCTCAACAGACAAATTCTTCAAGTCCCGGGTTAGCGAAACGGATCCCGAGATTTCGACCGCGATCAACAATGAATTGGATCGCCAGCAACACGAGATAGAGCTGATTGCCTCTGAAAACATCGTTTCACGCGCTGTCCTGGATGCAGCTGGTAGCGTGCTCACCAATAAATATGCCGAAGGCTATCCTGGCCGTCGCTACTACGGTGGTTGCGAGCATGTCGATGTCGTTGAAACGCTTGCGATTGAGCGTGCGAAGAAAATTTTTGGCTGCGGCTTTGCTAATGTGCAGCCAAATTCTGGCAGTCAGGCTAACCAGGGCGTGTTCAATGCTCTGATCAAGCCGGGCAACACCATCCTAGGTCTTGATTTGGCGCATGGTGGCCATTTAACACACGGTTCGAAAGTCAATCAGTCGGGCAAATGGTTCAATCCAGTTCACTACCAAGTGACTGAGGACACCCACACGGTTGATATGGATAGCGTGCGCAAGATTGCAAAGGAGTCGAGCCCCGCTCTTATTATTGCTGGTGGTTCAGCCTATCCACGCGTTTGGGACTTTGCTGCATTCCGTCAAATCGCTGATGAAGTCGGCGCGATGTTGATGGTTGACATGGCGCACTTTGCTGGTCTCGTTGCCGCAGGAGAACACCCAAATCCGTTCCCACATGCCCATGTGGTCACAACGACAACTCATAAAACACTGCGTGGCCCTCGCGGCGGTATGATCCTGACCAACGATGCCGACATTGCCAAGAAAATAAATTCAGCGATCTTCCCAGGCATTCAGGGTGGCCCGTTGATGCATGTTATTGCGGGTAAGGCTGTTGCCTTTGGTGAAGCCTTGCAGCCCGAGTTCAAAGACTACGTCAAAAGCGTGATCAACAACGCTAAAGCGATGGGTGAAGTACTGGTAGATGCTGGCTTTGCGCTTGTGTCTGGTGGCACGGACAGTCACTTGATTCTGGTTGATCTTAGACCAAAGAAATTAACCGGTAACATTTCTGAAAAGGCTATGGGGCGCGCGAACATTACCTGCAACAAAAACGGCGTACCGTTCGATCCTGAAAAGCCAATGGTGACCTCAGGTATTCGTCTTGGTACTCCCGCAGGCACGACTCGCGGATTTGGTGAGGCTGAATTTAGAGACGTTGGCCGCATGATTGCGGAAGTCTTGGACGGTTTGGCTGCGAATGGTGAAGATGGCAATAGTGCCGTGGAAGCCAAGGTCAAAGCCGAGGCTGTGGCGCTGTGCAAAAAATTCCCGATCTACTCATAAGATCGAATCCAGTTTAAAAAGGAAGGCGTCCTGAGATTCGCTCAGGACGCCTTTTTTTAGATTTGGAACCCCATCCATGCGCTGCCCGCACTGCACAGGCGATAATACCCAGGTCAAAGACAGCCGTCCGACGGAGGACAATACTGCAATCCGTCGTCGCCGTATGTGCCCAAACTGCGATGCACGGTTTACCACCTTTGAGCGCGTGCAGTTGCGCGAATTGATAGTGGTCAAACGGTCGGGCCGTCGCGTGGTGTTTGATCGTGAAAAGCTCGCGAAATCGGTTGAGGTGGCGTTGCGCAAGCGGCCCGTCGATCAAGAGCAGGTCGAATTGCTGTTGTCAGATATTGTGCGTCGCTTGGAAAGCCGGGGTGAGGGTGAGGTGACGTCGCAAGTCATTGGTGCTTATGTGATGGCAGGCCTCAAAGGTATTGATCCGGTAGCATATGTCCGCTTTGCATCTGTTTATCGTGACTTTCGCGAAGTGGCAGACTTTCAAGAAGTGCTCGGCGAGATTGCTTTGGCCGATACTGTTGAGGACGAAGAAGATGCCAAACCACAGGCTAAACAAGCAGGTGATAAGGCGCAGGCTTCTAGCCCGGACAATGTCACCGTTTTGCCAGTGCCGGGTAAGCACTAGAACAGACTGCTTTGGCTAGATGTGCCGTTTGAATTAGCGTTCCGTCAGTGGATGACGCACACGCCACCCCGGCCAGCAAGGTGCCAGCGTCACCGTGTTATCGCAGGTTTAGTAGAGATCAAGGTCGCACAATGGATGGAGCTGAGTTTGATGCCCGCATGATGCGCCTTGCAATCTTAACTGCGCGCCGTGGGCTTGGGCGCACGGCACCCAATCCGTCGGTTGGTGCGGTTGTTGCCGATCCCAAAACCAATGCCGTAATCGCCCGCGCCGCTACTGCGCCTGGTGGCAGGCCACACGCAGAAACCCAAGCGCTCGCCAAAGCTGGCCCGGCAGCGCAAGGAGCCACGCTCTACGTTACGTTGGAGCCCTGTTCCCACCAGGGCCAGACGCCACCGTGTGTTGAAAGCATTATCGCGGCTGGCATCGCACGCGTCGTCGTTGGCATTCAAGACCCCGATCCGCGCGTTGCAGGGCAGGGTTTGGCAAAGCTACGTGGTGCACGCATACTGGTTCAAAGTGGGGTTTGTGCGCGCCAAGCAGAGTGGGTGACGCTCGGTCATATTCTACGTGTTCGTCAGCAGCGCCCGTTTGTGCAACTGAAGCTTGCCTTGGATGCCGAGGGCGCGGTGCCTCGTGGTGGCAAAGGTCAACCAAACTGGGTTACGAGTTCTTTGTCGCGCGCTGTTGGTCATCAATTGCGTGCACAGGCCGATGCAATTTTGATTGGTGCGGCGACATTGCACGATGATGACCCGGCATTGACCTGCCGCTTGCCGGGCCTAGATGTGTGCTCGCCCGTGCGCATTGTGGTGACAAGCGATACGCAATCGATAACTGGATCCAAGCTCTATGCAACTCGAGACACGGCGTCGGTCTGGCTGGTCTACGATGATGACACCGGTCGGCTTGTGCACGATATGTCCAACGGTGATGCGCCACTCAACGCGTTATCAAAGAGTGATGGAAGGATGGCGCGTGTACAGGTTGAAGACCTTCTG
This sequence comes from Hyphomicrobiaceae bacterium, assembly GCA_021775735.1. Taxonomy (GTDB): domain Bacteria; phylum Pseudomonadota; class Alphaproteobacteria; order Rhizobiales; family Hyphomicrobiaceae; genus JAHZKN01. Next base: position 21,626 of record JAJFHG010000070.1, read on the forward strand.
GAAGCGCTTGCTGAGCGTGGTATCACGAGACTTCTTGTTGAGGGTGGGCCCAAGACTTGGCGTCGGTTTCAAGACGCCCGTCGGGTTGATGAAGTGGTGGTTTTTGTCGGTGCCATCAACCGCCATGATCAGGGCGTGCCGGAAGCCGTGCGCAGGATGGTCGGCGCGCATTTGGGGTGCGATCCTGGTTCTGTCGTGAACGCACGCACCCTCGGGCCTGATGCCTGCTTTACATTTCGCCCACCTGTGTCGCCGGTGCTGGTTTAAACGTTGGCGGATCTATGCCAAACAACAGCTCACCCCGCCATCGGGGCGCATAAAGGTCCTTCACTATGTTTACAGGCATCATCACAGGCGTTGGCAGACTGATTGCCCGAGACGGCGGACAGTTCCAGATCGCGTGTGACTATGAACCGACCCTGGTTGGGCTTGGCGCCTCTGTTGCCTGCGATGGGTGCTGTCTGACAGTGACGGGTTGCGAGGAGAGCGGAAAAGGCGCGTGTTTGTCGTTTGATGTTTCCAATGAAACGCTGTCAAAAACGACGCTTAGTCAGTGGCATGTCGGCAGCAAGATCAATCTTGAACGTGCTCTCAAGGCAGGCGATGAACTTGGCGGTCATCTTGTCACCGGACATGTTGATGGTGTTGCCCGCATTATTGACGTAGCGCCGGATGGTGACAGCCAAAGGTTTCAGTTCGAGGTTGAACCTAATTTGGCACCATTTATTGCCCAAAAGGGCTCAGTTGCCCTGGATGGCACGTCCCTGACGGTTAACACTGTCGCAGCCAACCGGTTCTCGGTAAATCTGATCCCACATACCTTGACCCACACGACGTGGGGGCGCAAAAAGCCAGAAGATCCTGTCAATATTGAAGTTGATATGTTTGCGCGCTACGTGGCCCGCATGATGGAGTTCAAGCGTTGACCCAAACCAATCCCGGCGCGGCCATGCAAAATGATAATGGCGTGATGGCGTCTGTCCCAGAAATTCTTGAAGATATGCGCAACGGGCGCATGGTTGTGCTGGTCGATGCTGAAGATCGTGAGAACGAAGGTGATTTGGTTATTCCGGCGCAAATGGCAACGCCAGATGCTGTCAACTTTATGGCCAAGCATGGCCGTGGTTTGATTTGCTTAGCGTTGACGTCTGCACGTGCTGGAGAACTCGGGCTTGAAAACATGGTGCGCTCAAATGCGTCTCGTTTGCGCACCGCGTTTACACAATCAATTGAAGCCAAAATTGGTATCACAACGGGCATTTCAGCTCATGACCGGGCACGCACAATTGCAACCGCAATTGATCCAGGTAAGACGGCTGATGATATTGTGTCGCCTGGGCATGTGTTTCCGCTGGTAGCCCGCGAGGGCGGCGTTTTGATCCGCGCTGGTCATACTGAAGCCTCGGTGGACCTTGCCGCACTTGCCGGCTTATTCCCCGCCGCTGTCATCTGTGAAATCATGAACGATGATGGCACTATGGCCCGCGTGCCCCATCTCATTCCGTTCGCCAAAACGCATGGCCTTAAGATCGGCACCATCGAGAGCCTGATCGCATATCGTTTGCAAAATGACCGATTGATTGAGCCTGTGGCGCAAACAGCGGTGACCAGCCAGTTTGGTGGCGACTTTAATCTTCACGTATTTACGACAACGGTTGAGCCGGTTGAACATCTCGCACTGGTGAAAGGTGATCTGTCAAAGCCTGGTTCGGTCTTGGTACGGGTGCATGCGGTCAACGCGGCAGGTGATCTGCTCGGTATTGGTGAAGATCAACAACAAGAAACATCAATCGCGAAAGCCATGAAGGCCATCGCTGAGGCGGAACGGGGTGTGATTGTCTTAATCCGCGATCTGGCACCAACCAGCGTTTCAGATTGGATAAAGCGACGCGCAACACCTGACAGCGAACAACGTGAGTCGGGGCGCCGCCAAGTCGAAATAGGGGTCGGTTCGCAAATCCTAAGTTCGCTTGGTGTGCGCGATATGACGCTATTGACCAATTCGCCCGCACATATCTATGTCGGCCTGGATGCGTTTGGATTACGCATTACTGGCACGCAAAGGCTTGAGTAAGCAGTTATGGCGGAAGATACGATACTATTGAATCATGACGATGCGTCCGCCCGTGACGAACGAGGGTCAGCGGTGCGCATATTGATCATTGAAGCACGGTATTATGAAGACGTTTCTGATGCGCTTCTTGACGGTGCGACGACCGAGCTGAAACGACTTGGCATCTCGTATGATGTCATCACCGTTCCCGGGGCATTGGAAATTCCGCTCGCTCTTGCCTGTGCTGCCTCGGATGGCGTCATTCCATCCAACGATGCAGATGGCTATGATGGTGCCGTTGCGCTGGGATGTGTTATTCGAGGCGAGACAGCACACTTTGACATTGTTGCGAACAACGCCAATCATTTTTTGATGGAGACGGCGGTGGGCAACAAAATTCCGTTGGGTAATGCTATTCTGACTGTTGAGAACAAAGAACAAGCTATGGTGCGCGCGAAGGGTCGTGAACAGAGCAAAGGGGCGCAAGCCGTGCGGGCGTGCCTGACGTTGTTTTCGCATCATCAGCAGTGGATGATGAGTAGCGAGCTATGAGCAGTCAGCCAGCGGACGCCAAAAAAACAAAGAAGTCAGAAAAGCCACAGCCACGTCATCTGTCTCGCATCGGGGCCGTACAGGCACTGTATCAAATGGATTTGGCTGGTGCGGATGCGGTTGACGTTATAGAGCAGTTTGCACAGCTTCGATTTGTGCAAGCAGCTGATGCAGAGCTGCAATCTGACAACGACCTTGTAGGCGGCGATATTAAGTTTTTTGCAGCCATTGTTGAGGGTGTTGTTGCTCGCCAGCGCGAGATTGACCCGCTGGTTGATAAGCAGTTGGCAGAAGGGTGGCGGTTGGTGCGTGTCGATTCCATTCTGCGTGCTATTTTGCGTGCAGGGACCTATGAATTGATGGATCGTAAAGACGTGCCGCCTCGCGTGGTGATCAATGAATACATCAACGTCGGACATGCATTCTTTTCGGAAGACGAGCCACGTGTGATTAACGGTGTATTAGATGCGCTGTGCGGAATTTTGCGCGGTGATGAATTAGGTGCAAAATCGGGTTGAGAAATGAGCTAGAGGAACCGTCTCCTCAACAAGCGGAAAATTCTTGGCTCTCGGTGTTATACCCGGTTGCTTCCCCATGACACGACTGAAACAGAGTATACGATGTCAAAGTTGAGCGCGATCAACGATGAAGCCGACTTTATTCAACGCTACTTAGCGCCTCTAGCAAAAAACGTTGCCGGTTCTTATGGTCTTAACGACGATGCGGCCACGCTTGATGTGGGCGAGGGATATGAGCTTGTTGCGACAGTTGATGCTGTTGCAGCCGGCGTGCATTTTTTTGCTGATGATGCAGCTGCCGACATTGCTTGGAAGGCTTTGGCGGTCAACGTTTCAGATCTTGTTGCTAAGGGTGCTGAGCCACTTGGCTATTTAATGTCACTTGCATTCCCAGAGCCACCGTCCCCTGACTGGATGACGGGGTTTAGTGGCGGTCTGGGTGCAGCACAATCTGTCTTTAAAATTGAGCTTGCGGGTGGAGATACGGACGTACGTCCAGGGCGGTTATCGATCACGATCACTGCGCTTGGTCGGGTGCCTAAAGGAAAGATAGTGCGCCGCTCAGGGGCGGGTGTGGGTGATGTCATATTTCTGACCGGGACCATTGGCGACGCCGGCGTGGGGCTAGCGTTGCGCCAGGACGAGGCGTTAAAGTCGGCTTGGAAACTTGGCGAAAACGAGTCCAACTTTTTACTTAACCGCTACCATCGGCCAAAACCAAGAACGCGACTAGCACCTGTGTTGCAGCGCTATGCCAGTGCTTCAATTGATATTTCCGATGGTCTTGTGAAGGATGCAGGTTCCCTGGCGCGGGCAAGTGGCGCGGGGGTGAATGTGAACTGTGCCGCGCTGCCAATTTCTGAGCCGACGCGACTTGCGGTGGCGGGTGGCGTTGCTGCTGAGACATTACTCACCGCTGGCGGTGACTATGAGGTCTTAGCCACCGTCCCCGCTGATCAAACACAAGCCTTTGCGCAGGCGGCAGAAGTCGCGGGTGTCGCTGTCACCGAGATTGGCACGATGACGGAGGATAAGAACATTGTGTTCGCTGGTCCGGATGACGCACCGCTGGTTTTCCAACAGACTGGATACGACCACTTTTCTTGATGCTGCGGGGCGCTACGTTGCTGGTCTCTGTAGGGCTCGGCTTGAAATTATGAGAATGATTGCCGATGGAGTGTTTCTGGCTTGCCACATGGACGTAAGTGAACGTGTGTCAGCCCTTGCCAAGGCCCGAAAACAGTCTTTCTTTGGCCACATCCATCTTTCCTACAGTAAGGGTCCAAAATACCCGGATTCGATTTGTCCCCTGTCGCATATGACGTTAAGCAGGGGCGCCGAAAGTGATGAGCGCGATTGACCCACTGATGACCAAAGCGAAGACCAAGCGACACTTCTTTTTAAAGCGCCCTGGACGAGGGAACTGTCAGGCGGTGCGGCGCATTGCGCATGCCGTTACTGGTGTGTTGGCTATGGCGATCATCGTGTCAACAGTAGCTGAAGCCAATCCAACGCGTTGGTGGGAAGGGCTCAATGGAACGCCCGGTCGTGATCGTTCGACAACTGCGGGTGGGCGCACATCCCGCAACGCAAAAGTGCCGCTGAACGATTTGCGGCGTAATGCTGTGCCGTGGCGGTCGGATGAAATGCTCATTGCCATGGAACGCGCCATTGCGCGCTACCAACGGATTGTTGCCAAGGGCGGTTGGCCTGAAATGCCTGGCCGCCGGATGATCCGTGTGGGCGATGCCGATGACCGTGTACCCGCTTTGCGACAGATCCTTCGGGCTATGGGCGATTACCGCAAAAGCTCGGGATACTTTTCCAGCCGCACTTTAACGGCGGAGTTGGTTGAAGGCGTTAAACGCTTTCAAAACCGCCATGGGCTTCGCCCGACCGGCCGCGTGGATCGACCAACGTTGGCATCGCTGAACGTTTCTGCCAAAAAGCGATTGCAGCAACTGCGACAGAACTATGATCGCATTGCGCAACTGTTGCGCATGGCGCCAAGCGATGATCGATACATTTTGGTCAATGCGGCAGCATTTCAGTTGGAAGCCGTGGATCGCCACCAAGTTGAATTGCGCCAGCGTGTCATCGTCGGACGCCAGGGACGAGAGACACCGCGCCTCCGTGCCATGATCAAAGGCGTCAACTTCTTCCCATTCTGGAAGGTTCCCGAAAGTGTTGCGGTATTGGATATCATTCCGCGCCTGCGCAAGGAGCCGGACTTTCTCTACAAAGAAGGGATCCGCATTGTTGAGGGCGATTTCAATGGACCTGAGATCAGTCGGGAGAACATCAATTGGGACTTTGTAGATCCCAAAAAAATCCGCTTTAAGCAGGATCCGGGCCCAAAAAACGCGCTGGGTTTGGTGCGCATCGACATGCAAAATCCAGAAGGCGTATATATGCATGACACGCCCCTTAAAAACCTCTTTGCACAAAATTCACGTGCCTTTAGCGCTGGCTGTGTGCGCGTGCAGAACGTGTTTGATGTTGTTGAGTGGTTGCTGCGTTATGAGCAGACCTGGGGCGAGGGTGTGCCGCGTAACGTCCAGACAGTTCTAGATGGCGGGCAGCCGGTGGACATCACCCTGACGCGTCCGGTACCGGTTTATTTCGCCTACATTACGGGCTGGGCTGAGCCAAACAACGAAGTGCATTTCCGGTTTGATATATACGGTCATGATGGAGCCGCGTCGATCGCTGAAGCGTGGGCGCCTGACGATGTTCCACCTGCCGCCTCATTGCAAAGTCTTGCGCCTTAGAGCAACCTGCATTTCTTTGAATGCAATGAAGTTGCCCATCTATTCTTTGATCTTGCAAAACCCAATCGCCTTGCAGAATAGGGACTGTTCGCGTCCGCGCAATCTGTGGGGTGCAATTTTTTTGAATGGGGACGTGCCTAATTTGGTGCAGGACAATACACTCAAAAATTCCAGGCTTGGCTCCGCGGGTATGTTTCACTGCAACCGAGATTATCCAATGATATCAATGTTGGTTGTTGAAGGTATCAATCTCTGGTGGAGTTTTGTACAACAATTTGTACAACAAAATCTGTGCAATTTTTGTTTTACCGCTCGCAACCCTGTGGATCGCTACGCCCAAAAATCTGGGAGGCAAAGCAAGTGCGCTTTAGAGAATACTTTTCATTCAGCTACGCGACGATGTTTGGATTTTCACTCTGATCTACATCGTTGAAACTGTCTGTAGGAACAAATCGAGGTCCAGAGGGATGCCATGGCTCCCAAGTATAGCAGAATCTTGTGCTCCAAGACCGCTGCCAAGCATCTTTGTAATAGATTCTACCAAAAACAAAAATTGTATTTTCTCTTCTCTCGGCAGCCCAAAAAGGGCGCGCATCAAGAATCCCGCTTTTAATAATTTCACTTTGGTCGCGATTTAAGAGTGCACTTGTGATGATGTTTGAGGAGTCACCGTTGCGCGCGATCCTTTCATCAATGTCAAATGCTGTTGGCAACCGATGAAGGAAGGGAACGCCAGTAGCACCGCAGTAAACAGAGACATCGTAAGCCGGCGTATGGCCAAAATTCTTTACTTTAGTAACAATAAAATCACGATAAATGACGCCAGCTTTGTTCAAAGGTGCTGGTCGATATCCGTCTGGTTCACTGCCGAATTCAAACTCGATTTTCTCAATGCCTACGTAGGCACGTTGTTCTTGCTTAAAGGCTACGGAGTAAGTCTTGTTGGTTTCCCACGCAGCCTCAGCAGCGCTCCTGGCAGATTCAGCGGTATCGCGGGTGTAATACAAAGTCCGAATTAACAACCATACACCTATGAACGTGAGTATGAAGGCGGCCCATGCGGCAACCATCATCCAAAAGGTTGACTCTGCCATTCTCTCTTGAGCAGCAAGATCACACCAATCCGTATCATCTTTCTTTTTGCTGTCGGGCTGATTGGCGCCGTTATTGGAGGAACGGCTCTTGTCGAGTTTTCCGACAACCGGCCATTGGAGTTTGCTGTGTTCCAATTTGTATTTGTCGCACTGCCGATCGGCGTAAGAACTCTTCTGCTCATCTGGCTGGTATGACGACCAGTTTGCATACCCAGATAGTATCAAAATCGGCAGAATTATTCCTGCAACCTTAAGCGCTGATATCCAATTGTCTTTGAGCATAGCTTCAAAAATGCTGCTGAAAATTCGAGTCTAGTCAGGATACATGTTGGCCCATGTTGTGGCGTAATGCTTTTTAGACAAAAGGGGGTCAGCCCGTTGTTGCTCGAATGTTGCAGCGGGTTCGAATCCTTAAAACCAATGGCCGCCAAGTTGTACAACTATTTGTACAACTTTTTGAGTTATTCAGTAAAAAGACTAAAAATAATCCTTTAAAATCAATGACTTACGAGCAGGTGGCTCCGCGGGTAGGATTCGAACCTACGACCGATCGATTAACAGTCGATTGCTCTACCACTGAGCTACCGCGGAATAAGACTTGAGGTGCGCTGAGCGTCCTGAAGTGCTCGGCCTCATAGCAGACTGAGTCGGCGTGTACTAGGGGAGAACCCTAAAAAACAGACCCTTGCGGCCTGACGTCCCACACGCCCAAATCAAAAATGGAGGCCACGCCCGGAATCGAACCGAGGTACACGGATTTGCAATCCGATCCAGATCCAAACAGATCAAGCACTTAGCCTGAAACTGCCCCCTATACAACTCAATGACTTAGCACGTTTTTGCAAACCAAAAGCGGGCACTCCGTCACGCCTATTCGCCACTTCCCAACAATCAATCCAGGCCGGGAGTCCCTAAAGACTTTCGGCCACCTGGTTGCACCCAGATGACCGAATAATGAACACGAAAGGTAGAACGAAATGATAGGCAAAAAATACCAAAAATTACCTGGAAAATCAAGCGCTTTTAAAGGTGCGCAACTGATGGTCGAGCTCGGGTTCGATGTTTTCCCGCTAAGGCCAAACAGCAAAGAACCGTATGAACGCGACACGTGCTTAGCGCACGAAACGCCGTTATCGGGTGGTATTCACGCTGCAACAAAAGACCAAGCGGCTATCGCGTCGTGGTTCGACATTGAGCCCAATATCAACTTCGGCGTTAGCACGACGGGTTCATGCGTCATCGACATTGACGTTAAGAAAGGCAAAAAAGGTAAAGAAGAATTCGGTGCGCTGGGTAAGCTGCCCGACACTTTACGCGTCCACACACCGTCCGGCGGCTTTCACGCCTACTTTTCCGACGCTGATTGCGGACAGCGAAAATTGTCCGACGGGCTCGACGTAAGGAGCCGGGGTGGTTATGTGGTGGGACCCGGTTCGGTGGTCGACGGCAAAGCTTATGCAGTCGTCAACGATGTACCCATTGCACCACTTCCTGAAAGTCTGGTCGAGCGGGTTCAGCGCGCGCCCATTGAAAACGCTGTTGCCAAACGGCCTCTATGTGAGCTGGACACCGATCAAAACATCGCGTTGGGTAAGACTTATCTGAAAGGCCAAGACGGTGTGGTCGAAGGCCAAGGTGCGGACGGCGGTCGTGACAACACAGCTTATCGGCATGCGTGTCGATTAAAGGATTTTGGGTTGTCGCCTGAACTTATCGTCGAACTGTTTGAAGAATGCTGGAACTCCAAAAATAGTCCGCCTCTAGCCAAGTCAGCGTTGGTTAGAGTGGCTAGAAGCGCCTATTCTAATGGGCAATCCGCCCCCGGGAGCAGCAACCCGGCTCTTGAATTTGAAGACGTTGGCCAACTATCATTGTCGGGTGCGGCTCAGAATACAGGGTTGAGCTATGAGGCAGTCTGCCTGGATGATGTTGAAGAAAAGCCGATTGAATGGCTTTGGAGTGAGCGCCTAGCGTTGGGGAAAATCGTATCGCTGTCTGGCGAACCTAAGCGGGGCAAATCACAAATATCCTGTGCATTTGCTGCGGCTACAACAACTGGTGAAGGTTGGCCAGACGGTTTCAAATCTGATCCAGGCTCCGTAATTCTAGTTACTTGTGAAGACGATGACTCGGATACGATCAAGCCTCGGATGTTGGCGGCCGGGGCAAACCCAAATAAAATTCATCTTTACAAATGGACCGTTGACAAGTCTGAGAAAGGACGAGCTACGCGCAAGCACTTCGATGTCGGAAAGCACATCGACAACCTAAAAAAGATTGTCACTGATATTGGTGACGTCCGGTTAATAATCATCGACCCAATATCAGCCTATTTGGGGAAGGCTGATGGGCACAAAACTGGCGACGTTCGAGGCGCATTAGGGCCGCTGCAAACGTTGGCCGCAGAATTCCGTATTGCGGTGCTTCTGATCATGCATTTGAACAAAAACACAAACGAAAAATCGGCGCTTAACCGCGTTGGCATGTCAGGGGCGTTCACCGCAGTCTCCCGCGGAAATTATATCGTTGTAACCAATCCCCTAGACCCGAGCGGCGAAGAAAGTTTGCTATTGCCTATCGGGGCCAACATCGGGAAACACAATAAGACTGGATTTTCTTATCGAATTGAAGGTGTCCAACGGCCGGGTGGGGTAGAGACCTCCAAGGTTGTTTTTAACAAAGACCCGGTGAGAATGAGCGCCGATGAAGCACTAAACCCGCCTGAAAATCGTTCAAACCGGGCTCCGGCCTTGATGGAAGCCTGTGAATTTCTGTCAGAAATTCTGGCAGAGGGCCCGGTCGACCAAATGCAGATTGCAGAAGCCGCAGATGGTCAGGGTATTAGCCACGCAACATTACGCAGAGCAAAAAAGCATTTGAACCTGGAAAAGCAACGGACAAAGGGCGAGACACCCCGTTGGCAATGGCGGCTTCCCGATGACTGGCGTTCTGATGAGCCGCTTGACGCGTCAGAAGAACCTAAATTCTAAGCAAGGTGCTCAACGATCACGTCTAAGAACCATGAGCATCTTGAGCACCTTGCTCATCTAGCTATTAAAATATTCAAGTAAAGCACCAGTAAAAGGATCTAGGTGCTCAAGATGCTCAAGATGCTCATCAATTTTGACATAGAGAACTTGAGCACCTTAACTCCCCAGAAAATAATAAAAATACTCGACGGTGGACCGATTGGGTAAAATCGACGTGGTGTTTTTTCAATATTTCGCTCGGATTGACCCAAGTACAATTACATATTTAAACTAGTGTAATGCATGTACATTACTTATTTAATTGAGTAAAAACAGTGGCTTGTTGACAGTATGCCAATACAATGTTAGTCTAATTCAAGAATAGATATTGGATATACAGTGAGCCTACTTCAATGACACCGAAAGAGTACGTGAAACAGCAACGAGAACGCGAACGCGCTGGGTTGCTCAGAGTGAGCCTGCCCCATGGCGCTGTGCCTGCCAGATTGCCCGAGGCGCTCTTCGCGCGCGGATTGATCGGCCAAATGAATGCGCCTCGCGCAACCATCACACAGGCTGTCGAACTGGTCCTGCGTGAATTCGTGATGGAGGCTCTGAAGGATGCCCCAGCCTCTTAACGTCACTTTACCCGATGCACCCACCAGGCCAGCCAAACTTGTCAAACTTCAGGATCAGCTACGAGCCCAAAGAGCGGAGTGTGCCGCACTGGAAGCGCGGCGCAAGACGCTTTGCCAAGAGATGTACAACTACAATTCTCGTAGTACGCCGGTGCCGCACCCGTTACGCAACGAGCTTGAGGCTGTCGAGCGCCGCATTGAAACGCTCAAAGCGGGGCGGCTGCGTGATGCCCACGCGGCCGTTGAAAAGGCACAGAAGAATTTCGCGCCTTCAGTTGAAAAATTTGTGACGGGTGAGGCTAAAAAAATCGTCGACCAAATTCGCGGCCTAGCCGACCAGGCTGAGTTAATCGCTTTGCAGATTGCGCGACTCGAAGACTTGGCCGCTCAAGCAGACACTGGATTACCGTTCTACCTGAATGACGCACTGCGAACGTTAAACGGTCTCCCGCGACACTTGCGGATAGCTTGTCGAGGTGCGGGCGAATGATCAGTCCTGAGTTGAATAAATTTTTGGAGGGGCGAAACCCAAAACTGCACGTGGCGGCATTGGTAGCTGATTCAGAACGGATCTGCTCGGAAATGCCTGCGATGTGGGAAGCCGCACAGGCATTAGAGCGCGAGGGGAAAGCAATTCAAAAGGCGCGGGAGGCTCAGTTACGCGAATGCGACACGCTCGCCGACGAGTTTGACTTAATCGAAAACAGAGGCAGTTCAACATCAGATGAAATCAGAGACCGCATAGTGCGGTTAATGGCGAGCTTAAAAACCACGATCAAGCGTGCTGAAATTCTCGAAGGAAAGTGGGTTCGCTTGTTCCGAAGACTTCAAAGCATCGAAGACGAGTACACACAAGTGCGCTCTGAGATTGATCGGCTAAGGGCCGCATAGGTTTTAGCCCGGGTGCATCGGTCGACCTTTGCCGGTGCACCCAAGGGCGTAGGTTTGGAGAAGAACGATGAGTAGAGCGCAAAACCATGTTGGAGCGGTCATCGACTGCGGCGACGGCACCTTTATGGGCCCGTTTGAAATTATGGACATCGCGATTGACCAAATTGACGCCCGCCTGGCAAAAATGCAGGCGCGGATAGACGAGCTTGAGGGTGCCTTAGCGAGGCAAGAGAACGTCGCTACTGCTCCTAAATCGGCCACCAAACGTAAGTCGCGCGCCGCAAAGAAACCAGCCCGAGCGAGACGCAAGATGCCACCGGTAGCTAATAGTGCTGCCATTCAAGAATATGAAAAACAGCTTGCAACGCATGGACCCGCGTTTAGACAGGCTTACGCCCTAACTAAACAACAGCGAGCGGCCGCGAGGCGGCCTAACCGAGCACGCGCGCAAGCACTGTTGAGCGGACAATTCTCCGCGAGCGCCGTTGCACATATAGAAATCAAAGGCCCAATCGAGGAGCACACAGTCGCGCCCGTGAAGGCGGCGCTTGATAAGCATCCGCTGGCAAAACGGATCAACGTCAACATCAATTCAGAAGGTGGATTGATATCCGCTGCAAATGAGATCATTGAGCTGTTGGAGGGTCACGAAGCGGTAGTTCACACACACGCACATAATGAGTGCTCATCCGCGGCAAATTCAGTCTTTCTGGCAGGTGAACACCGCACGGCATCGCCCGAGTGCAGCATGTTATTGCACCGACCAAACATACCCGGTTGCGATCATGAAACACCACATATCAAAGAGCACCTCGATACTCTCAACGAAGCTAACGCCGTCCGATATTCTGAAAAAACTGGAAAGCCGCGATGGTGGTGGTCCCGGCTAATGACGATTCACGGGAATGATCTAGATGCTGCGAGAGCTAAAGCTTATGCAATCGTCCATGAAATCATTCCAGCGCAAGGTATGTGTGCTGCGTAGGTAGGGGCCTTTAAGTCCTCCAGAACATTAGCGAACACACCGGTGCGGCACCAACAAAATCATAAACGACAAGAATAGGAGTTTCAAAAAATGGCCAAGCGTGGTCGCAAGTCAGCCGCTGAACAAGAAACAGCGCAGATTATAGAGTTTGAAAAAGTTAGGGCTGAGATGGTTCGGCCAAGTGAACAGGCACCCCCAGATGTGCGTCTCGTTTTCATGCAGCTTTTGGGGTCGGTTCCCGATGACCATTTCCGTCGCCAAGATGAGTTTCTTCTGGAGTTGCTCGCACAGAATATCGTGATCGCGAAAAAGGCGTATGACGATATTTACCGCCGTGGGATTTACACCGGCGATAAAAAGACACCACACCCGGCACTGGCGATACACGAAAAGGCCGTAAAAAACGTCGCGACGCTGTCTACGAAATTGAGACTGACACCCCAGTCACGAATTGACCCAAGAACCGCCGGGCGAAACAAAAAACCACCCAGTAGCGCTCAACGGCCCTGGGATCAAATTTAACCGCGTAGGATTTTCCAGGTATGGCTACAGCAACAATCGGCGCTTTGCGCGTAAACTTATCTATGAACGCGGGGCAGTTTCACCGCGGTGCGAAACAAGCGACTGGCAGCTTAGACCGGGTTGCAGCGCGTGCGCGTGCGCTCGGTGCGACGGTTGCTAAAATTGGTGCGGGTATGACTTTCGCGCTAACTGCACCGCTGGCTATGTTGGCGCGTAACACTGTCAAAACTTTTGCCAAACAAGAAAAAGCGGTCGCCGCGGTAGATGCTGCATTGAAGTCTATGGGTAAACAAGCAGGCTTCACGCGTCGCGAGCTTCACGATATGGCGAGCGAGTTGCAGAAAAATTCGGAGTTTGGCGACGAAGAAATTTTGCAAAGGTTGACGGCCAACCTTTTGACGTTTGGGAACATTAGCGGCCAGGTGTTCGCACGGGCACAGCAAGCGGCGGCGGATTTGTCGGCTAGGCTTGGCCAAGACTTGCAGTCGTCGGCGGTTATGCTTGGTAAAGCGTTGAACGAGCCGGCCGTAGGCTTGACGGCATTAACGCGTGTCGGTGTTTCATTCACCGAAGAGCAGAAAAACATGGTGAAAGCCATGGTCAAGGCGGGCAAGACGGCCGAAGCGCAAAAGCTAATGCTCGCCGAACTCGAAAAACAGTACGGCGGCCAGGCGGCCGCGATGGCGCGCACAACCGAAGGTCAGTTGACGCAAGTCAATAATGCTTGGAGTGATTTTAAAGAGACGATTGGCGCGGTTATCGCCGAAGTTTTGCCTCCACTCATCAATGGTATGCGGGACCTAGTCAAATGGCTCAAAAGCCTCGAACCACGAACGCTACGAATTGGTGTTGCAATGGCGGGGTTTGCGGCCGCTTTGGGTCCGGTTCTGTTGGCGGTTGGTTTACTGATCGGCCCTATCGGGTTGGTTGGCGTGAAGATGCTTAAAACGGCCGCATGGACATTAGCGGCGGCTAAGACAATGGGAACCGCTCTTTTTGGGTTGGTCGCAGCGGGCGGACCTATCGGAATGTTTATCGCGGCGGCCGGTCTTGCGCTTGCCGCTTGGGTCGCTTTTGGTGATGACCTTAAACAGTTGATGACCGACGTAGTAAAATTTGTTGCTGAAAAGTTTCGATGGTTGACTGATAAAATATCGGCCGTCACTGGTTTTGTTGCGGACGCATGGTCGAACCTAACGGCCGTTGTTCGCAAGGCGCTGCCCGACGCGCTTGTCGACGGCATTGCGCAAGCTTCGGCAACTGTCGCGGGCGTAGCCGGTGGTGCCGCGGATATTGTTGCAGAAAAATACAGTGCTTTAACGGATAAAATTACCGGCGCAAAAGATGCGTTGGCGGGCTTTGTTAGCAACGCGCCTATCGAATTCAAAACACCAGGCACAGACCCAAGCACGGGTCAAGACGACGCCGGACAGGCGTCGGCTATTGGAAGTGGTGTCGGACCAACAACGGAACAACTAACCAATCAGGAACGGTTAAACCAGCTAATTGCAGACCATAACCTTAAACTGCAAGAAGGTGCCGCGGTGATGGAAAGCTTGCAAAGCCCATTTGAACAAATGCACGCTGACCTAGCGAGGTTAAACGATCTATACAAAGTGGGTGCGATTAGCGCGCAGGCATTTGGCAGAATGGAGCAAAAAGCTGTGCTCGCGACAGCGGGCACGTATGCAACTGCGGCCTCCAAGATATCCGGCGCGCTCGCCCAAACTTTCAAAGAAAATAAGGCTTTCCAAATTGCGAACGCTATTGCGAATACGGCCGCCGGTATCACGAACGCACTAGCGGAGCCTGGACCTGTAGCGAAAAACTTTGCGCAAGCGGCGGCAGTGGCAGCCGCCGGTTTGGCACAAATCCGGACGATTAAGTCTACCAAAAAAGGCGGCTCGTCGAGTAGCGGCGGCGCGGGTAGCAGTGGCGGCGCTGGTAGCAGCGGCGCTTCGGCGGGCTCAACCGGCGGCGCAACCCAGCAACGACAAGCGGTTCACTTGAACATTCAAGGTGAACGTTTCGGACGTGAGCACATTCGCCAAGTTGCCGAAGGGTTGATCGACTTTCAGAAAGACGGTGGCCGTCTATTCTTACAGGGTGCGTAGATGATCAAACGCGAAGATTGGAAAGAAACAACGAAACACCTCGAGACTTTTGAGGCTTACGTGTGCGATTGGCAAACCCTCGACTTGGAGGCATTGAAAACCTCCAATCCGGATGCTTACGAAACGTACAGCGCGACGGCTGAGATGTGTGAATTGATGAAAAAGTTATGGCCGATACAGAAAGAATATGCGCAAGCGAGTGACGCCCAGCGCCTGTTACTGATGGCGCAAATTGATAAACTGTTAGAGCAGGGCATTGAGCTGCAAACGCGGATGGAGCTTGGGCTACTCCGAGAGGCGCACCCTGGCGGCACGGCTTAGCCCCATTAAACAAGTTAGAGAGCAACAATAATGTCTAGGGCAGATTGGGAAGGCACGGCCAAATTAATCGGTACGACCGAAGCGGAAATTGACGCCTGTCTGCAAGGTGGCGACCAGGCAACGCTGCAAGAAAATAACCCGGTCCGGTATCAGCGATTTTTGACACTGCAAGAGTTTCTAAAAGTCGCCAAGACCATCGGACCGTTACAGTTGCAGTACGTGACTGCAAAGACGGCAGCCCAGCGCGATGCGCTTGGTGCGCAGATCGACGAAGCCAACGCGCAATTGAGTGCTATTGGCGACCGGCTGTTGCAACTCCAGGCAGCGGGACCGGGTGGTTCGGCTTAAATGGGGGAAGAGCCCCGAACGGATTTTATTTCTTTGTGAATAAGTATTTTGACTTAGGTTGATGACTTCTATGTCGTGATACCTGTTTGCCCCAAGCACGGTTTGTAACAAGGGGCTTTGGCGCATTGGGCATCTTTCAATCTACGGAATTTGTGGCTGCGATAGCTGGTGCAATTGTAGGAGGTGCGATAACGGCGTGCGTTGCCTTGCTCACCCATATGGTCTCTCTGGATGCAGATACGAAGGCGCGCAACGACCAGCGCCGCAAAGAGCAACAAAGTTTAGGTTACTCTCTACTTTTTAAAGTGATGCGTATTTATGACAATATTTACAGCCTGAATGCGCGCATAGAAGATTCAATTCTCCGTGCGGAAAATCAAGGAATAGAAGGCGAGCTTTGGAAGAAAATTGAGCCGCTAGTAAATGTGCCCGCCCCAATTCACTTTGCAGCGAACGAGATGGCCGTCCTTTTGTCGCTGAAAAATTTTCACGTATTTAATGATGTTGCTCAGCTTGATAATATACACAACGCAATTGTTTCGGTGATCAAATTTTACTCCGACTTTCGGACAAGCGTCACTGATCTTGCGCTTCAAAAATCGGTTGGGATGGATATTCAGGGGGAGCGGTTGCGCGCCGATATTCCAATTGACGAAACTAGCGCTCTTGTCAGAGGCAAAGCATTTGAACTTGAAAGCGTAGCGAGGGCACTAAAGCCTCAAGTTGAACGGGGACTCGCGGACAGCCGGTCTGGTTTAGAAGAATTGATCAAATTACTAAAAGAGGGACTGGGGGTAGAGCACAAAGTTACATTTACGGAATAATACCCTGTATTACTCAGTAACCCCTAGTTGCAGTGCGCTGCCGAGCGTGCCTAGCTTTTTGCAAAGAACGGTTTTTCCATGCCTCAACCAATAGGGAATTTCCGGCTAGCGGAACCCGCCGTTAGAGTCGATCCCAAAGAATTAGTCGCTGACTATCCGCACCTGATGGCGCAAATTGCGCAAATTACTGTTATCTGGTCAACGGTGGAATGCGACGAGGGGCTTGTTTTTGTCAATTTGATCGGTGGCGGTTCAGACACTGCCGTGGCAATTTACCGTGCTCTGTCGTCCAACGCGCAAAAAGACAAAGCAATGAATGCGGTAGCGCAAAACAAATTGTCCCAAAACGACTATGTGCTGTATCTTGCGACCCGCAGGTGTTTGAGGCGGGTAGCGAAATCTCGCAATAACATTGTTCATGGCTTGGTCGGTTGCTGTGATGACATAAGCAATGCGCTCGTAATCCTGCACCAGAATGATTACTTTGATCATATGAATGACTTGGTGCGCAGGCAACACCTATCTTCTGATAAGACTTCAGTTCTTGAAACGGCAAAGCAACGATTTCTAAGGAAGTCGTTCGTGTATGAAGAGCGGGACTTTAAAAAAGTCATTGAACGGTGTGGCTGGGCTCAGGACATGGCATTGGAGCTCGCTGTTCTTTGTTCAGAGGCGCACCCCGACAAGAATGGGGCACGGCTCACTCTGTCGAATGACATGCTGATCCGAAGGAGTATTCGTCGTGTGCGGCGGGAGCTTAATATAGATTGACTTATTCACTAATATTCAATAAAAGTTAGTGATCTTCTATGCAGGTGTTAGAGTGTCCGAAGAAAAAGCCCACGTGTCGGTAGTGATGCCGCAATCGGTGAAGACCAAGCTGCAAAAGCTGGCCAAGGCCGAAGACCGTAGTTTGAGTAACTACATGTTGCGTGTTCTCACTGATCACGCTGAAAAGGCCAGTAAGAAAAAGTGAGTCGCGCATGAGCAAGCAGAAGTGTGAGGGGGCTTGGATGCTAGGGGTGGTCGGGGCGATTGTCGTTGGTTGCCTTGCGGTCCCTGCCTGGGTTGGCTTCTTTTACGCCGATTCAGCGCATCGTTGGTTTCAGCAAGAAGTTCTGGCGTTCTTAACAGCGCTAGCGGTGGCGGCACTGTTCACGCCGTGGGTTATCTGTCAGTTCCTGTCTCTTTTTCGTTCTGACTGATAACCGATAACCACCAACAAACGGATATCCATAATGAAAAAGATATCCGATATTTTTGGGCTCAAAATAGATATCAGCTATCTAGGAAGATAACCGATATCGGTGAATTTGGAGATATCCGGCCTATGCAACCTAAATGCATTGCCATCGCTTCAGCTAAGGGCGGGACAGGCAAGTCGACGTTGGCGGCGAACTTGGCCGTCCAGGCGGTCAAGGACCGTGCACAAGTGAGCTTTCTTGATTGGGAGCCCCAAGGCAGCTTGACGCTTTGGTGGACGCTACGCGGTAAGCCAGACAATCCAATGTTGGAAAGGGATATCGACGACCCAGTCGAAACCGTCGATCAACTCAAACAAGATGGCGTCGATTGGGTCTTCATAGACACGCCGCCGGATGGCGTTGACGAACTTGAGCGCGCCATTGAAGCTGCCGACCTGGTGCTGATCCCGGTCCGCGCTGGGCTGTTCGACGCACACGCCGTCGAACTGACAGTGACGCTTTGCAAAGATCGACGCGTACCGTTTGTCTTTGTTTTGAATGCCGTCAACCCAAAACGGGGTGCATTGAACGCATCTGCAATTCGCCACCTTGAGAAAAAAGGCAAAGTCCTAAGCGCCCAAATCAATGATCGGGCGTCTTACGTGACGGCCTTGAACAAGGGGCTATCGGCTGCCGAACACCCAGACGGCAAACAGGCCAAACCAGCTAAAGCAGAATTGGACGCGCTTTGGAAAGCGGTCAAGTTGGCAGTTAAGCGGGGTAGGTCATGATCGACGATAAGACAATTGATGAATTAGACGCCGCACTCGCTTCGGTGCATCGCGAACGGCTGATCCGTGAACCGTCTATCCCCAAAGCGCGCAAGAAACGCGAACGCAAACATGCGCTGCGCCATGACGATGGCCGCCGTCGTCGCAAGACCGGCCGCACTGCCCAATTCAATTTCAAGGCCAAACCGGAATTGAAAGAACAGGTGAACGCGGCTTGTCGAGACCATGATCTGAAAATTGCTGAGTTTATGGAAGCGGCAATCGAAGCGCATTTGGCCGGGCTGAATAAACGGAAAGGCAAGTAGGATGCGTTCCACTGACGCCAGGGCTAAAAGGTTGGCGGCATCCGTCGTGCAAGCGTGGGAGCAATTGAGCGCCAAACGGGGGAAGCAATACCGCGCCATACTAGAAAAGCGCTACGCCGCACCCAGCGTTCGTCAATTCATGTTGCACAACCTAGAATGCGCCAAAGGCGAAAAGGTTTCGTGGGGTGAAATCTACATCGCCTATCGCGCGTGGTGTTTTGTACAAGGCGTGTACTTGCCGCCGATTGGTGTGGAAGCCTTCGGCAAAGAATTTGGCGCTGCTTGTGAAAAGGCTGGCATCCAAATTGAAGGCGACCAAAAGCTTTATGCCGTTGGGGTGCGGTTGGGTTGACTATGTCTGTTTCCGTTTGGGTTTTGAATGCAGTTGTATGCCGTACGCCTCGCTTAGAAACGATAGCGTTTGCGCAACGATTGTATTGCGAATGATGTCTGGCGATTCGTCGATCTTTCTATTTATTACATTGAGGGGATCATCCTCACAGAACGGCATTAATTTTCGCAATGTAGCGTTTTTATCGTTTTGGCCATCAAGTAGTTGTGCGAGAGTCATTTCGATGGAGTGAAGATTGTGCGCATAACTATTTCGCAAATTTCTGACCTCGGAAATGAAGTCTCGGTAATCCTTGTGAACGCCCACCGCCTTGAGAAAAGCAACCACAGACACCTTTCCGTTTACGTTTAGTTTTTGAACTAACTTTGCAATCTCGTTGGCCGGGTCAGCATTCTTAAAGCGCAGTTTATTACCAATCAATTCTTTTGAGGCCGTTTCCAGGAGCGCGTCTATTTTTATTAGAAACGCCCAATCAGTTTCTTCCTGGAAAATTTGATTTATGGTGGCTTCAGAAACATCGATGGCGTTGCAGAACTCTTTTACACCGGCGTGCCAAGCTTTATGTAACTCTGCAATAACTTTATCGCCGTCGGGGCTTAATTTCATCTCAAATACCCTCCTTACTCGCTTGGTAAAATGTGCAATCTCTATTCTCAAACCCGCAATGTCGAAGCGATCCGGCGACTTTTCAAAGTTAGCCACAACCGCGCTGTCGACTTCAAACCTAAATCAGCAATTTTCCCCGCTAATGATGCACCGGTTGTGCGTTTAGCTGACGACGGCGAGCGTGAATTGGTAACGATGAGTTGGGGCTTCGTACTTCCGCAAAAGGACAAGGCGGCAAAACGGGTCACGAATGCGCGCGACGAGAAAGTCCAAGACAGCCGTTTTTGGTCGGCCTCATTTCGTGAACGCCGTTGTCTGGTGCCCGTCACATCATTCAGTGAACCGAAGGGGAGGAAGCCAGCGATATGGCATTGGTTCGCGCTGGGTGATGATCGGCCGCTATTTGCCTTTGCGGGCATCTGGCGGTCATTCAAAGGCCAGCTAAAAGCGGACGGCGACGAAGTCGAGATGGACACATACGCGTTTCTGACAACGACGCCGAATGCTGTTGTGAAGCCGATACACCCGACCAGGATGCCAGTTTTATTGTCGGGTGATGATGCATTCGACACTTGGTTGAACGGCACACCCGAGGCCGCCTTCAAGCTCGCAAAACCCTTCCCAGCGACAAAGATGCAGGTGGTTGCCAAGGGCGACAGCAAAAGCGACCCTGATCCCGGAGAACCAAAATGAAATATGACATGCGCCTGAGTGTATCGAACTGGCGCCGCACGATGTCTTTGAGATTTGACAGCGACAATGCGCAGTCGCGGTTGGTAGCGTCGTGCAGTTTAAATTTCTATTGCCACTACGGTTTCCAGATTGAAGGTGAGCCAGAATGCTACGACGCTGGTGTAGAAGTGATGGTGTTCGACACGTACACCACTCCAAAACAAGCGATGCTTGGTGGCGTGCCGCTCGGTCGCCCGTTAGATCAATCAATGATGGAACAGAAACCGCAGCCGATTGGGGCCATTCAGCACTTGCCTGAACGGTACCGTCCCGAATTGGGCGATGAGCCAGAATGCATCTCTGCGGTGATATATGTCGGCACCGACACCTACAAAGACTTGATCACGCGACACACGAGTGGCGGTGCCATGCCTCAGTTGATGTCGTTTGGGTTGGAGGGGTTTCACCAACATTCCGGCGGTGCATTGATCTGGAAAACCACACTGAACCCAGAGCTGCCAATTATGACTGTGGACCTTCACAGTGACGTTGAAGCTGAAGGCGGCTCCATTTTTTAGCGGCCGATAGGGTGAAGCCGGTGAGTTGACCGGTCAGAATTCCACGCCACTCAATACGTTTGCGCGCAATTCCATATCGCTCGTCTCGTCCGGCTTCTATTGCATCATCAACCCTATTGCAGAAAATGGCCAATCAAATTGATTAATTGACAATAAGACGTGGGTTTTTCGTCAACGCCAGATTGCCAAATAATCAAGGAAAAACAAAGGCTTACGTTGTTGATTTATTCACCAAATCGGCGCACGCTTGTGTCTTCAAAACTGTAAATATGGAGACGAGACAATGGAGACCAAGACAGACTTCGACAGCGAATGGTCAATTCGTATTTTTTGCGATCTTAGCTTGTGGGCCTTTGGATGGTTTGGCACCTTCCGGAAACTTGGCATTGGGGTTTTGTGGGTTGGGCCTTTTCGCATTCATTTGACGTGGCCGATCGATGAAAAAGCGCTGGGTGCATAGACAACCTCTGTTCCATTTGACGATCTGCCCAAATCATGAGAGGCTACACTGTAGTTTCAAAATGGTTTGGGCCGGAGCGTGAAGAAGACAGTGGGTGCTGCACAAATTCGGGAATTGCTGGGCGACCCGAAGTGGCGACTTTTCAATTACCGCAAACGCGGCTTGGTTGATAAAGACTTTGGGAGCACAAGCGGGACAGGGCACGATGCCAGTTTCACCCGCATCGAGGCTCTAGAAATACTTTTAGTCGACACTCTTGATCGATGTGGACAGAAGCCTGATCAAATTCGCAAAACGATTAGCGCGAACCTGGAAAAAGTAAGCCACGGAGAAATTCAAATGATCACTATTGATCATTTCGAAGATACGTCTGCCGGAAAACCTAGTTTTGTCATATCAGCGTCGACCAGCATTGGTTTGGACGATATTTGGGAGAGAATTGACGAGGTTTTCGAATGAGCGAAAATCAAAAACCGCTTATGCAAACTGTTCAGGAATTCGCGGACACGCTTGGTGAGCCCGTCGCATATGTGAACGATCTGCTGGCCCGAAAAGTTATTACGCGTTGCCAACGCACGGGAAAGATATTCAAACCAGCAGCTATCGAGCAGTTGAGTGACCACTTTTCGTCACCTAACAAAAGCAAAGGCAAAGAATGGCTGGACGAAGACCTGAGCGAGGCGTCCTAACATGCGCGTGAAGCTTCAAGGGTTATTTCGCACACGTAAGCGACTGGCTGATGGCACCACCAAAGAGTACTTTTACGCATGGCGTGGCGGTCCAAGATTGTTCTCTGACTTCGGCACACCCGCTTTTGTTGAAGAATTTAATTCTCATCACGGGAACAAGAAGAAACCTGATCCAAGTGTCTTTCTATCTGTAATTCGCGATTACGAGCAATCGACAGAATACGCCGACTTGGCACCGCGCACTCGTGCAGACTACTCAAAACAGTTGAGACGCATTGAAGATAAGTTTGGCAAAATGCCGCTTAGCTCATTCGACGATGTTCGAATTACACGCTCAATAAAGAATTGGCACAAGAAACTGGAGTGCGGTGATCGGCAAGCGGATTACGCGTTGCAAGTCCTTAGCGCGACACTGAATTGGGCACTGGCTGAAGGTCTGATTTCCTACCGCCTGCCCAAAATGAAATTCAGGAACAAATCAGATCGGTCGGGTAAGATTTGGCTCGATGAAGATGGTGAAAAATTTTATGAAGCTGCGCCACCAGAGTTAAAGCTTGCCTACACGCTCGCTGTCGAAACGGGTCAGCGCCAAGGTGATCTTATTCGATTGCGCTGGGATCAACTAAAGCACGACAGCAAACGGAATAAGTATTATTTTGATATTAGGCAGCGCAAGCGTGGTCGGGGGGTGAAGATCCCTTTAACAACACGCTTGGCGCTTGAGCTCGAAAAAATCGAAGACCGAACAGGCACGGTATTAAAAAACTCATTTGGCCAACCGTGGGATGAAAAAGCCAACGGCTTTCGCAATTCGTGGCGAGCGGTGCAACACGGTCGGAAAGACAAAAAAGGCAATGTGATAAAGCCAGCACTGAAACTCAGCGACATGGCACTCACATTCAATGATCTGCGCGGCACTGCTGTAACACGGCTATTAAATGTTGATCCGCCCCTAAGCATAGTTGAGATAGCATCGATAACTGGCCATTCGCTGAAGACCGCACAGGCGATTTTGGATCACTACTGGGCTCGTGATGGCAAGGCTGCTTTTGCAGCGATTGAGAAGCTAGATAGGGCCAAAGCGTGAACGTATTTTGCAAACCGTGCTGCAAACCGCACTTATCGAAACTAGCTAAGTGCTGGAGGCCACGCCCGGAATCGAACCGAGGTACACGGATTTGCAATCCGCTGCGTAACCACTCCGCCACGTGGCCTCACGAGACACTAAGCCACTACCCCATATCGTTTGGGTAAGCCCGCTATCGCGCCTTTTCACAATCGCGTCCAGGATAGACGGCTAGTTTGGCCAACATATATGCCCTCGACGCAAGCGGCTTCGCAGGTGGTTCCCCCAATTGAACGCTTTGGTTCGGGGGCTGGAAACCGAGCGGCTCTCTACCATAGAGGTTTGGGGCAGGACAAGCACGGCCAATTGCCGCCTCTGGTTAGCGAAGATTGACCATAGCGTTCAATCTTGGTGTTAGGCAGGCCGCGGCGATTTCACGATTTTCCAATGTCGACCAATCGCCTATGGTTGTGTTGTCCTACGATTGATAAGACCCAAGGTGCTGAGCCAACTTTAGAGGTTGGTCAATATGTCCTGTGGCTGGGGTCTCTTAGAAGTCAGGGCCAATGTGGTTGGCCCGAAGCGGCGATGGAGAATGACAGATGGTCGATGCGGTCGAGCAGCGTCATAATATGGTGGAATCACAAGTCCGCCCGAGTGATATTTCGGACCGGCGCATCATTCGCGCAATGCAGTCCATTGAACGTGAAAAATTTTTACCAGAAGCGTTGCGTTCGCTTGCCTATTTAGACGGTGCGCTGCCGCTACCGGGTCGGGTTGGCTCAGGCGGTCGTGCCGAACATGCCCCGCGGGTCTTGGCAAAACTGATGCAAGCCGCTGATATCAGTGCAACGGATGTCATTCTTGATGTTGGTGCCGCCACAGGTTGGTCATCTGCGTTGCTCGCGACCATGGGTGAGACGGTTGTTGCTTTGGAGAGCGATGACGAGCTTGCACAGCGCGCAACTAAAGCTCTGTCTGAGCTTTCGATCGACAATGTAGCGGTTGTGACGGGGCCGTTGGGTGATGGCTATGCGAAGGCGGGACCGTACGACGTCATCATGTTGGAGGGCTCTGTCCCCTCACCACCGGATACACTTTTTGAGCAACTGAAAGATGGTGGCAGACTGGTCGCAATAGTGCAAAGTGGTAGCACCGGGCAGGCCTGTTGTTGGTTGCGGCGTGGGTCCACTATTTCCAAACGTATCTGCTTTGATGCAGCTGCATCCTTTCTTCCGGGATTTGAGCCGGTTGTTGAATTTTCACTGTAGAACTGAGTGGCTGCTGGTTGGCTCCGGCCAAGGGATGTGGTCACGGCCGGTAAAAGCGCGGTGCAAGCCCCTGTATTTTGCGTTTGCGCCCATTCGTCCGTAGCCCTTACACAACGGTTAGGGCTAGAGCGGTTTTTATTGCCACATTTTCGATAAACACACTTGGGGTTCGGTGAGGGGGACCAGGCCGTTTGACCACCTTCTGCCGCAGTGTGTGAATCTTGACACTCCAGGATGTAATGCGCGGGCTGCGCAACTTGCTTCGTTTCCGAGAATCGTGACCTTGGCCTATAAGAGCTGTGTACGAGATGTGGACAGGTTGTGGAAACACCAACCCTTAGCGGCCCTCTCGTAAATGCGGGCTCCTGTTTTGAGACAGAAGCCGCGTCCGCACAAGAGCTCCGATTTGGTCTGTTTTTTTGGTTTGAACAAGCGGCATGCGATCACAAGATCATCATCAGCGACGAACCTCTATCTGTGCCCGCAAGAGCATGACTTTGTTGCGCGGTGGGGCGATGTTTGCAGCGATTGTCGGCGTTGCCTCGACGACCATACTGGCCAAGCCAGTGCATGCTGAAACTTTGTTGCAGGCTCTGTCTTCAGCGTATCACTATAGCCCACGCATTGATGCAGAACGTGCACGACTTAGGGCTAGCGATGAAGATGTTGCGCAAGCCATGTCAGGCTATCGCCCGACGATTACCGGCAGTGCAGACGTCAACTATCAAAGAACCAATGTCGGGCCACCCAGCCGAACAACTGACGCCTCGCCGCGCGGTTATCGGGTTGATTTTACGCAGCCGATCTTCACCGGTTTTCAAACGCGCAATGCGGTCAATGAGAGCGAGGCAAATGTCCGCGCTGCCCGCGAAACGTTGCGCACCGTTGAGCAGGCGGTTCTGTTGGATGCTGTCACAGCTTATATGGATGTATTGCGCGATCAGGCTATTGTCCGTCTGAATGAACGCAACGTACGTGTGTTATCCAGGGAGCTGAATGCAACCCAGCAACGTTTTTCTGTTGGTGAAGTTACCAAAACGGATGTCGCTCAGGCTCGTGCCCGTCGTGCTGGTGCTGTTTCATCTTTGGACTTAGCGCGCGCTAATTTGAAAACAAGCCGCGCGAATTTCAAACAAGTCGTGGGTCATCCAGCAACCAGTCTTGTTGCTCCATCCAGCTATTCACGTGGGCTTCCAGGCTCGGTCAACGAGGCCGTCTCAATTGCGCGCCAAGAGAGTCCAAGTGTTGTGACGGCGCTTTTTCAAGAGCAGGCTGCACGCTACACCGTAGCGCGCATTCGCGGTGAATTGTTACCATCGGTTCAACTGGAAGCTAATTACTCGGATCGTTATGGACAGGGTGGCGGGAGCAGTGGCTTTGGCGTTGATGAAACCGAGACCACGACGGTAACAGGTCGGTTGACCGTTCCCTTCTACCAAGGTGGCGCGGTGCATGCTCGGGTTCGCCAAGCCAAACACACACATGTCAGTTTTATTCAAGAGATTGAACAGGCCCGAGTCGCAGCGGAGGCGGCGGTAGTCGGGGCTTGGTCGCAATTGACAGCCGCACGGGCACAATTGGATTCAGACAAGGTGCAGGTGGAAAGCAATCAGATTGCGCTTGCAGGTGTGCGGGAAGAAGAACGTGTTGGCCAGCGCGACTTGCTTGATGTCCTCAATGCTGAACAGGAGTTCGTGAACTCCCAGGTCCAGTTCGAGACCACCAAGCGTAATCTGGTGGTCAATTCTTATGCTCTGTTACAGGCGATTGGCCGCCTCGATGTGTTGACGTTGGGTGCCGCAAATCAAGTTTATGATCCAGAAGTCCACCACGGTGAGGTGCGCCGTAAGTGGTGGGGCGTGTCTATCACACACGCTGATGGTCGGCTTGAGGAGCTTCAGGTAGAGCCCGGTGAAGATTGGCACACCAGCGTGAAATAGTGTGCGGGTGGCTCCCAAGGTGGATTAGACCAATATGCCAGATCCGACTTTATCCCGGTTTATGGGCTGGGCGACCTACCCATAAACGCCAGTGCTGCTCAACATTTTTTATTTTTATCTTTGCGGGCTACTTCTTTGCCACATGGTTGCCCAGGATGGCGTCTAGCGTTCACCCACGCCTGGGCATCCTGGATCGAATGCAATGTGAGCGGGGAGACTTTACCTCAAACCTAGTCTAAGCGGCGCAAGGGGGCGTCCTTTGGAATATGGGGCAGTTTTTAGTTCTTTGAGGTCAGCCTTTTTAGCATCTGGGGATTGGGGCGTACTTGTGCAATGCGTTTAGTGTGTGAGGTGCGTAATGGCTTCCGTCGAAAAAAATGGGCAACCCAGCATGGAAGAAATCTTGGCGTCTATACGCCGGATTGTTGCCGATGACCCAAGTGGGGCCGCCCCACTGATTGATCT
>JAJFHG010000008.1 GCA_021775735.1 Hyphomicrobiaceae bacterium
GTTTTGATGTCACCCGGCGTCAGGGCTTCATAAGACACACAGAGGTCATGAAGACGACCGCCGCCCGACAACCCGCTATCGTGGGCCGCTTCCAAAACGGTTGCCGACTGGCTGAGAAGTTGGCGCGCGTGGTCGAGCGTAATCGCTTGTAAAAATTCCTTCGGTGTCAGTCCACACCAGCGCCGAAATAGTTTGTGACACGTCGTTGCATCCATTGAAAGATGTCGGGCCAACGCTTCCAGACTAGGTTGATCCGCTTTGTTCTCCGACAAAAACTGGATCGCATTGCGCACGATTTCATAGTCGTGCGTTTGGGCTTCAACCTGTGGGTCATTTGTCATCAGCACGACTCTATCCCCGGTTCACGGCACGGACTGTAAAATATTGCTTTGATGGCTGAGATTAATGAAACCAACACGCCGCTGCGACCCGATTCTTGGTACCGTTTCCGTAGAACGATCCGTGAGATGGTTTACGCCATAGAACGCCCTGAACGAGCACGCGCCAGCCGATCTTTCAACACCTCGCCAAAATCGCGTCGTTCATCATGGTTGAGGTAACTTCCAAATTCAACGCGCCGTCCATGCGAAGTCAGCACTAACTTGGTTTGTCCACCTGTCAGCTCATGGACCTGCACCCGAACCCAATAGGTGTTGAATTCAAACGCCGCTTTGCGGCCTTTGGAATCATAACGCGTCAGCGTCAGGGAATCGTGATCAAGCTCAATCAATTCTGAGGCACGCGCGGCACGATAATTCGCGCGAAATGCCCAGTAGACGAGCAACACATCGAGACCGAGAAAGCCGAACACCGGCCAGGCTCCGATCCACCAGAACACCATGCCTGCCACAAAACTGACACTGCCAATCACACTCATCAGCAGCAAAAATCCGCGCGGACTGAGCGAACGATGTGGATAGAGTAGGGCACGGAAGGCCGTGTCCTCTTGTGCTTGAGCATCAGATACGGTCATGAAGTCAGCATACCTTTGAACACCAAACCTGAAAAGTCCTCATGGCCCGACACACCAAGCCAGCCCAAAAACCACGCAAACCCACGGCAGCAAAGTCAAAGTCTACAAAAAAGACGGTGTCCGCCGCACCGCGGCCGCCAAAACGCGGCCGTCTGACGAAGGATGAAATTGCAGAGATTTTCAATCGCTTCTGTGAGCGCGATCCTGAGCCCAAAGGCGAATTAGAACACGTCAATGCGTTTACGCTTCTCGTCGCTGTGGTTCTGTCGGCACAGGCGACCGACGCTGGCGTCAACAAAGCCACACGTGCGTTGTTCAAAAAAGCCAAAACGCCAGAAAAAATGTTGGCACTCGGCGAGGATACCGTTCGCGACATGATCAAAACGATTGGTCTTTTTCGCAATAAAGCCAAGAACGTCATTTTACTCTGCCAACAATTGATTGAAAAACATAACTCGCAAGTGCCGGAAGATCGTGACGCGCTTGAAGAACTCGCAGGTGTTGGCCGCAAAACGGCAAATGTCGTGCTCAACGTCTACTTTGGCCATCCGACAGTGGCCGTTGATACGCACGTGTTTCGGTTGGCAAACCGTATTGGTCTGTCAAAAGGCAAAACACCGCTTGCCGTTGAGGTAGACCTTTTGAAGGTGACACCCGAGACACATGGCGTGCACGCACATCACTGGCTGATCCTGCATGGACGCTATGTCTGCAAAGCCCGCAAGCCAGACTGTCCGAGATGCCTGATCAAGGACATCTGCCGGTTTAAAGACAAGACAGTCTAGAGCACGTACGCAAACATTATGCTCGTATGCTTTTAAGCTGTTGGCGGACTCTTTGATACAGCAGGTGGGGCTTGCGATCCC
Source organism: Hyphomicrobiaceae bacterium (assembly GCA_021775735.1). GTDB lineage: Bacteria > Pseudomonadota > Alphaproteobacteria > Rhizobiales > Hyphomicrobiaceae > JAHZKN01. The sequence goes on from JAJFHG010000008.1 coordinate 1,840, forward strand.
GATGGCGCAACCTTGGATGCCTCGTCAACATTTTCCTCAGGTGCATTGTTAAGGACCATGAGGAGGGGCGTCAGACCTTCGGAATCCTCGAGCTTGAACAGTTCGATATCCCGGCAAGCCTGATCACTCCAGCCGGCAATTTTGAGCACAGTCTCAGCTTTTGAGAACAAGCCATGGTTGCGTAACGGAGCAAATTTAGCTTCGCCCTTACCACCATTTTCTTCCCACGACCGCCTAATGGCCTCAAGGTCAGTCATGCTTTCTTGTGTTTCTTCATCACGCAGGCGCTCAAGTTCACTCTTGCGCAGATGCCACCATTTTTTCCGCACCGGCCACCGGACAAGGCCAAGATCATCAAGCACGCCTGCCAGTTGATTCATGGCCAGTCCCTTAGCCTTTTCGATTTCATCATCGGTGTTCACTGAATGCAGATTGGGAATAACAAAATAGGAAGAATCGTAGTGATGGATGAAATGTCGTCGTACCCATTCCATGTCAATCTTGTCATCGGGAATACGCTGCACAGCCGTATTAATTGCACCATTAAGCTGACGCACGACTTCGCGTGTTGGGAGACGTAATTGTTGCGTTGTCGCCTGCCCCCAGCGCTGAACCGGCGGATTGATCAACGCTAAGGCCAACAACCCGAGATCGACACCGAGCGTTGCCAGAAGCGCGATGAGATCGCGCCCTGTAATCGGAACTCCATCGTCTGTGGTCGCCGCGGTTGCATCCTGGTCTTGTGTAAAGGCTGCGGGAATGCTTGCCAGATAGGTGCCGACATTCGACCATAAATTTTTGACCGCGTTGGCAACACCTGCCGGGCCTTCATTAAACGCAGCATCACGCAACACCAGTTTTGCTGGTTCGCCGGCCTGATCAGCAGCCTGCGTCAGGCGTTGCGCCAAGGTTGGATCGTAACAAGAAAAGCCCGGCTTGCCCGGTGCAATCGACACGACAGCGGCTAAGGCCCGCATTTCCGCCGCGGTTGATTTGCCGAGCTCGTTGGAGCGGGCTGCAATCGAGCGTGCCCGACCACGAATGTTTGAAGCCATCGTTTCAAATTGTTTTTGACGTTCTGCAACCGTGCCTGCTTCAAGGCCTGACGCGCTTTGGCGCAAACTCTCAACATCTTTTTGAATCGGTGCCAACCAAGAATTGGCAATTCCATCTCTGAGCGACGCCACACCATCGCGCACACTGCGTCGTGCGTTGTAAAGCGGACCGCGCCCAGCGCCGGACGATTTCCCGCAACTGCCGCCACTGGTTTCTTCGCGGCTCATTTGACTGTCAGACCAACTGACAACACTATCAAGTTGAATTTTCACCGCATCCAATCGCGCCGACACAGCCGACGAAGCATCGCGCGCATCTTCTTGCAGTCCAGAAAGCGACGAGCGCGTTGCTTCCCCACCGGCAATGAGGCTCCACCAGAATCCATAACCAAAGCCAATCGACCAAAGGGCAAGGAATACGTAGAGCGGCAGGGTAATGAGGCGCTGTCCAAAAGAACTTCCAATCGCAACGGTTTCACGCAGCGACAAATACATAAGCAGCGTCAACGCGATGACGACAACGACAATCAGCATTTCATTGGTGACAGAAAGACCGCCGACAATATCACGTGCTTGCGAACCGGATCCGGTTTGCACACCGATGATAAAATCGCTCATGCCAATCCAGGTTGCGTAACCCGAGATCGCAAGAAGCATCAATGACGCAATACCAATCAGCGCATTGCGACCAAATAGAAAGCTACGGAATCCACCAGAATTGGGTCTTGGAATTTGCCCTTCATCGGCCATTGCTGGCTCCCATTACTCGTTACAAAGACGTTGGCTGAGATAAGAATGAACGGGATTGGGAGCTAAAACAACCTGAGGCCGGGCAACTGCCCGGCCTCAGGATAAATAAGATGCGGTTTGGCAACAAGTTTTGGGGTCGAATAGCCCGCAAAACCTAAAGATTAACGCAACATACGTTTCAGACCACGGCCATAACCGGTGTGCAGTTCATCACATTCGATTGTGCCATCACGGTCTGGATTGGCTTTATTGAACAGGATTACAATACGACGGATCCATTCACCCATATGAAGCTTGCCATCGTTGTTGCGGTCCGCCCATGCGAACGCTTCATGTGACAACAGACCATGAGTTTCGTCTGCTTCCAATGTACGGTCGCCATCTTGATTGAGGGACTTAAAAATGTGGACGCCGCGTTTCACAGCTTCACCAACCGTCATACGTCCATCACTATCTGGATCAATTTCATTCAGAACCGGGCAGCTTGCAACAGCACCGCGATGACCAGCCTGAGCGGCCACAGATGAGACAACGGCCAACACAGCCACGCTCATTGCCATAAGAATTTTCTTCATCATGTTTCTCTCTCCAGTTTCTTGAGAACCTTAATTCTTGTCGTTCTAGAGGGAGTTTATGGCTATCCGATCACATTTGAGATGATCATCGTGTCGCGCCGACGCGATGCCGCGGTGGTTGGCAAATAACTGAGAGATATCAAAGCCCATCGAGACGCATAGCAAGACCTGCGTCCGCCATATGGCGTTTGGCTTCTCCAATCGAATAGGTGCCGAAGTGAAAAATGGACGCTGCCAAAACTGCGCTCGCGCCACCTTCTGCGACGCCGTCAACGAGATGATCCAGTGTCCCCACACCGCCTGATGCGATGACAGGAACAGAAACGGCGTCAGAAACGGCGCGTGTGAGATCCAGATCAAAGCCAGCTTTTGTACCATCACGATCCATGCTCGTGAGCAGGATTTCGCCTGCGCCTAACGCAACAACTTCGCGTGCGTAGTCTATGGCATCAATACCCGTCGGGTGGCGTCCGCCGTGAGTAAAAATTTCCCAGCGCTTTGCCTCACCTTTTTTAGAGACTTGTTTAGCGTCAATGGCAACGACAATACACTGCGCGCCAAATTTGTTGGATGCAGATTTGACGAATTGACGATCCTTGACCGCAGCGGTGTTGATCGACACTTTGTCAGCACCCGCCTCTAACAGCTTGCGGATGTCTTCCAACGCGCGCACGCCGCCGCCAACAGTCACCGGCATAAAGCAGCGCTCGGCTGTTTGTTCGACGACGTGAAAGATGGTGTCCCGATTTTCATGACTGGCGGTGATGTCGAGAAAACAAAGCTCATCTGCACCGGCTTCATCGTAAGCGGCAGCCGCTTCAACTGGATCACCGGCATCCACCAGATCAACAAAGTTGATGCCCTTGACGACACGACCGTCTTTGACATCAAGACACGGTATTAGGCGAATTTTCAGGCTCATGATTTGAGAAGCTCTTGATTTAGTGCACCGTTGTTTTGCGACAAAGGTTGGCGTTACGCAAGGCGGGGCGTCAATTCAGCACGACGTTTTAAGGTATCCCTAATCGACAACCCGGCGTTCTTCACGTGGCCAGGCACCGCTTATTGTGAGCAGCGCCAACTTTTGGTGTTCATGTTCTTTCAGCGCAGAGAATACTAGGCTTTTCCCTTCGGCCACAAGATCATTTGCGTGCAGCGAAAGTGCGCCATGGTTTTTGCGCCATCACCTGTGCTGACCACCGCATCCCAAACTTGAGTTGTGCGTCCACGATGCAAGGGCGTAGCCCGACACGAAATTGTGCCCTCGCGCGTCGTCGACAAAAAATTGCTCTTCAATTCAATTGTCGTAAAGCCCGCAGCACCGTCTGGCATATTGCGGACCGTGCCATAGCCACAGCAAGTATCGGCCAGCGACACAACCGTACCCGCATGCAAAAACCCATTCCATGCCGTCACCGCCTTGACAATCGGCAACGTCGCGATCACTTCATCGGGCTCAATCGTTTGAAATGTGATGTTGAAGTGGCCGGGCAGATAATCTTTGCCAGACGCATTCCAAGCCTCAAGCGTTTTGGGAATTTCAATATCCACGGGACACCTCTCATCGCTGTTGCAATGGGAGGATCATACGCTGAGACACCCTTGAGGAAAGAGCAAACTACGCCGAGGCCAAAACCTTGAGCGCTTCAGCAGGATCAATCCGACCATCATAAAGCGCGCGTCCCGAAATTGCGCCTTCTAATAGGGCATGTTCGGGTTCCATGAGGGCCTTGATGTCATCAATGGAGGCAAGACCGCCTGAGGCGATGACGGGAATCGACGTTGCCCGCGCCAGTTCGATGGTTGCCGACAGGTTGAGCCCCTTTAAAATCCCATCGCGGTCAATGTCAGTATAGATAATGGCCGCAACGCCTGCGTCTTCGAAACGGCCAGCCAACTCAATCGCCGTCAACATGCTGGCTTCAGCCCAGCCTTCGACCGCGACTTTGCCGCCCTTGGCATCAATGCCAACGGCTATGCGTCCTGGAAACGCTTTGCACGCTGCCTTGACCAACTCCGGGTCGCGCACTGCGATAGTGCCAAGAATGACTCGGGCAATGCCCTTACTCAGCCATGACTCAATTGTTTCGAGATTGCGAATACCGCCACCCAACTGCACGGGCATGTCTTTGCCAACGGCGCCCAAGATTGCATCGACGGCAGCACCATTTACTGGGCGACCTTCAAAGGCACCGTTCAAGTCCACCAAATGCAAATGCGAAAAACCTTGGGCTTTAAAGGCAAGCGCTTGGGCTGCTGGGTCATCATTAAACACCGTCGCCTGATCCATATCGCCAAGCTTGAGGCGTACGCACTGGCCGTCTTTCAAATCAATCGCGGGGAAGAGGATCAAAGGCTTTGTCTTTCTTGTCTTAAGTTTTGCCGAACATAGTTTTGTCGAATACGGGCCATCAAGTTGCTGGCTTTTGATGCGATCAATCGTTATTCCTGCGTTGCGTCAAGTCTTATCACCAACTCAAGTTGTTGCGTTGCTCATGCCTGTTGCGTTTTTGAAATCCCCGCCACCCGTTGTGGCCAAGCGCCCGCTTAATGAGGACGACGCCGTTGATATCTGGATGGCCCGCTGGCTTCGAATTCGCCCCAAGGATCTTATCCGACGCTACCAATGTGACCCGCGCCGCCTCTATGAGATTTGGGCCGGCGACACCTTTCCCGAAAGCCGCGCCAGAGCACAAGCCAAGTTTCGTAAAAAGTATCCAGCGCTCCTCGATCGCATTGATTTTGGCCACCACCGGCGAATCTCATGTCGACCAGGACCTGATCAGATGTCCCTGTTCGAGTAAGCCGCGTGAGCTTGGATCGTCCCTTATCGCCCGTATTTTCCACCTTTTCACGCCAAAAAGAACGTTAGAGAACACAAAAAGAACATTGCATGAACTTTTTTGTGGACAGGGTCCATAAAGTCTGTCATGTTCTCCATACGTTCTCATTGCCGATGTCATGCGTATCCCGGCCTTTTTCGACCCCACGGAGCCTGCGATGCGCACTTTTCTTATCTCTTATGACCTCGCCAATCCTTATGCCAACCGCCACGTAGTCGCTCAGGCGATTATGGAAGCTGGCCAATCCTGGGCCCGGCCGTTGGAAAGCACCTGGTACGTCAAATCGGATGCACTACCAGCTGATCTTGAAGACAAACTGAGAAGCCTGCTTGGCTCTGAAGATGGCCTTCTGGTTCAAGCCGTTAAAGGCGATGCTGTGATGGCAGGCACAACCATCCGCTGGTTCCGCCAACGCCGTCCTGCCTTCGACATGCCAGAAAATTCCAATGTCGTTGCCTTCCCTCTCATCTCACCAAAACACAACACAACAGAAGGTGCTGGCGACGCTAGCCTTGCTGAGGCCGTTTAATCTCTGGCTTTGCTAGCAAGCGCACGCCCAACCTCTCTCAACACACACTTCTCTTTCCCCGGAGACACTAAATATGAAAAACTACATGATCTCTTACCGCCAACGTGTTCAAGGCCAGAATGAAGATATGATTTCATTCGCTGTTGCCCGCACCGGCACCAAATACGCTCAAGTTGATAACAATCTTTGGTATGTGCGCACCTGGCTAAACGCCGGACAAATCAAAGATCGTTTGGCATTTTGGTTTGAAGACAGTGATGAGCTGCGCGTTTATGAGCTAGGTGAAGACGAAGCTTCACTGAACTCAACAACGTTCTGGAACAATGGAAGCTTGAAGCCACCTGTTGCAGCGTTTGCCAAAAAACGTGTGCAAACTCATCTGGGTTACAACAGCTTTCTTCCGGTTATGGAACCAAGCCTTACGGAGCCCAGTGTAGAAAATTGGCAAGAAGCTTAAGACCAAGCGCCTGACTCTTTTCAGGGTGAAATTGCGTGCCGGCCATGTTGTCCTTTGCGACCATGGCCGTCACGTCGCCACCATAGTTCGTGGTTGCGACAATGGCAGAACGATCTTCGGGACGAAAGTGATAAGAATGAACGAAGTAGGCATGCAGCCCTTGATCACCCGTCGCAATGTCAGTCAGCAAAGGGTGGTTTCGCTGAACGCTGAGCGTATTCCAACCCATATGCGGTATTTTCAAAGTCGGATCACCGGGTTTGATCGCCGTCACTTCACCGCTAATCCAATTCAAACCTTCAGTGTTTTTGAATTCTCGTCCGACACGCGCCAAAAGCTGCATTCCGACACAGATACCAAGAAAAGGGCGCGCTCTGGAGCGCACCGTTTCGTGCAACGTTTCAACTAGACCGGGCACGGCTTCAAGGCCAGCTTTGCAATCACCAAACGCACCAACACCCGGCAGCACAATGCGATCTGCCGCTTTAAGCGCTGCAACGTCAGATGTGACCTGAATATCGGCGTTTGCTTCGCTTTCACGCGCTGCACGTTCAAACGCTTTGGCTGCGGAATGCAAGTTACCCGAGCCATAATCAATAATAACGACGCGCTGCATTGGGGCCCTTAATTCAAAATTCGTGGTCGCCGCGCTTCTCTCAAAGCGGGTGAAATCACACCTAATGAAGACCCTTGCAACGTAATCTGAGGTGCCACCTCGGGTTTGTCTTTGCCACTGCTCTTGTCATCAGAACCAAGCCAAGAGTCTATAAAGCGATATTCTGCTTCTTCTTTCGTACGCCCTTCAGTGATGCCTACAGGAAGGAAGCCTTGCGATTCTAAAACAGCACCGCGGATCAACGGTTCTTCAAGCGCAAAGATAAAATTGAGAGCCAGGTAAAAATATCCCCATACGGCAGATGGCAAACCTGCTAGTACAATAACACCAGCAAAGACCGCGCCAAGGACCGCGTAGCCACCAAGGCTTGCCCATTGCCGACTAAGCAGCAATGATAAGGGGCCAAAAATAATCGTTGCGCGCGCTAGTTCATCACGCACAAAAATAAGATCGCCCGCCCGCTCAGACTTGGCGCGTTGATCTTCTGGCGGCTCGTAAACCGAATAAACGCTCAATGCGTTGCTCCCTACTCAAAACTTTCACAAGCACAGAAACAGGCCCATGCCTGCTTAACCTGACAGCGACCCCTTGGTCGATGGCACACGACCAGCTTGCCTTGGGTCAACTTCCAACGCTTGGCGCAATGCCCGCGCTAATCCTTTAAAACAAGTCTCAGCAATGTGGTGATTGTTTTCACCATAAAGCGTTTCGACATGCAGCGTTAGACCAGCGTTTTGCGCGAAGGCTTGGAACCATTCGCGAAACAGCTCGGTATCCATATCGCCAACTTTAGGCTGTGAAAAGGCAACATTCCAGACCAAGTATGGCCGGCCCGACACATCAATAGCGACGCGGGTCAATGTTTCGTCCATAGCCAAGTGCACGTCGGCATAACGCGTGATGCCCACGCGATCGCCAAGCGCCTGCGTCACAGCTTGACCAAGCACAATACCGGTGTCTTCCGTCGTGTGATGAAAATCTATGTGCAGGTCACCCTTTGCCTGCAACTTGATATCCACCAGTGAGTGGCGGGCCAGTTGCTCCAGCATGTGATCAAGGAAACCAATGCCGGTTGCGACATCAAAGTTACCCGTACCATCCAAATCGACGGCAGCCGAAATCTCCGTCTCCTTGGTGACGCGTGAAATTTTTCCCCGCCGTTTCACCACTTCATCCTTTTGTTGAAAATCGCCACATTGGCCCCATCCTGGGGCTCGTGCCGCTGATGCGTGCAGCTCAAGTCCAAGCGTTTAACAGCTTCCGCGCCGTCATTCCAGGCCATCTGTCGGTTAGAGTGACCAAATCGAGCACATTTGGTGTCTTGAATTTCGTCCCTAAGATTGCGATCTAGGCTGTATGTCCATGTCTTATCCCTCATCCCCATCTGGTGCGCCCGCCTCGTGGCACGCCACAACCATTTTGGCTGTACGCAAAGACCATAAAGTCGTTGTTGCAGGCGACGGCCAGGTCAGCCTTGGCGATACCGTCATTAAAGCCAATGCCCACAAGGTGCGCCGATTCTCAAAAGGCGATGTCATTGGCGGATTTGCCGGTGCGACGGCCGATGCGTTTACGCTGTTCGAGCGCTTGGAAGCCAAACTTGAGCAATATCCTGATCAATTAACGCGGGCCTGTGTTGAGATGGCCAAAGACTGGCGTACCGACCGATACCTGCGGCGCCTGGAAGCGATGATGATCGTTGCCGACAAAACCACGACGTTGACCCTTACCGGCAACGGCGACGTGCTCGAACCACAAGATCATATTATGGGCATCGGATCTGGTGGAAACTATGCACTGGCCGCCGCGCGTGCACTTTATGATCAGCCCCTAGATGCCGAAGCCATTGCCCGAAAGGCCATGGGCATTGCCGCCGGCATCTGCGTCTATACCAATGCCAATCTGATTGTTGAGACGCTGGATAGTACCACCAAGTAAGTCCGCCTTTTTTACACTCGTTCGCTAAAGAAAGGCGTCCATGCTCAAACAAAAAGATCTCGAAGCAGCGGTTGCTGCTGGCATCATCTCGGAAGACCAAGTCGACGCGCTCAATGACTTTGCAGCACACCGACGCACGCCACGTGGATTTGCTGTCGGCAAAGATGAGCGCTTCAAACTGCTTGGCGGACTGAATGACTTTTTTGTTGCCATTGGCGTTGTGCTGTTAGGGTTTGGCGTTTGGTATGGTGCTGCCACATTTGAAACACCCGCCGGCTTCTTAGTTGGTATTTTCTTATTGTGGGGCTTAGCTGAGTACTTAACGGCCAGGCTCAGGCTCACCGCACCGAGCATTGTCATTGCAATCCTGTTGCCAATTTTTGCTTGGCTCACGTGTGCAGGACTGATCCACGATGGATTCACTTTAGGTGCCATCGACACAGGAATTCTACCCGCACTTGCGGCAATTGCGATGGCGGGTGTGCACTACCTGCGTTTTCGCTTACCCTTTACCATGGCAGTCTTGGCAATCTGTGTATTTGTATTGCTCATAAAGAGTCTTGGATTTTCGTTCGAACACAGTCAGACATCACGCAACCAGGCAATCATATTCTGCTACGGAATGGCGGTATTTGGATTTGCGATGTGGTTTGACCAATCTGACACAGAACGCCTGACGCGGCGTGCTGACAAAGGCTTCTGGCTGCACGCAACCGCAGCGCCTATGATCGCTCATCCACTCATTTCTTATCTTTCCGGTGGCACGACGGGAAGCGGTGAGGCTGCTCTCATCGTGATACTTGTTGCCGCCTTGTTGGCAGCTGTTGCACTGTTGATCGATCGTCGCGCACTTGTCGTTGTTTCGCTCAGCTACCTCGCCGGAGCGATTACCTATGGCGTAACACAGTTGTCCAACGCCCAACACGCTGGCACCAAAGCCATGTTCACGTTGCTTCTGCTGGGTACAATCATCATTGCACTCGGCGTTGGATGGCATCAATTGCGGCGCATTCTGATGCACGCGCTGCCAGACACAGAATTTAAATCCTACCTCCCACCAATCAATGAAGGCTCATGAGCAACTTTTCTCCCCGTGAAATTGTATCCGAGTTGGACCGCTATATTGTTGGCCAACATGACGCAAAACGTGCAGTCGCCATTGCGCTGCGCAATCGTTGGCGCCGCCACCAGATCAAAGGCCCGCTCAAAGAAGAAATTCTGCCAAAGAATATTTTGATGATCGGTCCAACAGGTGTCGGTAAAACAGAGATATCAAGACGTTTGGCCCGGCTTGCGGGTGCACCCTTCCTGAAGGTTGAAGCGACCAAGTTTACCGAAGTTGGTTATGTCGGTCGCGATGTGGAAAGCATCGTCAGAGATTTAATGGAAGTGGCCATATCGTTAGTGCGCGACAGCAAACGCGCGCTTGTCCAGGCGCAGGCAGAAAAGAACGCCGAAGAACGCGTGCTTGATGCTCTTGTTGGACCAACAGCCTCACCCGGTACGCGGGAAACATTTCGTCGTCGACTGAGAGAAAACGAGCTCAACGACAAAGAAATTGATGTCGAGGTCGAAGACACGTCCTCAATGCCGATGTTTGATATTCCCGGCATGCCCGGCGGCTCCATGGGAGCCATCAATGTTTCAGATATTCTCGGCAAGGCGATGGGTGGGCGCAAAAAGTCCCGCAAACTTCTGGTCCGCGATAGCTATGACGTTCTGATCGGGGAGGAAAGCGACAAGCTTATTGACGATGATCACATCACGTCTGATGCAATCCGGTCTGTCGAGAATGACGGCATCGTGTTCCTCGACGAGATCGACAAGATCTGTTCGCGATCAGAGGGTTCAGGACGCGGCAATGGTGATGTATCTCGCGAAGGTGTGCAGCGCGATTTGCTCCCTCTCATCGAGGGAACCACCGTTTCCACCAAGTATGGCCTGGTTAAAACCGACCACATCCTGTTCATCGCCTCGGGCGCTTTTCACGTCTCGAAACCCGCTGATCTATTGCCAGAGTTGCAGGGCCGTTTGCCGATTCGCGTCGAACTCACTGCTCTGAGCCGCGATGACTTCCGCCGTATCCTAACCGAACCCGAAGCCAGCCTCATCAAACAATACATTGCGTTGATGAAAACCGAAGGCGTGACATTGGATTTTACGGATGATGCGATTGATGCACTTGCAGATGCAGCCGTAAAGGTAAATTCGAAAGTAGAAAATATTGGTGCCCGTCGATTGCAAACCGTGATGGAGCGTGTCCTGGATGAAATTTCGTTTGAGGCCTCCGACCGATCCAACGAAACACTCAAGATTGATGCAGATTATGTGACAACCAGAATTGCCGCTCTTGCAGAAGACACAGATCTTTCAAAGTTCATCCTGTAGCGCGCTCATTTTAGTCATGAACACAATAAGATTGGACGCCCAGAAAAAAGTGCGGCCATCTCAAATGTCTACCAGCTAATGTGAAACGGATTCTATTTGCGCAACCGGAAGGTCGCCGACCCCCCTGCACCAGACAACCTCACATGTTGCGAGCGACCTTTGACACTGACATAAATATTGCCCGAAACGCCAAATTCCTTGTTGAAGAAACTACCGGAATATTTGCTTTTGCCAGTCCGATGAACGCGGGCGGTTTGTGTTGCCTTGGACGATTTGGTGGCACAGTTGGCACGTAGCGAAAATTCGTTTGGCGAAACCCGGCTATAGAAGGCCTTACAAATAGCCCGCTCGCGCTTACCATTATCGAACTTGATCCAACCGCTACCGCGCCACGAGCCATCCAGACTGGCCGAATCAGCAACACTCGAAGTTGACACCAATGTCAGTGAAAATAAGCCGAGCAGTGCCAGCGACAGCGCTCGACAAAAGCCTTCCGATAACCAACTAAGCACTTCAAAGCGCTTCAAAAAACTATGGGTGGAAGATGGGCCTTCCAAAATCATGAGCGAGCCTCCAAGCAAATAGTCCCGGCGTGGGTCCGCATTACTTAACACCCATCATAACTATTCCGCTCGGTTACGCAAACGGTGATCAGAAGGATTTTTTCAGGCAATTTCATGCAGAATTTGGCGCTCAAGCCCATTTGAGGCGCGGTTTTCTTAATGAGTTTGTCAGTACTTTGTCACAACGCCATTGGCAGAGGTCTGCACAATAGGGACAGGGCCTGCCCAAGAAAAAGCCGTATGCGCGACCACTCAACTGGCGCGCGGCCGCATTTTTTTAACGCAACTGGTTTGTCATCTTGACCTTGTGGCTCCACCAACGCGCTGACCTGCTTTAAGCAGCAATTTGATCTGGGCCTTGGCAAAGCACCTGCGCAATTGCTTCCACGGTGCGGCTCCAATCTGCAGCCGGTCCAAGATCTGGCGCGAGACCAAAAGCCTTGAGCGCATCTTTGGGCACACCGCCGTCTTTAAAAATCCCAGCACAAGTCTGACGTGCGATGGCCAGTGCCTGTGCCCATTGTAAATCATGAATATGTTCGGGTTTCATTTGAGGCCTCCAATTCTCGTTTTGCTTGCAATGCGGAGATAAATTCACTGCCAAATGAAGCGGCAAGTGCACCCAGCCTCCTGGTATCACGACGCACAACTGGGTTCATTGACACCTTAAAGACGACTGTCCTGACGCTATGTGCACTTGCCTTGGCTGAGGGGCATAAATGGCCCCAAACTGAATTTCGTCCGCATCTTCTACGATTTATTTACTGCCCCAACACTGCGTAAACGCGTGTTGGCGTTATTCCCTAACTTACTGCCCCAACACTGCGTAAACGCGTGTTGGCGTTCTTCCTTAACTTACTGCCCCAACACTGCGTAAACGCGTGTTGGCATTCTTCCCTAACTTACTGCCCCAACACTGCGTAAACGCGTGTTGGCGTTATTTCTGCGCTTGCCGCTCGCCTCCGGCACCACTTTGTGCCGATTGAGGACGCACCGTGACGCCACTTAACACTTGGCCCACAACGCTTTGTAGCGACTGCCACTCATTCAACTCACGATCCATACCAACGCCTCTTACTGTTACGCACACCGCTGCTCTAGCCGATAACACCGGACTTCAGAGCCAAAGCAGCGTGACTGCTACTCAAAGACAAGGGGCGGACCACTCAAAGATACGCATACTAAAGAGTGGTCCGCTGTGACTATCCGAGTACGCAGGACAGCCAAAAGTCTTGGGGGGACTTTATTTTGGGGAACTTCCGCCGCTACGAGAGACAAACTTAAGGGCGGTACTCAAAACGCAACACAACGCTACAAACGCAACAGGTACAAAAACTGTTTCGGGCGGGACTGCAGGGATGAAAAAAGAAAAATACCCCCACGAAATAATCTCGCCGATCGCTCTGGTTTTTCTTCCCTCCAAACCCACCCCCTGATGAGAGGCCGCACGGGTCAGAGATGAAACGAGGCGAATACAAGACGCTGCGCCTCGCTCTTTGCTGAGCGATCATCGCCAGAACCAAATGGTTCTCTTTGTGTTCCGTCGATGTTGGTACTTAACCGCCACAGTTAGGCGCAAAAACGACGGGATCAGGTCAGAACGAAGGAAATTAACTGGCTATTTGTTCAGGTCCAGCAAACACGGGCCTTTGACCCTCTCACAAACAGTGGAGAAAAATGTTTTCTGCAATATTTTCAGTGTGTTGTGATTTTTTCCGCCGGCTATTCAGGCGCGTTTGCAGTCAGTGCGGCTTTCAGCGCGATGACGAACAAAAACACTGACGTCACAACATTCCAACCGGCAAACGACAAACCAAAGAAACGCCATTGCACTTCATCGCAGCGAACGCCGGTTTCTGTCTCCAAACTCTTCAACAAAGCGTCTGCGGAGTCTGGTGGTGCCGTTGCACCCGAACACGTTTGAGGTCCCGGCCAAAAACCCCATTCAATGCCAGCATGATAAACGCCAAGGCCTGCATTGGTGAGAAATGCGAGCGCCAAGGCAAAGAATAAGAAGCCTGCAACACGCACATGATCACCTGACAATAAAATCAGTCCGACGAACGATAAGGGTAGAGCCGCGTAATAGGCGTAGCGCTGCTGCAGACAAAGTGGACAGGGTTGGTAACCGCCAATGAATTCAAAGGCCAATGCTGCAACTATGACCATGCCGGCAATAAACAACACCCACGCGCCCAATCCATAAGCCGGATGGAGATCATTATCTGTCCTGTTGAAGTGCATGAGGTGGATTGCTCCTTAAGACAACTAGATGATGTACTTGATAGCCAAGAAACCAGCAAACAACATGACGAAAAATACCGTTGTTACAAGACCGAAGCGCTTTTCAATAAATTCTCTAATTGGTGGCCCAAACCAATAGAGCAACCCGGCTACAACAAAAAAGCGTAGTGCACGCGCCACAATACTGGCAACGACAAACACACCAAAGTTCAGCCCGGCGACACCACTGGCAATCGTAATCACTTTGTAGGGAAACGGTGTGACACCAGCAAACAACACAATCCATGCGCCATAGTCATTGTATTGCGATGAAAAGTGCTGAAACTTTTCAAGGTAGCCATAAAACTCTAACAGCGGTGTGCCGACGGTGTCGTAGAGCAAGTAACCAATGAGATAACCAGCAATTCCACCAAGCACAGATGCGATGGTTGCAATCGAGGCAAAAAACCAAGCCTTTGCACGCTCGGCAAGAACCATGGGGATCAACATGATGTCGGGCGGAATTGGAAAAAACGAACTTTCGACGAATGACACCGTCGCCAGCGCGTGCGGCGCCTTAGGAGAAGCCGCCAACTCCATCATCCAATCGTACAACCGGCGCATCATGCTTGTAACTTCCTTGCGTTATCTCGCTCGGCTCGAACCGACGCGCTCATTTTCGTCGCCAATCAGCGCACCAGGTTCGGTATTTGACGCCAGTTGATATACGATTTGGTTTAAAACAAAGCGGCCTTTTGCCGTCGCCCGCAATCGTACCGCGCGGCCGCTGTTTTTGTCAGACCTCTCTTTGCCATGTGGGATTGAAGCTGACAAACGTCCAGGGTTGTTACTTGGACCCAGTCCCGGTCCAATACAGGCTCTTAGCGTACCGCCAAACATGCCATCTCCCCCATCGTCCTGGTTTTGACCCTGGGCGTCGGCACAATCAATGTTGGTGGTCATCGCGGGGACGAACTCAAGGTAGCCCTGCTCTATCAGCTCATTGATGACATCATGGGACATTGCCCGACCGCAAATCTGTTGATAGCGTGCGCCATCAATGCCTTCTGATAGGCGAAGACCCATCAACAAAAACTCATCAGCTTGTTGATCGGCACGCAACGGTTCTTGTTGCCTCAGGCCATGACCACTTTGCTCAACCGCTGCGCACCACTCTTCAGGATTGAGGCGCGTTGCCGTAGCTTGGCGTGCACCATCCCAAACCACACGACCATGGGCTCCCGGACCAACGCCAACGTAAGATCCATAACGCCAATAAATAAGATTGTGTTGGCTCTCTTCACCAGGCCTTGCGTGATTAGAAATTTCATAAGCCGGCAGTCCTGCATCCATCGTGAGCTGCTGCGTTAAATCAAATAACTCCAGGGCTGCATCATCATCGGGCACAATAAGTTGGCCCCGTTTATGCCGGTCAGCAAATGGTGTGCCGTCTTCAATCGTCAATTGGTAGAGCGAAAGATGGGCGCCAGCCATGGCTAAGCCCTGTTTCAACTCCTGATGCCACGCATCCCGCGTTTGTTTCGGGCGCGCGTAAATCAAATCAAACGAAAATCGATCAAAGATTTTATCTGCGAGCGCGACAGCCGCTTTAGCTTCTGCAACCGTATGAATGCGTCCGAGAGCTTTGAGGTCAGCTTCAATGAGTGATTGGACACCAATTGAAACGCGGTTGACGCCCGCGGCACGAAAATCCCGAAACCGGCCAACTTCAACGCTGCCGGGATTGGCTTCAAGGGTTACTTCTGCGTGATCTGCAACCGGCCAAAGCTGTGCGATGTGATCGAGGATAGCTGCAACGGTTGCGCCCTGCATCAAAGACGGTGTGCCGCCACCAAAGAAAATCGACGAGACGGCGTGTTTGGGAACATGCGCTGCAATGGTTTCTAGCTCTCGCTTATAGGCAGCCAGAAAACGTGCTTCATCCCAACCCTTAAAACGAACATGACTATTAAAATCACAATAGGGACATTTCTGCGCACAGAACGGCCAATGCACATAGATACCAAATCCTGCGTCGCGAGCTACTGCGTTGGATGCATGTGTACGCGTCATCACTTACTCATAAATCGAAGCGGCAAGCAGCGCCTTAGCGTACGTGCGCCACTTGGGTTCTGCGTCGGTAATCACACTGTCGTTGCACCACGCAGCAAGAGCTTCAAGATACCGCGCCAAATCCGTATTCTCCCATGCCTTTGGGTTGCGCTCGAGATGCGCCTTAAGCTCGGCAACAAACTGAACAAACTCTGCTTGCGTCGACAAATTCGCAGCCGCGGCATACAGCCCAGCAACCATATCGTTATTTCCACTGAGCGCCACTTTAGGCAAATTCGCCAGACAGGTTTGTTCAAACAAATCAAACGCGCGTCTGCGATGTGATCGGGCGTGCTTTGCTTCAGGCTCAATCTCGCCAAACGTTTCTGTCATGCCCTCAGCAACAAACATTGGATCATAACCAAACCCGTTACCGCCGCGCGCTGGCCAAACCAAATGACCGTCAACGCGGCCTTCAAAAACCTGTGTCTCACCATCAGGCCACGCTAAACATAGTGCGCACATGAAGTTCGCTGCGGGCTTGTTGGACGCCCAGTTGAACGTGCTCTGGGTAGATTTGGCTTCGATTTCATCAGCAATTTTTTGCATAGCGACTGAGAAATCTTTTTGCTCACCCGCCCAGCGCGCCGAATAGATCCCGGGCGCGCCATCAAGTGCGGCCACCTCAAGACCAGAGTCGTCAGCCAACGCAGGATGGCCTGAGGCTTTTGCTGCCGCCAGTGCCTTCAGTTTAGCATTACCAGCAAAAGTTGTTTCTGTTTCTTCCGGCTCAGGCAAATTGAGCTCGCCCGCAGACACAGCATCGAGCCCATAAGGCTCAATCAACTGTTTTATTTCCCACACTTTGCCAGCGTTGTGGCTGGCAACAACCAGCGTTTGTCCAGCCTGAAGTGGACCCATTAGCCGACCGTCAGTTTTTGCAGCTCGACCAATTCACCAATGCCTTTCTTGGCAAGGCCGAGTAGCGCTTGAAAATTATCTTCGCTGAACGCAACCGTTTCAGCCGTGCCTTGGATTTCAACAATGCCACCGTCACCGGTCATGACAAAATTGGAATCAGCGTCTGCATCAGAATCTTCCGCATAATCCAGATCAAGCACAGGTGTGCCTTGATGCAACCCGCAACTCACCGCTGCGACATGATCACGAATGACGCCATCGCCGACCATATCGCGCTCTTTCATCCACTGGATGCAGTCATGTAGCGCAACCCATGCACCCGTGATCGAGGCTGTCCGTGTGCCGCCATCGGCTTGTATGACATCACAGTCAATTGTAATCTGGCGCTCGCCTAATTTTTCCAAATCGATCACAGCTCGCAGCGAACGACCAATAAGCCGCTGAATCTCTTGCGTGCGTCCAGACTGCTTGCCACTCGTCGCCTCGCGTCTTGTGCGGTTATTGGTGGCCCGTGGCAGCATGCCATATTCAGCGGTAACCCAACCCTTGCCCTGACCTTTCAGCCACGGCGGTACCCGCTCTTCCAAGGTCGCCATACACAAGACATGTGTGTTGTGAAACTTTATGAGACATGAGCCTTCAGCATGCAGGGAAACGGCCCGTTCCAGAGAGACACGTCTCAGTTCGTCAGGTTGGCGTTTGGACGGGCGCATAAAAAATCCTTGTAGTGAGAGATGGTAAAACCAGGTCGCGGGCCTCAATATCGGACCACAATGAACGTGGCGGCAACCTAGGGGAGGGGCTCGACGACTTCAACTGGATTCCGTTGACCATGAAACTCAACCAAAAGAACTTAAAATCCCCTGTTTTGAGAATTGACGAAATAAGGTCTCCATTCCACCATACAATCTGCTAAGCAGCTCCAAGTCCGCACTCTCCACGTGCATGAGATGATGAACCAAACAGCACCCGACATCACAGATCTTGACGAGCGTTCGCAAGCCATACTGCGCCAGATTGTCGAAAGCTATCTTTTGACCGGCGAACCAATTGGCTCGCGCAATCTGTCTCGCTCGCTGCCGATCTCGCTGTCACCGGCAACGATCCGCAATGTGATGTCAGACCTTGAGCAAATCGGGTTGATTTCTTCTCCCCACACCTCAGCAGGCCGCTTGCCGACGGAGAACGGCCTGCGCATGTTTGTTGATGCGATGCTCGAAGTTGGCGACATGTCGGGTGATGAGCGCAAAAAAATTGAATCACAAATTGCCAATTCCGAGAAATCATCGGTTGATCAGGTGCTGAATGAAGCCAGCGAAATGATTTCAGGCCTGTCTCACTGCGCTGGCGTCGTATTTGCAGACAAGCAAATCTCGACACTAAAACACATTGAATTTGTCGCTCTCGAGCCCGGCAAAGCATTGGTTGTCCTGGTTGGTGAAGACGGCAGCGTTGAAAATCGCGTGATTGATCTCCCCAAAGGTCTGCCACCCTCGTCTCTCACCGAAGCCTCCAATTTCCTGAATGCCCGCATTCGTGGTCTGACCATTGCAGACGCTAAAAAGGAGTTGGAAGTTTATCTGACCAAGGCCAAGGCTGAGTTGAATGAGCTTACCCAGAAATTCATTCGATCCGGGTTTGCAGAATGGTCCGGTGCGCTTGGTGATCGCAAGAGCTTGATCGTGCGTGGTCAGTCCAATCTCTTAAAGGACCTCAATGCGCTGGATGAGTTGGAGCGTGTGCGCCAGCTGTTTGATGATCTGGAATCTCAGAATGACGTTGTCCAGATCCTTGGCCTTGCCGAACAGGCAGAAGGCGTCAAAATTTTTATCGGTGCTGAGAACAAGTTGTTCTCACTATCGGGGTCTTCGCTAATTGTCGCACCCTTCCATGACGATTCTCGACAAATAGTCGGTGTTCTTGGTGTCATCGGACCTACTCGGATCAATTACGCGCGGATTATTCCTATGGTCGACTACACAGCAAAACTGGTCAGCCGCGTGCTGGCTTGATATGTGAATTGCCTTCCCAATATGCCTCAAGGCCAGACCTGAACATCTCGAATGTGTTCAGGCTGACAAAAGCACTTAAGACACCCTGTCAGCGACGACGGAGATTTCATGGCCAGTAACGATAAAAAATCTCATGCGCCAGGCGGCTCGGACCAGCCGGGTTCCCACCATGACGACCGCCCGGGTCTAGACCAAGATTTCCTGGACGACCCAGAGGCCTTGCTCGCTGCCGAAGAAGCGGCCCTAGAAGCTGAAGAGCTTGAAGAGGAACAAAAAGAAAAGGAACCGCGGGAAACACCAGCCACGCTGAAGGCGCAAATCGCAGATCTAACTGATCGCCTTCTGCGCGCCCATGCAGACATGGAAAATCACCGCAAAATGGCTGAGAAAGAGCGCGAAGATACCGCCAAGTACGCCATTTCGAAATTTGCCAAGGATATTGTTCAGGTTGGCGATAACTTCCAACGCGCGATTACAGCGGTTCCTGGTGAAGCGGTTGAAAGCGATCCAGCGCTAAAAAGCTTTTTAGATGGCGTCTCTATGCTCGACCGCGAATTTCATAACATCCTTGAGCGCCACGGCATTCAGCGTCTAGAGCCAACAGGCGAAGCTTTTAATCCCCACTTCCATCAGGCCATGATGGAGCAGGAAGATGCCTCGGTCCCACACGGCACCGTGCTGCAAGTCATCCAAGCGGGCTATCAGCTTTCAGACCGGGTTCTGCGTCCAGCAATGGTGATCTTGGCCAAAGGCGGCGCCAAAAAAACCGCGCCTGAACCGACTCAAGCCGACAATGAGAATGCCCAGGGACAGGCTCAGGCGTCGGGTGTGCACCCTGAAACCCCTTCTGATCCAGACCCATCGGGCCCTGGCTCGAAGCCGCCCAACTGAACGATGTAATTATTAAGGATTTGGACACCATCAACAAACTGTCCCAGCCCCGTTGCACCAGGAAAATCACACCCTATATCTCAACTGAAAGCCAAAACGTTAGCCAATTGGAGGCCGTCTCCAAGAACCGGTTATGGCTCTTCAACCCAAACCACCTCTCGATTGCTCGTTTAACGAGGATCCCGACGGCCTGCCGCGAAGAAAGGAAGCACTTTAAATGGGTAAAGTTATCGGCATTGACCTTGGAACCACCAACTCGTGCGTCGCCATTATGGACAATGGCAAACCGCGCGTTCTGGAGAATTCTGAAGGCGCCAACACCACACCGTCTATCGTTGCATTTACGGACGATAGCGACCGCCTCGTCGGACTGCCTGCCAAACGCCAGGCCGTTACCAATCCAACCAACACCTTGTTTGCCATCAAGCGCCTGATTGGTCGGCGCTATGACGATCCGATGGTAGAAAAAGACAAGAAGCTTGTCCCCTACACCATTGTCAAGGGGCCGAACGGTGATGCCTGGGTCGAAGCAAACGGTAAGGCTTATTCACCTCAGGAAGTTTCCGCTTTCATTCTGCAAAAGATGAAAGAAACGGCTGAAGCTAAAATTGGCGATACCGTCACGCAGGCCGTGATCACGGTTCCTGCTTATTTCAACGACGCCCAGCGCCAGGCAACCAAAGATGCTGGCAAAATTGCTGGCCTTGAAGTCCTGCGCATCATCAACGAGCCAACAGCAGCTGCCCTTGCCTACGGCTTGGACAAGAAAAATGATGCCAAAACTATTGCTGTTTATGACCTTGGCGGCGGTACGTTTGATATCTCGATCCTGGAAATTGGCGACGGTGTATTTGAAGTTAAGTCCACCAACGGCGACACGTTCCTTGGTGGTGAAGACTTTGACATGAAGCTCGTTGGTTATCTGGCTGATGAATTTAAAAAGTCAGACGGTATTGACCTGCGCAATGATAAGCTCGCCTTGCAGCGCCTCAAAGAAGCTGCTGAAAAAGCGAAGATTGAGCTGTCATCATCACCACAAACGGAAATCAACCTGCCGTTTATCACCGCTGATCAATCAGGGCCGAAGCATCTCACCATGAAGCTGACCCGCGCCAAGCTGGAACGCCTGGTTGATGAATTGATCTCACGCACCAAAGAGCCATGCCTTAAAGCCATCGAAGACGCTGGCCTGAAAGCCGCTGAAATTGATGAGGTTGTTTTGGTTGGCGGTATGACCCGCATGCCGAAAGTACAGGCCGTTGTGCAAGGCTTGTTCGGCAAGGAGCCACATAAGGGCGTGAACCCGGATGAGGTTGTGGCCATCGGCGCCGCAATTCAAGCTGGCGTTCTGCAAGGCGACGTCAAAGACGTTCTTCTCCTCGACGTCACGCCTCTGTCGCTAGGCATTGAGACCCTTGGCGGTGTCTTCACCAGGTTGATTGATCGCAACACGACGATCCCAACCAAGAAGAGCCAGGTGTTCTCAACCGCAGAAGATAGCCAGAGCGCTGTAACCATCCGCGTGTTCCAAGGTGAACGCGAAATGGCTGCTGATAATAAAGTCCTCGGTCAGTTTGATCTGGTTGGTATTCCACCAGCACCACGCGGTGTGCCTCAGATTGAAGTGACGTTCGACATTGATGCCAACGGCATCGTTCACGTCAACGCCAAGGACAAGGCAACAGAAAAAGAGCAATCGATCCGTATTCAAGCGTCTGGTGGTCTCAGCGATAACGACATCCAGAACATGGTCAAAGATGCTGAAGCACATGCTGCAGACGACAAAGAGCGGCGCGAAGCGGTCGAGACCAAGAACCAAGCGGAAGCTCTAATCCACGCAACCGAAAAGCAATTGTCTGAGAACGCGGATAACGACAAAATCAAAGCGGTCAAAGACGAGATTGAAAAAGCGGTTGCAGATGCCAAAGCGGCTATCGAAGCTGACGATGCTGAACAGATCAAAACAGCAACGGCAGCTTTGGCCCAATCAGCCATGAAGATTGGTGAAGCGATCTATGCCGATCAGCAAGACGCACCAGGTGGCGGCGAAGCTGGCCCGGATGCCGCGGCTGAAGCGGGTAGCGATAGCGACGTTGTTGACGCTGATTTTGAAGAAGTCGACGACGACGATAAGAAATCTGCTTAACGTAAGACTAAATAACCCTCGGGTCTGAAGTGTTTGCCTTCAGGCACCCGAGGGTTAAAATCCTTATATCATCATCCACGTGCAGTATTTGGGTCAGCCGCATCTCATAATTTTCCGCGACTGGCGCACTCTTTGCCAAGCCTCATCCCGCCCCTCACCTTCAGGGTCAAAGACCAACGGACATTTGCCCAATGGCAAAGAAAGACTATTACGAAATTCTCGGCGTTGAGCGCACGGCGTCTGACAAGGACCTCAAGTCTGCGTTCCGCAAGCAGGCAAAAGATTGTCACCCAGATCACAACCCAGGTGATGATGAAGCCGAGAAAAAATTTAAAGAGCTCGCCGAAGCCTACGAAGTCCTGAAGGACGAACAAAAACGGGCAGCCTATGATCGCTTTGGCCATGCCGCTTTTGAAGGCGGAATGGGTGGCGGCCAAGGTGGCGCTGGCTTTGGGCCAGATTTTGCCTCCTCAATGTCTGACATCTTTGACGACCTTTTTGGTGAATTCATGGGTGGGCGTCGTGGCGGCGGTGGACGTGGCGGAAGTGGCCGCGAGCGTGGCGCTGATTTGCGCTACAATATGGAAATCTCACTCGACGAAGCGTTTGCCGGTAAAGCCGCCGAGATCCGATTCCCGACCAGTGTTTCTTGTGAAACATGTTCTGGCTCCGGCGCTAAAAAAGGCACCAAGCCGACAAGCTGCCCAACGTGCCAAGGTATGGGCAAAGTGAGAGCGAGCCAGGGCTTCTTCACCATTGAGCGGACCTGCCCGACATGTAGTGGGCGTGGTGAAACAATCACCGATCCTTGCGATAACTGTTCAGGCAGCGGGCGCTCAACGACGGAACGTAAGCTCTCTGTAGATATTCCAGCAGGCGTGGAAGATGGCACACGCATTCGCCTTGGTGGTGAAGGCGAAGCCGGAAGCCGCGGTGGTCCAGCTGGTGATCTTTATATTTTCCTCCACATCAAACCGCATGAGTTCTTCCAGCGTGATGGTTCGGATCTGTTCTGCCGCGTTCCCATCTCTATGACGACCGCAGCTCTTGGTGGGCAAATTGATGTGCCGTCTCTGGAAGGCAAAGTAGCACGCGTGAAAATTCCTGAAGGCACGGAAACCGGTTCGCAATTTAGGTTGCAGAAAAAAGGCATGCCGATCCTGAGATCCTCCGCCAATGGTGATCTATATATTCAGGTCGAAGTGGAGACGCCGAAAAATTTGACCCGTCGTCAAAAAGAACTGCTGAAAGAGTTTGAGGGCGAAAGCAACAAAGAAACCAACCCGGAAAGCGCTGGCTTTTTCGCCCGTGTCAAAGATTTTTTTGACGGTGGCACAGCCTAGAAAATTCGTAAAACGTACAGGAGCCACACAATGGATGCACCTAGCCTTTTGTTTGTTGCTGGCAGCGCCCGCGCTGGTTCGTTTAACAAAAAACTAGCCAGCCTCGGCTCCACCATTGCAAATGCCAATGGCATCAAAGCAACATTTGCTGATCTCGGCGATTATCCGATGCCACTGTATGATGGCGATCTGGAAGCAAAAGACGGCCTCCCTGATAACGCGCGCAAACTGGAAGCCGTTATGCGTTTGCATCACGGTGTGATGGTGATGGCACCGGAATACAATGCATCCATCAGCCCGCTTCTCAAAAATACATTCGATTGGATCTCACGTCTGCAATACGAACAAAAAGACCAGCAGACCGTTTTTCAAACGCGTGTATTTGCTTTAGCCGCGGCCTCTCCTGGCGGCACTGGCGGCATACGTGGTCTGTTCACCGTACGACACGTCTTAGAATACGGCCTTGGTGCGATCGTTCTGCCCGATCAATTCTTGCTGCCAAAAGCCAGTGGGGCTTTTGATGATGACGGCCACCTCACCAATAAAGACGCGCAGGAGCGCTTTAAAGGGCTTATTCAAAAACTTGCTCGTGCGGCCCATGTGCTGCATGGGGATTAAAAACCGTCACGCCTTACCTCCGCTAGCGTTCGGGTATCCGTTCATGCTTTAGTTGCACAGCCAAAATTTGCTTGAGCGGACGAAATGAGATGACCAAACGCACTGCCACAGATCGCCTGATTGTGGCCCTTGATATGCCAACGCTCAATGAAGCTGAACGCCTCGTGGCGCGCCTCGGTGACAGCGTGACATTCTACAAGGTTGGTCTTGAACTTATCTTTTCAGGTGGGCTTGAACTCGCGGCCGCACTGAGAGAACACGGCAAACAGGTGTTCCTCGATATGAAGCTGCTCGACATTGGCAACACGGTGGAGCGCGCGGTTGCCAATGCCTCAGAACTAGGGGTTAATTTCCTCACGATTCATGGCCATGATCAAAAGACGCTTCATTCAGCCGTCGCGGGTCGCGGAAATAGCAATCTCAAACTACTCGCTGTCACGGTGCTGACCAGCCTTTCAGGCGATGACCTGAAACAGCAAGGCACCAAGTTGACGCCCGAAGAGTTGGTACTTCACCGTGCGCAACTTGCTTTTGAAAATGGATTTGACGGTGTCATTGCCTCTGGCCAGGAGGCAGCCCGCATTCGCGCAGCTACCGGGCCTGATTTTCTGATTGTGACGCCTGGTATTCGTTTTACCGGATCAGCCATGGATGATCAGGAGCGCGTTATGACACCGGATCATGCCATCAGCGCTGGTGCCGATTACCTCGTCGTTGGGCGTCCGATCACGCAGGCTGATGATCCCTATTCCGCTGCACAGAGTTTCGTGCAACACATTAGCGATAGCCTATCAAGCTAGCCTAATGTAAGCGACGCTGGCACCATGTTGGCAGAACCAGCATAACCAAAAACAAAATCTGAGAGGACCAATGCCGAAAGGATATGTCATTGCCCACGCCGTTGTAACCAACGCTGATAAATGGGGCGAATACGTTGCAGCATCAAAAATTGCACTGGATAAATTTGGCGGATCGCCGATCATTCGTGGTGGACGCTGTGAAGTTGTTGAGGGACAGGGAACAGAACGCAACGTGGTGATTGAGTTTGCCAGCTACGAGGATGCGCTCAGCTATGCTCACTCTTCCGAGTACGCGACTGCTAAAGCGTTTCGCCAAGGGGCCGGCACCATCGACATTACGGTCGTAGAAGGCGTTTGAGGGCCGTGGGCCAACACAGTACATCTGATCAACCTCGAGACAGTGCCGGTACCAATTCGACGCCACCCTGGCGCGCCACGGTCATTACCCTGCTGCCAGACTGCTTGCCCGGTCCACTTGGCGTCTCGCTTGCAGGCCAAGCATTGAAGGATGGTATTTGGGCGCTTGAGGCCGTCGCGTTGCGTGATTTTGGCATCGGAAAACACGCCAATGTTGATGATACGCCAGCTGGCGGTGGGGCTGGCATGGTGTTACGCGCTGACGTCGTTGGCCCGGCAATTGAGGCAGCACGTTTGCAGAACCCCAATACGCCCGTGCTCTACATGAGCCCACGCGGAACACCATTGACCCAAACGATGGTCGAGGCGTGGTCCAAGGGCCCTGGCCTGACAATCCTTGCAGGCCGCTTCGAGGGCGTCGACCAGCGCGTTTTAGACGCGCATGACATCGAAGAGGTGTCGATTGGTGACTATGTGCTCTCAGGTGGCGAGGTTGCAGCTATGGCCGTGCTTGATGCCTGCGTCCGCTTGCTGCCTGGCGTCATGGGCCAGCCCCAGTCGTTGGCTGAGGAAAGTTTCTCCAATGGGTTGCTCGAATATCCCCATTACACGCGGCCACGCAGCTGGCAGGGCCGCGACATTCCCGACGTGCTTCTCTCCGGTGATCACCAGAAAATTGCCGATTGGCGTCGAGCTGAGGCGCTGGCAATCACTGAGGCGCGCCGACCAGACCTCCTCAAAGGGGTCAAATAACCAGTCAAAGACCCGTCTCTCCACCAATGAGAGCGGCAATCCGCCAGCCCCCAAAAGCTTGGCCAAGCTATCGACAAAAACCCATTGATCGGTTATGACCGCCGCCAATTCCCGTTTTTTAGGGGTGCCCAAATTTGGGTCACAAGAGCTGTGCCGTGCCGCCATCTGGCAAAGGCCGCGCCGCTCCTCTGTGGTGATGGCCTAAGGACCAATTAAAAATGAACATCATCGAAGAGCTCGAAAAAGAGCAAATGAATGCCGTGCTTGCTAAGCGCAACGTGCCAGAATTTGGCCCCGGCGATACCGTCCGTGTGTTGGTTAAAGTTATCGAAGGCAGCAACACACGTAACCAAGCTTATGAAGGTGTTGTCATCGCTCGTGACGGTGGTGGCATCAACGAAAGCTTCACGGTACGCAAGATTTCATACGGCGAAGGCGTCGAGCGCGTATTCCCTATTTACTCACCATACATCACTGAGATTGAAGTGGTTCGTCGCGGTAAAGTTCGTCGCGCGAAACTCTATTACCTCAGAGGTCGTCGCGGTAAGTCTGCCCGTATCGTTGAACGCACAGACGCCCGCGCCCGTCGCCTGAACGCAGCCTGGAAGGGCTTTAAAAAGCAAAAAGGTGACCTTGATGATCTGAACAAGATCACAGGCATTGACGATATGCTGGCCGCGCGTTTGAAACAGATCAACTGCGTAAAGTTCGAGCAAGTCGCAAACTTCTCTGACGATGACATTGCAAACATCGACGAGTTGCTGACACTCAACGGTCGCATCGAAAAAGACGATTGGGTGGGTCAGGCGCAAAAACTGTTGGCTGAAGCAACAGTTGAAGAAGTGCCGGAAGAAACCGCTGACGAGGCTGGTGAAGCCAAAGCAGATGATGCTGGCAGTGAAGCGGCGAAGAAAGACTAATCAAGCCTTTCAAGAAGCAGCGCTTCAAAAAACAAAATTACAAATTAAAAACGGCCCGGTATATCACACCGGGCCGTTTGTTTTTAGATCTCTCAGATGTTTCCGGCTAAACTAGTTGCCCGAGACCGAGAACTCAATCCGGCGGTTTTTAGCCATGTTAGATGGCGATGTATTGGGAACAGCTGGCTGAGATTCACCATAGCCAACTGCACTCAAGCTACTCACGCTAACACCCGCGCCTTGCAGATAAGCCGCTACCGATTGTGCACGACGTTCCGACAGTTTTTGATTAAATTCTGCCGAACCACTAGCATCCGTATGACCTTCAACCACAATGTTCACGCGGTCACAGGTCTTTGCAACACCAGCAAGACTGTCCAACGTATCGTAACTGGAGCCTCTAAGTTTTGCGCTCGAGGTTTCAAATAGGATCACTCCGCCACGCGCAATCCGATTCAGTTCAGAACCACAATCGCTGGCCTTGCGCCGTGCCGGTGCTGCACGGAAGTTGGTCCACTTGCGCGGGGCTTTTGCAACCGGCCAAGGGAATCCATGAGCAACGCCTGTTACGCTTTTAGGAGCTGCTTTAGGAGCCGCGCGGAAGTTGGTCCATTTCCGCGGAGCCTTAGCAACCGGCCAAGGGAATCCATGAGCAACACCTGTTACACTTTTAGGAGCTGCTTTAGGAGCCGCGCGGAAGTTGGTCCATTTCCGCGGAGCCTTAGCGACAGGCCAAGCAAAAGGATGTGCTACCGTTTTGTGGCCCATTTTTTTGGCAACAATCTTTTTGGACTTCGGTGCTTTGCGGAAGTTGGTCCACTTGCGCGGAGCTTTTGCAATTGGCCACGGGAATCCCTGCGCAACCGTTACCGATTTTGCTTTCGCCCCACCCCGACGGGCTGGAACAGAATAGGCACCATCACGGAAATTACTCCATTTGCGTGGTGCCTTGGCGACCGGCCAAGGCAATGCACCGCCAGCTGTTTTTGCGACAACCGCGACAGCAATTGGTGCTGCAATCGCTGGGATGGAATAAGCGCCTTTGCGGAAATTGCTCCACTTACGTGGCGCCTTGGCGACCGGCCAAGGCAATGCACCGCCAGCTGTTTTTGCGACAACCGCGACAGCAACTGGTGCTGCAATCGCTGGAATCGAATAAGCGCCTTTGCGGAAATTGCTCCACTTATGAGGCTTTTCAGCAATCGGCCACGGCAAAGCATGAGCGACCTTCTTGGTGCCAGAGCCCTTAACGGGCGCGGGGCCAGAGTCAGATCTGCGCGCATGTTTTTTGGCGCCGAAACCAGGTAAACCGCCCGCCACGTCAGCATGGCCACCATCGCAGACCCAGTTCAGGTTCGAATTGTCACAAATGATACTTGGCTTCCAGTGCCGTGCGCCCCAGGCTGAAAGGCCCAAGAGCAGCAGCAACAGCACGGTTGCCGGTAAACTACAACCGGATCGCATTATTTCCTCCCTATGCGTCTTCGTCTTAAGACGTTCATTGCGTCTCATTGTTTTTGCACTAAATTCACCCTAATGGCGAGACCCGAAGTGAATTTACGGAATGGCGAAAAACGATGACTTCAGACACAGTGACCATCCGGCCTGACGGTATCAAACTCTATCAATCCAAAGATTTTGAGCCTATGCACCGTGCTGGGCGCCTTGCAGCAACGGCTTTGGACATGCTGGTGCCGCACGTCCAACCCGGTGTTACAACAGAATTTCTCGACGACTTGGTCCTCGATTTCGCACTTGCACACGACGCAACACCAGCGCCGCTCAACTATCGCGGATTCCCTAAATCTATCTGTACATCCATCAATCACGTTGTTTGCCATGGCATTCCAGGCCCAAAACCCCTGAAAAACGGAGATGTCGTCAACATTGATGTGACATTGGTCGTTGATGGCTGGCACGGTGATACGAGCCGGATGTTCTGTGTTGGAGACATATCGAGACGCGCGGAACGTCTCATCGCGGTCACGCATGAATGCCTTGAGCTTGGCATGGCGGCCGTCAAACCTGGTGTCAAAACTGGTGCTATTGGTGCGGCTATTCAAGCCCATGCAGAGGCGCAGCGATGCTCGGTTGTAAAGGATTTCTGTGGCCATGGCCTGGGCCGCGCCTTCCACGAACGCCCCAACATCCTCCACTACGGCACTCAGGAAGAAGGTGTCCTTATTGAAGAAGGCATGTTTTTCACCATCGAGCCGATGATCAATCTTGGAAAGCCATCTGTAAAAGTACTGGCAGACGGTTGGACGGCGGTCACACGTGACCGTCAACTTTCAGCACAGTTTGAGCACACCATCGGTGTTACAACGGATGGCATTGAGGTGTTCACGCGTTCACCTGCCGGCATGGAATGTCCCCCCTACCGCCTGAAAGCCGCATAACCGACCAAGGATAAACTGCAATCGATGGGCGATAGTTCGAAATATCGCGGTGATGGCAAAGCCCAACAGGCTCAAAGCGGTCTGTTTGAAGCCCCCATCATACAAGAAGGGCCCGCCGGACATCGCAAACGACTTCGCGCCCGCTTTCTCAACGGTGGCGCTGATGCCATGCCAGACTATGAGCTGCTCGAACTTGTCTTGTTTCGCGCTATTCCACGTCGCGATACCAAGGATATCTCAAAACGATTGCTGGCGCGATTTGGATCGTTCGCTGACGTCATCAATGCGCCGGACGACCGATTGAAAGAAGTCAAAGGTGTTGGCGATTCCGTGGTGTCTGAATTAAAGTTGATAGGCGCTGCAGCTCTCAGGCTTGGCAAACGCCAACTGTCCAACCGACCGATCTTATCGTCTTGGAATGAGGTCATTTCCGGCATTGCGTAGCAAAGGCACCAAGCCCCAAAAGAAGGGGGCTTGAGTGATGTGCTTTTTTGCGGTGGTGGCCGCCTCAAGTTTTTGGCTCATGAACGCAGTTTTTGTCTGCGGCGTTGAAATCAGTAACCCAAGTATTGGAATAATTCGTCTGTACCAATCGCGGGTCTCCCTTCGGATTCAAAAATGCGCAGATTTCCGTCCTATGTCGCACACCATCTTCAACCCCATCGTATTCAATCCAGCCCCAATAGATGATCTTGATCCGCCCCTGCCATGCGCGAACAGCAACGTTGACGGGAATGGGTATAGTGCGTGCGAAATAGCTCTGCTGAGGCCCCAAAGTTTGCGCGGTTTGCGATGGTGGATGCAAGTCCCGAAAATTAAACCGTTCCGGCGTTCCGTTATCGAAATATATATACCAATTCAATGCCGAAAGAGCACGACGAGCTGGTGTTGTCCCATAGTTTTG
Organism: Hyphomicrobiaceae bacterium; assembly: GCA_021775735.1. GTDB lineage: Bacteria > Pseudomonadota > Alphaproteobacteria > Rhizobiales > Hyphomicrobiaceae > JAHZKN01. The sequence goes on from JAJFHG010000008.1 coordinate 31,893, forward strand.
CCAATCAATTTCCAAGTTGACAAATTTGACAGATTCTTGGTTTTCGAGCTGAACGGTGCGGCTAATCACAAAAGCGTTACAGTGCACGTAAGGGCGCAGTTGCCTTTTCGCAGAGCTGCTCATAATCCAAGCTGTGACTGTAGTGGCAATTGCAGCTATGGCAGTTGCTGCAAGAGTGAAACCAAGCAGCCAAAGGCCAATTTTACTCCAGTCGGATTGATCTTCCGCAGCGCGCGCCATTCTCATCTGTGCACAAAGATCTGGATCATTCCAGTTATGACAGCTACGTGGGTCTATCTCGGTGGATTTTTGATTGTCTGCACGGCCTTTGGTCTGATCTGCCGACGCTTTCCCAAAACCGCGATTGTGTTGGGATTCGTATGTGTCGCGCTTGGTTTCCTGAATTTGTATTTGGGATTGAATTGGATTGAACGATGCCGAGCTGACTATCCACCAGCACAATCCCAAATACAGAACTGCGGCGACTACTCCTGGAATCGAAGTGTTTGACACCCAATTGCCTCTAAACATGCCACCATAAACGCCGCTGAAAATTTCCCACGTGCCAGTTTGTTTCTGACGTTGACTTCTTTTTCTTCGACTCCAATTTCAGCCAGCTTATCGACTAGACCTGCATAGGTCACACCTTTCCGTTTCAGCTCTGCTTTCAGCATGTTTGCGACTCTGGCTTCCCAGTCGGTCTTTTCGGGCATAGTAACGCTCCTGTGATGATAAAAGCATCATAAACATTACATTTGCCATTGTAAAGGGTACATATAGGTACTATATACGTTACATAGGTAACGGAGATAGTACGATGACAACCGCATTTCTGCTCAAGGCGAAAGCCCGAACCCTCTCTCTCAAGGACGTTTACTCCATGGGTGAGGAGAAGGCTTATGCGCTGTTCTGTGAGCTTCGCTGGCCTGAGACCAATGGGTCTCCGGTATGCCCGAAGTGCGGCCATGACCAAGCCTACAAAATCTCCACACGCAAGAAATTCAAATGCAAAGCCTGTCACAAGCAATTCAGCGTGACGAGCGAAACCATTTTTGCGTCTCACAAACTTTCATTCACTGACATGCTGGCAGCGATTGCGATTGTGTCCAACGCTGCGAAAGGGATTTCAGCGTTGCAGTTGGCGCGTGACTTAAACGTTCAGCACAAAACGGCTTGGATTTTAATGCACAAGCTCCGCCAAGCCATGGCAGCTGAAACCCATGACCATAAACTTGACGGTGAAGTTGAAGTCGATGGCGCTTACTTTGGCGGCCACATTCGCCCGGCAAACCTGAGAGAAAACCGTATAGATCGCCGCTTAGTCCGTCACCAAACCGGCAAGCGCCGCGTTGTGGTGGTAGCCCGCGAACGTGATGGCCGCACACTACCAACCGTTCATGAGCACGAAAGCGACGGCGTTAAAACCGTTGAACAAACAGTATTAAACGGTTCAACCATCCATGCGGATGAGGCCAGCCATTGGGATGCGCTGCACGCAAAGTTTAAAACCCTGCGTATCAACCATAGTGAGGCCTATTCGTTGAATGGTGTTTGCACCAACTGGGCCGAAAGCTACTTTTCACGCCTGCGTCGGATGGTTCGTGGTCAGCATCACCATGTTTCACCGCGCTACCTGCACCAGTACGCAGAACACGCAGCTTGGATGGAAGATCACCGTAAGCTAGACAACGGAGCCATTGCAAAGCGCATTGTTGGATTGGCGATGGGCCATCCTGTATCAAGACAGTGGAAAGGCTATTGGCAGCGCTCGCTCAATATTAAGTCTTAGGGAGTTTAAAATACTTTTCAAACTCCGTTTGATTTCCGACCAGCAAACTAGGGCAGTCTGGCCGTTGATCTAATGATATTCTTTCAAAGCCCGCGAAGGCATCTGCGATCATCTCATTTGGCACAAGAGCTACAAGTGTTGTTGTCGTGTGATCTTCACTGGACTTCGCAACGAGTAACATTTCACTCGGCGCACCGGATGCAACAATTATATTTTCGAATTGATCCTGGACGTATGCCCAGCCTTCGCTCGGATCATACGGAAAAGTCTTCTTTATCCAAATAGACATCGCTCAGCTCGCTTTCTTTTTGGGCGGCGGAAGAAGGCGTGGCAAATACTCTAGCGCCTTTGGATCACGCTTTTTAAAATAGCCGATAGAGCGCTCCGGCAGCCAATACTCCCGAAGATGGCGACGAAACTCACCAAGCAGGCCTTCAGGATATGCACGGACATAGACGTCTTTTCTGCCGTCCTCAAATTCATGTCGGTAAGTTGGCAGATCGTTGGGCTCAATGTCATGTTCCTCACGAAGCCATTTTGCAAACATCCGGCCCTCTGAAATATCAGGCCAGAGCTTTTCAGGCAGGGTGTAACCCATGATCTCCATTGGGGCGATCAGAGCGATTGTCATCTCCTGCAAGACAGAGAAATATCCAACCGGGACGTTGGGTGAATTCGTGATGTAACGCCGCAAGTGGTAAGGCAGAACAGCATCAGGCTGCTGATGGCCCTGGGTCATCCAGTCGTAGACCCATTGCGAAACCTGAACTGCAAATCTCGCTGAAAGCCACTGAGCCAAGTGAATCGAGACTTGTGGATGCACCCAAGTGCCACGAAGTTCATTTGGGCCCGTCTTTATTGGCTGTATCAGTAGGTCTATGGGAATTCCCATAGACCTTGAAAGCTCTTCCAAATATTCCTCTGTACCCTTTAGTCGCTGGTAGTCAGCCCAGAGTTTATTGGCCGCCTTACACATGGCTGTCGCATTGACATAGCCATCATTGACCCGCTGTCGGACAATGTTTCCTTCGATTTTATGGGGTATTAAGTCGTGCATTTCCTGTCTCCGTCAAAGAGCTGTTGAGTGCAGCGCAATAAAGCTTGACCGGACAGAGGCGAGTGAGCGAAACAGGTCTCGCTTGGCACCAAGCGCTACGCGCTAAAACCAAGAATTAAGAGCCCCAGTGTGGTCCGTCCTCGAAAAATGGAATCACCTGGGGTTTCTTCGTACCCAATGTTGGCTGATTGGGTTAAGCGTCAAGCCAGCTTTTGACTTTTCCAGTTTAATGCCACCGTAATCCACAGAAGCGGTGTATAAATTGTTTCACGAATTCAATATGTCCTCGCTTCGTTCCTGGTACAAAAACGGAACTGTGGGAAACTTCTTAACAAGCGCGCACCATGTTCTCCAGCTACGACAAATTCCTACTTGCTATTTTGCTGTTTATTCTGAGCGCAGCGACGGCACGCGCCGCCGACCTCACTGGCACACCAGATAAAATCTATGACGGCGATACGTTTGCTGTTTGTGATCAGGAAAAATGCACAAAAATTCGCGTGTGTGGAATTGATGCGCCTGAAAGTCACGAAGCAGAAGGCCTTGCATCCCGTATAGCTCTAGAAGGGTTGTTGAAGGGCAAGACCGTGCGTTGTGTCCCCGTAGGTGATGGGACAGTCTGTGATGGGCGATCACGTAAGACCAGCCGCGACAGAATTGTTGCGCAGTGTTTTGTGGACGGGAAAGACATTGCCCAGATCATGGTTGGCAATGGTCATGCTTGTGATTGGACGAAGTTCTCTGGTGGGGCGTATAGTAAGGGCAAAGACGTTTGCCGGAAGTAAGATGCCAAGCGGATATGACAAATCACCTGATTATGGCGGCCCACCTCCCGGTCACGTTTCTGACTGGGCTCTTTTGGTTGTCGTTTTCGGAGCAGCTTTAGTAGCTATGCTTTTGCTCTAGAGGCTGGGCGCCGCAAGCTGGAATGCCGCAATTGCCAAGCGGATTTACAAGCCCGATGGCAGCGATAAGCCACTTTTTCTTCTACTAGAAATTAATTCAACATCAGTGGGGTGACAGCGTGATTGGAAAACACTCAATTAGAATTGAGTTAGATGGAAAGAACATCGAGGGAGTAATGACAATTGAAAATGGGGGTGTAAAAGTCTCCTACAACAGTTCTGATGGTTTAGTTCAAGAACAGTGGGCGCTTGCACAGCCAGAAGCACGCCAATTAATCGCCCGACAACTACTCCAAGAATTAGCGGAAGAATAACCACACAAATAGATTATATGCCCCACGGTTACGACAAGTTCCCTTGCCAAGGTTGTTTATTTCAAACCCCACTTCGCTGTCTTCTGCTCCCCAACCTTTCTGACAGCACCCGTACGTTCTAGGTGGTGCAGATTGCTTCTGACTCTCGCTCTAATGGCGACTCTAGATTCCTCCCCATGACCACCTTCCTCCATAAGACGGGTAACAATGTCATAGATGGATATGGGCTGGTCTCCGGCTTCCCTCAGAGCGTCCCTGATCAACCGGCTTAGCTCTCCCTGCCTGTAGAGCTTCACCCTCTTACGGGACCTCTTGATCGGTATGGCGTCTATGGAAATTGAAGGGTTTAATATCTTTAGCGTGGCATCGACGTTTTGAATGCAGGACTTTAAGTGCCTGAGTTGTTCATTGACCCGAATGATGTCTGAGGCCAGAGCACCACGCTTAGTCTTGAGGGCCGCTATCGCGTATCTGTTGCCGTTGTTACTCATTCCCCAAGAGTCGCAAATCAGCTATAAAGTGTCATTCGAATAGTCGGTGCCTTTGCTACGCAATGCCGGTCATTTCCGGCATTGCGTAGCAAAGGCACCAAGTCCAGAATAATTTCCTAGTTCATCTCTTTTGAGTCACCGTATTTGATGACCTCAATACGGTTGCCGCTACACTGTTTCATGAAACAAAGCATGCACAGATTGACTCTATTTTCCCCTAAATCGCTTGGCGCCGCCTGTAATTGTTGAAAACTTTGGATTCTCAACCCCCTTACCTTCCATCTACGGGCGAATAGGACTACCTCAAATTCATCCCCGAATGGAGGTTCCAATGCTTGAACTTGATCTGCCCGTCGAAATCGCAGGTGCCATCAACAAGGCCTTGCAGGAAGCGTACGAGCGCGGGCGCCAAAAAGGCGCAAAAGACATGCTTGAGTCAATTGCAAAGCAGGCTCGGAAATCAATGTCCCAGAACTTGACCAGTGAAGCTGACCAAGAAGAGGCCAAGCAGAAAGCCACGCACCGTAAAAAACGCGCTGCAAAAGGAACGGTTCGTGCGCTTGTTCAACGGATGATGCTTCAGGAGCCCAAGCTCACCGTCCCTGAATATCGAAATCGTGCTCTATCTCTTGATAAACACGTCTCTGGCAAGTCCATTGAAAATGAAATTTATCGCAACAACGGCAAATTGTATCAGCGTGATGGCAATCGTTGGTTTCTAATTCCCGGCACATATCGTGAAAAACGCGAAGACAAAGACCTTCATTTACGAAGCATCTGCTGGGCCGGGGGAGGCGACAACGTTAGTCCTTCGCAGCACGATACCCCCGTGGATCTTGGGCGAGGTATAGTAGTTAGCTCAGCTCACACAACTTAGCGGTCCCCGGCACTTCAATGGCTATATTCTGCAACAGAGTAGCGTTCGAGAATTCAGGGTATTTGCGTGCTGTATAATACTTAAAGAGAAAGCCCCACCGCTTTTGCGACAGGGCTTCTCTAAACAGTTCGGATCGGAAGACTAAAGCTTCCAGGCAATTCTTCCGGTCCAGCGGGCGAGGTCAAAGCATGGTTATGCGTCGGGCCTCGCTCGCACCATCAACACAAGGCAGGAGGTAAAAGCGATGCCGCCCTTATAACTCCCTCCCGATCATGCGCCGCTTGCAACGGCAAATGTTCGGCAGCATCCGTTAGGGATGCACGGTTAGTCGGGGACGCCCGACTGACCACCTCATGACCTATGAATCGTAATACATTTTGTATTGCTACGCCAGAAAACCTTGCAGGGTCATTTGGTGAGCTGTGGAATATTGTCTAGTCGGATGATGTCGCAACCAATGGCCGCCATGCATTGGATCAAAAATGCAGCTGTGAAGCCGCCCCGACTGATTTTATTGGCAATATTCCGTTCAGACTCCGGAATGCCCATCTCAGTGAGGCGCTCGGCTAATTCTCGATAGCTGATGTCACGGCGTTTGAGTTCCGCCTTGAGGAGTCCTTTTACGTACTCCACCCAAACGTCTTCTGGCATATGAATCACCGAATCTGATGTAGGAGTCATCGTATCCGATGTATTTGTCCTTGACAACGATGTTATATGTCATCATATCTGATGTGAAACCTATCGGATTTGATGATGTCTACGCATTTCCTTCTAACCAGCCGAGCGCGCACGCTCTCTCTTCGAGAAGTTTTCTCGATGGGGGAGAAGTGCGCCTACGAGCTGTTCAAGGAGTTGCGCTGGCCAGACACAAATGGTGAGCCGGTTTGCCCACGATGTAATCACACCGAAGCATTTCACATTTCGACGCGACGGAAATTCAAGTGCAAAGCTTGCTATCACCAATTCAGTGTGACGAGCGGTACAATCCTAGCTTCGCGCAAAATGAGTTTCGTCGACCTGCTGGCTGCTGTTGTCATGATCGTAAATGGCGCGAAAGGAATCTCGGCTCTTCAACTCGCTCGAAATCTTTGCTGCCAACATAAGACGGCATTCGTCCTTGCGCATAAGCTTCGCGAAGCTATGGCATCAGAGGTTGCCGACCTAACGCTTGAAGGTGAAATTGATGTAGATGGCTGCTACGTCGGAGGTCACATTAGACCCGCAAACATTAAGAAAAACCGCCGTGACCGGCGTCTAGCAAGAAATCAAACTGGGAAACGCAGAGTTGTTGTTGCCGCGCGTCAGCGCGGAGGCAGAATTAAAACAACTGTTGTTCGCTATGAAGCGCAAGGAATTGGTTTTGTCAGCCGAATAGCCGCTCCAGGCTCTACGTTATTTGCTGATGAGGCCACCCATTGGGATGCTTTGCACTCCAAGTACAATACATACAGGATCAATCATTCCGAAGCTTATAGCTTTGACGGAGTTCACACCAACTACGTCGAGAGCTTCTTCGCGCGTGTGCGGTACATGATTAGAGGGCAGCATCATCATGTGAGCCCGCAATACCTACATCAATACGCGTCACATGCAGGATGGTTGGAAGACCATCGGCTGAAAGACAATGGGTCGATAGCAAGAAGGCTTGTAAGAAACGCCCTGAACCACCCAGTTTCGAGGCATTGGAAGGGGTATTGGCAGCATAAACACCTAGTATAGTAGTTATAATGGGCATAAATCGCCAAAATACCTATTATAGTAGGTGTTTTTTAAAAGTTTACACCTAGTATAATAGGCGAAATCGGTCTATATGAGCACAATAACTCGTATACTAGGTGTTTGAAATGAACTTAATCGAAATTGGGGCCATCATTAAGCAGCAGCGTAAGCTAGCGAACCTAACCCAACGTGAGCTCTCCAAAGAATCTGATGTCGGACTAGCCACTATAGAAAAACTTGAAAATCAGCGGCTTTCAGAGATTGGCTACAAAAAACTGCTGCGAATCTTGAACACATTAGCTCTGGATCTACGGATCACGACATTCAACCAAAGCAAACCAACACTTGAAGATCTACAAAACGAAGATGAGGCCAAGGATGATACGCGTTTGGGTCGATAACGAATCCATCGGTCACCTAGATCGTTTTCGAGAGCGAGGCTCAGCATTTGTTTACGACCCTCAAGCTTTGGATGAAAACGCTGTTTCTCTGACGATGCCTGTGAGAACAGCGTCGTGGAATGCCGACTACGGTCTTGCGCCAATATTTGAAATGAACTTGCCTGAGGGGGCGCTCCGCGAACTATTAATGCGACGTTTCGCTAAAGCGGTAGGGCGATTTGATGATTTTGATCTACTCGGCATCGTTGGAAGAGCCCAAATCGGACGTGTGAGATATTCAGCAAGCGATGAAGATCTTTCCGTAGAGGTTCCTTTTCAATCTTTAGATGAAATATTGAAAGCTAAAAGAGGTGGAGATTTTTTCGACTACTTGCTTGAAACGTTTGCAATCCATTCAGGGCTTTCGGGAGTCCAGCCAAAAGTTATGGTTCGCGGACATGAGGACATCGAGAACAATGACGACGGTCGGATAGCGCAGGGTTTTAGAAGCGCTACGCACATTGTAAAATTCTGGGAAGAAGATGAATACCCGGATCTGGCAGCCAACGAATTTTTCTGTCTTGAGGCAGCTAAAAGTATTGGATTAGAGGTCCCTAAATTTCAGCTGTCCGAGGATGGGGGGATATTGATTGTAGAGCGGTTTGACTTTCTAAATGGGAAGTATCTCGGTTTTGAAGATTTTTGTGTCCTGAACGGATTCCGAACAAGCGATAAATATAGTGGCGGCTATGAATCGAAATTGTTTTCCAGAATGCAAGATTATGTTGACAAGAAAAATATCAGGCGAGCGTCTCAAGATCTTTTCAAATTGTTTGTCCTAAATTGTGCGATCCGGAACGGGGATGCTCATTTGAAAAATTTCGGTGTCATTTACAAGACGGCCGACTCGGCTGCAGACCTCGCACCTGTTTATGATCTTGTTACCACTACAGCGTACATCCCAAATGACCCCATGGCTTTGACACTAGGTGGATCAACGAAGTGGCCAGACCGCCAGCGATTGCTGGACCTTGGGCAAACCAGAGCGGATCTTTCACAAAACGCAGTCGAGCAAATATTCGAATTGGTCGCCGATACTCTCACATCTATTTTGCCGAAACTTCGTCGTTATTTCAAGGACAGTCAATTTGAGGTTGGAAAACGGATGGCTGAATCTTGGGAGACTGGGATTCAAGAAAGCATAGGCTCTGCGAAAAATAGCACGCTTATTACAAAAAATGAGAAGCAAAAACCTGAAGCAAGAAGAAAGAAAATCGCGAATTCAGATTCAAGAATCCTAGAACATATTCGTGAGAAAGGCGGCGAAATAAAATCTACTCTGAAGGCGTTAGCGGGCGAACTAAAAATGCCTTACAGCACTCTTACGGCTGCCATAAAACGTTTGTCAGAACGCCAGTTAATCGAAAGAGATGGGCGCGATTTAAAACTCTTAGATCGAGAGGTTTGAGCTAATGCTCTCCGGCTACGACAAATCCCCTGACCATATGGTAGTCCATCTCCCGTTACTGATTGGGCCTTGCTCATAGCTGTGATAGGCGCCACAACGCCATCTTTTGCTCCCCAGACTTTCTGACTACACCCTGTTTCTCCAGGTAGCAAAGATTGCTCCGAACACGCGCTCTGATTGCAACCCTCGATTCCTCGCTATGACCACCTAACTCCATGAGAGTTGAGACAATGTCATGGATGGATATGGGTTGGTTTCCAGCCTCTCTCAGTGCGCCTCGAACCAGTCGTGATAGCTCACCCTGCCGATAGAGCTTCACCTTTTTGCGTGGCCTTTTGGTGGGTATGGCACCAAGTTCGACAGATGGGTCCAATATCCTCAAGGTGGCATCGACGCTATGAAGGCTTGATTTCAATTGCCTCAGTTTGTCATTGGTCTGAATAATATCAGAGGCCAGACTGCCTCGTTTCTGCTTTAGGGCCGCTATGGCGTATCTATTGCCGTTGTTACTCATTCCCCAAGAGTTGCAAATCAGGTATATTTAGTCATTCGAAATAATGGTGCCTTTGCTACGCAATGCCGGTCATTTCCTACCTCACCGCGGCGCAGGCATTTGAAAAAAAAGAACAGTTTCGAATTCTTTTTCTCGATCGCAAAAACCGATTGATCATCGACGAGGTGCAAAGCGAAGGCACGGTCAATCACACGCCGGTCTATATCCGGGAAGTCGTCAAGCGTGCGCTTGATCATTCTGCGAGTGCGATTTTGCTGGTGCACAACCACCCCTCTGGAGATCCAACGCCGTCCCGTGCGGATATTGAGATGACCGAACAAATC
>JAJFHG010000071.1 GCA_021775735.1 Hyphomicrobiaceae bacterium
CTCGCTAACTCATCGAATTGCTATCTGCGCTTTCTCCCTACCGGTTGTATCGTTCGCTTGCATTGGACTGCACATACTGAATCAGCTCTTGGATTTGACCTATTCGATGGACCGTCAGTCTTTCATGATGCGTTCTAACAAGAAGAAAATCCGACAATAAAAAAATATTGCACAACCTGGTTTGCAGGCTTGATAAATCATATAGAGTCCTGTTGTGTAATTTATAAAACAAAGCCAGTTCGTATTACTGTTCGAACATATTTTTCTGGTCAACCTCGGGGTGTGTCATGAACAATGAACTTCCTGCCAGTGACCTAGACCTTACAGAAGCATTAAAGAACCGGCTGCCTTATCTGCGGCGGTTCGCCAGAGCACTGGTAGGCGATCAAAGCGTTGGTGATTCACTAGTATATGCGACGCTTCAACATGTGACTAAAGACAAAGCGGCTTTAAAGGGACTGTCCTCACCGACAATAGGGCTCTACAAATCTTTTATTTCGATTTTCAATGGTCCGGTTGGTCAAAAAAGCCTTAAAAAGCTTGATGCTGCAAACCACCTTTTTGGATGTGATGCCACACTATCGGCCCTTTCACCTGAGACCCGGCAGGCCTTCTTGCTCACAACGATGGAGCAGTTTTCCGACGAAGCAGCGGCCGAGATCCTGGACTATGACTTGCAGGATTTTTTAAATTTAAAACAATTTGCAAATCGCGAAGTTGCTGAGCAGCTCTCTACAACCGTCTTTATAATAGAAGACGAAATATTGATAGCTAAAGATCTGGAAAATACAGTTACGCAGCTCGGTCATGTTGTGATTGGCAGGGCGCGGACCAAAGAAGAGGCCGTCAACAAGCTTCGCAGTGTTCCCGCCGACATCATTATATCCGATATTAATCTTGCCGACGGCAGCAGTGGAATTGATGCCGTCAATGAATTGCTGAAAGTACAAGAAAACGTGGCTGTGATTTTTGTTACGGCATACGCAGAACGCTTACTGACTGGTTTGCGACCAGAACCTACATTCCTGATTGAAAAACCGTTCACAAAAGACCAAATTGGAGCAATCTTGAGCCAGATCTTGTTTCTAAAACAAACAACGACATTGCCCGACGAGGGGAGAGCCTTATCCTAACAAGGCCAGCATTGGTTTATCAGCCTCAAGATTTTGACTAAAATAGCATGGACAAATGAGCGTAGAACCTCGCAGTTTGCCGAACAATTCAAATGTCCGGTCCTGGCCCTTAGCTGAACTCGGGCCGACGCATTGGCCAGGTCTGATAATGGTGCAACAGCAGAGAGGGCGCTATGCTGGTGTTGATGACCGCTAGTGACCCGCGGCGGACGTGCAAGCGGACAAGCACGTCTGGTCCAAGAAGCTCGGGGAACACCAGTGCCCTCAGATCATGGGGTTACACATGCTCCGGTGTCACAGTCGCCATTTTTTTTCGGGTCGAAGTCGGAGCTGCCTTTGGTCCCAACAGTCTTATCCCCATTCGCCAGAACTGAACCGATCATTGCACCGAGTGCCATGTCGTCGATTCTCCCGAAGTCGTGCCTCATAAGGTGGCCACCGGGGTCGATCAGGATCGTAGTTGGCGTGCCACGCATCTGATACCGTCCCATCGTTTCAGGGATTGCCACACCCTTACCAGGCTGGTCGACGCCGATCGGAAATGTAAGCTGGTATTCGTGCACGAAGGCGTTGAGCGCGCCCGGCGTCATCGCGTCGTGGTGCTCGAATACGGTGTGCAGGCCGATGACAGCAAGGTCAGTGTCGCGGAACAGACGAAATGCCTTTTCTGTTTGCGGGATCGCATGCGCGACGCAACCTGGACACAGCATTTGGAATGCGTGGATAAGGACTGGACGACCACGCAGGCTTTCAAGCGTTATCGGGTTTGACGAATTGAGCCACTGGAGAACGCTTAGTTCCGGGGCGAATTCCGTTGTGGTCCTATTCATACGCGCCACCGACTGTTTGGTGCAGCGATGGTCTGGGCATGCATTGCCACGACGAGCACGGCGGCATCTTCAATCATTTAAATCTCCTTATCTGGCTGAATAGTGTGGACCGTCTTTGACGCTCCACACCGGCCTTCAACAGGTCTTCCGAAGCGGTTACTCAATCTTGCCCGGCAGGCTGAGATCTCCCGACGCGACGTCGTAGACAGCGCTGACACACAGGAGTGGGACGTGCGCGTTGGCGTTGACACGGAGCGCAGAAGTAACGCCGTCGAACGACACACCTTTAAGATTCACCGTTTTTTCAAAGGGAACGCGGACTTCGACGGAAGTCTCCGTGAAATTTGGGTGCCAGCCTGGGCTGTCGATGAAGATCGGCAGGTTTGGCCAGGTTTTCGGGAGGTCGAACGCCTCACCCTTCTTGATGTCGCGCACCTTGAGACCCGACGGTCCGCATTCCTTTGTCTTAGCTAAAACGACCCAATGGCTGTGCCATTTGCGGCCGTCGTTTTTGGGGTCACCGTCACCGTCTTCATCAAAAAGAGGCGTGTCGTCGAAATCTGGATGGGAGGTGACGGCAAACGCAAGAATACCCGTTTTGGCACTGAACCCGACCGCCGAGGGATCAAAGCTGGTGGGCCAAACGTAGGAGAAGACCGTCGCGCCCTTGAGCTTGCCAATCGACTTGGGCACTTGCGTTCCTGCATCGCCAGCCACATCGACGCGGAAGACGAGGCTTTGTCCGTCACGCTTGATGGACGCCTTCTGTATATCGAAGCTTGGTTTGTCCGGTATCGACGATGTTGACGCGACATCTCCCGCTAATGTTGTGCCAGTGAGCGCAAGTGCACCAAGCGCTACCGGTATGATCGCCGCAAATCTCATGGTACATCCTCCTCTTGATATATGTATCGAGTCGATGCATAGTTGATGGAGGAGGATGGAAGAGATGTCAAGAAAATATCGACTCGATACAATATGGACCTGCCATGTCTGATCAAGCACTGGCGGCAGCCAACCTGTTGGAACGCATTGGACGCCTTGCGCGGATGGAGGAACAGACGGGGGATCTGTATCCGGCGCAATGGGCGGTTTTGCGATATCTTTTACGGGCCAATAGGTTTTCACGCACGCCGATGGCAATGACGAAATATCTCGCGACAACGCGCGGAACCATGTCGCAATCGATTATTGCGCTTGAGCGCAAAGGTTATGTCGAGCGGCTTGCAAGCGAAGTGGATAAGAGGTCGGTGAACGTGGAATTGACTGTTGCCGGCCGCAATAAGCTTCGAGATGACCCAATCATAAATCTGGCTGGTGACCTGAAGAAAGCACTTGGTGTTCAAACCGCGCACCTTTCCGAACTGCTTCTGAGCGTGATGGCACAGCTCGTGAAGGCGCAGGGCGGACAGATGTTTGGCTTGTGCAAATCATGTCGTTACTTTGACAAGGGTGGCGGCGACACGGCACGCTGGCCACATCGTTGCGCGCTACTGGATGTCGGCCTTTCCGAGCCAGATGGCGATCGGATTTGTGTTGAGCAAGAGCCGGCTTAACCAGATCGCAAATGTCTCTTATTGGCCCAAAGCAGAACTGGATACAGCATAGATGCTAAGTCTGGTATTGGTGCATAAGCGGACATACGCAAATCTGGTCTTGAGGTCGGCTCATGACCCAAAGCCGACAACGTAAGTTAATTTGCTAAAAGCCCAATTATATCCCAACGCTACACATAGCACCGAACTTGTCGACTGAGACCTCTAATACAATTGTGTCTTATGCGCTGTCAGGTCTGAGCAGGAGCGCGGCAATTTTGGGCATGCTGCATAGGTAACGTCGTCGAATGCTCGCAAGAACATCAAAGTGCGGCCAGAGCACACCCTTCACTTGGCAGCCATGTTCTTTCCCTCGGAATATCCTTGCCGTCAGCATAGGTTCTAACTTACGCTAAACGCTGGTCAGCTCAAATGCTGACCGGAGCTAGCCAGACATTGATCCCAGACTGGCTTCGTTGTGAGTGACCCGATACAGAAACAGCTAAAAAACCGCGGAAGTTTGCATTGGCCCTTTATCGTTTATACCCATTTCAATTAGTACGAATATGCCGCACAATTGCGGGCAGTATATCGAGATATTCTATTAAATTGTAATGGGTGAGGTCAGACTGATATAGCTTCTCGAATAGGGGGATCTATTGATCCACAGAAATCAGACACAATTCTCAGTTGCGCCGGTGCCTTACAATGAGCGTGAACGCCTCAATGCACTCTATAACTCGTGTGCATTGGAGCTTTGGGATTGCCCTGAACTGGACAACATCACTCAAAGCGCCCGGCGTCTTTGCAGAGCCCCGATGGCGTTGATAGCGCTGGTAAATAGAAGAACACGACAGGCTATATCTCGGCAAGGAATTGAAGAACGCGAGATTTCACGTGACATCTCCATTTGTGCTCATGCCATCCTTGGTCCTGCACATCGCCCTTTCATAATTTGCGATACACACAATGATAAAC
>JAJFHG010000072.1 GCA_021775735.1 Hyphomicrobiaceae bacterium
AGGTATTCTGCGAGGCTGCAGGCGACGGACTCTGGTATGTGCTCGTGTTCGGCAATAGCGAGCACTTCACTTTCGTTCAAGCCACTGAAGGCGATGAGATCAGAGAGCGTTAACATAACCGATCCTCTCGGTTGTCCATCTCACAAAGAAGAGACGTGCCGATCACATTAAAAATATTACGCCACAAATTATATTCCGTCGACAGAAATGGTGATGTGATTCTGATCAATTTATGCGATCACAATCTCGTGCACGGCTCAAAGCGCAAAATTGTGCGGGGCCACACAGCCGCCAGGGTTTTCTTAGTTTGACTCTGATAATTTTTTTCGCGTCAAGGTTTTAGCCAGTTCAACAGCGGGTTGATCGAAGGGGTCAATATCGAGAGCAAAACCTGCCAGGATGGTTTCCAACATGAAGTGCATCAAGAGCGCACCAATGTGTTCCTCATCCAGTGACGGAATATCGATCGTGCGCACGGGGCGGCCGGCTTTGCCAAGAGCTTCGACGATGGCATATGATTGGGCATGAACCACATCGCCTATGGTTTTTCCGGCCATGTAGTCCGCACCAACGCGTGTTGCAAGGTCGCCATCAATGAGCGGCCCGGTGCCTTGGTTTGCAACGCGCAGCACCGTGAATAGAAATGTGCGTGGTCCGTCCATGAACAACTGAAGTTGGCTATGTTGATCGCGTGGACCAAGCGTCGCCATCGGTGTTGTACCTTTGCCCGCTTTGCCGAGGCTCTCAGCCCACAGTTGAACAAACCAATCAGAAAAACGCGCCAGGCGGTCTGAATACGGCATTATCACAAGGTTTGAGATGGATTGGCACTCTGCAGCAGCTATGGCAATTGCTGCGCCCAGGGCAGGTGGACAGTCTTGTGGATCGCGTGCCGACAACATCTGTTGCACGACCTGGTCCGCTCCACGACGAATGGCGTGTGCATCCAGACCACGTGCGAGCGCTGGCAGGAGTCCAACATTGGTGAGACATGAAAAGCGCCCGCCAATCCCTGTGTGATGGTCCAGCATGGGAATGCGGTGCGCTTCAAACAGATCACGCAGGCTATTGCGTTTTCCGTCCACGCTTGGTTCGGAAATACCAAGAAAAAGGTTTGGAATGGCAACTTCTAGTCCAGCAGCTTTCACAGCACTGAGTGCTGTCACCGCCTGAGCTAAGGTTTCTGTTGTGCCGCCTGATTTTGATATGATGACAAAACGCGTCGTTGCCAGATCCCCTTCATCCAGCGTGCCAAGCTGTGTCAGAGGATCGAGATTGTCATAAAAGCGCGTGCGTGGTCGCGAACGATCATAGACGTTTGCACCACCGGGAATGTTCCAGCCGGACACCTGTGCCAGGGCTTGCCCACCGAGACCCGAGCCGCCGGTACCAAAAAATAGAATGCGTTGCGCACCCTTTGAGAGTTTGGAAAGTGCAACCGTGGCGTCGCTAATATCGTCTTTGTCTTGTGCAATTTTGAGTAGCGGTAGGGTGTCGTCTTGATAGGCTGTTTTCAGCCGTTCCAGTCCGGCAGCAACCTTATCGCGCGTGCGCGCAAGGTCATCTGCGCTGAGGCCCGTTACGCCAATGGTGTCGGCAAGACAGCCATCAACGGTTTGATGATAAAGGGCGTCCGTTATTTTGGGCTCTGGCGATACGCCCATTGTGGCTTCCTTTGCAAGACGATCAGAGATTCGCAAATGTGCGATTAGCTCTTATCGCCGGGCTTTTGCGGTTTGCCAACAATGGTGACAATTAAATTGTCCGTATCCAACAACCTTTTTGCGACCCGCTTCACGTCGTCCATGGTGACGTCCGAGATCATCTTATTGCGATTGGTGAGGTACTCAGGTCCAAAGCCTTCTTCCAAAAGCCCCAACAACTGACTGGAAATTTTGCTGCCAGTATCAAATCTCAGCGCATACGAGCCAACGAGATAACTCTTGGCATTCTTGAATTCGTCTGCTGACGGCCCGTCCTTGGCGATGGCCGCCAACTCCTCGCGAATAACATCAAGTGACTTGTCAATCGCATCATTGCGTGTGGCAACACTGCCTGAGAACACAGACGTGTGACGGTAGGGCAGAATGTAGCTGTACACCGAATAAGCGAGACCCCGTTTTTCACGGACTTCTTCCATCAGACGCGATGCAAATCCACCACCGCCAATAATATGGTTGAGAACGAATGCGGACATGAAGTCGGGGTCTTTGCGCGCCATAGCACCAAGGCCGAAGACGGCGACAGATTGTGGAACGTTCATTTCTACGACCGTGCGCTTGCCACCTTTGACCGGTTGTACTTGGGGCACGTCACGCAGGCCTGCTTTTTCTGGGAGATCGCCAAAGATACGGTCAAGTAGTTTGATCAGTGAGGCTTCGTCGATATCGCCAACAACGGCAACCTTGAGCGTGTTGCGCGCAAAAACGCGATTGCGATAGGTTTCGAGATCTTCTGCCGAGATGGCTTGGATCGTTTTCTCAGTGCCGTTCGAGGGGCGGGCATAAAGATGTCCTTTAAAGGCGACTTCATACCAGGTCTTTGCTGCGACGCGCTCTGGATTGCGGGCTGCAAAGGCAAGGCTTGCCAGCAATTGTTTACGCATGCGCTCAATGGCATCATTATCAAAGCGCGGCTTGGCAATGGCCAAATGCAGCAAGTCCGCTGCCGGATCGAGGTTCTTGGTTAGCGTACGAAAGTTGCCGTAAAAGCCGTCTTTGGTCTCAGAGAAACTGAGGCGTACGGCAAGATCTTCAATCTTCTCCTGAAATGCATTTGAATTTAGATCACCTGCACCCTCGTCCAGCATTGTTGTGAGAAAGTTTGCGAGGCCTTCTTTGCCATCAGGATCTTGAGAGCTCCCGCCTTCAAAGGCAAATTTTAGGGACACAAGAGGCACCGAGTGGTCTTCGACCAGCCAGGCTTCAATGCCGTTTTTGGTTTTGATTTGTTTGACTTCCATGGCTTCGGCATTTCTCGGCTGAAAGAGGAAAAGGCTGGCAGCAAGGCACACCATCGCGCACACAAAACGTGAGAGGGCACGGGCTTGTTGAATTTTATGAGATGGGCGCATGCGGGCCAATGGCAACTTAGATGCAAATTTCATTGTCTGGTCTCCAAGTTACACTTAACCACGCCCTGCTGAAGGGGCTTGCTTGCTGTCAGCGGCAGCAGGGGCAGGTGCTGGCACCAGAGTTCCTGTGACTGAGCGGCGAATGTCTAAATACTTTTCAGCGACCTTTTTGACATCATCAACAGTGATGGCCTCAATCTTTTTTGGCCAGGCTTGAATATCTGCAATGGACCGGCCCACGGCAAGTTCGTAGCCATAACGTCGTGCTAAGGTGGATTGGCTATCGCTGTCATAAACATACTGCGCGATTTCGCCAGCCTTTGCTCGGTCGAGTTCTTCTTGGGTGACACCGCTCTTGCGCACTTCTTCGATCGTGGCATCAAGGCCAGCCTCTACCGTTTTGAGGTCGACGCCATCTGCGGCAATCGCATAAAGTGCAATTTTGCCGCTATCTATCGCCGTGCTCCAATAGCCACCGTCAGCAGATGATGCGGATTTGTCCGTTACAACCATCTTTTTGTACAAGCGGCTTGTTGGACCATCAGCCAGGATTGTTGCCAGCAATGTCAACGCTTCTGCTTCACCGGGTTTTGCGGTGAGCGCACTTGGGGCGACGTAGTCGCGATGTATCGAGGCTTTGCCTGCACGCGGGTCTGCGATATCCACGCGGCGTGCTGAACGATGCGGTGGGTCTTGCGGGCGTGTGCGCGCCGACGCGATCTTAGGGTTGGCTGGCAACTTGCCATAGATGTCTTTGGCAAGCTTGTGCACGTGTTCGCCGGTCACATCGCCAGCGACAACGAGGATCGCATTGTTGGGCGCATAGAAGTGCTTGTAGAAGGTCAACGCATCTGTGCGCGACAGCTTCTCCATTTCATGTTCCCAGCCAATGATCGGAATGCCATAGGGGTGGGAGTAGTAGAGTGTTGCATCCATCTGTTCAGACAGAATGGCCGACGGACTGTTCTCGATGCGCGAGCGGCGTTCTTCCAGGATCACGTTACGCTCTGTCACAACATCGTTTTCAGAGAGCTGCAAGTTGACCATACGGTCTGCTTCCATCTCCATCACTGTATTCAAGTGCTCTTTGGCAATGCGCTGGAAGTAAGCGGTCGCATCGTGGCCAGTAAAGGCATTGTCTTGTCCGCCAAGACGGGACACGATTTTTGAGAATTCACCGGATGGTATTTTTTCGGTCGCCTTGAACATCAGGTGTTCAAGGAAGTGGGCAATGCCGGAAACGCCCGGGGTCTCATCAGCGGCACCAACACGATAGAATACCATGTGGGTGACAACGGGTGCCCGGGTATTGGGGATCACCACGACCTGCATGCCGTTATCGAGTTTATACTCTTCCACTTTGACAGCGGGTTCGGCGCGGGCAGTCATTGTCGGTGTCAAAAGGGTCATGATCAACAATAGGCTCTTGGTTAGGGAGAAGCCGAATGGATTGAGGTTCACGAGAATAGGTCTCCGGCTTGGTATGCGGATTTGGCGAGTCAAACGGCGCATACCTGAAAGGGGTTATAGTTGGAGACAAGGTGGGGCTTCGTGCGCGGATGTCAAATGACAAGGTGTTCATATCGCCGGTATTACAGGCAAGGAACATGGTGAGACGTATGATTTGTCGTGATTAAGCCGATTTCATGCTGACCACAGATTGGTGTGATCAGAAGAAGCATATCAAATGATAAGGTCATCTAATGGAGTGCAGCTGACAAAAAGCCTGCGCTACTCCTCTTCACCGCCGGTCCACTTTTTCACGGCCGTCATCACAGATTTACGGCATGGGCCAAGCGGGCCTTTTACGAACTCGCTGCCGCTGGAATATTCTTGATAGTGCTTATCGCAGTATTCTTGTTGCGCTTTTTCAAGGGCCGCTTTGTCGACCTCGACAGTCTGGTCGGGGTCTTGGATGGTCAGCAATTCTGGATTAGCAGCCACAACCGACGTGCCAGGTGAGGGTAAACGCTCAACGCCCGGGGGCAAAACCAGCGGTGCGCGTGGCTTCAGCCTCACATCGTCTCTCGTCGTTTTTTTGGAATTAGAGCCGACACCGAGTGCATCAAAAACGCCGCCATTCAGTTCGACGTCTCCCACGCCAAGACCGCAGCCAGAAACAGTGACTGCGCCAGCAAGCAAAAATGCAGTGGCAAAATGGCTGGTGCGGCAACGCATTTCGGATCTCTCCCGACATCGGCAACATGGCACGGATAATCAGTCCGTGGCCTTAAAAAGCAGGCGTGACGCCAAAGAAAAGGAAAATGGCTTTGACCAAAATCCCCGTTCAGCCCCATTTAAAGGGCCTTAGGCCCCGTTTGCGGCGTCATTACGACTCGCAATGAAGGAATCATAAAGCAGACCAGTGACCCCAGCAACTATAGCCACATCAGCCAGGTTAAACACGTACCAATAAAAGCCAAATGCATGCGCTGAGAAGAAGTCGGCCACCCCGCCCAGCCACACCCGGTCAATTGCATTTGCTATGGCGCCGCCGACGATAAGTCCCAGAGATATAATCATAATTTTGCTGTGCTGGCCGCGGACGGCCCAAATCCACATGCCGCCAGCGGCCAAAATGGCAAATCCGGCGAGTGTCAGCTGCCAGCTCTGGCTTTGGCCATCGAGCAGGGAATAGCTGATGCCGGTATTCTTCACATAGACGATATCGAGAAATGGTAGCAGCGCGTGGCGCTCGCCTTCTTTGATGCCCCAGCCAAACAGCATCCACAGCTTGTGGGCTTGGTCGATGACCAATGTCAGGACGGCGGCCCAAAGTGCCGGTTTGGCCTGATCGGCCCAAAACCAGTTGGTTGGCGCGTCTGAGGTCTCTGGTGCAGGTGTATCGTTCAAGCGTCACCCCCTGCTGATGCACTGTGCAAGGCGTCAAACTCGGTGACCGCCGCTGCGTCTCGTGCGGAGAGATCCGGATAACGAGGGTCTGAGCCAACATCATCCGTAATGCGCCACGAGCGGGCGCACTTATTACCTTTAGCGCGGGTGGGCACAACGCCGATGCGTTCAACATCTGGCAAGGTGAACGCACCATCAGGTGCTCCATTGTTATGAAGTGTCACGCCCGACGTGATGCAAATATCAGCCAAGTCCTGTTTGTCGAGTGCATCAAGGTTGGCGAATATCGCTTGGTCGTCGATATAGATTTCTGGTGCCGCCTCAAGACTTGAGCCGATGCGTTTTTCAGCGCGTTCGATTTCGAGTGCACCGGTGACCACGCGGCGCACAGCGCGGATGGTTTCCCATTTTTTTGCGAGTGCATCATCGCGCCATTGATTTGGAATTCCGGGAAACGGTTCAAGGTGTACCGAACCCGTTTGGTCAGGGTTTCGGGCCAGCCAAACCTCTTCCGCAGTAAAAGAGAGGACCGGGGCCAACCAGCGCGTGACGGATGAACAGATCTCGTCGATCACGGTGAGCGTGGCATGGCGCTTGCCGCTCGAATGGGGCTCGCAGTAAAGCGTGTCTTTACGGATATCAAAATAGAAGGCTGACAAATCCGTGCTCAAAAACGGTGCTAATACAGACACGACTTTGCGGAAGTCATACGCATCGTACGCCGTGCAGACTTCACCGTTCAATGTGTGAAGCTCATGCAGCATTAGCCGTTCGAGTTCCGGTAAGTCGTCATAGGCAACGCGCTGTGAAGGTTCGAAATGGCCAAGCGCGCCGAGCATCCAGCGGATCGTGTTGCGTAGTTTTCGGTAGTTGTCACTTGCTGCTTTCATGATCGCCGGGCCAAAGCGGATGTCGTTGGTCGTATCGGCAGAGGCCACCCACAGCCGTAGGATGTCTGCGCCTGTGGATTCAAAAATAGCTTGTGGTGAAAGGGCATTGCCTTTCGATTTAGACATTTTCTCTTGGCCTTTTTCATCGAGAAGAAAGCCATGCGTAAAGACAACATCATAGGGTGCGCGGCCACGGGTGCCACAGCTCTCAAGCAATGAGGAATGAAACCAGCCGCGGTGTTGGTCAGAGCCTTCCAGATACATGATGCAGTCGCTGCCGCCATCCTTTGCCCGTTGAACGCCTTGTAGACCCGGGAAGGCGTCGCCGTCTTCCAGCGTAAAGGCGTGCGTGCAGCCGGAATCAAACCAGACATCCAACACGTCACGCACTTGCTCCCAATCATCTGGATTTTCGACAAGGCCGTCGAGGAACTTTTCTTTGGCACCATCACGGAACCAAACGTCGGCCCCTTCGGCATGAAAAGCCTTTTCGATGCGGGTGATCAACTCATCTGATTTGCCAAAGTCTGGGCCAGGAATGACTTGATCTGTTTCGGTGTTGCGAAACACAGAAATCGGTACGCCCCAGGCGCGTTGGCGTGACACCACCCAATCCGGGCGGTTCTCAATCATGCCCGTGATGCGGTTCTGGCCAATCTCTGGCACCCATTGTGTCTTGCCAATTTCAGCGAGCGCAATTTGGCGCAAGCTTTGGTTGCTGTCTGCGCGCGGTGGCTTGTCCATGGCAATGAACCATTGCGGCGTGTTGCGGAAGATCACAGGCTTTTTAGATCGCCACGAATGCGGGTATTG
The DNA here is from genome assembly GCA_021775735.1 of Hyphomicrobiaceae bacterium. Taxonomy (GTDB): domain Bacteria; phylum Pseudomonadota; class Alphaproteobacteria; order Rhizobiales; family Hyphomicrobiaceae; genus JAHZKN01. The sequence goes on from JAJFHG010000072.1 coordinate 7,630, forward strand.
GTGCTTCAGGCGCGAGCGGGCAATGATGTTACCGGAGTTTGCCAACGCTTTGATGACGGCGTCGTTGGCATCACCTTTAGAGCCATTTTCTTTCAGAACGCGTTTGCCAGCAAAGCCTGGGGCTTGATCGGTGTAAATGCCATCGCCATCAACCGTGAACGGAATTGACGTGTCGATGCCGCGGTCATGCAAGGCTTTCTGATTGGCCATCCAGATGATGTAATCATCGGTGCCGTGACCGGGTGCTGTATGCACAAAGCCGGTGCCGGTGTCATCGGTAACATGATCACCGTCGAGCAGTGGGATCGGGAAGTCGTAGCCGATGTCTGCGAGGGGGTGAGCGCACGTCAGAATAGATTTTGGATTGATGTCTTTTAAGCGTTTGTAACCATCAACCTTTGCAGATTTGAGCACCTGTTCGGCAAGCGCGTCGGAGAGAACGAGTTTCTCGCCAACCTTTGCCCAGTTTCCATCCGGTGCATCTGTAACTTCGTAAAGGCCATAGGAAATCCGGTGCGAATAACAGATCGCGCGATTGCCCGGCAGCGTCCAAGGCGTTGTTGTCCAGATGACAACTGAAGCGTTCTGTAGGTCGTCGGCTCCTTCAGTTCCTGCAACCTGAAACTTCACCCACACCTGATCGGACTGATGATCGTGATATTCAACTTCGGCTTCGGCCAATGCCGTCTTTTCCACAACCGACCACATCACCGGTTTTGAGCCGCGATAGAGCAAGCCGGACTTTGCAAACTGCATCAGTTCGCGCGCAATGGTGGCTTCGGCTGGATAGGCCATTGTCAAATAGGGATTGTCCCAATCGCCAACGACGCCGAGGCGTTTAAACTCTTGGCGCTGCACATCAACCCACTTGGCCGCAAACGCGCGGCATTCTTCGCGAAACGCATTGATCTCTTGTGCGTTATCAAAGGCTGGCTTTTCTTTGCCCTTGGCGCGGTATTGCTCTTCGATCTTCCATTCAATTGGTAGGCCGTGACAGTCCCAGCCCGGCACATAGTTGCTATCGCGTCCCAGCATCTGCTGTGACTTCACCACAAGGTCTTTGAGAATTTTATTCAGCGCGTGACCGATATGAATGTTGCCGTTGGCGTATGGCGGGCCATCGTGCAGCACCATCTTATTACGGCCTTCGCCTTGCGCGCGCAGCTTGTCGTAGAGCCCAATCTTTTGCCACCGCTCGAGCAGGCGTGGCTCCAGTTTGGGCAGCCCCGCTTTCATCGGAAAATCGGTCTTTGGCAGAAACAGCGTTTTGCTCCAATTGCGCCCGCCGTCTTCCTTGGTCTTGGCCATTTTTGGTCTTTCACATCTAGTTTGGCACATTGGTTTGGAACATATGCCTTGGCACGTTTCCAGATTGGGGTCTGGGGGTGGGCCGGATCAAGCCGCCTTCTAGCAACCAGAAGCTGAAACATAAAGGGGCGCTTGGCCGCGATGTGAGTGTCCGTCCGGCCGGTCAGGTTGGCTGGCGTGGCGCTGCGGCGAGCCTGGCTTTGGCCTCAGCGCAATCAACCTCCATTTGGGCAACCAGTGCGTCGGGGGAATCAAATTTGCGGTCAGGTCGTAAAAAATCAACGAACGTCACGGTGAGGTCGTGTCCATAGAGATCGCCGTTGAAATCAAATAGGAACACTTCAAGCACCGGTTTGCCATCATCAAAGGTTGGCCGTGTGCCAAGGTAGGCCGCGCCGTTGAGTTCGGTGTCGTCCACACTGACGCGGACGGCATAAATGCCATGTGAGATGGCGGTGCCTTTGGGCAGCGGAATATTGGCGGTTGGAAACCCGAGCCCCGCGCCACGATGTGCGCCACCAATCACCCTGCCATGCACCGTCCACCAGCGGCCAAGCGCGTGGCCTGCGCCCCCCACATCTCCTTGCGCCAGTTTCAAGCGAATGGCAGTGGAGGAAAACACTTCACCGTCTTCGCCGACAGGGGAAATGATTGTGGTTTTAAATCCGTCTCGCTCGCCAATTTTCTTCAGGGATTCAGGTGAGCCCGTCCGCCCTTTGCCAAAAAAGAAGTCATAACCAATGACAACGTGGCAGACCTTGAGTGCATCAATCAGGACGTCTTTGCAAAACGCATCCGCTGTGAGGCTGGCCAAGTCCTTGTCAAAGGGCATGACAACGGCCAGGCCAAGGTTCAGGCTCTTAAAGATGCGGAGCTTTTCATCAAGCTGCGTGAGCCGAAAGTGTGGCTCTTCAGGGTGAAAAACTTCACGCGGGTGGGGTTCAAAGATCATCACGCCTGCAGGCGCGTCACACACTTTTGCTGTGTCGATTGCTGATTGAAGTAGCGCCTGATGACCACGATGGACGCCATCGAAGTTGCCAATGGCAAGCACAGCGCCCGTTGCCCGTTCGGGCACGTCTTTGTGGCTATGAAGGATGTCCATGCGGCGCCTCAGCCAATCTTATTGTCATTGAGTGTGTTTTAACTCGGTCGCTTCGGTACCATCAATTCGGCTTCGCCTTTGAGGACAGGTTCGCCGCCCACAGAACACACGGTTTCAAACTTGGCGCGTTTCTTTTCGGCATTGAGGTTGACAATCTTGACAGTCGTTTCGACGGTGTCGCCAATTTTAACGGGTGCCGTGAACTTTAGGGATTGCGAAATATAGATCGCGCCGGGGCCAGGTAGTTTGGTGCCAAATACGGCTGATATGTAAGCGGCAGACAGCATGCCATGGGCGATGCGTTCTTTAAACATCGTGCCTGCGGCATAGTCTGCATCCAGGTGTACGGGATTAGTGTCTCCAGAAACTTCTGCAAACTTCACAATGTCAGCTTCACTTACGGTGGTTGAGAGGGTCGCCTCTTGATCCAGGCTGAGGTCTTCAAAGTAGGTCAGGGTCGATTGCGACATGAAGTTTGAGATCCTTGATCTTTAAAAATGGGTCCGTTGGGGACATCGGTTGAGAGTGGTTGCACCTGATTTGCCAGAGCATGCGCGCGCCTGGACCCTAACGATCTCGCGCGGGCCCGGCAATATCATGCCGCCCGTTGCGAACATATTGGGCTAAAACGCGAAATTTCCTCAGACTTTCGGGCTCATCACCGCTATCGGTGGTTGCAGCAGGGCCCCTGTTGGCGTTATAGTTCGCTCTTCTCCTTGTATCTTACACCTCTAAGGTTTTCGCTCTCGTCGGGCGGGGCCCCGGAAATGGACTTTGATGAGCGACCGTAAGCCCTTGATGCCGAAAGCTACCGCCGTTTGGTTGGTAGATAACACCTCGTTGACCTTCGAACAGATTGCTGAGTTTTGTGGTCTGCATAATCTGGAGGTGAAGGGTATTGCCGATGGTGACGTGGCGGCAGGAATTAAGGGCGCAGACCCGATTACATCCGGTCAGTTGACCCGTGAGGAGATTGCTCGGGGTGAGGAAGATGGTTCGCATAGCCTTGAGCTCTCTGATCACACCGTCGAAGTGCCTCATACAACACGCAAACGTGCGCCTCGCTACACGCCTGTTTCGCGGCGCCAAGACCGCCCCAATGCAGTGTTGTGGTTATTGCGCAATCATGATGAGCTGAAGGATAGCCAGATTATCCGTCTCGTTGGCACCACCAAACCGACCATCCAGCAGATCAGGGACCGTACGCACTGGAACTCGTCGCAGTTGCAGCCGCAGGATCCGGTTACGCTTGGTCTTTGCACACAGATTGACTTGGACGACGAAGTTCAAAAAGCGGCAAAGCGCTTGGAGCGCGAGCAAAAGACAGCTATCCGCGAAGCTAAAAAAGCCGGTACGTTGCTGCCGACAGAAGAAACGACGGCCGCTCCGGCGCCGCATGCGGGTCTGGGTGAGCAGCCTGACGTAGCGTTCCCGAATGCGGAGATTTTGACGCCGAAGGTGCCTGAGCCAACACGAGAAGAAACTGAGGCGGAAGAACAAGAGCGCGTCTTCCAGAAATTGCAGGAAATGTCATCTGAGAAATCTGATGACGCGGCTGAGGATGATGCTGGCAAAGAGCCTGATCAGTCAGCATAAGCCTTGATTTCAGACTTGTATGATGAGCAGACGCCACGCCCACATGCGTGGCGTTTTGCGTGTCCGGGTGTTGATGGTGCGCGGACTGTATCGTTCTGGTTATGCATCGTTCTGGTTATGCCGCTCAACGCATGTTGGAGAACATCTCTGCGCAGATGGCAACAAACACAATAATACCGATCGTGCGATTGGATTTAAAGCGCTCAAGGCAATTAGCTGCATCGTTGATGTTGAGCGTGGTCACTTGCCACAAAAAGTGGAACGCCGCGAACGCAAGACCAATAAAAAAGAACAACTTGGCACCTGCCAACCAACCGGCAGCGGCCCACAACACAATCGCCAGGCCATAAAAACCGGCAACCCATGTCTTTGTTGCTTCACCAAAACGGATAGCGGTTGAGTTGACACCAATCTTGAGGTCGTCCGCACGATCTTGATGGGCATAGATGGTATCGTAACCCAAGGTCCAGGCAATCGACCCTGCATAGAGCACCAATGGGGTCGCACTTACTGATCCGGTTACTGCACTCCAGCCGACCAGTGCGCCCCAGTTAAAGCCAAGTCCCAAGACAAACTGTGGCCAATGCGTGTAACGCTTGGCGAACGGGTAGATTGCAACGAGTGCAAGTGAAGCCATCGCCAGAAAAATTGTAAAACGGTTGAACGACAACAAGACCGCAAGGCCAATCAGCGATAACATCACAGCGAAGACCATCGCTTGCGCAACGGAGACCTGGCCTGAGGGTATGGGGCGTGACGCGGTTCGTTTGACTTTTGCGTCATAGTCGCGGTCTACAATATCGTTCCAGGTACAGCCCGCACCCCGCATCACAAATGCGCCAACGATAAACAACAGCAGATAGTTTGGATTGGGAATCACCTGACCGAGGGAGAGTTCTGCAAGCGCCAGCGACCACCAGCATGGAAACAGCAGGAGCCATGTGCCGATCGGACGGTCGATGCGGGCCAAATTGATGTACGGTTTAAGCCAGGTCAGCATTGCGAGGATCAGTTCATTTCCAAAAATGGAGTATTCCGATTGGTTTGTGGCGACGGCTGGACTGCCGTGAGCGTAGTATTAGCGTGGATTCGTGATCAGAGTTTGCTAAAATAAGTCATTAACTACAATGAGTTAGCGGGAATCTACTAACACCTGTTCCGCATGGAACAGCCCCAGAAGCCACTTTCCCCGATTAATCCCGCTACGCCAAGGTCACGGGTTGGCCTGGTGGTTTGGACAGCGCGCATCCTTTCTCGGGCTGGTCCAATACACGAGGCACAACGGGACATATCCATCGGGAGTATTTCGAGATGAAACGTACATTTTCAGGTTTGGCAATGATCGCCGCAGGTTTTGCAGCGATGGTAGCAGCCGTTCCAGGTACAGCTCAAGCTGGCAGCGTTGTTGATGAATTGCGTTCACGCGGTCTTAGTAATTGGGTTGATCGTTATGTTGAAGAAGATGACAAAGGCAAGGTTAGCTACAAGTCGTCTAATTCATCAAAGACAACGACGTCCAAAACAACGACTGCGACTTCGAATCCTTCAACCACAAAGACTTTGAAGGCGAAAGCACCAACGTCAAAATCTTTGAAGAAGGTGTCGAAGAAGAAAGGAAAAAAGAAATTTACGGCCAAGAAATCTAAAAAGAGAAAGACAGCTTCAAAAAAGGCAACGACACGTAAGTTGGCCAAAAAGAAAATTAGAAAGAACAGCACTAAGACAATTGCAAAGGCGAATTCGACCAAAAAAGTTACGTCTAACACGACCAAAAAGTACAAAGTACCAAGCAGCGTTAAGGCTCGCCTCGCATCTCACGGCATCAATTTTTAACACCGTATCTCCAACATCGTCGATAGAGAAGGCCCTGCTGATAGCGATCCGCAGGGTCTTTTCGTTGCCTTAGCGTTTCTTTTGAGACTTGCACCTCATCCATCCTGCGTTTAATCAAACGCAGACAAGTCAAACTCACACCTTGTTCTAGGGTCCAATCAAGCCAAGACAACGCATGCCCATACACGATATTTCCGCACAACGCTTGTTTGTTGAAAGTCCGCTTCAGGCGGGTGCCAGCATCACGTGCAGCAAAGACCAAGCGCACTATCTACTGAACGTACTGCGCGCACACGATGGTGACACTCTTTTGGTGTTCAATGGCCATGATGGTGAGTGGCGGGCAACTATTCAAGTCGCAGGGAAACGCGCATGTTGTATCATGGTGCAAGAGCAGGTACGTGGCCAACATGCTGGCCCTGATATTCATCTCTTGTTTGCACCGTTGAAGCGGGCCCGCCTTGACTACATGGTGCAGAAAGCCACTGAGCTTGGTGTCGCTAGGTTGAGACCAGTTTTAACGCAACACACCGTACCGGATCGGGTGAACACAGAACGCATGCGCGCCAATGTTATTGAAGCTGCTGAACAGTGCGGTATTCTATATGTACCGGATATTTCCGATCCAGTTCGTCTAGGTAAAGTGCTGCAAGACTGGGAGACGGGACGCACACTTATTTTTTGCGATGAAGGTGCGGCAATTTCTAATCCGGTTGCCTCGCTATCGACCCTTGAGAGTCAATCTCCGGTGGCTATTTTAATTGGGCCTGAAGGTGGTTTTTCGTGCGATGAGCGTGCGCAGTTGAACAGCCACGCCTTTGTGCACACGATTTCCCTTGGCCCGCGCGTCATTCGGGCGGATACAGCAGCCACCGCTGCTCTGGCGCTCATCAACGCGACCATCGGCGATTGGCGCTAGCTTGGAGCCAATGCGAACACGGCCAAAAAATGCGGATATCTGAATTTCAAATTCTTAAGTAGGGCTTGTCGTGGGACCGTGCGGACCCCATAAACGAGGTCAGCGCGGTGATGACGGCCTCGCCAGAGCAACCTGCAAGGCTGAGGTCCGGTTCCTTTATGTCCACGCGCGAAGACACGCTATCAAGTCCACCAATCGAATCCAAAGATGAACTTGTGGACTGGTTTGCCGAAGGCTGTAAGCCTGCCGAACAATGGCGCATTGGGACTGAACACGAAAAATTTGTTTTCAATACCGCCGATCGCACACCCGTTCCTTACGATGGTCCGACCGGCATCAATGCTTTAATGCGCGCCATGATTACGTGCTGTGGCTGGCAACCGATTGAGGAAGACGGCAACATTATTGCACTGAGGAAGCCATCGGGTGTGGCTGGCGGCACGATCAGCCTGGAGCCCGGTGGACAATTTGAGCTCTCAGGCGCGCCCCTTGAAACGGTTCATGCGACGTGTGCTGAAACCGGTACACATTTGCGCGAAGTGTTGAGCGTTGGCGAACCACTTGGCATTGGCTTTTTAGGTCTTGGGTTTTCACCCAAGTGGACGATTGCCGAGACGCCACTGATGCCCAAGCCGCGCTATGGCATCATGATGGACTACATGCCCAAGGTGGGCAGCCGTGGGTTAGACATGATGTTTCGGACCACAACGATTCAAGTCAATCTTGATTTCAGTGACGAGGCGGACATGGTCAAAAAGCTGCGTGTTGGTCTGGCACTGCAACCGATTGCAACTGCATTGTTTGCCTCATCTCCATTTACCGAAGGCAAGCCCAACGGCTTTAAATCGATGCGCAGCGAGGTGTGGCGCGATACCGACCCTGATCGCACTGGTATTCTGCCATTTGCGTTTGAAGACGGCATGGGCTTTGAACGCTATGTGGATTATGCGCTCAAGGTGCCGATGTATTTCGTGTATCGCAATGGCCAGTACATTGACGCCTCAGGGTCTTGCTTTGGTGATTTTCTCGAAGGAAAGCTGGTGCAGCTTCCTGGTGAAAAACCAACGCTGGATGATTGGTCTGACCACCTGACAACGCTATTTCCGGAAGTGCGTCTGAAGCGCTTTTTAGAAATGCGCGGAGCTGATGGGGGGCGTTGGGATCGAATTTGTGCGCTACCTGCACTGTGGGTTGGTCTGCTCTATGATCAAGATGCGTTAGGTGCAGCCTGTGACCTGATTTCAGATTGGTCTGTTGAGGAGATTCAAACACTGAGAGACGTCGTTCCACGTGACGGCTTAGCAACACGCTTTCGCGATCAGAATGTGCAGATGCTCGCAGCCAAGGTGTTGAAAATTGCCCGCGCCGGGTTGCTCGCACGTGGCCGGTTGAATGCTGAGGGTTGTGATGAAACGATTTTTCTCTCAACCCTTGAAGATATTGTCGCCAGCGGGCGCTCGGTATCAGATGAGTTGCTCGCGCTCTATCATGGGCGCTGGGAAGAACGCGTGGCACCTATTTTCGAGGAATTTGCCTTTTAAGGTTGGCAAAACTCGGCTGAAATTATGTTATGACAGCACGGGGTTGGCTTTGTGATGACCGCCCCACTTGACGACGCCTTCAGGCAACGTTCATCTGAGCACGCGTATAAACGCGATAAATATGACGTTGACACTTGATGTATCAGGCCCATCTGTCGGGCTTTTTTCAGGTGTTTCAGGGGATTATGACGTGCTGTTGAAGAGGAAATCCGCGATGCGGCTGGCTTTGCTCACTTTTGTTATCGGCCTATCTGGTGCGACATACACCTTTAGCGAAAATGCTGAAGCACGCAGTTGCGGCCACTGCTACAAGCTGGAATCCAAGTGTCGGCGTGAATCCAAAGGCCAGGCGAATTGCGACGCTATTGTCGCCCAGTGCCTGCGCCAATGTCGCCAAGGCGGCTGATCCGACCTGTTACAATTTTCCAAGTTGGCATCTTTGAAAACCAAAACCCCACCTGAGCTTTGCTCTGAGTGGTTTTAGGCGTTGTCGTAAATCACGACACACAGTTTGCGCGGACCATGTGCACCGTGGACAATCTTGCCGGCAATGTCTGCGGTTCGTGAGGCACCGGAGACAATGTTGATTGCACGCGGCAAGCTATTACGTTTCATGTTTTTCCACTCTGCAAATCGCACCATTGCGTCGGTGAGGGTTGCAACGAGTGAATTACGCTGAAGTGCGATGATGTGGATCTCGGGTAAGAACGCAAGTCCAGTAGGGCTATCTTCGCCTGATGCCAACACGAGCGATCCGCTGTCTGCAATTCCAAGTCGGGCGTGAGACACCGCAACACCATCTCCGGTTTTCCAACTTCCGTAGTGCATTTCGCTCACCCCGGCTGTGTTCCAGTCACGGTCTTGGAACATGGCGTGCGGTGCAATGCAAACGCGCTGCGGGTTAGACGTGGTGATATTGGCAAGGTCTGCGACACAGGTTGGGATCTCTGCTGCATCACGACACTGACGAGAGGTGATACCATTGTCTTTGAGACGTTGTGTGAAGCGCTGCCAAAGGTCTGTATCCGGTGTATGTGTATCCAGCGTCGCATGCGTACAGCCTGACTGATCCGACTGAGGTGCGATCACGGACGTTGTTGGCTCACGGCCTGCCTTTGCGATGCGATTTAAAATGGCGGCACGGCTGTTCATGACGGTCGCGCCTTTTTCTTTGCCCGGCGCCATTGCGCTTGAAACGTTTGTCCCTCAGATGCTGGAAAATCGCGGTGTGTTGTCCATCCTTTCGCCAACGGCACCGTGTGATGTGCGCCATGTCGAGATTTTAACGCCCGCGCAATGACGCTCGCCCACAGCGCGTAGAGTGTTGGTCGTTTAGCCATCCAGGCCCAAGCCATGATTGCCAATTTTTTACGCGACGTCTGTCGGCGTGCATAATCTTTAGCGCGCCATTGGCGCAGCAATTTTGGCAATGGAATTTTTACTGGGCAGACCTCTTCACAACGCCCGCATAACGTTGAGGCGTCAGGCAGGTCGCGTGTTGAGGCGAGGTCAAGAAGCGCTGGGTTCAGCGCTGCGCCAATGGGTCCGGGGTAAACCCAGCCATAGCTATGCCCGCCAACGGTGGTGTAGATCGGGCAATGGTTGAGGCATGCCCCACAGCGAATACAGTTTAGGACCTCTGCTGCATCGCTGGCCAAAATATCCGACCGCCCATTGTCAACGATGATGATATGACAGGCATCCGGACCGTCGAGGTCTGTGGAGTGTCTCGGCCCGGTAAACAAGGTGGTGTACGCAGTCATCGCCTGGCCCGTGGCCGAGCGCGCCAGGAGTTGAAGGAGGATACTTGTTTCACCAAGTGTTGGCACCACTTTATCAAGGCTTGTGACGATGATGTGTACCTTGGGAAGCGTAGCGGATAGGTCGCCATTGCCTTCATTGGTGACAACGACCGCAGACCCTGTTTCTGCAATCAAAAAATTTGCACCTGTGATGCCGACATCCGCGTTGAGAAATTTATCCCTCATAAGTGCGCGCGCTTCGCCGACTATCGTCTCAGGCGTGCCGAGGTCGCGTTTTGGATTAAGTGTGTCATGTGATTTGAGAAATGTTGCGCGGGCTTGGTGTTCGCTAAGATGGATGGCCGGCGCAATGATGTGGCTCGGCGTTTCTCCGCGCAGTTGTAATAGATACTCACCAAGATCTGTTTCTACGACTGCGTAACCTGATGCCTCAAGGTGCGCATTGAGGCCGATTTCTTCCGACACCATCGATTTGCCTTTGACGATGGATTGTGCCTCTGCGTCCCGGCAAATCTTTTCCACAATGGCGCACGCGTCATCACCTGTTTCCGCCCAGTGAATCCGACTGCCGGCCTGCTCTGCCTTGGCCTCAAAACTGAGGAGATGCCGTTCAAGGTCTGCACACGTGCGCGTGCGAATGTCTCGACCTTGATTGCGTAAGGCTTCGAAGTGTGCGCAGTCGGCGATCGCGTCTTTACGCCGTGCAACGAACCCGGTGGCAAGTCCCTCTAATGCGTCTTGCAGGTCCTTGTCTTGCGCAGCGCGTTTTGATCTTTCACTAAAGTGGTGGGTTTCTGGGTGCATGATTGGGAGATTGCTTAGTTCGCGCTGATGGGCGACAGCTTAGCGATCCTCCTTGGCGGAGCCTATTGCCGGCATTGATGTGTCACCCGCCAACAGTTCTGCGATGTGGCGGCAGGCGATAGGTGACCCTGATCGCCTCAGTTTTCCAGCAATGTTCATCAGGCATCCCAATTCACTACCGGTGAGAATGTCAGGCGCAGCATCGGTAAGCGCGTTACATTTTTTACTGACCATAGCATTGGAGATTTCGGGATACGTTACAGAAAACGTGCCACCAAATCCGCAACAGGCGTCAGCGTCTGCGATCTCAACCAGTTCCAGTCCATCAATGGTTTGCAACAGTTGGCGCGGGCCCTCACCCAAGCCAAGTTCACGTTTGCCAGAGCAACCATCATGGTAGGCAACACGGCCGACATATGCGTTTTCAAGTTGGGCCCTGCCAGTGAGATGAACTAAAAATGCGGTTAGTTCAAAAACGCGGTCCGCAAAGCGTGTGGCGCGCGCTTTGTCTTCGCTATCTGAAAAGAGCGTTGGTAAATGAACCTTCAACATTGCCGCGCAGGAGCCTGAGGGTGCGACCACGTAGTCAAAGTGTTCAAAGGTGTTAAAAACTGTGCTGGCCAAAGCGCGTGCAGATTTTAGGTCTCCAGAATTAAAGGCGGGTTGGCCACAACACGTTTGCGTGTCGGGTACAGATACGCGGCAGCCAGCCGCCTCCAATATTTTAATGGTCGCAAAGGCAACGCTTGGTCGCATTATGTCGACCAAACACGTGACATAGAGACCAACATGAGGTGGGTGGTGTTCAACGTGAGGCGGCGCTTTTTTCATGACGATGACATGCGCACCAGTAAAGAGCGAGGGCGAACCAGATGCCTGTTGCTTTAGCGCAGTGTCTTTAAGAATGCGATCAAATCTTTACGTTCTTTAGTATCGGTGACCGCGCCAAACGCCATTTTATTGTCTGGCAAATAGGTTTGAGGGGCTGCGAGGAACTGGTCGAGCGCTTCTTCAGTCCAGGTTTTGGCTTCAGCGTTGGCATTGGTGAAGGTTTCTGAATATTCAAAGCCTTTGACCGCACCCATCTTACGCTCATAGATGCCGTTTAAAACAGGGCCTGGACCACCTGCCTCATGGCAGGCGAGGCACATATCAAAAACCTTGCGACCGTTGTCTACATCTTGAGCGGTGGCGGAACTTGCATTCAGCGTTCCAAGGAGTCCTATGAATAAGATGGTTTGCGCGCGCATGCTGGCCTCCAGATTGACGGGCCGGTTCGTCTTGTTTCAATCCGCCGTCAGGTTAGTCACACGATATTGCCCATAGGTCTGTCAAGGCCTAGGCCAAGCTTCGTCAGATCGGTAGCAATTCTCAGCCGCGTATAAAGCCAGAATATGTCAGCCAGCGCAGGCAATCCGTGTAGACCGTGGAAAAGTGCTGTCTAGATTTTGACTAGGCAGCTCTGGGTTTGGGCTTGTGCGGCTTTTTTGTTGGCGCGCTATTGTGCTTGTCCGACTTGATGACATCTTCCAGTTCTTTTTCCCAGTACGGGGTTGATTCAAAGTGTTTGGAGAGAAAGTCGATAAACACGCCAACTTTGGACGGCACAAAATCTCGGCTTGGATAGACCGCATAGATAGCCATGTTCTTAGAACCCGTGTACTCGGGCAGAATGATTTGAAGGTCGCCGTTTTTGAGTTCGTCGCCAATCTCCCAGACTCCGCGCAGGCCGATGCCGAGGCCAGCAAGCATGGCTTCGCGAATAAGCTCTGCCGAGTTGGATTTGATGCTGCTTTTGGGTCTTAATTGATGCTGGCCATCGGGACCCTCAATCTGCCACACGTCTTGGGCGCCAGCAGATAAGCACACATGGCGCTCTAATTCTTTCAGTGTTTTGGGCTCGCCTGAATTCTTGAGATAGTCTGGGCTAGCGCAGATGACGCGCGTATCTGGCGAGAGTTTGCGCGCCACCAGGGAAGAATCTTGCAGCGTTCCAATGCGCAGCGCAAGATCAAACCCCTCCCGAATGATATCGGAGAAGCTATCGGTGAGATGAAAGTCGAGTTCAATGTCTGGATAGAGTTTGAGAAATTCGGGCAACTTAGGCATCACATGCAGTCGGCTGAATGTTGTCGGTGCCGTCACTTTGAGAATGCCACGCGGAGAGGTGTTGCGCCGTGTCACGTAGTCTTCCGCTTCCTCGACAAGGCTCAGGATGTCGACAACACGTTTGAAATAACCTTCACCGGTTTCGGTCAGCGTCAATTGGCGGGTGGTGCGCTGGAATAATCTAACGCCAAGGCGTTCTTCCAACAGGCTGACCCTTTTGGATACAACAGCCGGCGATAATCCCATCTCACGGCCAGCTTGAGACATGTTGCCAGTTCTGGAAACACGCGCAAAAATATCAAAGTCACTAATTGAAGTCATTGAATTTCCTCAATATTGCTCCGATCTCGTTGGTCGATTTGGCGGATCGGGTCGCTGTAAATTGTACTCTCCTATTACATGTTGCACTGTTGTAAGTGTGTCGCCAATAATAAATGCATGAACTACTCCTTTTCGATTTTGTTGAAAATGACGGAAATTAGCTGATCCAGCGACCTTGCCCCCTCCCGACCAGAGATGTCAGGTAGATGGTGAGCGGCACTGGTTAACGGGTGTCGCAGGGTTTCGCGAGGGCGGCGTTGTGACATCAATTGAATTGCCAGAACCGGACAAAAGCATCCTGCGCCGACGCGATGCTATCGTTGCCGACTTGGAGGCGATGTTTAGCCCAGATCAGGTCATCTCTGATGAGGTTGGTCGGCGGGCATTTGAAACAGATGCATTGACGGCCTATCGGCGTTTGCCGTTGGCTGTCGTGTTGCCTGAAACAACCAAGGAAGTCGCAGACATTTTGCGTTACTGCCACGAGAGCAACATCAAAGTTGTGGCACGTGGTGCCGGCACATCACTATGCGGTGGTGCGCTGCCAGCAGAAGATGCCATTGTCGTTGGTGTCTCGAAGATGAACCGCGTTCTGGAAATTGACTACCCAAACCGGACAGCGCGCGTTGAAACCGGCGTGACAAATCTTGCAATTTCGAATGCAGTCGCAGAAGAAGGTTTCTTCTATGCGCCCGATCCGTCCAGTCAATTGGCGTGTACGTTGGCGGGAAACTTGGCGATGAACTCAGGCGGCGCGCATTGCCTCAAGTATGGCGTGACAACGAACAACGTGCTGGGCCTCAAAATTGTATTGATGACCGGCGAAATTTTGGACGTGGGTGGCAAAGCGCTCGATTCTGAAGGCTTTGATCTTTTGGCCCTGGCAGTTGGCTCAGAAGGCCAGTTTGGTATCATTACGGAAGCGACGGTGCGCATTATCCGAGCTGCGGAAGCTGCACGACCAATGATGATAGGTTTTGACTCTGCAGCCAAAGCAGGTTTGTGTGTATCCCACATCATTGCTTCGGGCATTATTCCTGTCGCGATTGAGTTTATGGACAAGCCGGCGATTGAGGTTTGCGAAGCCTTTGCAAAAGCGGGTTATCCGCTTGATGCTGAAGCACTGTTGATCATTGAAGTGGAGGGTTCGGAGGACGAAATTTCCGAACGGCTTGCGCAAATTTCTGAAATTGCAGGTGAGCTAAAGCCGACGACGATGGTCGTGAGTTCGGGGCCAGAACAATCAGAACGCATTTGGCGTGGCCGTAAGTCTGCCTTTGGTGCGATTGGCCGCTTATCCGATTATTATTGTATGGATGGCACGATTCCGTTGGTTCACTTGCCGTTTGCGTTGGAGCGGATCGCTGAGATTTGCAGCAGCTATGGCCTCAAGGTCGCGAACATTTTTCATGCAGGTGATGGCAATTTACATCCGCTCATCATGTACGACGTTTCCAAGCCAGAAGAAGCAGAAAAAGCTGAACAGGCAGGTGCGGAAATTCTCAAGCTGTGTGTCGAGGTGGGGGGATGTCTGTCGGGCGAGCATGGCGTTGGCATTGAGAAACGTGATTTGATGCACGCTCAGTTTGACAAAAAAGATCTGGCCGTTCAAACGCGCATTAAATCTGTTTTTGACCCCAAGTGGTTGCTTAATCCCGCTAAGGTTTTCCCGCTTGATTGCCGCGAAGATCCGTCTGTGAAGCCTGCCTCAACTGGTGAAGCCGCCTGAGGAGGGCGTTTGGTTTGAACGATATTCTAAGCCCGGCAACCGATTGGGAACTGGGAAGTATGCTCGCCTCCTTGTCGGAGGAAAAAACCAGCGTTGAGATACTTGGTGCGGGCTCGAAGCGACTTATGGGCCGTCCACCAAAGGCTGATTATCGCCTAACCACCAGTGTGATGCGTGGCATCCCGCTTTATGAGGCCACTGAGTTGGTCATGTCGGCACGTGCTGGCACGCCAGTTTCGCAAGTTGAAATTGAGCTTGCTGCACGCGGGCAGATGTTGGCTTTCGAGCCAACGGATCTTGGCCCGATGTTTGGGCAGGCGGCTGGCATTCAAACCATCGGCGCTGTTTTTGCAACAAATCAATCTGGTTCGCGCCGTATTAGTGCAGGTGCTGCACGCGATCATTTGTTGGGTGTGAAAGCTGTCAACGGACGCGGGGAACTTTTCAAATCCGGTGGTCGGGTGATGAAGAATGTCACCGGGTATGATGTCGCTCGCGGTCTTTGTGGAAGCTGGGGCACGCTAGCGGTGATCACAGAAGCAACTTTTAAAGTTTTGCCTGTGCCTGAGGACGTTGTGACGTTGGTTTTTGCGGGGTTGCCTGACGACCTTGCTGTTGAGATGATGTGCGCTGCCATGGGGACGCCTTACGAAGTCTCTGGTGCTGCGCATTTACCCGCTTCAACAGTGTTACGCTTGGAGCACGATAGTCTTTCGCGTGCAGGTCAGGCGCTGACGGCGCTGCGTATAGAAAACTTCCCAAAGTCTGTTGCTTACCGCAAAACCAAATTGAGTGACGCGCTAAGCGCCTATGGGACACCATTTGAACTTGATCTTGAAAATTCGCTCAACTTTTGGGGTGAGTTGCGCCGTGTTTCGGTGATGCCAGCAGGTTCGACAAATATTTGGCGAATTTCAACCGCACCCATGCAAGCACCGAAGATCGTTTATGGTATTGCCCGCCATATGGATGTGCGGGTCTATTACGATTGGTCAGGTGGTTTGATCTGGTTGGAGACACCAGAATCGGCAGATGCAGGTGCTGCAGACGTGCGTCGCGCCGTTGCTATTCATGGCGGTCACGCGACGCTCATTCGCGCCGACCGCGCTGTGAGAGACTCCGTTGAGGTATTTCAGCCCCTATCGCCTGTTGCTGAACGTTTAACACGAGAATTGAAAGCGGCGTTTGATAGCCATGGGATCCTCAATCCGGGACGCATGTATGCAGACGTTTAGACATGCTTGGGCAATCTGCGTTTGATAAAGCACGGATAAGTTGCTCTAACAGTTCGATCTCTTGCTTCATAACAAGCCTTTAGGCTTGCAACGGCAAAATATCAGAGGGTCAGTGCCGACCAATGCACACCAATTTTAGCAAAGCTCAATTGAAAGATGCCCGGATCGCGGAAGCCGACCGTATCTTGAAGAAGTGCGTGCATTGTGGACTGTGTACGGCGGTTTGCCCAACGTACGTTTTGCTCGGTGACGAGCGCGATTCTCCGCGCGGACGCATTTATCTCATCAAGGATATGTTTGAGCGTAAAACAGCACCAAAGGCAGAGGTTCGTCATCATGTTGACCGCTGTCTATCGTGCTTATCGTGCATGACCACGTGTCCGAGTGGTGTTGACTACATGCACCTTGTTGATATGGCGCGCGGGCATCTGGCAGAGAATGGTCGCCAGAAAATAAAAACACGTACCATCAGATGGCTGTTGGCCCGTATACTGCCGTATCCGCGTCGGTTCAGGTGGGTGATGCGATTTGTTCCGTTGGGACGCCCGCTTGCTCCCCTGTTTGCGAAGCTTGGATTGAAGGAAGTCCAAGCGATGCTGGACCTTGCGCCAGATGACATTCTGCCAAGTGCAAAATTTACAGGTCCCGGCACAGCAGCAACAACGCAAGATCGGCGGGCGCGGGTTATTTTGCCAACAGGATGTGTGCAAAAAGTTGTGCGTCCTGAAATCAATGACGCCACTATTCGTTTGTTGGCGCGGCGTGGGATTGATGTCGTGGTATCGCCAGGCGCAGGGTGTTGTGGTGCTCTTGTTCATCACATGGGTAAGGAAGACGAGGCCGTCGCGCAAGCCAAGCGCAATATTGATGCATGGATGAAGGAGATCGATAGGGGTTCTGTTGATGCCATTATTTCAAATGCGTCTGGTTGTGGAACAATGATCAAGGACTATGGCTATCTGCTGCGCAACGACGAAGCTTACGCGGACGACGCCAAGCTCATTTCCAGCCTCTCAAAAGATGTCAGTGAGCTTTTAACTGAATTTCCACTTGGCGCACCTGTGCGTTGGTCTTCATTGCGTGTTGCCTATCATGCAGCGTGTTCCCTGCAGCATGGCCAACGCATCATCGAGGAACCGAAATCGCATTTGATGCAAGCGGGCTATAGTGTGGTCGATGTGCCGGAAGGTCATATCTGTTGTGGGTCGGCAGGCGTTTATAATATTCTGCAGTCGGAGTTGGCGAGCGATCTCAAAGCACGCAAGCTTGGCAATATTCGCAGTGTGCGCCCAGACCTTGTTGCAGCAGGCAACATTGGCTGTATCACACAGCTTGAAAGTGGCAGTGATATCCCGGTTGCGCACACCGTTGAGTTGCTGGATTGGGCCTATGGTGGACCGGTTCCGCGCGGGCTTGAACATCTCAGTCAATTTGTGACGGATGTGCCAAAACCCAAGCTGACAGCCAATGATTTCATTGATGCCTAACACGACGCAATGCGAACCCGCAGTTTCATCCATAAATGCGCGCCGATCCGCTCGCGCGCAGTCGGTCCCTTTGAATTCCAATTGAGAACTCATGCCACCATCTAAGCAACACTCAGACGAGCGGGCCTGTGAACCTTTTAAGACGCTCATAGATCCCGATCAACGTGCACTGAGAGGTCCTTTCGATATTATCGGTGACGTGCATGGGTGTTATCGCGAGCTTCAAGAGTTGCTTGATAAGCTTGGTTATCAGGTGCCAGATGATCCGAACCAAGCGACGCCGAGCACCGTTCGCGCACCAGATGGTCGTCGCGCCATTTTTGTTGGTGACCTCGTTGACCGTGGCGCTGACTCCATGGCTTCGCTTAAGATCGTGATGGCTTTCGTCGAGGCCGGAGAGGCCCTTTGCGTGCTTGGCAATCACGATGATAAGTTTCGCCGCTGGTTGCAAGGTCGCGATGTATCTGTAAAGCACGGCCTTGAGGGTACGATTGAAGATTTCAAACGGGAGCCGGCGTATATGCGCGACAAGCTGCTCGCGTTTTTATCATGGCTGCCCATTTACTTGTGGTTGGATGATGGCAAGTTGGTGGTCGTTCATGCTGGTATTCTGGATGAGATGCTCGGGCGCACCAATAGTCGAGTGCGCCGCTTCTGCCTTTATGGAGATACAGAAGGTGAGCGCGATGCGTTGGGTTTGCCGATCCGCTACCATTGGGCGGCGGACTACCGAGGCGAAGCAACTGTGGTGTACGGACATACCCCGCTGCCTGAAGCAGATTGGGTTAACAATACGCTGTGCATTGACACTGGGTGTTGTTTCGGCGGCGCGTTAACAGCTCTACGGTGGCCGGAAAGAGAGATCGTCTCCGTTGAGGCGATGAAAGTGTATTCCGCGCGCTTGCGCGCACTCGGCCATCCGAAGGTCCGGCGCACTCAGCCACGGCGTTAAGCATCTAGGCCCTGTTGTTTTGTTATGTTCTATAGTTAAGCGTCAAAAAAATAGCGTTCAGTGTTGAATTTGCTAGATTTTTCTCATGAGTGCGGCATGATTTCTGCCTTGAAAACGTTGAAAACAATTATACTCAACCAATTGGATACTGTTGGGGGTCTGCTGTCATTGGCGGACTCACTTGAAAGCGCAACATGTCAGACACAATTTTCGGTCCGTGGTCAGATGACGATCGCAATGACTGGGGTCACAAACCACAGGCGTTGCAGCATCGCTTGCATAAGGACCCATTGTTTTCGCTCGATGCATTGGGTGCATTGATCGATGATTATCCGCGTCAGCACTATGCGTTGGTTGAAGTTGGGGCGGCAGGATCGGACCGACGCTTATGGCGTGAAGGCGAGATTGGCAGTCTTACCGGTGTGCAGGTTATTGAAGCAATAAAGCAGGGTCGCATGTGGCTCAATCTGCGCAATGTTGGCAAATTGGTCAAAGACTACCGTGAGCTCCTGGCGCAGATTTTTGATGAGATTGGTGCTGAAATTCCCGGGTATGATACCTACGATCAAACCTCCGGTATTTTGATTTCCTCACCGAAGGCGCAAGTCTATTACCATATCGATTTGCCGGGCCAATCGTTGTGGCAATTGCATGGCCGCAAGCGGGTTTATGTCTATCCAATCGATCCCCCGTTCCTCTCAGAAAAACAGTTGGAGCAGATTGCGCTCTATGAGGTGGAAGTCGATATCCCGTATGAAAAATGGTACGATGAGCATGCGGATGTATTCGATGTCGAACCGGGTCAGATGTTGCACTGGCCGCTAAATGCACCGCACAGGGTCGAAAATTTCGACAGCCTCAATGTCTCAATGACAATGGAATATTGGAGCGATGCCATTCGTCGTTCCAATATGATCAACGTCGCCAACGGATTGCTGCGTGACAAGGTTGGCTACAGACCGCGCCAGCGCAGTTTAACCGGGCCCGCATTCTACGCCAAAGCTGCGTTGCAAGCCGGAGTCCGTCGCAGTGGCCTTCTAAAAAAAGAACGCAAGGCGCGCCGACCCGTTTCTTTTCGTTTAGATGGGGCACGTTTAGGTCAACTCATCGATATTCCTGAAGCCGCCGAGTAGGCCATTGTATGGCGCGATGAACGGCTTGCGGGCTCAAACACGGCGGATTAATGCGCGATCGATTGGCAGATCAAATAACGGTGTCAGATCACGTTGACCGCGGGGACCGCCGTTACGCGATCACGGTGTTTCGTGGTGCTGAGGATGTCCGTGGCGCGCTGCAGGCGCTACGTGAAGATGCGCGCGCACTGACACTTTTTCAAACAACAACTTGGCTCAACAAAACGTATCAATATCTCGCGCCAGTAAATCGGGGCGAGCCACATCTGGTTGTGGCGCACTGTGCCAACGATGGCGCGTTCATTTTGGCGCTTCCGCTCGTCGTGGTGCAGGACAACGGCTTGCGCTTGGCAGGCTTTCCTGATTTCGGTCTGTCTGACTACGGTGCACCGCTTATATCAGCGCATAGCACTGTCAAAATCTCTGCCGAAGATGTCAAAGGACTTTGGAAAAGCCTTTGCAAGGCACTCACAGGTGTTGATCGACTATCCCTCACCAATATGCCGGTTGCACTTTCGGGTGGCTGCAATCCGCTGGCACGCGTCACCTCAGCAATGCCGTCGGCGCATGCGCGTTACGTCGTTGAGGTTGATGACACCATTGAGACTTTTCTTGTCTCTCGAGGCAAAAAGTACCGTAAAGAAGTTGAGCGCTGTTACCGACTACTGGCTGATCATGGTGATTGGCATTTCGAGTGCGCGCAAACACACCCCGAGATTGCAGCAGCCTTTGATGCCTTGGATGGTCTGCAAGCGGAGCGATGGCAGGGACAAGAGGGTGTTTATGGTCTCAAGGTCGAAGCTGTTGCGCAATTTTACAAGGAAGCTCTATTCGCCAGCGACGATCAACAAGCAGCACAGATTTTTACGCTTCGCAGTGGCCAGGAAACGATTGCTGTTCTTTATGGCGTTGTCTTCCAACAGACATTTACTTTGCTACGTGTTGCCAGCGCCTCAGGTCAATGGCGGCGTCTGTCACCAGGCCGGTTGGTGATAATTGAGGCGATGCGCCATTTTGTTGGCGATCAGATCACCAGCTTCGATCTTGGGATTGGCGATTATGCGTTTAAACGCGGCCTTGGTGCAAAATCCTTTCCGTTGGTTGATATTGAGCAGGCCCTGACCTGGAAGGCCAAACCACATGTTGTGCTGATGCAAGCTAAGGGCTGGCTGCGCCGCCATCCACGTTTGTTGCAGGCGGCCAAGGCGGCGCGTCAAAAGATGTCGCGTTAGGGGCCGAAAACCCAGGGTATGACGCTTCCCCCCTCCGCGCTGATCCGTTATAACGCGTGCAAAATCAGCTCAAAGCCGCCGCGTTGGCGCCGACAGATCAATTCTGAACTCATGGCAAAAAAGAACAAGACTGCGCGGCCCAAGGCCCGTTTGCCCCGTGGACTGCGCGATGTCGCAGCGGCGGAGCTGGCGTCAGAATATGCGATGTTGGAGAAAATCCGGGCGGTTTACGATCGCTATGGATTTGAGCCACTTGAAACACCAGCCTTTGAATATACCGATGCACTGGGTAAATTCTTGCCTGATCAAGACCGTCCCAACGCAGGCGTATTTTCTCTTCAAGACGATGACGAGCAGTGGTTGTCTCTGCGCTATGATTTAACAGCACCGTTGGCGCGCTACGTTGCGCAAAACTATGATGGTCTGCCCAAACCATTTCGTCGCTATGCGTATGGGCCTGTGTGGCGCAACGAAAAGCCAGGGCCAGGGCGTTTTCGCCAGTTTGTGCAATTTGATGCTGATACGATTGGGGCACCGGGCGTTGCCGCTGATGCGGAATGCTGCATGCTGTTGGCTGAGACCCTAGAGCAGCTTGGCATTGAGGCAGGCAATTACATTGTCAAGCTCAACAATCGTAAAATTCTCGATGGCGTTTTGGACGGGATTGGCATTGCGCCTGGTGCGGACGGTGACACGGCAAAACGCCTGACGGTTTTGCGGGCGATGGATAAGCTAGACCGGCTTGGTCTTGATGGCGTGAAAGATCTACTTGGCAAAGGTCGCAAAGACGCGTCTGGTGACTATACTGCGGGTGCAGAACTTTCCGCCAACGGCATTGACCGTGTATTAGGTTTTCTCGAAGCGACCGCTGCGACGCGCGGCGATACCGTGAAAGCCCTGGCGGGTCTGGTTTCGGGAAGTGAGATCGGCGAAGCCGGTGTCCAAGATCTCGCTGAAATGGATGATCTTCTGACCGCCGCCGGGTTTGGTGATGACCAAGTGATGATTGATGCCAGTGTTGTGCGCGGTCTGGAATATTACACCGGCCCTGTTTTTGAGGCTGAGCTCACAGAAAAAATTGCACGCGCACACTCGGACGACGGCGTTGAACTGCCACGCTTTGGCTCTGTTGGATCAGGGGGGCGTTATGATGGATTGGTGGCGCGGTTTAAGGGCATCGAAGTCCCATCAACCGGTGTTTCGATTGGTGTGTCGCGCCTGCAAGCGGCGTTGACCGCACTCGGCCTTTCCGGAAAAGCTGCAGAGCTTGGCCCGGTGGTTGTGCTTGTTATGGATAAAGAAGAACTGCCGCGTTATCAGCGCATGGTGCAGGCACTGCGTGCTGCAGGTGTGCGATCTGAGATGTATCTCGGCGGTTCAAGCATGAAGGCGCAAATGAAGTATGCCGATAAACGTGGCGCGCCCTGTGTCGTCATCCAAGGTGGTGATGAGCGTGAAAAAGGTGAAGTCCAGATCAAGGATTTGATCGAGGGCGCAATTGCGGCCCAGCACATTAAAGACAATAAGGACTGGAAGGCGCAACGCCCGGCACAATTCTCAGTGCCTGAAGATAAACTTATCGCCGCGGTGCAGGAGGTCCTCCAACGCCACACACCAAAACCGGCGTAGAGGGATAAAGCCAGACTATGGTCGCAGAAACGGCAAAAAAATTTCAAGCCTTGGAAAGCCAGGCGCAAACATTGATGTCGGTGTTCACAGACGCAGGCTATGAGGCGGTTGCGCCCGCTGTCATTCAACCCGCGGATGTATTTCTTGACGTGATCGGTGAAACATTGCGTGCGCGCACCTATGTGTTTACCGACCCAGATGGCGATGAATTGTGTCTACGCCCGGATTTGACCGTTCCGACATGCCGATTGCATTTGGCACGTGATACGATGCCAGAGCAAAGAGCGCGCTACTGCTATAATGGCGCTGCGTTTCGGTTTCAGCCGATTTTAGATTCGCCAAGCCATCCGAGTGAATTTCGCCAAGCCGGTATAGAAACGTTCGGTGGCACGTCTAAAGAAAAAGACGAAGTCGAGACCGTTTCAACCGTCTTGACGTCGCTTAAAGCGGCAGGCTTGCAAGATATTAAGCTGCGCATTGGCGACTTGGGCTTGTTTGCAGCGTTGCTTGAGGCGGCTGATATGCCTGAGCGTTGGCGTCAGCGCCTTCAGCGCCACTTCTGGCGGCCAGAAGCTTTTCGAAATGAACTGAAACGTTTGTCGGCGGACCAGCCAGTTGCGCTTAAAAACTTGCCGGACGATTTGATGCGTGCGTTGAAAGACGCCAATCCGATGGAAGCTGAACAAAGTGTCAGTGATTATCTGGCGGAAAGTGGTATTGATTTTATTGGTGTTAGAACCCCAATGGAAATTGCCGAATGTCTGTTGACGATGATTGAGGATCAAAACGCAGATCCATTGCCGACCGACACAGCCGCGCTCATAGAAAGCTATGTTGGGGTATCTGCTCCAGCGCGCGCAGCTGGTGCACGCCTTCGTGACCTCACACGGTCTCACGACATTGATCTTTCTGCTGCACTTGATGTTTATCACCAGCGTTTAGATCTGCTTCAAGAGGCGGGCATCGATGTTGTGCATACGGACTTTGCGGCTGAGTTTGGTCGCTCCTTAGAGTATTACACGGGCTTTGTTTTCGAAGCCTACGCACCGTCATTAGCAGAAGACATTCCGATCGCCGGCGGCGGGCGCTATGACAATTTACTGCAAGCGGCTGGCGCAGAAAATGCAATCCCGGCGGTGGGTGCAGCAATTCACACAGAACGTCTTTTGGCAGCGGTTGCCAATGAGGCTGGCCCTCATGGGGCTGAAGGGGAAGGGCAATGACAGATCGATTGACGCTTGCCGTACCCTCCAAAGGACGCTTGATGGAGCAGGCGCTTGAGCTATTCTCAGAGGCTGGCCTCAATATTAAAAAAATTGGGCACTCGCGCGGTTATCGAGGTGAAATTGAAGGCCTCGACACCGTCGATGTAGCGTTTGTTTCAGCTTCGGAAATTGCCTGGCAGTTGAAAGTTGGCCGTGCGCACCTTGGAATTACGGGTGAAGACCTTATTCGCGAACAAATAACAGATGCGCAAAATCGCGTATCGTTTTTGAAGAAACTCGGTTTTGGCCATGCTGACGTCGTCATTGCGGTACCAAAGTGCTGGCTTGATGTGCGCACAGTTGCTGACCTTGATGAAATGTCGGCGTCGTTTCGTGCAGCCCACGGGCGTTGGTTCCGCGTTGCGACCAAGTACATGAATTTGTCGCGTGCGTTTTTCGCAAGCAGAGGTGTCAATGACTATCGCATTGTGGAAAGTCTTGGCGCGACGGAAGGCACCCCAGCGGCAGGAACCGCCGATCTCATCGTGGATATCACGACAACGGGTGAAACACTCAAAGCGAATGGCCTGAAAATCCTGGAAGACGGCGTGATCCTGAATTCGCAAGCAAATTTTGTTGCTTCAAAGTCTGCTGATTGGTCCCCACGTGTGCGTGAAGCTCAAAATCAAATTATGCAGGCGCTTGGCGTCTAGTGTGGTCGACTGAGAGCAAGCCTAAGACTTAAGCGAGTTCAGCGAGTAAGCATTTGAGGACGCCGCTTGGGTAGCGCCCTTTAAGCGCCCGTTCAGCGTCTGCAACATCCCCACTTTCAAGTGTACCGCAGCTTTCAAACGCTCCATGAATGGCATCGATGTCAGAGGCATCCAAGTCCACTGCAGCGTGAGCGGCCATGGCACCGGCTTCAATTGTTTCGGCAAAGTGCTCATAGACGGTCTCTTCATCGCATAGGCACGCTTCGGCTATGTCGGAAACATTTAAGCCTTTAAGGCGGAGTGCAACAGCATGTGCGGCTTGCGATTTCAGCGCGTTTTGCTCACCAGAGGGATGCTCGAAAGATGAGATAACCTCGAGAAAGGCAGCGCCATAGCGCTTAACCTTGCTGGCACCCAAGCCAATGATGTCATGTAGAGCCGTTGCATTTGTCGGGCGCTTGGTCGCGAGTTCAATCAAGGTGCGGTCTTGGGCAACAATGTAAGGCGGCAGGCGTGCCGCTTTGGCCATTTGGGCCCGCGCTGTCCGCAACGCTTCAAAAAGTCCTTGGTGTTCATCTGCCAAATCAACAGGCGCGCTACGGGTCGCGCCGCGTTCTGTTTTAGATTTGGATGGGCTTTTACGGGGCAAGCGCATGTTAAAGCCTGCCTCACCACGCAATAGCGGGCGGGCATCTTCAGTCAACAGCAGTGTGCCGTGACCCTCGGTATCTCCGGTGAGAAAGCCCGCTGCCGTTAATTGTCGAAATAGTGCACGCCAAATTTGCACGTCTGTGTCTTTTCCAATTCCGAACACGCTCAGTTTGTCATGCTGATTGGCGGTGATGCGGGCATCCGCTTTGCCAAGCAGGACATTGACGAGGTAAGTGACGCCAAAGCGTTGCTCGGTACGGTACGCGGCTGACAAGGCTTTTTGCGCAAGAACCGCTGCGTCTTGAGTCTCAGGCGGGCTGAGGCAGTTATCGCAGTTGCCGCATGTTGCTTGTGTTTGTTCGTCAAAGTAGGACAACAAGGCGCGGCGTCTGCACGTTGCGGTTTCACAAAGGCCGATCAGTGCATCGAGTTTTTGACGTTGAATCCGGCAGTGTGCCTCGCCCGCATCTGATTGGGCGATCCATTGCCGCTGCTGCATAATGTCTTGCATGCCATAGGCCAGCCAAGCATTCGCGGGCGCACCATCACGCCCTGCACGTCCGGTTTCCTGGTAGTAGGCCTCGATAGATTTTGGCAGATTGAGATGGGCAACGAAGCGCACGTCAGGCTTATCGATGCCCATGCCGAACGCAATGGTTGCCACCACGATGAGCCCATCCTCACTCAGAAACCGGCGTTGGACGTCGCGGCGGATATCTGCGTTGAGGCCTGCGTGATAGGCAAGCGCTGTACGCCCTTTGCGACAGAGCCATTGGGCCGTTTCTTCCGCTGAGCGCCGCGACAGGCAGTAGATGATGCCTGCATCATTGGCATGCTCAGAAGAAATAAACCGCCACAAACGCTCACGGACACTTCTTAAGCCCGGGTCGGTGATGGTGTAGCGGATGTTGGGGCGGTCGAAGCTGGCGACAAAACGTTGTGCTGTCTCAAGCCTTAGTTCCTTGACGATGTCAGCGCGGGTGCGTTCATCAGCGGTTGCGGTGAGAGCGATGCGTGGCACAGAAGGGAAGCGATCAGCAAGGAGACTGAGCTGGCGGTACTCGGGTCTAAAGTCATGTCCCCATTGCGAGACACAATGGGCTTCGTCGATTGCGATGAGGGATACATTGGCATGCTGCAGCAGGTTGAGCGTGCGCTCTTGGACCAAGCGTTCGGGTGCGATGTAGAGAAGGTCCAGTGCGTTTGATACAATGGCATCTTCAAGGGCTGTTTGCTGCTGCCAATCTAATGTCGAGTTGAGATAGGCCGCTTTCACGCCAGCTGCTTTGAGCGCGTCCACCTGGTCCTGCATGAGGGCAATCAATGGCGAGACGACAATAGCAATGCCTGGGCGTACCAAAGCGGGAATTTGATAACAGAGCGATTTACCTCCGCCGGTTGGCATCAACACCAACGCGTCATCCCCCGCCAGCACTGTTTCAATGATCTTTGATTGATGACCACGGAACTTTTTGTAGCCGAACGTTTGTTCCAGCAACTGATGCGCGGCTTCGAGCTGCATCTTAGGCGCATCGGTTGTCGAGGCGTTGGTGTCAGCCTGCAAGGCAGCGTGCGGCATGGGTGGGAGCAATCCATAAGCGGGTGAAATCTTTGAGTTGTAGCTTAATCTGATTCTAGATCACCCGAGGCCGTCAGGTCAGGGTCACACTGTATTTGTGTTTGAAAAACAACAGTTTTACGGGGCTTATTGGGTGAATAGAATGCTTAAGTGCCATTCAGTGCTGGTTCATATTGACAGCTGTAGATTGTTAGTCACGATGTCGCCTTGTCTTGGGACAAAAACGTGAGTTCCCACTCGAACACGGCGCACCACTTTGAGGATGACCCTCGTTTTGTGGGGTCTTGAAATTGAGGTTTGATGACGATGTCTAAGATGAGCAACAAAGCAGCCATGATGTTCGCAGCCACCGCCGGACTGGCGCTGGTATTGCCGGCAACTCAAGCGTCTGCAAATTGCGTCAACTACGCCAAGCTGTCCTTGCAGCAAATTCAGGAAAACTCCCGTAAACAGTGCGGTCAAAGTGGTCCAGAATGGAAAGCTGATATGAAAGCGTTGCTCGCCTGGTGCGGTTCAAAGTCACCACAGGATGTTCAGGCCATGCTCAACACGCGCAAAGAAGCTTTGAGCAAGTGTGCGTCATAAAACTGCAATACCCTTTTGTCAGGGTGGGCAGATTGAACCAGAATACAAAATCCGCATTTCATGGGCTTCCATGGGTTGCGGATTTTTCATTTTCGGAGGTTTCAGATCTAAGGCTCCGGGATTTCCGTGCTGATTTTATTGAGTTTTAGAGCTGAAGGTGACGCCTCCGGCGTAACCCGCTAAAAGCAGTACCTGAATAAGCGGTCAGGCTATGCCAGTTGTTTGTGCTGGATCTCACAGGGCATGACGCAGGGGAGGCAAATTATGAGACGACTATTACTTTTGATCTTAGTGTTGGGATTTGGGTTTTACGTGGCCTGGCCAGCATGGTCCGGCTACCAAATCAAATCGGCTTTAGATGCAGGCGATGCAGCAACGCTGAGCGATAAGATTGATTTTGTCAGTGTGCGTGAGTCTTTGCGCCCTGCTGCGCGTCACCACGCCGAACGAGCGATGGCCGATGCGCTCAGTCAGTCTGGCAGTCCCGTTGCTACAATTCTTGATGACGAGACCAAAGCAGCGTTGTTGCCGAAAGTGGTGGAAACAACTTTGAACAACGTTGTAACACCGGAAAATTTGATCCGAATTGCGCGTCATGGAGGGACGATCAAGGAGGCCGTCGCAAAAATAGTCAAAGAACAGATGAGCGGATCCCTTGGGGGTTTGGCCGGTCTCAGTAACTTGGGAAAAGTTAAAATTGGTGGTGACGATGGTAGTGAAGGTACCGAACTCGATATAGGCGGTTTGGTTGGTGGCATCGTCGGGGCAGCCACAGGAAACAAAACGAGTGGCCTTGGAGATTTGATTGGTGGCGTTACGAAGAGCCGCCAGGCAGAAAGGGCCCCAGACCCAGAGCCTGAGCCTGAGCCTGCACCAGCCAAAAAAACCAAGAAGCCAAAGTTCGGCCTGGACAACATCAAGACGTTTGGTTTGGCCGGACCGCTTGGGCTTCAAGTTGGGGTGGCCCAAGACCCTAAAGCCAAACAACCTGATATCACCGCAGAAATGGGATTTCGTGGAATGGATTGGAAGTTGGTTGCGTTAAGGCCAAAATTCTAAGACCGGTGTCACAACATTTCATGGCATCAAAATAGATCTAGGCGGCGCGGTTGTGTAACCGTGCCGCCGTTTTTATCCGATAGACCTTTCTAACTCTGTGGTGTGCTTTTGAGGGTTCCAACCATGCGTTCCATTGTCAGGCCTTGGACGAGAATGGAGAACACCACCACAACGTATGTCGCGGTCAAGATTGCGTCCTTATAGGGTGTGTCAGGTAATGACAGGGCGAGGGCGACAGAGATCCCGCCTCTCAGTCCACCCCAGGTCAGCATGCGGATGGTGCCGTCGGTGAATTGCTTTCGGATAGACAGCAGGCCGATCGGGACCGACACCGCCAGCAGGCGCGCAGCAAGCACAATGGGGATCGCAGCCACGGCCAGCCATGTTTGCTCGAATTCGCGGCCAATCAGGAGAACTTCAAGTCCGATCAACAAGAACAAGATGGAGTTCAAGATTTCATCGATCAGTGTCCAGAACTGAAATAAATGCTGGCGGGTAGAGTCGCTCATGGCAAAGCGCGCTCCATGATTGCCGATCAGAAGGCCTGCCACAACAACGGCGATAGGGCCAGAAAGATGGAAGCGTAGCGCGAGGGCATAGACGCCTGTGACGAGCGCCAGCGTGATGATCACCTCAATGATGTACTCATCAATCATTTTCAGCAGTGCGTAGGTGATTAACCCAGCAATGAGGCCCAGCACCGCGCCACCAAAGGCTTCCAGTGCAAACAGTTTTACAACGGCCGCCGTACCGATTTCGCCGCCACCTGGTGCTTGTGTGCCCATCGCAATCGCGACCAATATGGTGAACACGACAACGCCAACACCGTCATTGAGCAACGATTCACCAGCGATCTTTGCCTGCAACAATCGTGGGACCTTGACGTGCTTCAAGATTGACAACACGGCGACAGGATCCGTCGGTGAAATCAGGGCGCCAAAAACCAGAGCCCAGATGAATGGCAGATTGAAATCAAGCCAGCCTGCAACCAGCCACATCAAACCGCCGACGACAAACGTCGAGATCATGACTCCGATGGTTGCCATCAGCGCGATTGCCCATTTGTTTTCAGCTATGTCGGATAAATCGACGTGAACGGCGCCAGCAAATAGAAGCGCTGCCAAAAATCCTTCAAGAAGAACTTTTCTGAAATCAATCGACTTCAAAAGTATCAACACGTTGTCTGAAATGCCTAGATCAGGTTTAAGCGCCTCAAGGCCGACGATGATCAAAGAGGCGACAAGGGCGACGACAACCAAGCCGATTGTGTGCGGTAATTTTAAAATACGATAGTTGATCAAGCCAAACAGCCCTGAGAGGACGAGAAGCGATGCGATAATTTCAAGCAATGTCATGGGATTTGGTCTCAGTCTGTCGCGGTTGTACGGGGCGGATAAAAAGGTATGCCCCTCAATGCCTCAAGAATCATAGCTGAGGCAAACAAAGAAGCCACGGTGCGGGCATGTCGGGGGTTGAGCGTGACGTGGACGTCGCCAATTTGTCACGCAGCACGCCATATCATTTGACCAACTGATCGTTCATACCGTGCCGCATCATGCGGGGCGTGTTTTGCGGGTGGCTAAGCGGTAAAATCCACAGCCTTATGATCCTGGTGGAGTTTACCCATCGTCATTTCCCTTGAGCAATGCCCAGCACATGGGTTAGCGTCAGGCAGTAATTTTCCTCTCTACAGCTCCATCATGCCTCGGCGCGTCCTGGCGCGGGGCTCGTTTGGACGGTTTGCAATGTCAATTGAAATTGGTGCGTTTCACGTGCTGTCAGCTCTCGCACTGTGTGTCGGTGGTGCGTTTGCATTTTGGAACCTGCGTTCCTTTATGCGCTTAAGACGAGTCGTCTATCGCCCACGGCTCTCAGGCCGCGTGCGTCATGGTGATGAACGTCGTGCTGAGCGCGCACTCATGCAACGCACATTGCTGCAGTTTGGCTTGTGGACGGTCGGCACCTGTCTGTTCATTATTTTTGTTATACCGCGCTTGGTTTCCGTGTAGTAGGCCGTGCAATTGGCGAAGTCCGTAAGCCTTGGTTCACAATCACAAATAAAAAACGCCTGCAGAGCGTGATCTCTGCAGGCGTTATGTTTCTGACGTCTGAGTGGGTTGGCTTACATCATTCCGCCCATGCCACCCATTCCGCCCATGCCACCCATATCAGGCATTGCTGGTGCGCCACCACCATCTGCCTTAGGTGCATCCGCGACGGCAGCTTCTGTGGTGACCATTAGGCCGGCAACAGAGGCAGCGTCCTGCAATGCATGTCGGACAACTTTAGCTGGATCAATGATGCCTTTTTTCAAAAGGTCACCATACTCTCCGGTTTGCGCGTCGTAGCCAAATGCAGCGTCTTTATTCTCAAGGACCTTGCCAACTACGATGGCGCCTTCGACGCCTGCATTATCAGCAATCTGGCGGATCGGAGCCTGTAGAGCCTTGCGAATAATCTCAATGCCTGCATCTTGATCTGCGTTGTCGCCTTTGACGGTGATGTTGGTGGTTGCTTTGAGCAGCATAACGCCACCTCCAGGAACAACACCTTCTTCAACCGCAGCACGCGTTGCGTTCAAAGCGTCATCGACACGGTCTTTGCGCTCTTTCACTTCAACTTCTGTCGCACCGCCAACACGGATCACTGCAACACCGCCAGCCAGTTTGGCGAGGCGTTCTTGCAGTTTTTCACGATCATAGTCAGATGAGGTATCTTCGATCTGGGCTTTGATCTGAGCGACGCGGGATTCGATATCTTTCTTGTCGCCCGCGCCATCAACGATGGTTGTGTCATCTTTTGTGATCGACACGCGCTTTGCGTGGCCGAGCATGTCAAGGGAGACGTTTTCAAGCTTGATGCCAAGGTCTTCAGAAATCATCTGACCACCGGTGAGAACAGCGATGTCCTCAAGCATGGCTTTACGACGATCACCAAAGCCTGGAGCTTTTACAGCCGCTACTTTGAGGCCGCCGCGCAGCTTGTTGACAACCAAAGTTGCAAGCGCCTCACCTTCAATATCTTCTGCAATGATCAGAAGTGGCTTGGAGGTTTGCACCACGGCTTCCAGAACAGGCAGCAAAGCCTGAAGGCCGGTCAGCTTCTTTTCGTGGATCAAGATGTATGGATCTTCCAGTTCGGAGATCATTTTGTCAGCGTTGGTGACAAAGTAAGGTGACAGGTAGCCACGGTCGAACTGCATACCTTCAACGACATCAAGTTCGGTGGCCAAGCTTTTGGCTTCTTCAACGGTGATGACACCTTCGTTGCCAACTTTCTGCATGGCTTCAGCGATCATGTCGCCAATTTCATTTTCGCCATTTGCAGAGATGGTGCCGACCTGAGCGATTTCGCCAGAGTCTTTCACCTTCTTGGAAGTCTTTGAGATGGCTTCAACGACCTGTGCAACAGCTTTATCGATGCCACGGCGCAGATCCATTGGGTTCATGCCAGCGGCAACAGACTTAAGGCCTTCGCGTACAATGGCTTGGGCAAGTACAGTTGCTGTTGTGGTGCCGTCACCTGCTTCATCGATGGTCTTTGAAGCAACATCGCGCACCATCAGTGCGCCCATGTTTTCGAACTAATCTACAAGTTCGATTACCTTGGCAACCGTCACACCGTCTTTGGTGGTGCGTGGTGCGCCAAAAGATCTGTCGATGATGACATTGCGGCCTTTGGGGCCAAGGGTGACTTTGACCGCATTGGCCAGGGTATCAACGCCGCGCAGCATTTTCTCGCGCGCTTCAGTTGAAAATTTTACGTCTTTAGCAGCCATGTCTAGGGCAACTCCTACTTTTGAAACTTAGGGAATGAAATGAGGGTGAGAGGCGCTAGCCTTCCAGCACGCCCATGATGTCGCTTTCCTTCATGATCAGGAGGTCGTCGCCATCAATTTTGACTTCGGTGCCAGACCATTTGCCAAACAACACGCGGTCACCTGCTTTGAGATCGAGGGCGACAATTTTGCCGCTGTCATCACGACCACCAGGGCCAACGGCGACGACTTCACCTTCTTGCGGTTTTTCTGCTGCTGAGTCTGGGATAATGATGCCGCCAGCAGATTTGGCTTCGGCATCAACGCGCTTCACAACCACGCGGTCGTGCAAAGGACGGAATTTCATCTAAGTACAGCTCCGTATCGGGTAAATACTGTGGGAGCCAGCCGCTTATGGCCGCTGGCTTTCGGTCAAATCGGGACCCGAGCGGGACCCTTAGCACTCCCTATGCAGGAGTGCTGATAAGCGGGAGATAGTCAGAGCAGGGTGTGCTGTCAATAGAAGTCGAGCCGATCTTGGCCGCTGCGACAAATTTCATTGTCGCGTTAACGATTTAGGCGGTGGGGATAGATGCGATAAAGCTCTGATTTAGGGCCCAGATCAGCCTCCAATAGGAGCTCGAATTGGCAAAACCCTATGCTAAAAAAGATTTGCCAGAAAGAGCGATCACATGGAGGACGCGATGCCGGACAACCACAAAATGACCAAGCACTTGGGTTGTCGCCGGGTATCCAGGCTGCCGACGTTGGTCGTGCTGCTGCTGGTAGGCTTCACCCTTGCCACTGTGTCGATGGCTCTGAGCACCCGCGTTGCGGCAGAACCCCAGGGGGACGTTCCCAATCTGGTCGGCACTTGGTCCGGTGAAAATCATACCATTTCAGACAAAAAAGGTCTGAAGACGTGGAAAAAGACAATCCAGATCACATCCCAGACGGATCGTCGGTTTCGCGGGTATTTTGACTATTCGGCTGGGCGCAAAGAGTTCTTTGGCGTGGTTTATCCAGACAATGTGTCATTCAGCTGGGTCGCATCTGATAGCCGCGGCTACAACCATGGGCGGTTGCTTGACGGCGGTAACCGCATGGCCGCGTGTTATGTCGAGTCGGGTTTGGACGCCACGGCAGGATGTGCAGATCTGGTCCGTAAACCAGATTGATGGGGCTGTGACTCGGGCCCAAATGAGCACGGTCGAACGGTGTTCATCGATTGCTCTCATTCAAGATAAAGCGGCGCGCGGTCAGCCCCGATCATGCAAAGTCAAAGCTCAGGGTGGCAAATCCTGCACAAAATTTGCAATCGACGGGAACATAACCTAGCATTGCAACCTTAGGTATTATTTAAAGCGATTGCAGGTTGGGGGTGATGGGGCTATGCCGACGAATGCTGGGCCACCGATAGTGGGTGGGGCGGAGGCGGTTATCTCTGAGGAAGAGATCCGAAACCGTCTCGAATATATAGCAGAAATTTTATTTGATCTTCAGTCGCTTTCCGGTGCGTCCGGCGGGCCAACCCTAAATGGCTTGTTGGCATTGGCGCACGCAGAAGCAAGCCTTCAAGTTAAGCGCTTGCAACACCGGAAAGACGATGTGCTCTGAAGCGATGTTGCTGCCGGCTGGAGGTTATGCTGGAGATGTCAGACATCACGTGTCCAATGAAGTTTCTCGTAAGGCGATCAGTTGTTGGCCATGGTGCTCTATGCGCCCTGACAGATCCAATTCAAAGATGATCGAACGCACCGCGCGAATGGTAAGCCCGGTCGCGCGCGCCACTTCATCCATATCAATGGGGTTTGGGCTGAGAGCCGAAAGCACCTTTTCGGTGTCGGCTTCATCTGGTGGTGTGTGAGGTTCTGTTGGTGGTCCTGAGCTGGCCTTAAAACTGTATTTGAGGGCGGGTTCGCAAAGACCATCCTGAAGGGACGCACCAATCGGGTTCAGAGCTTCGATAATATCGCTTGCAGATGTTGCAAGCGTTGCACCCTCTTTTATCAGCTTCAAAGTGCCTTCTGCGCGTGGATCCAATGGGTGTCCGGGAACAGCGAATACATCACGGCCGATTTCGCTGGCCATACGAGCTGTTATGAGGGATCCGGATTTGCGTGCGGCTTCAATGATCAATACGCCAAGAGAAATGCCAGCGATGATCCGGTTGCGTCTAGGAAAATCAGTGCCGCGTGGCAAGAAGCCAGGTGGCATTTCGCTGATAACACATCCTTGCTCGCCAATACGGTGTTGCAGGTCGGCATGTTCGGGCGGATAGGCGACATCAACGCCACCAGCTACAACTGCAATCGTGCCGTTCGCGAGTGCAGCTTGGTGGGCGGCACCATCGATTCCGCGAGCAAGGCCAGATGCAATGCACAATCCGGCATCGCCCAGTTGAGCCGCAAACGTGCGCGCAAGTTTGATGCCCGCGGCCGATGATTGCCGCGAACCGACGATCGCAATGCACGGTCTGTTGAGCAGTTCTGCATCGCCTTTGACGTAGAGCATGGGGGGCGGTGTATCTGTGACGGCAAGAAGCGCTGGAAAGCCGGGTTCGATTGTGAACAGCGGCGTAGCACCGACGTTTTCAGCCGCTTCAAGTTCTGCTTCTGCGCGCGCTTTGGGGCAGATCTTTATTTTACGCGTGCTGTTTGAGCGCTGGGCTATCTCCGGCAACGCGGCAAGCGCTTGTTCCGCGCCGCCATGCAGATTGATCAGTTTGCGAAATGTGACCGGGCCAATGTTGCTAGATCGTATGAGGCGCAGGCAGGCGACGCGACCCGCCTCATCAAGGGCTGCGACCGGCAAGGGTGCCGGTGTGAACAGTGATGGTTCACCTCTGTTGGCCAATCTTGGATTCCTCGCCGCGTCGTAGGCGGGCAATGTTTTCACGATGCTTCCACAGCAGTAGCGCTGTCATCGTAAGGAGGACATAAAACACCAAACCCGCGCCATGCATGATGAAAGCTTGGATCGGCATTGCAATGCTGGCGACAAGTGCGGCAAGCGAAGAGTAACGTGATGCAAACGCGACAGCCAACCAGACGGCGCAAAAGACCGCTGCAAGGAGTGGGTCGATGCCAAGCAATACACCAATATATGTGGCAACACCTTTGCCACCTTTGAACTTCAACCAGAGCGGATAGAGGTGTCCGAGAAATGCGGCAAAGCCTGACAAGAGCCCGGCGGTGTAGGCTATAATTGGTGGTGCATGAAAGATATGCGTTGCGATCACTACAGCGATGATAACAGCTGCAGTGCCTTTGAGCATGTCGAGGAAAAGGGTCGCCGCAGCAAGCGTTTTAGAGCCGGTACGCAACACGTTCGTTGCGCCAATATTGCCAGAGCCAATGTCACGTACATCACCGAGGCCAGCACTACGCGTGAGCAGCAGGCCAAACGGAATAGACCCCAGCAGGTAGCCAAGGATCAACGCGGTTGTTGTTAGAAGGGAAAGGCTACCCATGCAATTTTAACCCATAACAGGACAAGGCGTTTCATACACTTAACGCGTACCCGTAGGCGTTAAAGCAGAGACCACCTAGCTGCGCGCATCGTCAGGGTAGCGATAGACGGGCACTCCGGCAACAACCGTTCTCTTTACCCGGCCCTGTAGCTTGGCTTCATCAAAGGGTGTGTTTTTGGAGCGGGCATGCAGCAAGGCTTTGTTGACCACCCACGGTTCACCTGCGTCAAAGACGATCAAATCAGCAGGCGCTCCGACCGCCAGCCGCCCGGCCTCCAGACCAAACAGGCGCGCTGGGTTGATGGTCAGGGCTTTGAGAACCGTCGTTAGTGCAACGCCATCTGTGTAGTGTAGGCGCAGCGCGCACGACAACAGCGTCTCCAGTCCGATCGCACCATCTGCGGCTTCGGCAAAAGGTCGACGTTTGTCGTCGGTATCTTGTGGGTCATGACTTGAGACGATGATGTCGATGTCGCCATCGTCGATGGCGCGGACCATCGCGGCACGGTCTTCTTCACTGCGTAGCGGCGGGCGCACTTTGAAGAAGGTGCGGTAGGATCCGATGTCGTTTTCGTTCAATGTCAGGTGATTGATGGAAACACCACATGTAACCGGCAGGTTATTGTCTTTGGCCTGGCGAATGACGTCCAGGCTTTCCTTGCAGGTAATCGTGGCTGCATGATAACGCCCACCCGTCATTTCAACCAGGCGCACGTCACGCTCGAGCACAATCGTTTCAGCAATGCGCGACACACCAGAAAGGCCAAGGCGGGCTGCGACCTCACCGGAATTCATGGTGCCGGTTTTGGACAAGTACGGGTCTTCGGTGTGGTGCACGATCAAGGCGTCGTGGTCTTTGGCATAATTCAGAATATTGCGCATGACCCGCGTGTTGGCGATTGAGGACTTGCCATTTGAAAATGCAATTGCGCCAGCGCGTTGTAAAAGACCAATTTCGGTCATCTCCTCGCCGCCCAAATCACGCGTGGTGGCCGCCATGGTGTAAACGCGGACAATAGCATTGTCGCGCGCGCGACGTTGAATGAAGTCAACTAATGACACCTGATCAATAACGGGATCGGTATCCGGCATAACGATGATGGAGGTAACGCCGCCTGCGGCTGCTGCCTTGCTTGCTGTTTTTAGCGTTTCGCGATGTTCCGACCCCGGTTCGCCGGTAAACACCTGCGCATCAATCAGGCCGGGGCACAGAATGTTCCCACCACAATCAACAACGTCAAGGCCGCTTGGCGCATTGCGGCGCAAGTGTTCGCCAATGTCTTCAATTCTGCCATCGCGGACGACGATGCCACCTGGTTCATCGCGGCCTGACTCAGGATCAATCAGGTGTGCATTGATGTACGCGGTTGGGGTCGCGGAGTGTTCAGCGGTGGCGGTTGCGGCTGATTTGGTCATGTGTTTCCTCCTCAGCTCGGCAGATGGGTTGAAAGGGCTTCAAGAACCGCCATGCGCACAGCAACACCCATTTCAACTTGCTCGCGAATAACGCTCCGTGAGTGATCGGCAACCGTGGACGCAATTTCAACGCCGCGGTTCATCGGCCCTGGATGCATGATCAATGCATCCGGTTTGGCTTTTGAGAGTTTGTCGTTGTCGAGGCCGAAAAAGTGAAAGTACTCCCGGCTTGAGGGTACGTAAGCGCCCTGCATGCGCTCGCGCTGTAAGCGCAACATCATCACCACGTCGACACCTTCGAGCCCGTCCCACATGTTGGTGAACGGTTCAACACCAAACCGTTCCGGTGTTGGTGGCATCAGGGTTGAAGGTGCGA
This sequence comes from Hyphomicrobiaceae bacterium, assembly GCA_021775735.1. Classification (GTDB taxonomy): domain Bacteria; phylum Pseudomonadota; class Alphaproteobacteria; order Rhizobiales; family Hyphomicrobiaceae; genus JAHZKN01. Next base: position 45,139 of record JAJFHG010000072.1, read on the forward strand.
TGACGCGGACGCGCGCGCCCAGTGCGTTGAGAAGGTCGATGTTAGAGCGTGCTACGCGGGAGTGCATGACATCGCCGCAGATGGCAACAAGCAGGCCTTCAATACGGCCCTTGGCGCGCCTAATTGTGAGCGCATCAAGCAGAGCCTGGGTTGGGTGCTGGTGGGCACCATCGCCAGCATTGATCACCGAGCAATCGACTTTTTGTGACAAAAGCTCAACGGCACCTGCTGCATGATGGCGAACGACAATGATATCCGGGCGCATGGCGTTGAGCGTGACGGCGGTATCAAGCAGCGTTTCGCCCTTTTGTACCGATGAGGTGGAGACGTTCATATTGAGCACATCTGCGCCAAGACGCTTGGCGGCGAGCTCAAAGGAGGCCTGGGTTCGGGTCGAGGCCTCAAAGAAAAGGTTGATAAGCGTACGCCCGCGCAGCAGTTCGCGTTTTTTGTCCGCTTTGCGGTTGTTCTCAGCAGCTTTATCAGCGAGATCAAGGAGGGCAACGGCTTCATGGGCCGTCAAAGTCTCACACGTGAGAAGGTGACGATGGGGGAAGCGATTTTGGGACGTCTTATTTGTCTTGGGCATTAAAATTGGTTCTATAAGCTGAGTTGATCCAGCCCGCAAGCAAGTCGCTTCACTTTCTGGTCTTTAAGTTGATAAAAACCGAACCATGGCAGAACCAAGCAAGACCGAGAGCGCTCCAGACGCCGTTTTGAACCAGTCGCCTCTGTTTCAGGACATTAACCTGTTTTCGACAGACGTGGCGATGCAGCAGGCCGTGGCACGTGAATGTGGGCCAGCGCGGGATATGGAGCCACTTAGTCAGTTTGGCGCCGCCTGTGGATCCAAAGAGGCGGGTGAGCTTGGTCGTTTGGCCAACGAAAATCCACCCAAACTCATGACCCACGACAGCCAGGGTCAGCGCCGCGATGAAGTCGAATTTCATCCCTCCTACCATCAGTTGATGGAGGTGAGCGCCGGTCAAGGCCTTAAGGGCGCGCTTTGGGACCATCTAGATCCGCGTTCGCTGAAAGCATCCGCCAAGTCGACACCGCCACCAGGTGGTCATGTCTATCGCGCCGCAGGGCTCTACATGGCTGCACAAATGGAATCTGGACATTGTTGTCCGATCACCATGACGAATGCCGCCGTACCAACGCTTTTGTTGCAGCCCGACGTGGCCGCGCGCTGGCTGCCAAAAATTCAAGCCCGTGAGTACGACGCACGCTTTTTACCGATGCAGGAAAAGACCAGCGTGACGCTCGGCATGGGTATGACCGAAAAGCAAGGTGGCACAGATGTGCGCCAGAACCTGACGTCGGCAACGCCGGTCTCAAAAGCCGGATCCGGGGCCACCTACACCATCAACGGTCACAAGTGGTTCATGTCAGCCCCAATGTCTGACGCGTTTTTGGTTTTGGCCCAGGCGACAGGTGGTCTGTCCTGTTTCTTGGTGCCCCGTTTTCGCGATGATGGTGCGCGCAATGGTCTGCGGTTCCAGCGCCTCAAGGAAAAGCTTGGCAATCGTTCAAATGCCTCATCTGAGGTTGAGTTTGACAATGCGCACGGCTGGTTGATTGGCGATGAAGGTCGCGGTGTGTCCTCAATCATTGAAATGGTGACTTATACGCGACTTGATTGTGCGGTGTCCTCGGCGGGCCTGATGCGGTCTGCCGTTGCCCAAGCACTGCATCATTGCAGGTTTCGCCAAACGTTTGGAAAGCCGCTTGCTGACCATGTGATTATGCAGCAGGTGTTGGCTGATCTGGCCATTGAGGTAGAGGCAGCAACGAGTTTGGTGTTTCGTTTGGCGCGTGCATTTGACCATACCGGTGATACCCGCGCCCATGCATGGCGTCGGCTGATGACACCAATCACGAAGTATTGGGTTTGCAAGATAGCACCCGCTGTGGTCGCTGAGGCAATGGAATGTTTGGGTGGAAATGGATACGTTGAGGCCCAACCTCTTGCGCGCATTTATCGTGAGGTTCCCGTCAACGCGATTTGGGAAGGCTCTGGAAATGTCATGGCGCTGGATGTTATGCGCGTGTTGCAAAAGGAGCCTGAGGTCGTTGAAGTGGTGATGGACGAGCTCGCTCAAGCTGTCGGTGATGACACGCACCTGAAAGCGGCCTACGCTCGTATTGAGACGTGTTTGCACGAGCCACGCACACTTGAAATACGCATGCGAATGTTGGTGGAAAGTTTAGCCACGCTTGCTGCTGGTGCTATTTTGCGAAGTCATGCGCCTGACGCTGTCGCTGATGGATTCATTGCAACGCGTATGGGATCAAATATGCGCCAAACCTACGGTCAGGGGTTGGAATGGACAGATGCAAAATCAATTGTTGATCGTGCTACGCCAGAATTTTAGGCCCAGAATTTTAGGCAAGGTTTGTATCGTTTTTTGAGGTTCTGCAGTATTTCATTCGTTAGCCTAAGCCTCGACCATATTCTCAACAATCGCTTCTAAATTTAGGATGAACGTCTCACGCTGATCCTCCGGCACGACTGCCAGAATTTGGTGTTCCATCGTCGCCACGCGGGGCGCCAAGTTTGAAATTGTTTCATGACCTTTGTCGGTGACGGCAATGGCATAGGCGCGCGCATCGCGTTGGGTGCGGTGACGTTCTACGAGCCCTTTGCTGACTAACCGTCCAACGATGTCGGCGAGCGTTGAGCGGTCGATACCTGTGTCAGCAACAAGTGCAGCTTGGCTTGGTTCCGTGCGGGCTTGAGCCGCGGTCAGAACGGTAAATTGGCGCGGCGTGAGGTCTGCTTCGCGGAACAGGCTCAAAACCCACTCATCGCCCCCTTGTCCAGCGCGATGCAACAAGTGAAACAATTGATTGGTCAACTCAGTGGCGTCGCTGGAATTGGTTTTTTCTTGTGTATTCAACGTACTGATCCCAGGATTGTGGTGCCCTAACGCGACCTACGGGCAACCTGAAGTGTGGTTGATTGGTAAGGGACGTACGCTGTAGGAGGCGTTTTAGTTTCGTTGTCAGAGCTGTGGAGCGATCACAAATTGTTTATTGTTCAAATTTTCAGGCGACCGACGCTGCTATGAGCTTGAATGAAACGCGTTGCATGGCATGCGCTCTCTGACATCGCAACGACGGCCTGTTGAGCCGCTTTAGAACACCGGTCTGCAAAATCAGTGGTAGGCTAAAGGTTCGTGAAGCGGTCGAGTGCACCTTGCAGAATGATACCTGCTGCCATCTTATCGATGACCTCTCCGCGCCGTTGGCGAGAGGTATCGGCCTCTAAAAGGACGCGCTCTGCTGCAACAGTTGACAGACGCTCATCCCAGAGCAGGATCGGCAATGGGGACCGCGCGGCGAGATTGCGAGCAAATGCGTTTGTTGCCTGAACGCGCGGACCAGCACTGCCATCCAAATTTAGAGGCTGCCCGAGGACCCAACCGGTAATTGTGTGTTCTTCGCCAAGTTCCAACAAGCGCACGATGTCGACAGAAAATTTACGTCTCTTAATGGTTTCCAAAGGCGATGCTATGGAACGCATAACGTCAGATAACGCCAGCCCCAAGGTCTTGGTGCCCATATCAATGCCAATCAATCTGCCTGTTGATGAGAGATTAACAAAAGTTTGTGGATCGTCCGTAATATCTCCCGGGCGCGGTGAGTTGGTGCTGGTCTGTTCAGTCATGTTACCGTCAACTCCACCTTCACATTTACCATCTAAGTTATTGACGACCATCAGCCGCGTTTCAGGTTTAAGCCAACGGTTAGTTTCAGCTTGAAGTGTACACATTTCGCATCGAGGGACCTGCATCTCATCACTTGCAGTCCAGTTTTTCTCACCGTTTGAAGCAGATCAAGGGTTCCAACCAGAAGTACTCAAGCGGGTTGGTTGTTTGGTCTTGTAGGATTTCACGCTCTTATGACTTCTGCAACTCTCTCATCAACCTCATTAGCAACCTCAGAAAAGGCTGCTTCTGAAGCTGGCTCCGGTACACTTTGGCTCTATACGGTGACGATGTTGCTGTCAGCTTTGCTGTTGTTTTCTATCCAGCCTATGTTTGCAAAGATGGTATTACCCATTCTCGGCGGATCCCCGTCCGTGTGGGCCGTCGCACTGGCCTTTTTCCAAGGCGCTCTGCTCGCCGGGTATTGTTATGCACATGCCTTGATCCGCTATCTGCCAGCCAAAATGACCGGATTGGTACACCTCAGTTTTTGTTTGTTCGCGTTCTTGGCGCTGCCAATCGCATTGCCTGAAAGCTGGCAGGAGCCGCCGCAAGGTGATGCCTATCTGTGGCAGTTTGGTTTGTTTGCTGTTGCTATTGGTTTGCCGTTCATGGCCGTCGCTGCCAACGCGCCGTTGCTGCAAGCGTGGTTTGCGCGCACCGGTCATGCCCAAAGCGCTGACCCTTACTTTCTGTACGCAGCTTCCAACTTGGGGAGCTTCTTTGCGTTACTTGGCTATCCACTTCTCCTTGAACCGATGTTTGGTGTTACGTCGCTCAGCGGTTTTTGGATGTTGGGTTATCTCGGATTGATCTTGGGACTTGCTACATGTTTTGCAGTCGTTTGGAAGCGACAGGAGGCAAGTGGCGTAGCACCCATTGAAGCTGCAACGGGAGATGATCGACTAGATCGTGTCGGCCCGACTTGGCAGAACCGCTTGACGTGGATCGGGTTAGCAATGGTCCCGTCGGCACTTCTGACCGCCTTTACAACGCATATTGCGACCGATGTTGCTTCTGCGCCATTGATCTGGGTGATCCCGCTGGCGCTTTATCTTTTGACATTTGTCATTGTATTCCGTGACGGCGCGAGCCGTTCCGACGACGACAGATCAGTCGATCTGTTATCCTCGATTCATGTCGGTTCAGTTTTTCTGGTATTCTTGCTGCTCTCTCAGAACTGGGTAGGAAACTGGTTCCTGACAAGCTCTCTTGGTCTTGCTGCGTTTATGTCCGGCACATTGATCGCTCATCGCACCCTTTATGAATCCCGCCCAAGTGCACGGTCTTTGACAGAATTTTATTTGTGGATGTCTTTTGGTGGTGTTCTGGGTGGCCTGTTTGCAGCTCTTGTCGCTCCAAAGCTATTTTCAGAAGTTTTTGAATATCCGTTGATTTTAGCGCTGACACTCGCTTGTCGCCCAGGTGTTGTTGCCGCCTTGAAAAAAGGTGATTGGGACCTCAAAGGCGGGGCGGTAAAATTTGTTGCCGGGCCTGTTGCAGTATTTTCCTTCGCCGCACTTTGCGCAAAACTTGGCGTGACGTTTGGTGGTTGGGGGATCGCGCTTATATTGATCACACTCCTTGCCATTCCCCTCTTTTACTACCAGCGCAAGCCGGTTAACCAGTTGGCGGTTGCGCTGTTGATGGTTGCGGTCCTCGTCGTTTTGCCGACCGCAGTGCACGTTGGCAATGCGCAACGCAGCTATTTTGGGGTTTATCGTGTTCTGAAGTCAGATGATGGCCAATACACGGTTTTGCAGCACGGTTCGACATTGCATGGCGCGCAACGTCGTCATGACAAGGACGGCAACCCAGTAAAGGATCTTTCGGCAGTCACATATTACTATAAAGGTGGACCAATCCATCAGGCTGTTTCCAGAGTTCAAAACCGCCTTGGTACAGAAAATCCAAAAGGCCGGATTGGAGTTGTTGGCCTCGGCGCTGGTGCGTTGGCGTGTTATTCCCGAAAGGGAGAAACATGGCGGTTCTATGAGATTGATCCAATCGTTGTAGAGATAGCTCAGTCGCCAGATTTTTCGTATATGTCTGAGTGCCAACCAAATGCAGATATCGTTATTGGGGATGCGCGGCTGACGGTTGCAAAGGAGCCAGACGAGTCCTTTGACCTGTTGGTTATCGACGCGTTCTCGTCCGATGCCGTGCCGATGCACCTGTTAACACGCGAAGCATTGTCGCTTTATGTTTCAAAGTTGAAACCTGAAGGGGTTGGTGTTCTGCACATTTCTAATCGCTATCTGGACCTTGAAGGTGTGCTCAATGCTACGGTACAGGGTATCGAGGGCGTCAGCATGTTTGTTTTTGATAGGGTCCTGCCGAACGATAGTTATGAAAAGACCTCGTCTCGCGTTGCGGTGTTCTCAAAGGACCCGCACGTGGCGCATAGCTTTTTACGAGTGCGTGGCGCACGCACACCGCGTTATGCTGACGTCAAGCCCTGGACCGATGATGCCTCAGACATCTTAGGACCATTCCTTTCCAAAATCGGGCGTCGCTAGGCCTAAATACATCGATCATTGCAACCGGTGGTGAGCGCCGGGCGGGCCGTTCCGGTGGCCCGGCCGGGTCCGTCATGCTGTGTGGCAGTGTGAAGGTTGCGTGGTCTCGCCTGTGCAGCTAAGAGAGCGGGCATGCTGCTGGGAAGGCCTGTCTGAGCACCCCGATGTCCAGGTTGGCGATTAGTGGCTCATATCAGTGCCGATTGAGGGACGTCCATGACTGTCGATGACGATACTGTGCGCCGTATTGCCCACTTAGCGCGCATAAAAATTGAAGATAGCGATGTTGCAGGCCTGCGCAGCGAGCTCTCAGGCATTCTCGACTGGGTTGAGCAACTCAACGAAGTCGATACCGATGGTGTTGAGCCAATGACCCGCGTTGCGGCGCATAAATTGAAGAAGCGCAAGGACGTGGTCACAGACGGCGAAATGGCCGACGTGGTTGTGAAGAATGCACCGTTTAGTGAAGACAACTACTACGTCGTGCCCAAGGTCATTGAATAGACACTGTTAAAACCTGCTTGCGTGTATTGAGGAGATTGAAATGAGATTGATGTTCGCACTTCTGGGTATCTTGTTGATCGCAAGCGGCGCTATTGTTTTGGGCACCCCGTACCTCAACAGCTTACAGCCGGGTTCAACGACGGACATTGAGCAGGGTGCTCCTGGAACACGGTCCTTCCAGAAAAGTCGCCCTGACCGACCTCGACGTCAAACATTGTTTGATCAAGTACGTATGATTGCAGAAAAGGCAAACGCGCCACTGTCAATTGTGTTCGGGTTTATGAGCCTCTATTACACCCGGCGGACTTATCACGCGCAGCGAACACACTAAAAATACTGTACGACGTTGCTCAGAGCCAGAGCGCTTTTAAGCGATTGCAACGACAATAAGAAGGATGCACCGAAGGTGGCGGAACTCACCGGCTTGACCCTTTCTGAAGCGCGCCAAAAATTGCGTAATAAGGATATCAAAGCTCAAGAATTGACGGACGCGTTTCTCAAGGAAATTGAAGCTGCGAACCCTGACCTCAATGCCTTCGTGGCGGTGACGGCTGAAAAGGCCATGGCACAGGCAAAAGAGGCAGATGCACGCTTGCAAAAAGGTGAAGCGCGTGACCTTGAAGGCCTGCCCATTGGCCACAAAGATTTATACTGCACCGAAGGTGTTACGACGACGGCGTGTTCTAACATTTTGTCGAACTTCGTCCCAGGATATGAATCAACGGTCGGTGCAAACCTATGGGGACAAGGCGCTGTCATGCTTGGCAAGCTCAACAATGATGAGTTTGCCATGGGGTCCTCCAATGAATCGAGCAGTCACGGTCCCGTGGTGTCACCGTGGCGGCGCAACGGCAAAGACGGCACGCCATCAGATGATAAGTTGGTGCCAGGTGGCTCGTCAGGTGGCTCATCCGCAGCAGTCGCAGCGGACTTATGCTTGGCAGCGACGGCAACAGATACCGGCGGCTCGATCCGCCAGCCTGCTGCATTAACGGGTACTGTCGGTATCAAACCGACATACGGGCGTTGCTCACGGTGGGGCATTGTTGCCTATGCGTCATCGCTTGATCAGGCAGGTCCGGTTGCGCGTACGGTAGAAGATGCTGCGATCTTGCTGGGCGTTATGGCCGGGCATGATGACAAAGATTCCACCTCGGTTGATATGCCTGTGCCCGATTATTCGGCTGCGCTTGGCAAGGGCGTCAAGGGACTGAAAGTCGGCGTGCCCGAGGAATATCGCGTTGAAGGATTGTCAGACGAAGTTGATCAGCTTTGGCAGCAGGGGATTGCATGGCTGAAAGATGCAGGCGCTGAAATCAAAACCATCTCATTGCCGCACACGAAATATGCCCTGCCTGCTTACTATATTGTGGCGCCTGCAGAAGCCTCGTCTAACTTGGCGCGTTATGATGGTGTGCGCTATGGCGTGCGGGTGCCGGGTAATGATATCATCGACACTTATGAAAAAACGCGTCAGGCTGGTTTTGGCGATGAAGTCAAACGACGCATCATGATCGGCACCTATGTCCTGTCGGCTGGCTACTACGATGCTTACTATCTCAAGGCGCAGAAAGTGCGCACGCTCATCAAGCAGGACTTTGATAATGCATGGGATGATGTCGACGTGGTGTTGACGCCGACAACGCCAAATCCAGCCTTTGCATTTGGCGAAAAAACTGGCGACCCGCTGGAAATGTACCTCGAAGATATTTTTACCGTGACGGTGAATATGGCTGGTTTGCCAGGAATTTCGGTGCCTGCAGGCTTGTCCAGCCAAGGTACACCCCTTGGCTTACAATTGATTGGCAAGCCATTTGATGAAACAACTTTATTTCAGGCTGGCGAGGTTCTGGAAAAAGCTGCTGGTCCGGTCAGGGTTGCAAGTAAGTGGTGGCACGGCACTTAAGAGTGTGAGGCCGAGTTTATAGCGATGAGGAACTTTTGATGGATCCAAAGCGACCTTGGGACTGTGCAGATATGTCGGAAGTGCGCGCGCAGATTGATCGCATTGACATAGAACTTATCGACCTCATTGCCGCGCGATTTGGCTATGTGGAGCGTGCCTGGCAATTGAAATCCAATCCTGAGGATGCGTTGGTACCGTGGCGCATTCAGCAGGTCATCGATAAGGTCAAGGCACGAGCAAAGGAAAAAGACGTTCCACCGCATTTGGCCGAAGCCTTATGGCGCCAGATGATTGGCTGGTTTGTACAGTATGAAGAAGAACGACTGCGCGCCGATGCCAAGCGGAAAGCTCAATCAAAACAAGAAGGCGCATAATGATTGAAATCGTTGCCTTTGACCCCAAAACATTGTTGATCATTGCTGCCCTCAATCCCGCTGTGATTATTGTGGGTTTTCTCCTTGGGCTTAAAGCTGATCAGTGGCAGAAGCTGCCGATTGCTGGCTTTGCCGCAGCCCTGTCAGGCTTTGCTTTATATTGGATTGTGACTGCGCTGGGCTTTCTGCCGGTAAAAGCAGTTGGAGGTGAAGCTGGCATGCTTGCCATGCAAATCCTGTTTGGGCTTGGTTGGGCCGCCCTTGGTTATTGTTTCAGCAAAAAACGTGCACCATAAGTGAGTTCGTACCGCATAAATAAGTGGTGCTGTAAGCTCGGCTCTGACCGTAAATTCATGTTTCAATACCAGGCAGTGTAGGGGCTTCAGAGCCGAAATAGAGTCCAGAGGGTTCTATGATTTCTGTCGACAATGTTAGGTGGCTGGTGTGAGACGAATTTTAAGTTTAGTCGCAATCGCTCTTACGTGGATGAGTATCGCGTCCACGGGTGCGTATTCAGATGACGCGGTCACTTTTCTCGACAGTATCAAAGACCAATCAGAGCCCTACCTTGCACCGCGTGATATCGATCCCCGCTTTACAACGGCCATTTACGTCAATGTTGCCACCAGAGGTCCGACACGTCAGCGTATGTGGGTGTTGAATCGTGATGAACTCGGTGGACCCTGGCGTCTTGGTCTGTGGGACAAGCGCCACTGGAAGCGCAAAGCCAAGCGCGCCAAGGTCAAAGACCTGACCCCCAGCTATAGCTGGCCGATTTCAAGTGGCCGCTATTATCGAGGTGACCGCAAGTCCGGGCCAACGCCGCCGGGCATATATGGTCTTGATGAACGCCGCTGGCGCTATGGACGCGGCTGGTTGCAATATGGCATGCGCCACGTCATGCACATCGATTATCACTATCGCGGCGGGCGCGTGTCCGGTGTGGCGTTTCATGGCACCAATACGTTTCGTTATCGCCGATTGGGTCGCGCGGACTCCCATGGCTGCGTTCGCATGCGTCAAGACATGGCGCTTGCGTTTATCAATCGCATAACAGGTAAAGATGGCGTGTTGTCTGAGACCCTGCGCTGGGGCGAGGTCCCCCGCTTTTGGCGTGGCCAAAAAGGCCGTCGCAGGTATGGCTATCGACGCGACGGAGGGATTCAGCTTGAGGGCGCGTACAAGGGCCGCCAAGTTGCCTCGTTGGACTGGCCCGTCGTGCGTGACAGCGATGCCCGCCCGGCCAGGCTGTTAAAACCCCGGGTGATGACCAAGCAGGGCTTTCGCGCCATCGTGATTTTCTTTAAGCACTGACCGGACACAGCCCAGTACGTCTGAAAGTGCGTCTGAGCGCAGGCCATAAAACGGATCGTCGCTCCGTTGAGGGGTTTAGGGCTGCAACAATAAGCGTGCGCCGGAAACTTGCGGTCGTATAAAAAAGCCCAAGGATTTCAAAATCCTTGGGCTTTGAAAGCTAAATTAGAGCTACGTTTTTGTTTTTAGTTTCCGCCGACCAGATCGGAAAGATTGAAGCGGTAACCAACACCAACTGTGAAGATCCACGGGTCGAGGTCAAAATCGGCTGTAACTCCATTAGACCATTTGGCATCTGTTTCCAGCCAAGTCTTTTTGACGTCGCCATTCAGATACCAACCATCGCCAAGGGGCACGTCAACGCCAGCCTGCAGCGTGAACCCAAAAGCGTCGTCAATATCCAACTTTGCACCAGCAAGGCTTGACGCACTACCCTCATTAAAGAAATTGATGTATTGCACACCGGCACCAACGTAAGGCTTGATGCCACCCATGTTGTTAAAGTGGTATTGCAGAGTCAGTGCGGGTGGGAAGATCCAGGTGTCACCAAGATCTGGCAAGGCAGCGAGGGCACCTTTTCCTTTGGCCTCATGCTTGGCAAAGCAGCAGAACAATTCAAGCGCGAGGTTTTGATTAAAGAAGTAGGTGAGTGTCAGGCTGGGGATGACTTCAGTGCTTACTTCGGCGGGAGACCCCGGCACCGGTGCTGGGGTAAAAACATCAAAATCCGTGTCAGGGTCTACAACCGTCGCACCGATACGGGCCATGAAGTTGCCGTTGTAATCACCGGCATAACTTGGCGTTGGCGTAATGAAGGCAGCCAGCAACCCTACTGAAAGCGCTGAAATTGAATTTCTTATAGTTTTCATGACGAACTTTGCTTCCCTAATTTTTGGATAGACCAAATCCCACATCAATCGCGGCCATTTACGATCCGAATCGTATGATTGGGCCAATACTTCCACCATATATGCACCAAGTGAAACACGTTTGGGCCCTCAAATTTCTGATGTACATCAGCGCGTTGTGCAAAATGGGTGGGATGTTGCGGAGTCAACACAGTGCAGTTGATCCATATCAATTTTTCTAGCGGCGGGTTGTCCTTTTGCTATCCGTTCCAGGTGATGTTCGCGGAATGCGGGCAGAGAGTCGCAACCTGCGATCTTTGATAGAGGTCAAGGATTGATTCCCCGCACGCGGCTACATTCACGAAGAAAAGCCCCTCTTCATCGTTTTTTAGACCAGCACGGTGATTGGCGTGGGCCACAAAATCGTGGATGGATCGGGCGAGATGACACATCGCGTTGAGCAGGACGACCTAAATGCGGTGTCGGCAGTGCTCGCACCTTGGCTTTGCGGCAGTGATGTTGAAGTCAGATCAAAAGTGGATGTTTCGGCTGGGCAACAACTGCATTTGGATTCTGAATTTTCCGACACATCGCTCTACGTAATTTCGTCCGGACTTTGTTTTTCTGAATGGCAGCCAAGTCCTGCGCGCCGCCGTCTTCTCGAGCTATTTTGCCCGAATGACATCATACAACCTAAAGCGCTTCCTAAATTGCCTGGGCTTCGGATCGTGTCCGTTACCGATTCCCAAGTTTTATGCCTAAAGCTAGCTGGGCTTGAAAACGCGTCGCGACAAGATAGTTCTCTTGTGGCAATCCTTGTCGATGAATTTGGCAAAACAACACGACGGAAAACCAATCTCATAAGTTCGCTGGGTGGTCTTTGCGCTGAAGCGCGGGTCGCTGCGTTGTTTATTGAACTTTCGTTGCGTCTGACGGAGCAGACGAGCGATCGATCTGGATTTCAGATGCCACTTTCAAGGCAGGACATTGCTGACCATTTGGCGCTCAATGCAGATACGCTGTCTCGGATTATCACGCGCTTTAAAGCTGACGGCATTTTTCACCAGGTTGGACGAGACAAAATTTACATTAAAAATTGGGAGGCATTGCTTAAGCAATGCCCCATCTCCGGATCGCTTCTCGCAGACTACCAATCCTAGTCGACGGTCAGCAAACTTATATGCATTTTTTTTCCAACGCGCTCTCGCGTCTGGGACGCGCCGGTGTTTTCAATCGCTTCACCGGAAAACGTAGCGTATGTTTGGTGCATGCGCATCGGGTGCGCGGACCTGGCGTGAAGCAGGATTGAATGACAAAACACGATCATCAGCATGATCACGGAGCACATGGACATGCCCATGGCGCAGGTAATGAGCAGGCGATCGCGATTGCGGCTTTGTTGACCGGAGCTTTTATGTTCGCCGAAGTGGTTGGTGGCGTCATTTCCGGATCGCTTGCCCTGCTCGCTGATGCTGGTCATATGCTGACCGATTTTGCCTCTCTTGTTTTGGCTTGGACCGGGTTTCGCCTTGCGCGTCGGCCTGCCGATTGGAAACGCACGTATGGATTTGATCGGTTTTCAGTTCTGGCAGCGTTCGTCAATGGTTTGACCTTGTTTGCGATCGCAGCTTGGATTTGTTTTGAAGCCTATGAGCGATTGAATAAACCTGTTGAGGTTTTGGGCGGATTGATGCTTTGGGTCGCGTTGGGAGGGTTGGTTGTCAACATCATTGCGTTCTGGATTTTGACCCGTGGCAAAAGCGATAATCTCAATGTACGCGCGGCCGCTCTTCATGTCGCAGGAGATTTGCTCGGTTCGATCGCTGCGATTATTGCGTCTCTTGTAATTATCTTTTTTGGCTGGATGCCAATTGATCCTATTCTGTCTGTGTTGGTGGCGCTCATTATTCTTCGATCTGCCTGGCATGTTGTTCGCGAGAGCGGTCATATTCTACTCGAAGGTGCGCCAAGCGGGTTTGATCGCAGAAAGGTGTCTGATGTTCTCACATCTAAGGTTCCAGGTGTCCTGCACGTCAACCATATTCACGCCTGGTCCATCACCCAGGAACGCCCGATGGTAACGCTAGAGGCTGTGGTATCCCCTGACGTTGATATTCAAGTCGCCAAAATGGCGATTAAGGCCGTCTTGCACGACACATTTGGTATCGCGCATGCGACCGTCGAAGTTGACCAGAGGCATCAATCACGGCGTTGAGGCCTTCGCTATGAAGGTGTCACGTTGGGTGTGTCGTTGTATCCGTTAATGGCACAGCGTGGATGTTTTCGGTTCAGCGTTTGTTTTCAAATTTGGCGAGCCAAGCCTAGACCACACTTTAATTTTGGAGGCGGACTGTGAGCAAAACAGAGCAGAACAAATTAAATGCGATAGCGTTCTACGATTTAATGTTCAATAAATGTGAACCAAGACAAGCTGTTGAGCGGTATGTTGGCGCAACCTATATACAGCATAATCCAGATGTGGCTGATGGAAAACAAGCCTTCATCGCGTACTTTGAGCGCATGGCAACAGAGTTTCCCAACAAGCAGGTTGCATTCAAGCGTGCGATAGCCGAGGGCGATCATGTGGTGCTTCACTGTCACCAAACATGGCCTGGTGACAAAGACTATGCCGGTATCGATATTTTTCGATTTGATGACAATGGAAAAATTGTTGAGCATTGGGATGTGCTCCAGATCGTTCCCGATCAGGCAAAGCACGGCAATACAATGTTCTAGATTGCGATATGCGTGATGATTGACGGCGAGTGCACCGATCTTGTGCCTCGCTGAGGGGTCGTTTCTGACACCATTTCAGATGGCCGTCTTATGGACCGGCGAGGCCGCTGAAATGCCTCACGTGACCGAGGCTTGCAGCTTGCCACGGCATAGGATATCGAAGCGGCGGACAAGGAGATCGTTATGGGCAAAGCGGCCAAAGAAAAAACCAATAATCTAATGCGTGGAGCAGATGGTGACTGGGAAGTGATCGTCGGTTTGGAGGTCCATGCGCAGGTGGCTTCGAAATCAAAACTGTTTTCGGGAAGTTCAACCGGTTTTGGTGCTGAACCCAACAGCCATGTGTCTTTGGTTGATGCGGCGATGCCCGGTATGTTGCCGGTGATCAATGAAGAGTGTGTCGCGCAGGCCATTCGTACCGGTCACGGTCTCAATGCCAAGATCAATCCCTACAGTGTGTTTGATCGCAAAAATTACTTCTATCCCGATCTGCCGCAGGGCTATCAGATTTCACAATTCAAGCAGCCCATTGTCGGCGAAGGTACCGTTACTATTGACGTTGATGGAGAGACTCGCGAAATCGGGGTTGAGCGTCTGCATTTGGAACAGGATGCAGGCAAGTCGATCCATGACCAACATCCGGACTATTCTTACGTTGATCTCAACCGGTCCGGTGTTGCGTTGATGGAAATTGTTTCCAAGCCTGATCTTAGATCCTCAAAAGAAGCCCAAGTTTATGTTGCCAAGATGCGCACCATTTTGCGCTATCTGGGCACATCTGATGGCGACATGGACAAGGGCAACCTGCGTGCTGACGTTAATGTTTCTGTGCGCAAACCCGGAGCTGAGCTTGGTACGCGCTGCGAAATCAAGAACGTCAATTCCATTCGCTTTATTGGACAAGCCATTGATGTGGAAGCGCGCCGGCAGATTGGAATTTTGGAAGATGGTGGTCAGATCACACAGGAAACGCGATTGTTTGACCCCGCCAAGGGTGAAACCCGCTCAATGCGCTCGAAGGAGGAAGCGCATGACTATCGCTACTTCCCGGACCCTGATTTGCTACCGCTTGAGATTAGCGAAGACTATATTGCAAGCCTCAAACAAGGTTTGCCAGAGCTTCCAGATGAAAAACAGGCCCGTTTTGTCAACGAACTGGGTCTGAGTGCTTATGATGCTAGCGTGCTCATCGCAGAGCGCGAAAATGCGAACTATTTTGAAGCCGTTGCAAAAGGTCGTGATGGAAAGACCGCTGCGAACTGGGTGATCAACGAACTTTTTGGTCGTCTGAACAAAGAGGGGCTTGATATTTCTGCTTCGCCCGTCAGTGCCGATCAACTGGGCGGTATTGTTGATCTGATTTCAGAAGGCACGATCTCAGGCAAGATCGCTAAAGACTTGTTTGAGATTGTCTGGACGGAGGGTGGAGACCCCGCCGAGATCGTCGAGGCACGGGGTATGAAGCAGGTCACCGACACTGGCGCAATTGAAAAGACGGTGGAGGACGTGCTGGCAGCCAACCCTGAAAAAGCCGAACAAGCGCGCGCAAAGCCAAACCTTGCAGGTTGGTTTGTCGGTCAGGTGATGAAGGCATCCGGAGGCAAAGCCAATCCAAAAGTCGTCAATGACATCGTAAAGAAAAAGCTCGGCGTTTAAGCCGGTCTCGCTTTGGCTTAGAGTCCAATCAGCGTTGCGATCGTATGGGGTGCCAGAAGCACCGCTGCCCACACCATGCTGGAGAAGATGCTGGCAAGGGAGAACGTCGCCCGGTTTGACGACAGCGCTCCTGCCATCATCGGCACAACAGATCTGGAAATGCTACCAAGTTTTGACGGCAGGATTGCCAAAGCACCCTGCGTCTCGATATCTTTTCGGGCGTTGGAGACGGCTTCGGCATTGCCGTTTAAAAAGCGTAGGCTTAAGAGGTCGTCCCGCCTATTCTCACCAATTGAATAGGCTGCGATGTCACCAACAATGGCACCCCCTGCGCCTGCCAACCAAAGCGGCCAGAATGTCCCTCCCGCATAAAGGTGCAAAAAGCCAACGCCGATAAAAAGTGCAAGCGTTGGCCAGAAAACCATTGAGTAGGGAATGGCGAGGGCAACGGCCAACAAGAAAAGAACTGCTGCGATGAGCATTTCATTGTTGATCAGGAATTGAAAGACAACATCCTTGAATGTCACCAAGAAGAATGCAGGTGCAATGACACCAGCGGACCACATAATGGCACTAACGACGTTGGCGATTTGAAATGGCAACTGCCGCATCGCGAACATGCCAGCGACGACAGGGATGACAGCACGTATGGGGCCAAAGAAGTGGCCGAAGAAGACGCTGAGTGCACCATATTTTTGAAAAAACAACTCACCTTTTTGGATCAACTCTGGATTTTTGCGAAACGGCCAAACATTTTCGATGCTGTCTTTAAAGTAGTAACCAATCCAATACGACAACGCATAGCCAAGTGTTCCACCGGCTGCTGCAGAAATGATGGCCGGCATAACGATGGCTTGAGATATACCGCTTGCAGCGAGCAGGGCGGCGATGCCGACGAGAATTGCTGTGCCGGGCCAGACCACGGAAAAGAAACAGAACGATTCTCCGAATGCGACGAGAAATGCAATCGGAATGGCGAGGCGTTCATTTTCTTGAACAAACGCGATGATCGCTTCAACAAATTCCTGCACGTAAATTCAGCCCTTTTGGTTGCGGCTTATTGGGTGGACACGGTTGGCGCGGCCCGGCGCCTTGAAGCACTGGAGTTGTGCGCAATTGGGGCTGAGCAGTGTTGGGTCGCTAAGATGAGGGCTCTGGGTTGGAACTTCAACCCTTTTTACAGCGCCGTTTTTTTTCGCGGACAAGTTCGCGTGAAACTTCATCACCAAGTAGGGCGCCACGGGCAATCTGAGCTGAGGTGAGGCGGCTTGAAGCGCTGCGTAAACTCGCGCGTGCAGCTATTGCTTCGCGAATGCCAACGCCAAGCTCGGGGCAGGTCAGGATTTTTTTGGTTTTCTTGTAGGCAAACAACCGCACACCAGAAGCATAAGCTTCAGCCGTCGGCGGGCGCTGGACCCATACACGTTGCTTGTCAGCGAGCAAGGCGCGTAGTGCGGCTTGGCGTCGTTCGATACATCGTGGGCTATCGTCAACGCAGTTGAAGCCTGCCGATGCAATGCCAAGCTGTGGTGATTTGGTGGCGCATCCGGTGATCCACAGCGGGGCAAGCAGGCATACAAGGGCAATGTTCAGTTCACTATGCCTGCCCAGCACGTGATGTCGTCGTCTGCCCGTCATTGTGGAGTGTCCCGCCTCAAATGCGCTGCCGGCGTCCAATGGTCTGGGACTTGAGGCAGATTGCTTGCCGAAATAGAAGTTTCGCATGGCGATGGCAAGGCAAGACTGTGTCGGAACACGCCGTACTCTGCGCTTGTGTGGCAACACTGTCTAACTTGTGTGGCAACACTGTCCAAGCGGTGTGTGCAATACAGTTAATAGGTGTCGAGAACGCTGTATGATGTGTGGTCGGCTTGGGGCCACGCGCAATATCCAGAGAGGATCGGGATGGCACATTCAACGGTAGATCTATATTTCTGGCCGACACCGAACGGCTTTAAAGCGAGCATTATGTTGGAGGAGTGCGCGCTGCCCTACCGCGTCCATCTCATTGACATCACCAAAGGCGATCAGTTCGCGCCGGAATTTCTAGAGCTTTCGCCAAACAACAAAATTCCAGCACTCTGCGATCCTAATGGTCCTGGTGGTAAACCCACTTCGATTTTTGAATCGGGCGCCATATTGCAATACCTCGGCCGCAAGATGGGGCAGTTCTATCCTGAAGATGAAGCTGCGCGGATTGAGGTTGAGCAATGGTTGTTTTGGCAAATGGCAGGTCTTGGTCCGATGGCGGGCCAGTGTCATCACTTCCGCAACTACGCGCCAGAGAAGATCCCTTACGCGATTGATCGCTACGTCAATGAAACCAACCGGCTTTATGGCGTGCTTGAAGACCGCCTTACAGGCCGGGATTTTGTGGCGGGCACCTATTCAATTGCGGATATGGCGATTTACCCCTGGACCAAGCTTTGGAAAAACCAGGGTCAGGATATTGAAGACTTTCCGAATATCAAAAACTGGTTGGCACGGGTAGCTGAACGCCCTGGCGTAACACGCGGTATGGCTGTTTCGCGTGATGCATGGTCGAGTCAGTCATTGGCAGAAGATAAGCAAGCGCATTCTGTTTTATTTGGCCAGACACGGCGCGGTGGGCGCAAGAGTGGTCAGAGCTAGGGCGTGCGCGAGCTAGAGCACGTGGTGCGTTAGTCAAATTTTACGAGGCGGGACGGGACAGGTTTTAGTCCTGTGGCGCGTTCCAAAGCCATTGCAGACAACGTTTTGTTGGCAACGGTCGGGGTGTGCAACGTGGTCATGTCATCTTCAGTTTGACCATCTGCAGCGGCAACCGGGCCACCAAGGCCATTGGACAAAAGCGTCCAACCTGGACCAGACGTGGACTGCGTACAGCCCATCACTTGTGTTGATAAAACAAACGCTGAAAAGACAGCCATTTTACGTTTCATCGGAGTGCCCACGCTGTTTCCCGTTTTGCGCACAAAGGCTGTTAGGCCAGTTGTTTTGCGATGTCTTTCTGAAGTCTATTATATGGTTATCGTAAGGCGCATGAACCGAACCTGAATGGCAAAATTTAGGCTGTGTTTGAGGGCGTTAGGTCTATGCAACTTTAGTTTATGGTTAGGCAAGTCTTGCCAAGTCGCTGATGCAATCTTGCGCTTTGTTTCAATCAAAGACGGTTTGCGCCAAGCTGGGTTTTCACGCAAGGACTTGTTCAACTCGGTTGCCCGAGTCTTGCGAAAATAGATCAGCGCTGTTTACCACTTTTCATAACTTGATCTGCATCGTGACCGTCACGCGCCAAAGAAGCGCGCATCGCAAATCTGTGATGCAAGAAATGAACGTCAGTATGTGCAGCGCGCACCATGTGAAGACCGCGCTGAAGTTATGGGAAGGTGGATTTAAGATGGCACGTATGGAATATGTAACCGATCAGATCGTTGATGGCGCTGTCGATGGCAATAGCGCAGAAGCCTTGTTTGAACTTGGCTTAATGTATTCTGTTGGCCGCGATGTTGAGCAGGACTTGGTGCAAGCGCACAAGTGGTTTAATCTGGCTGTTGTGCGTGGCAAACGCGAAGCCAAAGAATACCGCACAGAACTCGCACAAGAGATGTCGAAGTCAGATGTCTCCACTGCCCAACGCATGGCCCGCGAATGGCTGAAAATGCACTAAGTCACCCTTGACAAACCCCACACCAAAAACAGTGCTCTTCGAAGTAAACGTGTTCTTTGTCTGAGGCATACCTGCGCCAGAGCAGTGGTGTCAGCCAAAAGCGATAAGCCGACTTCGATTAAAACCCTCTAAGGTCCCCACAGTGCAGGCTGGAGCCATGGCTGCGGCAGGCTCAGCTCACCACAGCCAACCGGTTCAGCGTTGCTGAGACCAATAGACTGCCACGCCCCGCGCCATTGTGCAGGCAGAGGATAGGGTGGAGCGACATTTGCCTCGGGCACAAAACCGAAACGACTATAATAAGCCGGGTCGCCAAGCACATAGACATGGGTGATGCCGACAGTCTCCAGTTGGCGCAAGCCGTTGCGAACAATGGTGCTGCCAATGCCCTGTTTTTGCCAAGCTGAGGTGACCGCGAGCGGCCCCAACAACGCGACTTTGAAACGCGTCCCGGTAATGCTGCAAGGGGTGAAGATAATATGCCCGACAACAGACTAGCCGGAGGTGCCAACAAGCGACATCGTCATTGGCGTGTCGTGCAGCAGATCCCTCACGAGAGGCAGCAGGTCTTCATTTGGAAACGCATCACGATAGAGCATTTCAATTGCGGGTAGGTCGCCAGGCGTGCTCACGCGGATCTCGACGTTGTCTGCCATTTGGTTCTCAGAGTGTTCCTGTTTCTAAATAAAGCTGGTCAATAACAGCCCAAGTGAAGAGATGACACCGAGAACGGGTACAGAAATCGGGACTTGGAACGCGGCCTCAGACTCAAGTTTCGTGTTGTCGTCAGTTTTCAATTTTATGAGCGCCAAGTTTACAATTGAAAAAATAATTAGGGTAATTTGTGATGTGCTTTCGGCAAGAGTTTCAATCGGAAACAACATCGCAAGGCTGTAGACAATGGCGATGATCACAAGCGTCGCGTACAACGGCGTTTGTGTCAGCGGGTGCACGGTTGCTAGCCAAGCCGGAAGCTGACCTTGTTTGCCCAAGCCATAAAGCACACGGGACGCCATGATCATCTGAATGATCATGCCATTGAGCGTCGCAATGATTGCGATTGCACTCATCACAGGTGCCGGAAATCCCGTAACCTGCTCAAAAACGGTCGCCAGTGGTGAGCGAGAGGCTACAAGCTCCTCAACTGGAACCGCCAAAACCGCAACCGAGGCAACCAACAGATAAAGCGCAGTCGAAATGATCAACGTCAACGCGATCGCCCGCGGTAGCGTTGTTGCAGGTGTTTTTGCTTCTTCCGCAATATTGACGATGTCTTCGAAGCCGATAAACGCAAAAAATGCCAGCAAACCTGCACTCATCACGCCAGACCAAATCGCAAAATCGAAGGATGGTGGAATGATTTCGGCGAGCCGCGGGGCAACGGATTGCTCACCTGCAAAGCCAAATGCGATAAGCACCACCAGCGCCAGGACTTCGACGATAGTGAGAAGACTGGCAATCAAAACAGATTGCGTAATTCCCCAGCACACAATGGCGCCGATCACGAACACGGCAATGGTTACAAGTATTGACTGAGGCAGTGTGACAAAAGTCATGATGTAGCCGGCACTGCCAACGGCGACAGTCGCGGCAGACACAACGCCAGCCGTGACAACCATCAAACCGATCACAAGGGCGAGTCTTTCAGATTGGAATCCGTTTAGGACATAGGCGGCCTCGCCCGCTGTGACCGGAAACCGAACTGATAATTCTGCGAAGGATGCTGCGGTGAAAGACATCACAACTGCAGCAAGCACAAATGCGACCGGTGCATGAACGCCAGCGCGTTCGGCGGCGACACCGACCAGAACATAAATGCCCGCGCCAACCGTGCCGCCGAGACCATAGAGAACAACCAGCGGCAGGTTCAGCGAGCGTTTGAGTTTGCCATTGCCCATTGTTCACAACACTCGCGTTATCCAGAGGGCGCGCGCTCAGGATCGGCCCCCACTCCTATCCGATGCGGCACCACTATAACCCAATCCTATACTGGTAAAGACTGTGTACCTGTCCGATCGTGCTTGACGTTGATTTGCGTCAAATTGGACCCGGTCACACTGAGCCCCTTCGCAGACATCTCAAAGCACACTTAACAATTCGAAAATAACGAGGTCACGCACTTCCAGGTTTTGCTGGCTGCGTTGCCGACGGCCTTGCCAGCTTTTCCGATTTGCTCGCCGGTTTTCTTAGCGGTGTCTGTGACGACGTTGCCGGCGGACTTTGCCGTGTCGCCAACAGCTTCACCGGCCTTGCCCAAACCTTTTTTGGAGTCTTCAAAAGCACGATCTGCCATCTCGGCGACGGTTTTGGGCGGGCCTTTTGGTGCCGCCTTCGCGTTTTCGGACCTCGCCTGAGCGTTACCGTCGACGGGTGTATTGCCATCGACATATGGGTCCCCGTCAACCGGAGTGAACGTGTCGGTTGCGGAATTCGCGGGTCCATTTGCAGGGTCTGATTGTTGGTTATTTGGTCTGTTTGACCGAGCGGTTGTTACACCTGGGTCCACGGTTGAAGGTGGTGGAACGGGTGCACGATCTGCTGCCGTCACGTCAGGGCCACTGGCACCTGGATAAAGAACGGTCGGTGCCAGTCCTTCACATTGCGCAGCCGCACGCCGGACGACACTACAACTGTCGTGGCCGCCGCGTTTGGCAAGCTCGGTGATGCAGGCAAGTTGTCCGCCATTTGCGGCTAATATACCGGGTCCGTTTTGCGCTTCACATAAATACGTGGCAGCAGGGCCAATGCAGGTTACGCAGTGCTGACCTGCCGCGGCAGGTAACGTCATGAGCCCAACAAGGCTGGCAACACTGAGCAATTTGGTGCGGCACGTCATGGCTGAACTCACTCGGTCGTGGCTGATCGGTCTGACGTCGATTATGCCCACCATGGGCCAAAAAGCGACCTTTGAGTAGGGTTGTGACGGTTTGGAGCCTATCTGGGGCCTGCGTCAGGTCCCCAAAACGTTGTTTTCGGAGGGTCCTGCACCAAGTCGCTGGGCGTGATGGGGCGTGGCGACAGGCTGGCGCAGGCCTATTTCAAGCCTTGCGCCGGGTCTGAAAGCCCGTTACACACCCCGCTATCACACACGTAATCCTTACGCTCTTCGGATAAAAAGCCCCGCATGAGCGCTCCGGTGGATTTTGGTGGAACCCGAAGGGCATAACGCGCCGCGGGCCCGGCAAATCCTCACCAGGATTACGGAGGATTAACCGGAAAAAGGACTTTTGCTGATGGCGCTTCCTGCGTTCAACATGCGTCAGCTTTTGGAAGCTGGCGTTCACTTTGGTCACCAATCACATCGTTGGAATCCAAAGATGGCCCCGTTTATCTACGGTGCCCGTAACAACA
>JAJFHG010000073.1 GCA_021775735.1 Hyphomicrobiaceae bacterium
AAACACTGTCATCCTCATCGATTGTATGACTATTTGGCTCTCCAACGTCATGGAAAAAAGTCTAAGTATTACAGATATGACGGATACACTATTAAATAATCTCTCAAGCTGCTCAGCTGATGTGATACTAGTCTCAAATGAGCTTGGCCTCTCAATCGTCCCAGAAAATGCATTAGCAAGAGTCTTTCGAGATGAACAAGGTTTATTAAATCAAAAGCTTGCCAAAAGGGCCACAAATGTAGTTTTTATAGCTGCAGGACTACCGCTAATTTTAAAATAAACATCATTTCTGATGAATTCATGAGAAGAGATCTCTAAATGCCCCATAAAATTCCTGTCACCGTGATCACTGGCTTTCTTGGCGCTGGTAAAACAACTCTCATCCGCAACTTGATTGAAAGCGCCAATGGTAAACGCTTGGCCTTAATCATCAATGAATTCGGCGATGTTGGCGTAGATGGTGAAGTTCTAAAATCTTGCGGTGATGAAAATTGTACCGAAGACGACATAGTAGAGCTCGCCAACGGGTGCATCTGCTGCACAGTGGCTGAAGATTTTATTCCTACTATGGAAAAACTCTTAAGCCGCGAGCAGCGCCCAGATCACATAATTATTGAAACATCGGGCTTGGCTCTTCCGCAACCACTTGTGCGCGCCTTTAATTGGCCAGAGATTAAAACCGAAGTAACCGTTGATGGTGTCGTAACAATCGTCGATGCCCCTGCCGTCTCTGAAGGCCGCTTTGCCGCTAATGAACATCAAGTCCAAGCTCAGCGAGAACAAGACGAAGCGCTAGATCACGAAACTCCACTTGGCGAGCTTTTTGAAGACCAGGTGAATTGCGCTGATCTGATTGTCCTATCGAAAACAGATCTAATCGATGATCAAGCCATAACCAATGTAAAGGCCCTCGTGTCTAAAGAAACAAGAGACGGTGTACAAATGGTGCAATCCCAAAAAGGAAAACTTCCTTTAAATGTGCTCCTAGGTCTCGACATGAAAGCTGAAGATGACAACCGCATGTCTCACCACGAGCGCCATCATGCAGCCCAAGGCGATGACATCCACCACCACCATCACCACGACCATGATGATTTCGAAAGTTTCAGCATTGCCTTTGAAACAATAGATGACGTGGAAGGCTTTAAAGCCAAACTGGTTGAGACCATCAAAACTCACGACATCTTGCGGCTTAAGGGCTTTGTATCTGTAAAAGACAAAGACATGCGCCTCCAAATCCAAGCCGTCGGTCCAAGACTAGACGCCTACTACGACAAACCCTGGAACATGGAAGAAACCCGCTCATCTAATTTAGTCGTAATCGGACAAACCGGGTTAGATAGAGAGCAAATTACTAAAGCTCTTTAAAATCATTTGATTTAACCGTTTTAAAATTTAAAGCCTACACAAGGCTCAAAGTTTCAGATGTTGCGTTTGAGTAGACAAGACTAAATTTTTAGGCCCACTGATTTAAAACAACAAAATATTGAGACATATTTGAGGGTTAAAAATTTAGCCTTAACGTCCTCAAACGAGAAATAGCGCGGATGCTTTGTAGGCATCTGAAGCGCAGCTAAAATGGAGCTTTTGTAGAGTGCATTTATTGACAGCACAAGCCGGCGGCATCGACGACGGCAAAGACCCAATTGACCTGGCCCAAACGCCAGGAGATATCGTCGTGCTCACCTCTGCCGATACGGAGATCGCAGGCCTCGCAAAAGCTTACTCTGGTTTTCAAAACACGTCCTCTTTACGCTTAGCTAATCTACTCAACCTCAATCACAACTACTCAGTTGATCTCTATATCGAGCAAACCTTAAAGCATGCCAAGCTAATCATTGTGCGTGTGCTTGGTGGGCCATCTTATTGGCAATATGGCCTCGATGAATTAACCCGCCTTTGCCGTGGGGAGAACATTAAACTCAGTGTGATGTCAGGCTCCGCTTATAAAGACGAAACCCTGGACGCTTACTCTACAATCGATCAAGAAACCACTGATCAACTTTGGTCATACCTCATCGAAGGCGGCCCAGAAAACTACAGTAATTTCTTGAACCACTGCGCCTATATTATTGAGCCCGACAAAACCGAAAAACCAAACCCAGCTCACCCCTTGCCCAAAGCAGGTATCTACTGGCCAGGTCAAACGATAAAATCGATCGATGATATTAAATCTCATTGGGATTTATCGCAGTCTATAACCGCAATTACCTTCTACCGTGCGCTACTACAATCAGGTGACCTAGAGCCCATCGATCAACTTATAAAGAACCTTCAAGCTGAAGGTCTCAATCCACTCCCCATTTTCGCAAGCAGCTTAAAAGACCAAGTCGCAAAAGATATCATCACTCAAATTTTCGAAGACGCAAAACCAGCGACCATCATCAACACCACAAGCTTTGCCATTTCAAAACCAGGCACTGAGTGGCAAGGAACTATTTTAGACCAGTCTGAGAGACCTGTTTTTCAGGCTATTCTTTCTGGCTCCAATAAAGACACATGGGCTAACAATCCAAGAGGGTTGATCTCCAGAGATATCGCCATGAATGTCACCTTGCCAGAGATCGATGGCCGCATCACCACAAGAGCCATCTCATTCAAATCAGATTTCGGCAGAGATGAAAATGTAGAGACCTCTCTTGTTGGCCATAAAGCTGAACCGAGCAGAACAGAGTTCGTCGCAAAACTAGCTGCCAATTGGGCCAAATTACAAAGCACTGAAATTACGAACCGCAAAGTCGCCCTCATTCTCTCTAACTACCCCTCAAATGATGGCCGCATTGCCAATGGCGTCGGGCTAGATACCCCAGCCGGCACCATCAAGCTTTTAGAAGCAATGAAGGAAGAAGGTTATAATCTAAGTTCCATTCCTGAAGACGGTGATGAGCTCATAAAAAAATTACAACACGCCACAGCAGATAAAACCAAGTGGCATGAATACTCATTAACGGACTACCTGAAGGCCTGGAACAATCTCGACGAAACCTTCAAAGACGAGATTGTAGATCGATGGGGACTTCCAGAAAAAGATCCTTCATTTAATGCTGAAGATGGCAGCTTTCTCATCCGCACAATTTCACTTGGGACTGTCGTCGTTGGCGTACAACCCGGGCGAGGCAGCGGCCTGGACGCCAAACTCTCTCATCATGATGCAACAATCCCACCCACACATGAATATCTCGCCTTTTATTTTTGGCTGCAAGACCAGTTTAAAATGAATGCCATCATCCATATGGGCAAACACGGCAATTTAGAATGGCTCCCTGGCAAAGCTCTTGCGTTGAGTAAATCTTGCGCGCCTGAAGCCATCCTTGGAGCTACCCCACATATTTATCCCTTTATTGTCAATGACCCGGGCGAAGGCGCACAAGCCAAACGCAGAACCAGCGCCGTCATAATCGATCACCTCACACCACCCCTCACCAGAGCAGAAAGCTACGGCCCTTTAAAAGATTTAGAGTGCTTGGTCGATGAATATTACGAAGCCGCTGGTGTTGACCCAAGACGTACCAAACTGTTGGG
>JAJFHG010000074.1 GCA_021775735.1 Hyphomicrobiaceae bacterium
ATGGATCATGTGAGCGTCGTCATAAAAGTATTTCACTTCTGAGAACGGTACACGCCAGGCCTCGGCGGCTTTTTCCCGTAAATCATCGAGCGTCATTTTTTCCCAGCCGTCGTGACTGCTGATATCGATCTGTGTCTTGAAAGTTTTAGCGCCTGGTTTGATTCCCACCCATTGCTGGTTGTCGAGTTGCATTCTGGCCTGTGCCAGTTGTGTCTCACCGGTATTGTCGTCTTGAGTCCACAAGGCTTCATGCAGGGGGTGACCTATCGGATCGGTGCAGAGGAAACGCCTGCCTTCATTGTTGAAGAAAATTATATGCCCGGTCGGACTGACGATGACACGGGTATTTGCGACACTGGGGGAACCATTCTCGAACCACAATGTGCTTCCATCCACCTCCTGAGTCTCCAGATTGGGGATCTTCTTTTCCAGCTCGTTGGCATATTCAAGGTTACTGGCGAAGGTCAAAGAGCCTTCCCAGGTCAATGCATTGATCAGTTTTTCTGTGTTTTTCACGTTTATTCCTCTCAGCAAGCAGAATATTTCTGCTTACGGGTAAGCGGTATTTCGTCTTAAGGGCTATTTGGGAGGTCAATCTATAATATAAGGTGCCACGCTCGCAAGATAAAGTTGCGTTTATCTGGCAGATTTGGCCTCAAGGCCATGTTGACAGGGAGCGGGAGGGCTATTATAATTCGTAACCTAACTCCGTGAAATATAAACTATTTATAAGCGTTTCCTGTTTTTCAAGGTCAGCTTCGATGACGGATTTTGAAGTGGGGAAACGATTTCATTTTTTAATTAAAAACATATTTTTGTGAAGGCGGTATCAGCGTATGGATGAGGGTAGAAATTTCGAGAAACTGGGCTATGAGAGTTTGCAAAATAATAATATTGAAGATGCCAAAAACAATTTTCTCGAGGCATTAAAGCATATGGAAAAGTCCGGTGATGATACGGGGCAGGCCTATGTGCTGGGTAACTTGGGTAATATATCTTTTCAGGGCAAACAGTTTGACGAGGCTGAAGATTTCTACTCGCGTTCCTTATCCTTTATGGAAAAACTGAAAGATGCCAAAGGCATCGAAAGCTCGCTGGGTAATCTCGGAAGCGTTTATTTTTATAAAGGGAGTTTCGAAAAGGCGGAAGAAAGTTATCAGAAAGCCCTGCAGATCATGGTTGAGGCTAATGACCCATTGGGACAAGGAATTTATCATGAGTATCTGGGTAACACCTGCCTGAAAAAAGAAGATCTGGAACAGGCCATTGATTATTATCAGAAATCCAAAGATTTCATGGCACAGGCCAAGCAGGACGAACGCAAAATTCAGCAGTTGGAAGATCGGATCGAATCCCTCAAAAAACATCCTACCTATTTGGGAAAAAACGAATCAGCTTTATTGGCGGAAGTGGAGTCCTTAAAGTCAACGGGTCAAAATACCAAGGTCATTGCGAAATTGCAGGAGCTTGAAGAACTCTATTTTCAATGGAAAAGAATGGATAAGGTCGCAGAAACCATTCAGCGAACCATTGAAGTGCTGGAAGGAATGGACGATAAAACCTCGGCGGGAATTTGTTACGCCAACCTGGCTGGAATATATCTGCAAATGGCCAGTGACGGGCAACCGGAAAAAGTGGATGAAGCTGAGACCAATTTCAAGAAAGCTTTGGAAGTTGTGGGCTCTTCAGATCAGCGCAGAAACTCATACCTGCTGGGAAGCCTCGGAAATATTTATCTCAACAAAAGCCAGTTGGATTTAGCCTGGGAGCATTATGAGAAATCCCTGAAAGCCATGCAGGAATTAGGCGATGGATTGGGCGAGGCCAGAGGCTATGCCAACCTGGGAAATGTTCGGGTTTTGCAAAAAGACTTGGATGGAGCTCAGGAGCAGTATTTCAAATCTCTTGAATTAATGGAAAAGCACGAGAACCGACCTGGTACCGCTCAGCAATGTGAAATGCTGGGAGATATATTTTTGAAAAAGGGAGAATATGATCAGGCAGAAGATCACCTGATGCGGGCCAGTGATTTATATGAGGCCATGAAGGAGAAAGGTTCCGTTCAGGAAGTTCAGGATAAGTTGATGCACATTTTTTCCCAGCCACAATATCTGGAGAATAGAAAGCAACAAATCCGCGAAGCCTTGAAGAAGCCTGAAACTGAGAAGGACGATAAGATCAAACTGACATTGTTGAACGATCTGGGAAACGTTTTGTTCATGGCTAATGATTGGGAAGAAGCCAGTGAAGTCGCAAAACAGACTGTTACCCTGCATGAAAAATCGGGGGACAAGGGGGCATTGGGAGCTTCGCTGGGAAACCTGGGAAGTATTTATATGCAGATGCAGGACTTTGCTGGTTCAGAAGAGAATTATGAACGCGCCATTGAGATCAAGCAGGAGCTGAAGGACTTTAAGGGGATTCAGGATATTTATGGCAGTTACCTGAATGTCTTGATCATGGCTGGAAAAATGGAAAAAGCGGAAAAATTGGTTAAGCAATCCTTGCAGGCTCATACCGACAATGACAATAAGGCTGGAATGATGGCTGAACTCCGTAATCTTGGAAATATTAGTTTACAGAAAACCGACTGGTTTAATGCCGAGAATAATTATTTGGGAGCTTTGAAAATTAACACCGAGGCCTCCAAAAAACCGGAAATGGCGGAGGACAACCGGAATCTAAATAACCTTTATCTACAAAAAGAAGACTGGTCGAATGCCGAAAAGTACGCCTTAAAGTCTCTGGCTATTGCTGAGGATATTAAAGACTATCAAAATGCCTGTGCGGATTGCCGGATTCTCTCGAATATTTATGTGGAAAAAAAGGACCGATCGAAGCAAGAGGATTACTACAAAAAGGCTTTGGAAAATTCCCGAGCATTGAAGGATCCGAAGGAAATTGTCATCGACCTCAGATTTTTGGGTAAATTCAACATGGGTCGAGGGTACAGGGAGAAAGCCAGCGAAAACTTCAATGAAGCTTTTGCTTTATCC
>JAJFHG010000075.1 GCA_021775735.1 Hyphomicrobiaceae bacterium
TTTGACATTTTCCCCATCGTCGGCAACAGATAAGCCATGAACTGCGGAAAACGCAGAAATGGGGAGACATCCAATCGTGACAGATCAATCCAATGCACTTCTGGAGCGTGCGGAAAACGATCCAGAATTCAAAACGCTTGTTGCTGCAAGATCCCGCCTCGCCTGGATCCTAACCACCATCATGATGGTTATCTACTTTGGCTTCATATTGACGATTGCGTTTGCACCTGCCCACCTTGGCAAACCGATTGGCTCCGGCGTGACCACCATTGGAATTCCCATCGGCATTTTCGTTATCCTCTCCGCTTTTGTCCTCACTGGCATTTACGTTTGGCGCGCCAACTCTACGTTTGACTCCATCTCAAAACGGATTGCAGAGAGGGCCGCGCAATGAAATCCAAGCTAAAGGTTCTTCTCGCTGCCAGCGCGCTCGCGCTTCTGCCGGAGTTAGCGAGCGCGGCACCAGCCCTTGAGGGTGGCGAAAAACAACCCCTCAACATTCCCGCAATCGTAATGTTTCTAGCGTTCGTTGCTGCGACGCTATTCATTACCAAATGGGCAGCATCCAAAGTCCAATCTGCAGATGGGTTTTATGCAGCTGGCGGTAATATCTCGGGCTGGCAAAATGGATTAGCGATTGCTGGCGACTATATGTCAGCGGCATCGTTTCTTGGCATCTCAGGCCTTGTGTTCGCATCCGGCTTTGACGGTCTCATTTATTCCGTTGGTTTTCTTGTTGGCTGGCCCATTGTGCTATTCCTGGTCGCCGAGCGCTTGCGCAACCTCGGCCGCTATACGTTTGCTGACGTTGCCGCCTATCGCCTTCAGCCAGGCCCCATTCGCTCGCTTTCAGCCTTGGGCACACTTACTGTCGTAGCATTTTATTTGATCGCGCAAATGGTAGGTGCGGGCAAACTGATCGAGGTATTGTTTGGGCTGCCGTACCTTTATGCGGAAATTCTCATTGGCTTATTGATGATCGTTTATGTTGCGTTTGGCGGGATGGTCGCCACAACCTGGGTTCAGATCATCAAAGCCTGCTTGTTGTTGGGCGGTGCCACTGTCATGGCGCTTGCTGTTTTGGCACAGTTTAGCTTTTCGCCTGAGGCCTTATTCCAGTCAGCCACTGAGGCGCACCCCGACGGGTTATCTATTCTATCACCTGGCAAATTGGTGTCAGATCCCGTATCCGCAGTTTCGCTTGGCATGGCATTGGTGTTCGGCACTGCCGGCTTACCGCATATCTTGATGAGGTTCTTCACTGTCAAGGACGCCTCAGAAGCACGCAAGTCCGTGTTTTATGCCACCGGCCTCATTGGCTATTTTTATGTCCTAACCTTCATCATTGGCTTTGGCGCAATCACAATGCTTATGAACGATGCCTCGTTCTTCAAGGCAGGCGCGGATGGCAGTTTTGACAAGATCAAAGATATGCTCGGCGGTACCAATATGGCGGCGATTCATTTGTCAAAGGCCGTTGGCGGATCGTTGTTCCTTGGCTTTATCTCAGCAGTAGCCTTCGCAACTATTCTCGCCGTTGTGGCCGGACTGACGCTGGCTGGCGCAAGCGCTATCTCACACGACCTGTGTGCCAGTGTGTTTGCCAAAAACATGTCGGATGCAACCGAAGTCAAAGTCTCGCGCATCTCCGCCGTCGTCATCGGCCTGATCGCGATAGTGCTTGGATATAAATTTGAGCATCAAAACGTTGCATTTATGGTCGGACTCGCATTTGCAATTGCAGCCAGTTGCAACTTCCCGGTTTTGATATCCACCATGTTCTGGAAAGGGGCCACGTCCATCGGCACTTTTGTTGGTGGGATGATCGGTCTTATCTCAGCGGTGACAATGGTTATCCTCAGTGAAACCGTATGGGTCAAAACACTTGGCAACGCTGAGGCTATCTTCCCCTATTCAAGCCCAGCACTATTTTCGATGCCACTGGCGTTTGTCACCATCTGGCTGGTATCCAATCTTGATCGCAGTGCGCGGGGCAATGCTGAACGAGCGCGTTACAATGCCCAGTTTGTGCGTTCGGAAACCGGCATTGGTGCATCAGGTGCATCAAATCACTAATTGATCACGCATATAAAAATGCGAATGACACGACGCCAGCCATCCGCCTTCAAAATTTATATTGATGTGGACGCAAAGCGATAAGCGAAGTTCTACAGCTTGCCAGCTACGTCGGTGAATATGGCAGTTAGCTTTGGCTCAAGCACGACCAGCGCAGGAATGATTGCAACACCAATTCCAACAGCAATGAAGGCATATTCAATGGCCGTCGCACCGCTATCATCATCTAAGAATGATTTTATACTTCGCATAGCCACACCTACCTTGCAGATCCCATCTTTGGTGCTATTTCGCACACCCAGGTGTAGAGTACAGAGAGTGGCCTTAACGAGACGTAAAATCCGATGCAAATGAAACCGTGTTTAGTAACCAATGGCAAACAGTCCATGACCTGGATAACCACATGCTGGCGGGTCTAAATCAACGTTTGATTGACTTTATTAATTCTCAAAGCGCAGATCTTCGCCGGTTACGGCTCGCTTAGCGAGCCCCTAAAACCAGCAGTTTCAAACAGTTTTATCCATTTCTTCAAGTTCATCAATCATCGCTTCAATGACCCCGAGACCCTTCGACCAGAAAGCTGGGTCACGCGCATCAAGACCAAATGGTTCCAATATTTCTGAATGATGCTTGGTGCCCCCTGCTTTCAACATTTCAAAATATTTGTCGACAAATCCAGGATGCGCTTCCTGGTAAAGCCCATAGAGTGAATTCACCAAGCAATCGCCAAATGCGTAAGCATAGACATAGAATGGCGAGTGAATGAAATGCGGGACATAAGACCAGAACACTTCGTAACCAGGCTTTAACCCTATGGCCGGGCCTAAGCTCTCCGCCTGGATACCCATCCAGATCTCACCAATCTGGTCTGACGTGAGTTCGCCTGCCCGGCGCGCCTCATGCACGTCACGCTCAAAACAATAAAACGCAATCTGGCGGACAACAGTGTTGAGCATGTCCTCAACTTTGCCAGCAATCATGGCCTTCTTTTCTTTGGCGTCTGTCGTCTCTTTTAACAACGCTTTGAAAGTGAGCATTTCGCCAAAGACAGAGGCGGTCTCTGCCAGAGTCAACGGAGTTGGTGCCATTAACGGGCCCTGCTGACGCGCCAGCATCTGATGGACACCGTGCCCCAGCTCGTGGGCGAGCGTCATCACATCGCGTGGTTTGCCCTGATAGTTGAGCAATACGTATGGGTGGACCGACGGAACGGTTGAGGCAGAAAAAGCACCCTGTGCCTTGCCTTTGCGCACGGGCGCATCAATCCAACGCTTATCAAAAAATTCTTTGGCGATGGCCGACATCTCAGGTGCAAAGCCAGCATAAGCGGTTAACACTGTGTGTTGTGCCTCCGCCCAACCAATGACCCGTTCTGGCTTATCCGGTAACGGCGCGTTGCGATCCCAATGCGCCAGTTGGTCCTGACCAAGCCATTTCGCTTTCATGGCATAGTAGCGATGCGATAACCTTGGATAGGCAGCCCGTACGGCCTCGACCAACGCATCAACAACAGGCCCTTCAACACGATTGGCAAGGTGGCGGCTGTCGGCAACATCCTCAAAGCCATGCCAGCGGTCATAAACCTCTTTGTCTTTGGCAAGCGTATTCGTGATCAACGTCAAAAGACGCACGTTGTCCTTAAATACCACCGACAGGGCTTGAGACGCTGCTGCGCGCCGATCCCCATCTGGACTAGTCAGCATGTTAAGGGTTGCTTCAAGTCCCATCGGCTCAGCTTCACCCTCAACCTCAAACTGAAGCGATGTCATGGTCTCATTGAATAAACGGGTCCAGGCGCCGCGCGCTGTCTGGCTCTTTTCGTGAAATAGAGTTTCAACAATTTCTTCGCGCTGGTGTGGCTTATCTTTGCGGATATCAGCAATCCACGGCTTGAAGCGGCTGACATCGGGATGGGCCAGCGCAGTTTTCAACTGTCCTTCGTCAATGTTATTGAGTTCAAGTTCAAAGAAAATCAGATCCGTTGAAATGCGATTGAGCTTTTCAGAAATATCACCGTAAAACTTGGCGCGCTCGGGGTCGGATTGATCACCCGCGTAATAGAGTCCAACGTACGATCCCAGCTTTCCGAGTTGATCTGCAAGCGCCTCATATTTCGAGATGGCAGCACCAAGATTGGCGCCATCTGACGCTGCACGCGCCAACTTACCTTGATAGTTTTCACGAATTTCTTTGGCAGTTTTTTCCGTCTGCTCAAGATCATTGGTAATGGCCGGGTCGTCTGGGCTTTTATAAAGATCACTCAAATCCCACTCCGGCAACGCACCCAGCTCCGAGGGGGTTGCAGATGCCGTCTCGGCAGGTGCCCTTACGAATTTTAAGATACGGGTAAGATTTGGCGCAGGCAAAATCGACGGCATCAAAAACGTCTCCTTAAGACTGATTTTTGGGTGATCTCTTTCCCAACCCTTTCCAGGTGGGGTTTTGGGGCAGCTTTGGTGAATGTAATCATAACTATTCGAATTACGAGGGGGCAAAAAGGCTCAAGGTGAGAGGATCAGCAATAACTTGTTTACCGTTGTGGGGCACACTCACGTCAATATGAGTAGTCGGTGACGAACTGTCCTCAATTGGGGCAGCTCAAGTTTTGTCACCTTGTTGTACCTGTTAGAGTTGAGTTTGAGTGCCACATGGCTAAAAGAGTACTTATCGTCGATGACGACCCCGCGCAGCGCCGTATCCTAGAAGAAGCCGTCAAGCGGTTCGGTTTTGAGACCAAGGCGGCCAACTGTGGCCAGCAGGCCCTAGACCTTCTCGACAAGGCAGACCAAAGCGGTGTTTCCCTGATCATTTTGGACCTCGTCATGCCAGACGTCGATGGCATGGAAGTGCTTGAGCGGCTGAAATCCAAACCCGGTATCCCGCCTGTCATTGTTCAAACAGCCCATGGCTCAATTGATGCTGCCATTCAGGCCATGCGTGCGGGCGCGACCGACTTTGTGATCAAGCCGGCAAGTCCTGAGCGTCTTGAAGTCTCTATTAATAGCGCTCTAAAAATTGAAGCACTTGCCGGTGAAATCAAACGCATCAAGAAGAAAGTTGAAGGCACGCTGACCTTTAGTGATCTGATTGTTCGTGGCAACGCTATGGAGCGCGTCATTGACCTTGGTCGCCGTGCCGCAGGATCCACGATCCCGGTTCTCATCGAAGGCGAATCTGGTGTTGGCAAGGAATTGATTGCCCGCGCTATTCAAGGTGAAAGTGACCGTGCTGGTAAGCCGTTTGTTACGGTCAATTGCGGTGCCATTCCTGAAAACCTGATCGAAAGTATTTTGTTCGGTCACGAAAAGGGATCATTCACGGGTGCAACCGACAAACGCATCGGCAAGTTTCAAGAAGCTGATGGTGGCACGTTGTTCCTCGATGAAGTTGGCGAACTACCACTAGACGCACAGGTAAAGCTACTGCGTGCTCTGCAAGAGGGTGAGATTGACCCGGTTGGCTCAAAGAAATCCGTAAAGGTCAATTTCCGCCTCATCTCGGCGACCAATCGCGACATGATTCAATTGGTCAAAGACGGAAAGTTTCGTGAAGACATATATTACCGATTGAATGTCTTCCCAGTGTGGGTCCCGCCTCTAAAAGATCGCCTGGAAGATGTGCCGGAACTCGCGCGCCACTTCATCACACGCTTTGCCGCCGAAGAAGGTAAGCGCGTCAACGGCCTTACAGACGACGCCACAAAGCTTTTGATGTCGTACAGCTGGCCAGGCAACGTTCGCCAGTTAGAAAACGCTGTCTTCCGTGCTGTGGTTTTGACCGATAGCGCCGATCTGGGCGTCAGTGAGTTCCCTCAAATCGCAGCTCACGTTGATGGCTTTGAAGCACGCGTTCCTGCAGCTCCTGCTGCGCTATCAACCGAACCCTCATTTGATGGCCCCGCATTGTTGGGTGCTGAAAAAGCAGTGCCACAAACCATCGAAGTGCGCTCAGACGAAAAAACCTCTGCCCTTGGCATTCCAGCGATCAGTCCAAACGGTGACATTCGCTCGCTTGAAGATATTGAGGCCGACATGATCAGACTCGCGTTGGGTCGCTATCGCGGACACATGACGGAAGTGGCCAAGCGACTCAAGATTGGCCGTTCAACGCTCTACCGCAAAATGCAGGAGTACGGTCTGGAGCCCCGCGTCAACTAGCCAATCGACGTGCTTTAGATCACGAGGGGTCTGGCTCCACCGCCAGGCCCCTTTTTGCGTGCTCAATGGCGCGACGTTCAATTTTCAGAAACAAACGATGTCCCGCGTTCCAATGCTGACTCTGGTGCCAACAGAGCTTGGTCAACAAACAAACCGGCCCGAACTGGTTTTTTAGCTCACAGCCGATAGGCATTTCTGCAACATCCCTCTCTCAACCCTGTTTTCCAATAACTTCCGTAGGTTCAGGTCTGGCCAATTCCTGTTGACTTGAATAGGGTCCTAGACCCAAATATTGGAGAGTCGAGATGCGATTTTTTCCTGTCGGCGCCCTGGCGTCTGCTGTCACACTTTTATACGCCGGCACCGCGTTGAGCGAGCCTGTGACCAGCACGACCGCTGAGGCGCCCAGTGCTGTCTCAGACCGCATACCGCATCCGGTGGTCTATATAGATAGTTTAAAGACGCAAGGCAGCGGACGCATCCCGCATCCCGTCGTTTATGATACCGAGACGACCGCGCCAGACGTTAAGGTTGAGTCGCGTGTTCCTCATCCCGTTGTCTACGATACGGCGACACCAAAGCCTGAGACCCAATCGCATGTTCCACCAACGGTCGTTTATGCTGACGATCCCCCTGTAGCGAATGACGCTGAGCCCGTGATCGCGCCGCCTAATCCAGATCTTGATACATCTGAGCCGCAAGTCGCAAAACCTGAGCCCGTTGCAGAGCCCACACACCGCATCGCCACACCCGCGCCACGAGAGCCATCAGCGGCGGCTGGTCCAATTTCGGCTCTGATCGAAGAAAAAGCGATACGCGACCTGGGTGATGTTGAATGGGCTGGCATCGCGAAAGTCTATAGCGAGCGTTCCTATGAACCAGCGTGGATTTCTGAAACCGGCTTGACACCGCAAGGGCGCAAACTTGTTTCAACCCTCGAGAACGCTGACGATTGGGGATTAGAACCGAAGCATTTTACAACGCCTGAAATTGCAGATGCCGAAGAGGGTTCTGCATCACTTGAACCCGAAACTTGGGGTCGGCTTGAACTTGAGTTAACCGCCGCTGCTTTGCGCTATGCCAGCCATGCGCGTGGCGGACGCATTCCCAATCCAACCGAGCAATTAAGTTCGTATCTGGATCGCCAACCACAACTGAAAGATCCGGCCATTGTCCTCAGCGACCTTCTGGCCGCAGAGGATCCTTCAGCGACGCTCCACGCGCTGCATCCTCGCCATCCACAGTTTGAAAAACTGCGTCAGAAACTATTGGCACTCCGAAACGCCAGTGATCGTCCAGAAGTGGTCCGCATTCCGCGTGGTGCACTGTTGCGCAACGGCATGAAGCACGCCCATGTCACACTTCTCCGCAAACGTTTGGAAATTGCTGAAATAGCGCCAGACGATAACACCCCATTTGACCCTGAAGTCTTTGACGATACCGTCGAAGCTGCAGTGAAAGCCTTTCAAAAAGACTATGGCATTTCGACAGACGGCCTTGTCGGCAATGGTACGCGCACAGCTTTGAATGATATCCAAGGCCCTGACCCTGAAAAATTGATCGCCAATATGGAACAATGGCGCTGGATGCCGGACGATCTTGGCGAGACGTATATCTGGGTCAACATTCCAGAGTTCAAAGTCCGCCTGGTTCGCGATGGTGAGGTAGTGCACGAAGAGCGCATCATTGCAGGACAAACCAACAAACAAACGCCTGTATTTTCCGACGCACTGGAAACGCTGTACTTTCACCCAAGATGGAATGTTCCAGATAGCATCAAGGTCAACGAAATTTACCCAAGCCTGGCGCGAGGCGGTAGTTATGCCAGACGGCAAAATTTAAAGATTGCCTACAATGGACGTTCCATCGACCCCTACAGCATGGACTGGAGCAATCGCGATATTCGCCGCTACCATGTGTTCCAACCACCTGGTCCAGGCAATGTGTTGGGTGTCGTGAAGTTCACCTTCCCCAACAAGCACCAAGTTTATATGCACGACACACCAACCAAGCACTTGTTTAAGAAAAGGTCGCGCACCTTTAGTCACGGTTGCATGAGGGTGCGTAATCCGGTGCGCCTTGCTGAGCTAATTGTCGAAGCAGCCAACGGCATGTCTCGATCAGACGTGGAAAAAATCCTCAAGGGTCCAAGAAAAGAAACGCCGGTGAAGCTGGAAACTAAAGTGCCAGTGCACGTAACCTACTTAACGGCGTGGGTGGATGAAGACGGCAACGAACAAACGGGGAAAGACATTTACGGTCACGAAAAGAAAATTGAGCTAGCGTTGGCTGGACGTTTTGATCGTATCGCCGTTGGTCCTGACCATCTAGCGCCTGTGAAATTCGTGCCACGAAAACAGCAATTCTACGGAACAACGGCTGTAGAAGACTTCTTCAAAAATCTATTTCCAGGTTTTTAAAAATGCTTGGGTGCGAAAGTTTAGAGGGGAGGCACAAGACCTCCCCTTTTTTTATGTCTTCTTCCTGGTTGACGAAATCTAGTTGTGTTTCTTGCGGAAGATCCGCCGGTTTTGGCGATTGAGATTGCGGTGCATCCGCACACGTTCACCGCGGGTTACGACACCATCACTCTTAAAACGACGTTCCTGTTCTCTGAGACGCGCCTGGCCGCGCATCAATTGTCCCGTTTCCTGAAACGTTAGAGATCCATTCTGCACACCGTCATAGATGCGCTCTGCTTGACGATGTTGGCGATTGTCAACGCCCGGTGTGGATTGCGCTGAAGCGCTGTCTATCAAGGTCGAAAAGAGAGTGGCGACAGCTGCGGTGCCTGCGAGAACTTTAAGCATAAGAAAAACTCCATCGGAGAAACGATTATTGGTTTGGGTACCAGCATCGGACGTCATACGCCGTTGCTATGCGGGTAGATCTATCTTGTTGCGCCTGATTGGAGTCTGAGCCCAGCTGTCAGCAAAATGTCAGTTTGGCGACACGCCGGTCCGCAACACTTGGAGCCTATCCTTGAAGGGCATTGCTGAATCAAAGCACCTGCCACCAATGTCTCAGATCCTAGTCCACATCACCGTGGCTCGGCACGGGCACGCGCACCGATAGCTTCAGGCCTGTTGGCCTCTCATTGCTCAAATTGAGTTCAGCCCCATACGCCTCCAGCGCTTTGATCGCGATGGCAAGTCCAAGACCGGCTCCCGTCTTCTGCTCATCAAGGCGGTGCCCACGCTGCAATATTTCAGAAATCCTTTTGTCCGGCACGCCTGGTCCGTCATCGACAACATCGATGACGACTGTCTCACCGGACCGCGCGCACCGTATCCACACCTCATGCTTCGCCCACTTGCGGGCATTGTCGAGAATATTGCCAAACACCTCAAAGAAATCTTGGGCATCAATAGGAACGATCATGTCTTTATCAATATCAAGTTGCCAGTCGAGCTCATCACCTCCAGGCTGTGTACGCATCGCCTTAACAATTTTGGCGACGCTTTCTTTGACGTTCGTACGCCCAACAGACCCACCACTTTGCCCACGCAGACGCACTACTGCCAGGTGTCGCTCAACACGAAGGCGCATTTGTTCGACTTGCGTTTCAATTTCTTGGGCAGCTTCAACTTCATTGCACTCGGCCAAACGCCGTCCTTCAGCTTGCAAGACAGCCAGCGGTGTTTTCAATCCGTGCGCCAAGTCTGCGGCGCTGTCACGCGCGCGGGCCACCGCTTGGTCATTCGCGACCATCAACGCATTGACCTCGCCAACCAGGCTTTGCACCTCTCTTGGATAGGCCCCATCAAGACGGGTTGCCGTGCCCGTTCTGACATCATTGATGCGCTGGCGTATTTCGCCAAGCGGGCGTAGTCCAAAAAAGATTTGCAATCCCGAGGCTGCCAGCAATGCGATACCAAGCAGCCCCAGTGCACGCACAAGGTCCCAAGTAAACGCTGTGCGCGCGGTTGTAATTTCTTTTTTGTTAAGCGCCGCGGTTAATCGAAAGGCTTGATCACCACTCGGCTGCTCCAAAAAGATTGTTTGAGCGCGTGCAATCAGCTGTTCATGGTCTGGACCCTCGACCTCATAAGCTTGAGGTGTATGCACAGTCGGGTCGAGCTTTGGCAGACTAAGCGTTTGGTCCCACAAAGATCGCGATCTCAAGACGACGCTTTTTTCATCCTCAATCTGCCAATAAAGACCGGAAAGGGGCCGTTCAAATCGCGGGTCAGCCAAGCGCACTCTTAAAGTTGGGCCGGTACGTTCACCGACTTCAAGTCCTGCGGCCAACTGCTTGATATAGACAACAAGTTCTTGGTCTACGCGACGCGTGACGTGGCGCTCAAACAAAAACAACAGAAAAAAACCGGACAACGTGAGCGCTGCAATGATCGACAGGGCTGCTGCAAGTGATAGGCGAAGATTGAGCGAAGATCGGTAGCTCATGTTTTCGCGCCCTCATCGTCATCATTGATGACATAGCCATAGCCACGCCGCGTCTCGATCAAGGTGACGCCGAGCTTGCGACGCACGCGACCAATCAAAACCTCAAGCGTATTGTTATCGCGATCACAATCTCCACCATAAATGTGCTCAGCCAATTCTTGTTGCGCGACCACGCGCCCACGATGATGAATCAAAAAGGCGATGGCGCGATATTCCAACGGAGAAAGTGCAATTGGAACACCTGCCACGCTCACTTGCATCGTGCGTGGATCATGCACCACGTCACCAATCTCTGTTCGCGAGGTGGCATGTCCTGCAGTTCGGCGTAACACCGCACGTAAGCGGGCCAATAGCTCTTCAATTTGAAACGGCTTGGGCAAATAATCGTCCGCCCCTGCATCTATACCTTCAACGCGCTCGCTCCAACT
Source organism: Hyphomicrobiaceae bacterium (assembly GCA_021775735.1). Taxonomy (GTDB): domain Bacteria; phylum Pseudomonadota; class Alphaproteobacteria; order Rhizobiales; family Hyphomicrobiaceae; genus JAHZKN01. The sequence continues at coordinate 11,069 of JAJFHG010000075.1, forward strand.
GCCGCGCGCGGTCAAGATGAGTACTGGTGTTGCAACACCAGCCGTGCGCCATCGCTTAAGAACCGAAATTCCATCTAAACGTGGCAAGCCAAGATCCAAAATGACCGCTGAATAGTCCTCAGTCTCGCCGCGAAACCAAGCATCTTCACCATCCTCTGAGATGTCCGGCACATAACCTGATGCCGCAAGTGCGCGCGCAATGTCAGCAGCCACTTTTTTTTCATCTTCGACGACCAGAATACGCATCTGGGATTTGTTCCGTTGTTAGATCACATCTTGACTTAAACCATCGGCAATGCCTGTCACGCGCTTCACCTCGTGCGGGCACGCATTCATCTGGGTCGGCGGACAGGCGGTGGTATTGATTGACGGGAGGGTGGGTATTGTCGTGAGTTTGGCAACCGTTCCAACGGGGGAGGTGGGCGCTGCGCGTTTGGTGGCATCAAATTAGGAGGTAGCGGAACACCATCACCAACTGACTTGTCTTTGAGGTCCAACACCTCAAGAGAACGCCCATCAACAAACACATCACGTACGCGTCCGTTTGGGGTCAGAACCCGCAAACCATATACCCATGCGCCGCCATTTTGATGCAAGTCCACATCAAGTATTTCTGCGTTTGAACGCTGTCGTACCCTTGCAATAACGTCACGCAATGGTCGGATCTCTCCGCGCCGGATGGCACCGCGTGCACGATCTGGCAGTCCATCACCGCGTCGATGTAAACGTCGAATAGCACGCCTGCGCATGCGTCGCATTCGGCGCATACGACGTCGGCCTCGCTGCGCTTCAGCAGGATCCACGACACCCCCAACCAACAATGCGGCAAGACCTGTCATGAGGACACTGCGGCGACACAAGGCCGAACTTTTAGAGGTTTGCGTGCCCATTTTGGTCATCGCCTCAATATCTCGCGACCAACCTGTCAGTTTCCTGACACTCACCATCAGGGGCGCGTCAGGACCAGGTCTTTAGGGTGCATTTCGGGACCTCGCCATCGTTCAAGATGAAAGGTAAACGACTATGCCAACACTTATGCTAACCCGAGTTATGGCGGTACTGTCAGTTGTTTTTGTGACAAGTGCCTCATCAGCGCCTGCAAACGCCCATCCAGGTCATCATTTGCGCCCCGCCCATATCGCCGCTCATGTGGTCGGGCGTACGCTCCGCCATCGCCACCACCGTTGGCACCGACGCCATTGCTATCGCCACCGCCACTGGACTGGCGGCATTCGGCACCGCCATTGCCACGGTCGCCGACACCGGCATGGTCATCGTCATCACTAACGAAGCACACGAATAACAAGCAAAAAGAAACCGACATCGACCCCGCGCAACTCCCTCGCAACCAGAGCCCGACGTCACAACCCCGCTGAAGGCTCCGTTGTGAGGGCTTTTTTTTTGCAAACGCAGCTGACCACCTGCTCGCAAACCCCAAATTCACTACATATTTCAGGAAAAATACGGCGAAATTCTTCGCAAAACAGCATGCTGCAGCCCTTGGGGGTACCTGGAAACGGCTGAGCGATCGCCGATATCTAGAGACTACTCTTTGATTTTAGGCCCCTGGAGGGCTCCAACTTTTAATGCTGATACAGCGTCTACGACGCGCATAGCTGCCTAAAATCGATCCAATCGGGCCGCGATTTTGCCGCCATGGCCAACTATTGATCTTGTTGTTTCACAACACAACGGCTGTTATTTGGGCGCAAAATGAAACGCGAGTCAGATTAATGTCGGTGACTAAAGGGACAGAAGCCTGCCCACGCACTATCCGGTGCACACACCAACCCAGTCAACTTTTGCACAATGATAACGATTGAATGGTTTTTCGCTCAATAGACGACGTCAGGACACGATCCAAGTGAAACACACCTCACTTCGCCGAACATTGCTCGTCGTCTCATTGCTTGCGCTCATGAGTACGCCTGCTGTTCTACAGGCCGGTCCGGAAAAAGAACGTACCATTTCATTTTATCACATCCACACCAAGGAAACGATCTCCCTCACCTATAAGAGAAATGGGCGCTATATCCCAAAAGCGATGAAAAGCATCAATTGGTTTATGCGTGACTGGCGACAAAACACAGAAATCAAAATAGATCCGCGCGCTATCGACATCTTGTGGGAAATGCACACAGAGCTTGGCTCTCAGGAACCCATCCACATTATCTGCGGCTACCGCTCTCGCAAAACCAATAACATGCTGCGTAGAACCAGGGGCGGTCAGGCCAGCAACAGTTTGCACATCTCAGGCAAGGCCATTGATGCGCACTTTCCCGATGTGCCGGTACGTTACGTGCGCTACGCTGGCCTTATTCGTCAGCGCGGCGGTGTTGGATACTACCCAACATCAGCGTTGCCGTTCGTGCATGTGGATACGGGCCGCGTTCGCCATTGGCCACGCATGAAACGCGATGAGTTGGCGTTGTTATTTTCTAACGGCCGCTCGAAGCACGTGCCACGCGGCGGACGGCGCATCCGACAGAGTGATGTTGCGCGGGCCAAATCTCGGCGACAGAAATTGGCCACGCAGGTAGCTGCTTATCATACCTTGCGCGTCACACCCAAAACACCAACTATCCTGGCAGACACTGGCATCATAAAGCCGCCCAAACCTCAGCGCGTCGACCGGCCCGCTAAAACACAACCAACACGTGTTGCGCTTGCGACACCGCCGTCGATACCGAAAGCGGACCGAAAGCCTATGTCGATTGCTACCCCATCTCAGCCCCCTCCAAGCTCACCGTGGAACGTGGAAGTTGCGCCAAATTTACGCGTCGCGTTGGCCACGCCAAAGCCTACCGACCGCCCACAAACAGCACTAACCTTTCAACCACGCCCCTCTGAAACTGATCGCGCACGGCTTAATCGTTTAATCGCACAGACAACGTTTATGCCGCTCGTTGAGCCACCTCAATTATTGCGCGCAACTGAACCACAATCAAATGGACCAGAAAACACAGATCCACAGTCGGCAAACAGTCAGGCTTTAGATCCCTCGTCACAAGACAAACCTAAATTGATCGCGCCACCAACCCGCGTGACACGCGGACGCGACAGATTTGACTATGCTCCCGGCATAGTCGCTGTTCTGGATGATCGCGCATGGACCGCAGGACCGGAATACGATGACGACCATCCCGATGAGCTGGCGTACCGCCCGTTCCCAATTGAACCGCTGATGACGGCAAGCCTCGACAATCCAACCCTGTCGAGGATGTCAAAGCCGGACAATGGAAAGACGCTTGAATTGCTTGGTCAAGCCGGCACCATTCCGCGTATGCGACTAAGACCGCCGCAGCAGGTGGCACAACTCATGTGGCGGCAAGAATTTTCAGGGGCGGCGGTACAGATTCATAGCAATTATGCAGCAGACAACGAGAGTTCTGATCTCAACGCACGGCGCATTTCGACGTCACGACAATAATGCAGCAGGCAGCGATGCCTGAACGCCAACTCACCGGCGGCGCGATCACGCTTTGACAGACTTTTTACGTTTTTTTGTACGCGCGCTGGCACCGCCGGAAACCACGGCGGATTTTGCCATTGGCAACGGACCCGCAGTCCACGCCTGGCTTACCAAGCGTCCAAGTTCCTTGAAGTCACTGACACGGGGACTTGTCTTACGCCACACAAGACCAATGTTACGGAACGGTTCAGGCTCTGCAAATTTCGCCAACGCGAGGTCTCGTCCACGCGTTTCGACACCAAGACACAGCTCCGGCAGTAACGTGATGCCAAGATTTGCCGACACCATTTCAACAATTGTCGACAAACTCGAAGCACCAAACGTGTTGAACTGATCAACATGCTGCAAATTGCAGTAAGTTAGGGCCTGGTCACGCAGGCAATGGCCTTCTTCAAGCAATAACAAACGTTCGCCCTCAACATAGTCCGCTGTTGCGCGCACCCGACCCGACAACTTTTTGTCCTGAGGCATTGCTAGAACAAACCGGTCTTTAAACAGATCCATCTCGACCAGGTCAGGATGCTTAATGGGCAGCGCAAGCAAAACGACATCCAACTTGCCCTCAATCAGTTCGTCCGTCAGAACTCCTGTTTGCGTTTCACGAACGTGCAATTCCAATTCAGGATATGCATCTCTTAACAAGGGCAACAATGGCGGTAACATGTAAGGCGCGACTGAGGGAATAACACCCAAGCGCAAGGTTCCGGCAAGAACACTGCTTGCGTGATGTGCGAACGTGATGAGATCACGGACATCTCCGAGAACACGTGCAGCACGATCTGAAATCTCACGACCCTTTGTCGTCAACTGCACGCCAGACCGCGTACGCTCTACCAACATCAGGCCAAGTGACTCTTCCAATTCATGAATCTGCATAGAAAGTGCCGGCTGCGTTACTGCACACGCCTCTGCTGCACGCCCAAAATGTAGCTCTCGCGCCAGCGCATCAAAATACTTCAGCTGTTTAAACGTGATATGAGCCATATGAGCAGGGATCCATCAGATTGTCTGATTTGCAGCGCAAAAAAATACGATTGGAGCTTATTATCAAACTCTCCTACAACTGCCGTCAATGCTGTTCCTGTGTTAGCCCATCACAATGCGTTGACTAAGAACGTTGATGAGCCACGTTTGCAGGAGTTGTGGGCGTGCGTTGCACGCCAGATCAGAGCACAACTGCTTCGACCTCTACTAGGTTCAAGGCAGTCGGGAGAGCCCCTGGCCAAACGCCGATTTGGTCGGGGGCTTTTTTGTATTGAGGCTAAACCTCAGAACAGCGTCGTAAGGCGAGGGCTGCACGCGCCGTTGTAAGACTCAGTTTCTGCAGCCTGAAACCGCATCCAACATCTCGCTGACGCGAGTGAATTTATCAAAAATGAAGCTTGGCGCTTCTACATTGGGTCAAATGCAAATTTCATCGGTAGCCAGCACTCCCGTCAGTTCAACAGCCAAAAGCCGACATGGCGGAAACCACATCGGCTTGGTTCGTGTCGCTATCACGAGTGAAAACCCGTCTTGCCGTATTACTCCGCTGCAACGAGCGTTCCGGCAGATGCCGTTTCAGAGTCTTCGTCGAGCATGCCCAGCGCATGCATATAGACAGCCAGCATGTCTTCTTCTTCCTGACGTTCAGACGCACTCTTCTTGCGCAAACGCACAATCTGGCGCAGCGCTTTGACGTCAAAGCCAACCGCTTTGGCTTCAGCAAACTTATCGCGAATATCATCCGCAAGCGCTTTTTTTTCTTCTTCGAGCCGCTCGATTTGTTCGACGAATTGGCGCAGATGCTTTTGCGCGGAAACTTGCAGCGTGGACATAACCACCCCCATAGGATGAAAAAAGTACGGCCCAAAAAGTAAGCCTTGGGAAGACGTTTATGACCTGCGGATACGCGCAAAAACAGCGCAAGCACGTGGCGTCTCGGAATCAAAAATTAGACCCTGGAAAGAGCCGCATCAAGGTCGACAAAAGGCTCATCCAGAGGTATTTGGGACACGGCGCATCCGCCATACGCCCGTTGCGGTGCGTTAGGGCCGGGACCTAGTGATCCTTCGGCTTATTCACTTCAAAATCTGCTAACTGTTCTGGTGTCGCTTCGCGGTGATACTTAGCCTGCCAGTCCGCATAGGGCATACCATAGACGATTTCGCGGGCCGCCTCTTTTGTCAGTGTATGACCTTGTTCGTTTGCTGCCTCTTGATACCAACGCGCCAGACAGTTGCGGCAAAAGCCAGCCAAATTCATCATATCGATGTTTTGAGCATCTGTGCGCTCGCGCAAATGCGCAACAAGACGGCGATAGGCGGCGGCTTCCAATTGAATGCGCTCATCATCAGTAAACGTGCTCATGGCATCAGTCCTTTTCTATTCGACACCTTGGGCGGCAGGTACCGCCTTCTGGTTAGCCTCAAATCGCGCGAGTGTTTTTTCCAGCGCTCGCGCAAGACAACCGCCCCATACTTTTTGACCCGCCGCATCCTTGATCAAATCCTGACGCACTTCAATGAGGGCATGGGGCAAACCACGCTGTGTTCCATGACGCCACATTGTATCGCCTTCTAACTCACCAGAGTACGGCTCATTATCTCCCACGACCAAATCACGCTCTTGTCGCAAACTTTCAAGAAGTGGTACCGCAATGCGCGGATCTTTGTCCCACAAGATTCCAAGCTGCCAGGGTCGCGGTACGCCCCTCCAGGTCTCGGTAAAACTATGTAGTGAGATCATCACCGGTGTCTGCTTGCGCTGACAGAAAGCGTCAATACACGCGTCCAGAGCATTGTGATAGGGACGGTAAAACGTATCGCGACGCGCAAGGCGCTCTGCTTTATCCAACGCGCGATTGCCCGGCACCACCGCGCCATCAGCAATCCGCATCACCAGCGTTGGGTCGTCTTCACCGCGATTGGGATCAATCAGCAGTCGCGAAAACCGGCTGAGTATGGCGGTGGCGCCAAAATGTTCCGCTAAAATCTTTGTGACACCCGCAGCTCCGGGGTCATATGCAATGTGGCGCTGCAATTGATCTGCACCAAGGCCCAGCCCGCGATAGCGCTCAGGAATATGATTGCTAGCATGATCGCAGATGAACATCAGTCTGCAGGCCGGATTTGTGGCCTGGAGGATGTCATAGACCGGCCCCTCGGGATCGTGTTCCCGTTGCACATTATCTAAGGGGGTGGAGGGAGAGCAAGATTCGGTGTCCATATGGCTTTATATCGTGCCTCGCGGCCCCAATACCAGAGCGACCTTGAGACGCTTGACGGCGCGGGAGCGATCCCGCACACCTTGGGGTGTGCAGTGATGCGACAGCAGATCCCTTCCTAAAGTACAATCCCGTAAGCCATGGCCCCTATGAACACCTCTACCTCCGTTGAACAGCGCGTGCTTTTGCGCAAAATGTATGATGCCGCAGTTGCTGCAGCCCACCCCGCCAGTTGTGTGCCGCCTCATTTGCCTGAGGTGCCAAAGACTGGTCGTCTCCTGATTGTCGGGGCAGGCAAAGCCGCAGCCGCCATGGCGCAGGCCACAGAACGCCACTACATGGCGCTCGGCCAAGGCGAGCGTATCCAGGGATTTGTCACGACCCGGCATGGTTATGGGTTGCCAACCGAGTTACTGCCCGTTCTCGAAGCTGGCCACCCGGTGCCCGATGCCAACTCCGTTGCAACCGCCAAACTTGCCACCGACTTTGCACGTCGCGCAACACCAGATGATTTGGTTCTCTGTCTGCTGTCAGGTGGTGCGTCCGCACTTTGGTCCGCACCCGTCGCAGGTGTCAGCTTTGATGATAAACGAAAGATAACGTCGCAGCTTTTGAAATCAGGCGCGCCAATTTCCGAAATGAATTGCGTGCGCAAACACCTGTCTCTCATCAAGGGCGGCGGCCTGGCAGCAGCGACCTACCCGGCACGGTTGATTACGCTGGCGATCTCGGATGTCCCCGGGGATGACCCCGACGCTATTGGCTCTGGCCCAACCTATGGCGATCCAACGACACTTGAGCAAGCGCGTGAAATTCTTGCCCGTTATAATATCGACGCGCCAGACTCTGTCACCGCAGCACTCAACAATGCCGAAAATGAAACACTACAACCGGGAGATGCTAAATTAAGCAACTCAACTTACACTTTGGTTGCAGCTCCAAAAGCATCTTTGGAAGCCGGTGCTGAATTGGCGAAAGCCGCAGGCTATCATGTTGAGATGCTGGGTGACGCACTAGAAGGTGAAGCGCGTGACGTTGGTAAAGCGCATGCTGAAATGGCACTTGCCGCAAAAACCAAGGGCGCACGCGTGGCGCTTTTGTCAGGTGGCGAGTTCACTGTCACGGTGTCCGGCAACGGACGTGGCGGACCGAACCAGGAATATGCTCTCGGCCTTGCTATCGGCCTCAATGGCGCCGACGGCATTTCTGCAATAGCAGGCGATACGGACGGTATTGATGGCGGCGGCGGCGATGCCGACGATCCTGCAGGTGCTGTTGTGGCACCAGAAACACTGCAGACGGCGGAGGTTCAAAATCTCAATGCCGCCGCTTTCCTGGCCAATAACGACTCCACGGGGTTCTTCGACAAGATTGGCGACCTGTTGCAATGCGGCCCAACGCAAACCAACGTCAACGATTTCCGCGCCATTCTGATTGACCCATAAAAAATTTGTGATGTGTTTGTGCAAATGCCAACCGTCAAAAAGCGGTGGTGTTGTGGTGCGAACGATGTCACAAACCAACGAAAAAAGAGCACGCGGAGCTACCATTTTGCAGCACTTGGACTGGGCACCTGTCAAAACGCACTTTCGCAGTGGCGCGTTGCGTCCATTCCACAAATATGCGGTCTGCCTGACATTGATTTTGGCGGGCCTCACACCAACACCTGCTAGCGCTGATTTGGCGCTATGTAACGCAACATCCAGCCGGGTTGGTGTTTCCATTGGCTACCAGGACACTAAAGGCTGGGTCACCGAAGGTTGGTGGACCATCGGCTCTCAATCGTGTGAAACACTCCTAAAAGGCACTTTACCAAGCCGCTTTCTCTATGTTCATGCCGTTGACTATGACCGCGGTGGGGAATGGGTCGGCTCGAACTTCATGTGTACGGCTGCAAAATCGTTCGCGATAAGGGGGGTTCAGAATTGTAGCAAACGCGGGTATAAGCGCACCGGATTCTATGAAGTAGATACCGGCAAGGCGCAAGAATGGACGATCCGCCTTTCCGATCCTAAAGCGAAAGGCCAAAAAGGCGAATGAAACGCGACCGTCGGGTCAAAATTGTAGCCACACTCGGACCCGCCTCTTCTGAACCTGAAACTCTTGAGCGATTGTTTTTGGCCGGTGTTGATGTGTTTCGCATCAACATGAGCCATGCAAGCCACGAGAACGCACGCCAATCGGTGTTCGCGGTTCGCCAACTGGCTAAACAACATCGCTACCCGATTGGCATTCTGTTTGATCTTCAAGGCCCAAAACTGCGCCTTGGCGAGTTCCACGGAGGACGCGTCTTCGTCAATGAGGGTAGCTCGTTTGTTTTTGACCAAGATGAAACGCCAGGCACGGCAGAGCGCGTAATGCTACCGCATCCGCAAATTTTTGAGGCCATCAAGCCGGACGAAGTCCTTCTACTTGATGACGGTAAACTCAAAATGCGCGCCACAGATGTGGCCAAAGGAAAGATCACCGCCGAAGTTATGGTTGGTGGTGCGCTGGCAAGCCGTAAGGGTGTCTCCCTACCCGACACCATCTTGCCAATTGGCCCGCTTACAGAAAAAGATCAAGCCGATCTGGAATGTGCACTAGACCTCGGTGCGGATTGGATCGCGCTGTCGTTTGTGCAACGCGCGGAAGATGTCTTGGAAGTCAAATCGATTGTTGATGGTTTGGCTGCCATCATGGTCAAAATTGAAAAACCATCCGCGATTGAAGACCTGGATGCCATTATCCGGGCAGGCGACGGCTTCATGGTAGCGCGCGGTGATCTTGGCGTTGAAATGCCGGTCGAGCGCGTACCTGGTTTACAAAAGCACATCACCCGCAAAGCGCGCACAGCGGGCAAGCCGGTGATCGTCGCCACCCAAATGCTGGAAAGCATGATTTCTTCGCCGGTGCCGACGCGCGCCGAAGTCTCTGATGTTGCAACTGCCGTTTTTGACGGTGCTGATGCTGTGATGCTGTCAGCTGAGTCCGCTGTTGGTCAACACCCCGTGACCACCATCAAGATGATGAACCGCATCGCTGTTGAAGCGGAAAGCGATCCTGACTATCGTGCGTTTGTCCACGCAACACATATCATGCCGCAAGCCACTGGTGCCGACGCCATTGCTGGGGCCGCCCACGCGATCGCGCAAACTGTCAAGCTGGCGGCCATCGTTTGCTACACTGCAACCGGCTCTACCGCCCTACGCGTTGCACGTGAACGCCCTGGCCTGCCGGTGATTTCGCTGACGCCTGTAGAAGCCACCGCGCGCCGTTTGTCGCTGGTTTGGGGCATTCAAACCTTCCTCACTGCCGATCCCAAAAATCTCGCCGACATGGTTCAGAAAGCAGCAGAAATTGTTTACGAAGAAGAATGGGTCAAAGCAGGTGAAGGCATGGTGATCACAGCTGGCATCCCGATTGGATCGCCCGGCACAACCAACATGTTGCGCATTGCGTATCTGGATGAAAACGGCATTCCCGACGGTCACGCCAGCAACGAAGCACTGACAAAGTCAGAGGCTTAGGGTTTGCACAATTTGGTTGCTATAATAGTGCTTTGCCAACGCAATAGCTTCAGCCGAGACGTACACCGATGCTCAACCCACTATCGATCATTATAGCGCTCCACGCCATCTGTGCCGTCATCTGGGTCGGCGGAATGTTCTTTGCTTACGTGATTTTGCGTCCATCACTCGGCACGCTCGAACCGCCACAGCGGCTGACTCTTTGGAATACTGTCTTTACGCGTTTTTTCATTTGGGTTTGGATTGCGATAATCATTCTACCAGCGTCTGGTTATCTGCTCGTCTTCAACCAACTGGGCAATTTTCAATCCGCCGGACTACACGTTCACATTATGCATATCCTAGGGCTCACGATGGTCGGGCTTTTTTTGTTTTTATATTTTTCGCCTTATCGGCACTTTCGCGTTGCCGTTGCGGCAAAGGACTGGCCACAGGCAGCACAGCATCTCAACTCGATACGGCGCGTCGTCAGCATCAACACACTACTGGGCCTTGCCACCGTATTTATCGGAGCATCAGGTCGTTTCTGGATTTGATTGGGGTCGACAAAGCCTGGCGGATCGACCGCACGGCTTAAACCTAAACACTTAAATCTGTTCACCTTCAACTTTGCGGGTCAGCTCTTCAATGCGCTTGGTGACACCGGGGGCTTGAGGGTGCAGGCGTTTCAGTTTGCGATAGGCTTTTAGTGCAGGCCGGTTTTCACCGACACTCTCTAAAATCGCGCCAACCCGATCCAACGCTAAGAAATGACCGGGTTCAAGGGCCAGCACGCGTCGCAGGTCGCGCAAGGCACGCGTTGGCTGGCGACGTTGATACAAAATAAGTGCGCGCCGCATCCAGCCTTCCGTGAAATCAGGCTGTAATTTCACAATGGCATCGGCAAATGTTTCGGCAACACCCCACCGCCGCGTTTCAATTGCGCGGTCGGCACGCTTCATCAGAATATCGGTCGTCGGACTGCCAGAGTGCAGCCACAGTCGTTCAATGGACGTTGCCAGACGTGCGGCTTGGGATTTATCTTTGGCGTTGGAGAGATAGCCGTAAAGACGCGTCAAAATTTGCCTGCGTTGCGCATCAGCACTGGGCGGCATTACATTTGGTTTGGAATTTGAGGGAGACGCGCTGCGTCCCGGGCGCGCGGATTGTGATTGCGACTTTGGCGGCGCGTTCAGGTTTGGATCGGCGCGTTGGGCTGAGGGCGCCGATGACGAGCCTGGTGGGCGTTGCGCATTGCGATTGCCGCGGTGGTGTCCGGGATGTCGGGTCCTTGGCTGCTTGCTTTTAGAACGGAATGGAGAATTGGAACCTGGTGCGCTTTTCAACATCGGTACGCGCGGCGACGGCGGTCCGTTTTGCTTATCTTTGGGTCGTGGCTCGTAGTCCTCGATGCGAGGCATGTACTCATAGTTGAGACGTGGACCACCCGGACCAGACAAACCAGCCTTGGCAAGATCCTTCCCTAACGTTGGTCCCATCACGACCAATCCTGCGCTCAATACACACGTCAAAGCGTGTCGGCGCACTGAAACAGACAATTCAATTTGAAACTGAGGTGTGCTTTTACCCATCACGCCAGCATAGGCCGAGGTAGTGAGCACGTCAAAAACCCTACGAAGACGCAGAGCCCTTAAATAGCAAATGGCGGAACCCTCTCCGGACACCGCCACATCATTGCTACCAATTGGATGTTCTTTTAGCCTTGGCGCGCTTTGAATTTACGCTGCGTCTTGTTGATAATGTAGACGCGACCGCGACGACGCACCAAACGGTTGGCACGATGACGGGTCAAAAGCGACTTGAGTGAGTTTTTGACTTTCATTTTCGATCTAACCTTTGTTGTGCTGGCGCAGCGTTGAGGTTTGGCCGTGGGCTCAAGACGACTTTGGCTTTTTTTTGCCGAGCCCTGCGCGCCTGCTGGCCCCATGGAAAGGGCTTTGAAAAAGAGCCCGGAACCTAGGCGCATCGTGCTGCGCTGTCAATTCATCGTGCCAGTGATCCAACGCCTGCGACACCATCACCACAGTGTTTCGGTGACGTGTTGCTGTCGCGAGGGCAAATGGTGGGCGGTACTGGGATCGAACCAGTGACCCCTTGGATGTCGACCAAGTGCTCTACCGCTGAGCTAACCGCCCATCTGCCCCTCGGACAAGGGCCTCCTATATCGAGAATGCCTCAGATAGGCAAGCAATGGCACGCCGTTCAACAGCGCGGCGGAACGTCCATAAGTGACGGACCTCCGGATGGCGCGGGATTTACGAAATCAGCAGTTGCTCGACTTCAGCGACGAGATCTTTGAGGTGAAACGGCTTTGAGAGGACCCGGGCATCCTTCGGCGTTTCTGCCTCACTGTTCAGTACAACGGCAGCAAAACCTGTGATGAACATGATTTTGAGATCTGGGTCGAGCTCACTGGCGCGACGCGCCAATTCAATACCATCCATTTTCGGCATCACGATATCGGTCAACAGCAGCGTGAACGGTTCAGACATGAGCTGCTGATATGCCTGTTCTCCATCAGCATATGCCCGCACCTCGTACCCAGCTTTCTTCAAAGCTCGCTCCAGGAACCCCCGCATTGCATCGTCATCTTCAGCCAGCAGAATGCGATGAATGGGAACGCGCGAAGGATTGATGGACATGGGCTACTCTATGAAACAGCTGCGGGCCTACGAAGGGCGGTGATTGGCACTAAATTTGACGTGAGTTTGGTAAATGGAAGTTAAAATCTCAGCGATTTTTTGGGTGAGCCTAAGATAATTCGACCTAATTGGCTCTGAAGTCCCTCCTCCAGGTGGAAAGTTGCAGCTGCCAAGACCTGCAAATGGGCTGAGATCCACGATAAACTGCACAGCGCGCCCCTACTCCGATAGACAGAGCCTGGCCGCAACGGCACTATAAAGGCAATCTGAGTCTCAAAGCGAGGCCTGAACACGATTGAGGTTGATACGAGACCCAAGACCATTTTCTGTTGGTGAATGCGGCACAAACCAAATGCCGATTGTCAGCCCCAAAATGATCGGCTTATACCTCGTCATCGCCGCAATAGCCGATCACAATCCGAGACGAGACCTCAATGGACTTTTAGACGGCACACAAGAGGACGTTATGCCAGCCGAAGAGCGCGCCGCAATCGAAGCTGAGTTGGACCCTCCGTTTAAGGTCCACCGTCCGGCCGAGCAAACCACACCCGTGGTCTTCTGCTCGCCGCACTCAGGTCGAATCTACCCGAGACATTTCCTCAGCCAGTCCCGCCTTGATGCCAACCAGCTGCGTAAATCCGAAGATGCCTTTGTGGACGAACTCTATGACTGCGCCCCCGAATTCGGTGCACCGCTGATCACGGCTGAATTTCCGCGCGCGTACCTGGACGTCAATCGCGAACCCTTTGAGCTGGATCCAGATTTGTTTGCTGAACCGTTGCCGGATTTTGCCAACATGCACTCAATCCGTGTCGCTGGTGGCCTGGGCACGATAGCGCGCGTGGTTGCTGACGGTGAAGAAATCTACGAGCACCGATTAAGATTTGGCGCAGCCCTTGAACGGATCGAACGACTCTATCGTCCGTTTCATACGGCCCTTGAGGGTTTGCTTGAAGAAACGCGCCAAAAGTTTGGCTTTGCAATTCTCATTGATTGCCATTCGATGCCATCTAACTTAATGGCATATAACCCGGGCGTTCGACCTGATTTTGTCATTGGTGATCGATTTGGTGCCTCATGCGATCCCAGATTAACTGAAGTGATTAACACACACCTTTCAGCACTCGGCTATGAGGTGTTTCTCAATCGCCCATATGCGGGGGGCTTCATTACTGAAAACTACGGCAAGCCCACACATGGGGTGCACGCAGTGCAGTTGGAGCTCAATAGGTATCTGTATTTGGATGAAGCCCGGATCGAAAAGTCTGATGGCTTTTCAGCTGTCCGAAAAGACCTCACTACAATGATTGCGCGCCTCGTCGATGTTGCGCCAACGCTCTCGACACGGGCGGCAGCTGCGGAATAAATGCCCGCACCTTCCCTTTAAGGCAGCCTAACAATCCGAAAGACCTCGCTTGGTTGCCAATCTTGGCTGGCTGTATGCATGGAGTTGGCAGCAACACGGGCCACGTGACCCTGTAAAGAAAAAAGGCCGTCCATAAAAATGAACGGCCCAAGTCTAGGGAGGAAACGCCCGAGATGGGCGGCGGTCCAACGGAAAAACCGTCGATATCGCAATGCACAAATTATGTGGGCGCTGCACCATTTGCAACTGCTTTTTTTGCAATGCAGCTAGAACCTGACCGCGTGAGACTGGAAAAAAAGCCTCAATTTAGCCGCGCAAAGCAGCAATCCAAGACTGCCCAATCGTTGGCGCCAAGCTTGCAATGCATTGATTTTTAAGAGAAAAGAGGCCGTCCACAATGATGAACGGCCCAAGTCTAGGGAGGAAACGCCCCAAAAGGGCATACGGTGCTGATGAAGTGCATCAAATCACCGTGTTCAAAAGCATGCGCCTGTTCGCTGATTCCAGCAATTCACCGATTGGTTGAGTTGTGGGCATTTAACCCTCATAGGTGTGTTTTCATCACACTCTATCCCCGATCCGGTGGATTTTGTTGCTCAGCTGTGCAGAATCTCGGTGTTTTCCACAGGGCTACAACCCTAGCTTAGACCTCAAAGCGAGACCGGGCCCGTGACTCAGTGTCGTTTCGAACCGCCGCCACGGCGCGATCAAAAACCATTTTTAGGTTGTGCAGCCACCTCGGCAGACTAATCATCAGACATTTCATAAATCATTTCCGTTTTACGACAGAGTGATCTAGCCCTTGGCCACACCCGCGGTTAACGCTATCACCGCCATCTTTAAGACGAGCCATTCTTCCTGCCCTTGGAACTGACGTGCCCAAAACACCCGCATTAAATGCCCGCTCCGCATTGGCCTTCGCACACGACCTCGCGGATCGTTCCGGCGCAGTCACATTGCGCTACTTCCGCAAAGACATCAGCGTTGCCAACAAACTCTGTGATGGCGGCTTTGACCCGGTGACAGCAGCAGACGAGGCCGCAGAACGTGTTATGGCAAACCGCGTGGCACGCACATTTCCACACCATGGCATTATTGGCGAAGAGTACGGCACGACCGGAAATGACGCACGTTATAGATGGGTGTTCGACCCAATCGACGGCACCCGCGCGTTCATCATGGGCCAACCCATGTGGGGCACGTTAATTGGTCTACTCGATGGCGATGAGCCAATTCTTGGCATCATGAACCAACCGTTCACTGGCGAGCGTTTTTGGGCGAGCCAAGATGCTGCTCACTATCGGTTAGGAGAGGGACGCGCCAAACGCATCAAAACACGTCGCGGTGTCAAACTATCTTCCGCCATTCTGACCACAACACATCCTGATCTGTTTACTGTCGCGCGTGACGCCAAGGCCTTTGCGCGTCTTGCCGAAAAAGTACGTATGACGCGCTATGGCGGTGATTGTTATAATTATAGCTTGCTGGCCGCGGGCCATATTGATCTGATTGTCGAGGTTGATCTTAAACCACACGACATCGTCGCTCTTATCCCGATTGTCGAACGCGCTGGCGGTGTGATCTCAACCTGGGCTGGACAACCTGCCATCAATGGTGGTCGCATCATCGCGTCTGGCGATAAAAAACTACACCAAGCCGCGCTAAAGATATTGAATCGGTAGCGCAATACGCGCGTCATCGCTTTAACGTGCGGGCTGATACGCCTTGAAGCCTGGCCGCTGGAACGTGGGCCGAAAACGGAAAACCAATCTTCGCGTACTGGCTTAGCGCACTGGCCGGTCACCAAGCCGCGCGCAAAAAAATGGTGATCCCTAGGAGAATCGAACTCCTCTTTCCAGAATGAAAATCTGGCGTCCTAACCGATAGACGAAGGGACCACTGGACCGTGGGTATAAGGGCCTTTGCGGCCGGTTGCAAGAGACCCAAGTGTCGCTTTTTACTGAGGCGTCGACACCCCTAAAATTTGCCTATTTCGAGGCCCGCGGGTCGGCCGCATCAAGGATTTGAAGCTCAATTTTATCGCGCCCACCCCAGGTGTCGCGACGTAGCTGACCAGCGACATGGATCGGCATGCCAGCAGAGGTCAGCAGCAATTCACCCAGCGGTTGATCGGCAGCGCGAAAAGCGATGGCGTCGATGCGGCTGCCATCGCCTGCTTGCAGCGCACAGCGCACATGAGCACCGCCCACCACTTTGGCAAAGCGCACACTCACACTTGGAAAGGCAAAACTTGGTTGCGGATTGCCTTGCCCATAGGGTCCGGCTTGCTCCAAAAGGCCAACCAGGGTGTGATTGGCAGCTGATGGAGTCAAAGCGCCATCAAGCGACAGACTTGGCGCTTGGCGCTCACCAGCTTCTGCGGCAGCCACTTCGCGGTTCAAAAATACCTTGAGTGCATCAAGTTTCCCACGCGTCACAGTCAGACCTGCAGCCATGGCATGACCACCACCTTTAACAAGCAGGTCTTCATCAACCGCCTGGCGGATGGCGCCACCAATATCAACGCCTGCGGTAGAGCGCAAAGACCCCGTGCCTTGGATGGTGGCGCCATCGCCCGACTGCTCCCAAGCAATGACACAGGTTGGACGATGGAAACGCTCAACTAGGCGCGAGGCAACGAGACCGACGACACCCTTGTGCCAATCACGACCATCCACGACCAGCATCGCCAGATCCGGATCCGTCGCCAGTGCCAACTCTGCTTTGGCGACAGCCGCCTCTAAGACATCCGTTTCGATGTCTTTGCGATCTCGATTGAGCTTATCAAGTTGGGCTGCAATTTTTGCGGCTTCGGTTTCATTGTCATCACTGAGAAGTTGAGCACCAAGACCAGCGTTGCCGATCCGACCACCGGCGTTGATGCGCGGCCCAAGAATGTAACCCAAATGATAAGGTGACGGCGCATCGGAAAGACCTGCAGCATCAGCCAGAGCGCGCAAGCCCACGTTGTTTCGGCTCTTCATCACCATCAAACCCTTGGTGACAAACGCACGGTTCAAACCTTTGAGCGGCACAACGTCTGCAACAGTTGCTAACGCGACCAGATCTAAGAGTTGCAGCAGGTCGGGTGCTGAAATTGTGCCGTTGTACGTGTCGCGCCTTTTGAGTTCGCGGACAACACTTGCCAATACGAGAAACACAACGCCAGCCGCACACAGGTGACCCTGACCAGAAAGATCATCCTGACGATTAGGGTTCACGATGGCATGGACTTCGGGGAGCGTCTCATCGGCCTGGTGATGATCAATGACAACAACGTCGACATCGCGCGCGGTGGCCGCCGCAAGCGCTGTACCACTTGTGGTTCCACAATCGACAGTAATGATAAGACCTGCACCATCATCTATCAATTTGTTCAACGCATCGGGGTTTGGGCCATAGCCTTCCAATATACGATCTGGAATGTGGAGTGCGACGGCGCATCCATCGTGGCGTAAAAATTTGGCCCACAATGCCGCCGAACACGCACCATCGACATCATAGTCACCAAAGACTGCAATCTTCGTACCCGCTTCAATGGCATCAGCAATCCGCTTCGTGGCTTTGTCCATGTCCTGAAGAGAACTCGGGTTTGGCATCAGGGACTTGATGGTCGGATTGAGAAAGAGCTCAACCTCATCCACACCGACGTCGCGCGCTGCCAGCACGCGACCAAGCAATTCTGGCACACCGTGTTGCTGAGCAATCGTTGTCGCAATGCCAACTGACGATGCTTTGAGACGGTCTTGCCATGTTTGATCGCGCACTGATCGGCTGACCTGCAAAAGGTAGGGGGCTGCATCTCCGCCCATAGCCGGGCGATCTGGTTCAGCATCAGATTCAACGGGTTGCTTTTTAAGTGCTGCCGCCATTTTAGGATCCCCATATTGCAGCCGCGACCAAACCGCCTCAAATCGGAATCGATTTTCGGCAGACAAGTTGCTCTAGAACATACGATTGTCTGCGATCTCAACCTGCCTTGGCGAGCCTCGTGGCGGCGTTCTCCCCAGCTTTGGTAGCTCAAAGTGGACAGGGCCTGCGCCTGCCTGCGTCCATGCGGTCACCATCCCCTCCTAAATCAGGTATTTACAGCATGACAACTATGGCAGATGATTAGCTTTATCGCCGCCCGGTATCTTCTGGCCGTTATGCACCCAGGGCTGTGCATTTCCTTGGCTCAATTGAGACGGCGCATTTCTTTTTTATGGCAGGAGACCCAGATGGCCAATCAAAATCCTTTTGAAATTCCAGAGCAGATGCGCAAAATGGCGGAACAAAGCGTTGAACAAGCGCGGAACAACTATGGCCAGTTTATGGAAGCCGTATTGAATGCACAGAGCATGTGGATGTCTTCCATGCCAACCAACAGCGCAACAGATGGCTTCAAAGAAGTTCAAAATCTCGGCGTGAAATTTGCCCGAGAGAACTCCGAAGCCGCGCTTAATCTGGCCAGCGAAGTTTCTAAAGCCAAAGATTATTCTGAAGTACTTCAAATCCAAAGCCGTTATGCACAAACTCAAATGCAAACGTTCGGCATTCAAGGCCAAGAAATGGCAAGCTTAATGAGCACAATGGCGCAACGTGCCGGCACAGGCCGCTAGAAAAATTATCTAAAAGAAAATGTTGACGTGTTGGGGCTCATTGAGCGCTAACACGTCAGCCTTTCTTAAGTAACAATGTCATGCCAATAAGCGTGGCGCTATCAAAATGCACTTCAACAATCTGACGCGCATCTTTGACAATGATCTCCATATGCGCGTTGAGATCCTTGCCATTTACTTTGATCCGGAAGCCACGCTTAGTGACGCTGCCATCAAGCTCGCCTGATAAGTTATAAAGCAGTTCCTTCCACGTGCCTGTAAGCTTGTCGCCCTCGACGTGGTCAATTTCACTTTTCAGTTCAACTTTGCCACTGGCAGATGCGCAGCGAATATTCTGCCTCAAGTGCTGCCCTTGATTGTCTACAAAATAGGTGGCACGGCATTTGATGTTTTCAATGTCACCGCTTTTAAAACCAAGCCTGCCCTCACCCACCCAGCGCCCAGGCAGATTGACAAACGGGCTACCATCTTCGGCACCCGCTGCTTGCAATTGAACGAACACGCCTGACAAACACACGCCAACGACCATCGCAATCAGGCGCAACGCACGGGATGAAAAACCAGCTTTGTTGATATTCAGCATGGGAGCTCCGTTGGTCTTGAGAAGGCACGATCTAGAAGTGAAATTGTCTCAAAAAATAGAGCACTTCATCAGCCTTGGTTCGTGATTTTTAAAGGCTGGCAGAATCTGGCAAACCTCTAAACTTTGTACGCACGCGTCGCACGGTGCTGGTCTTGGACCGCATCACAATCGTTTCAGTTTCAATGATGTCACCGTCAAACTTCACACCATCGAGCAATGAGCCACTGGTGACGCCGCTGGCGGAAAAGATAACGTCATTGGCCGCCAACTCCTCAAGTTGGAATTTACGATTGATGTCATCAATACCCATCTTGGCGGCACGTTTGCTCTCACTATCATCTGTTGGTGCAAGACGGCCCTGCATTTGCCCACCAATCGAGCGCAGCGCCGCTGCAGCAAGAACACCCTCCGGGGCCCCTCCCGATCCTAGGTAAATATCAACACCGGTTTCTTTCGGGTCGGTTGTCCAGATGACGCCAGCAATATCACCATCAGGGATCAGTTGAACGCTGGCACCGGTTTCGCGCACAGCCTGAATAATTTTGGCGTGGCGTGCACGATCCAAAAGGCAGGCCGTCAATTCTGAAACGTGAACACCCTTCGCCTTGGCAAGCGCGTGCAGATTATCTGTTGCGCTGGCATCCAAATCAACAACACCGTCAGGATAGCCTGGACCAATTGCAATCTTGTCCATGTACATATCAGGCGCATGCAACAAACTACCCTTTTCAGATATCGCCAAAACAGCAAGCGCATTCGGTGCAGACTTGGCACAGATGGTTGTGCCTTCGAGCGGATCAACAGCGATGTCAACTTCGCAACCACCGCCACCAAGTTTTTCACCGATATACAGCATCGGCGCTTCATCCATTTCGCCTTCCCCGATCACAACCGTCCCGTTGATTGGTAGCCTGGCAAGTTCAGCGCGCATGGCATCAACAGCAGCCTTGTCAGCCGCTTTTTCGTTGCCATGTCCACGCAATTTAGCAGCTGCAATGGCCGCCACTTCTGTTACCCGGACCACTTCCAGAACCAGATTGCGATTCAAGATGCCGCTCTCTGCTTTGCTCATTGTCATTCCCTTATACTGACGCATTGCATTTTGCGTGCACGCTCACTCCGTGCAAGATTGCTTTAAAGCGCTTCAATGCGAATCATCTGCGGTTTCTCCGCCACTTTGCCATCTTGTTCAATGGCCGCGAGCGCAGATCTGATCTTTTCCTCAGTCGTCTCATGGGTAATCATAATGACCGTTGCCGCAGCCCCACTTTCAGCCCCCATAGTGGCCTGCCGCTGAACAATGCTTTCAAGTGAAACGCCTTGATCTCCCATGCATTTTGCAATCGCTGCCATGGCACCTGGACGGTCATAGACGGCAAGACGAATATAGTATGCACCGTGGTGCGCATCCAAGTTGGCACGCTTAAATGGGGTTAACGCCTCCGCTGGGCGCACAAATGGGGCCAACACAATGCCGCGCGCGATATCAACAATATCTCCAGCAACGGCAGACGCTGTTGGGGCGCCACCAGCACCGGGGCCAACAAGCAACAAGTTGCCAGCCTCTTCGGCATCAACGGCAACACAATTGGTAACGCCTGACACTTCTGCTACCGCGCGATGCTTTGGCACCATGGCTGGATGCACGCGAGCTTCAATACCGCTGTCGGTTTCAAGCGCAACGCCCAGAAGCTTGATGCGATAACCCAAATCCTTAGCCGCTTCGATGTCTGCCGATGTGATGGCCTCAATACCTTCAACATGGACTTCATCAAACTTTACCGCTGAGCCAAAGGCCAAGGTGGTAATAATGGCCAACTTGTGGGCTGCATCAAAGCCACCAATGTCAAACGTTGGGTCGGCTTCAGCGTAACCCTTTTCTTGAGCGTCTTTCAAAACATCTGAAAACGCCAGGTGTTTGTCCTGCATCTGACTGAGAATATAGTTGCAGGTTCCGTTCAAGATGCCATAGACACGATGGATCTTATTTGCAGCAACTGATTCACGTAATGTTTTGATGATCGGAATTGCGCCAGCAACTGCAGCTTCATAATTTAATGCAACACCTTTTTCCTCGGCGCACTTGGCTAAGGCTATGCCATGTTTTGCTAGCAAGGCTTTATTCGCGGTAACCACGTGCTTGCCCGCTTCAAGCGCGGCTTCGACTGCTTCCTTTGCAACACCGTCTTCCCCACCAATCAATTCAACGAACACATCAATCTCAGAATCTTTAGCAAGCGCGACAGCATTGTCGACCCAGCGCACATCATCAAGCGACACACCTCGGTCACGACCCTGAGTACGTGCAGATACTGCAGAAACCGTTATGGTGCGACCCGTCATTCCCGCCAAATGATCGCGATTATCTGACAGCAATTTGAGAAGGCCAGTGCCGACAGTACCAAGCCCTGCAATGCCCAATTTAAGTGGCTGTGTCATGAGTGTCTTTTTTTGTTGATCGTTGGTTGGGAAGTAAAAATGTTTATTTTTTAGGGAGTGGGAGCCACGTTATGCACCGTTTCATCTGCCTCGGCGAGGAACTTTTTCACCGAGCGCGCAGCCTGGCGAATGCGCTGTTCATTTTCAACCAATGCAATGCGCACAAAGCCTTCTCCATATTCGCCAAATCCACGACCCGGCGAGACAGCAAGTGACGCCTTTGAGATCAATAGCTTGGAAAACTCAACTGAGCTTAAATGCTTGAAACGCTCTGGTATTGGGCACCAGGCAAACATGGTTGCAGGTGGCGGTGGAATATCCCAACCGGCACGCGCAAAACTTTCCACCAAACAATCGCGGCGCGATTGATACATTTGGCGGATTTCTTCAACGCAGTCTTGTGGCCCGTTTAACGCTGCCGTTGCAGCAACCTGTATTGGCGTGAACGCCCCATAGTCGAGATATGACTTCACGCGTGCCAGAGCGCTGATCATGCGTTCGTTACCAACTGCAAAGCCCATCCGCCAACCCGGCATACTGTAGGTCTTTGAAAGAGAGGTGAATTCAACCGCTATATCCACCGCACCATCAACCTGCAAAATTGATGGTGGTGGAACATCCTCAAAGTAGATTTCAGAATAGGCCACATCGGACAAGATGATCAGATCCAGCCGCTTAGCCATTTTGACAGCCTCTTTGTAGAACTCAAGATCGACTACACGTGCTGTTGGATTGGACGGATATGATAAAACAACCGCGACAGGTTTGGGGGCCGAACGCTTTACGGCGCCTTCAACAGAGCGCAAAAAGGATTCACCATCTTCGGCCGGTATATGGCGAATAGCAGCGCCTGAAATAATAAAACCAAACTCATGGATTGGGTAGGTTGGGTTGGGAACCAGCACAACATCGCCTGGCGCAACGATCGCTTGCGCCATATTGGCAAATCCTTCCTTCGAGCCAAGCGTTGCCACCACCTGCGTATCTGGGTCCAGCTTCACTCCAAACCGACGCGCATAGTAGTTTGCCTGCGCACGACGCAACCCAGGTATGCCCATTGAGGTCGAATAGCGATGGGTGCGCGGATCCCTTACCGTCTCAACAAGCTTTTCAACAATATGCTCAGGCGTGGGCATGTCTGGGTTGCCCATACCAAGGTCAACGATGTCGGCACCCTCCGCCCGTGCTTCCGCTTTTAGTCGATTGACCTCAGCGAAGACATAAGGCGGCAGCCGCTTAACCCGGTAGAACTCATCAATCACGGATAGCCCCTGCAAAATCGAATTTGTGTGGCCGTTGAACGGCTTACAGTTCACCGAACATTTACGCCCTTGGACCGGGCTACGTCTAGTCTTTTGGCTCATTGGTCTGCATACATTAGGGCGCAAATCACACGGCTTTGCTGTGGGTTTATGCCAGTAAACAAGTTTAATGCGTGCCATAACGAGGCCGGGGTCCGGATTAGCGAGATCAAAGGTTCCCCGGCAGGGCACGCTTACAGGCTCCATGATATCTGCCCCAACTTACCCTTTAAGCCTTCAACTTCTGTGCGATTGGTTTATGTTGGAAAGTTGATAGACTCGCCCTTACCTACCGAGGACTTACTCGGGACTTACATTCGGGACCCCCCAACACCGCCATGACAGATAAAAAAGCTGATCCTGAGAATAAAACAAATCCTGAACTCAGCGCTTACCAGATCTCCGATCCTGAAGCCTTTGCCCAAAACTTGCTTAAAATCTTTGAGCAAGGCAGCAAACTCGCATCAGAATATTGGAACCGTGCGGATGGCAAGGCATCGCCTTACTCTCCCGCCAGCGAAGCTAATGAAGCCTCAAATACCATCAATGAAATTTCGCAGATATGGATGGCCAATCCTGCCAAGTTCACTGAGGCACAAACCGAGCTACTACAAAATTACTTCAGGCTATGGAATAGACAGCTAAGGCGCTTGTCGGGTGAAGAGGTTTCCCCACTTGTCGAGCCCGAGCCAAGTGACAATCGCTTTAAAGATCCTGAATGGTCCCAAAACCCATTTTTTGATTTTTGGAAACAAGCCTATTTGCTAACAACAAACTGGGCTGAGAACGTGCTTGATGAGACAGAAGGTCTTGATGAGCACGCCCGTCATAAAGCTGAGTTCTACTTCCGCCAAATCTCAAGTGCGCTGTCACCCTCCAACTTTCCGATGCTCAATCCGGAAGTCCTGCGCGCGACCATGTCGAGCAATGCGACGAACCTGGTGCAAGGTCTCTCTCAACTCAATCAGGACATGGAGAAATCCGGCGACCTTTTAAAGATCAGCCAGACAGACACAAGCTCATTTGAAGTCGGTGAAAACCTGGCCACCACTCCTGGAAAAATCGTCTTCCAGAATGATGTTTTGCAACTCATTCAATACACGCCCACAACTGATAAGGTGCGTGAAACACCTTTGATGATGGTGCCACCGTGGATCAACAAGTACTACGTGCTTGATCTCAATCCGCAAAAGAGCTTCATAAAATATGTTGTTGACCAGGGCTTTACGACCTTTGTGATCTCGTGGGTCAACCCAGACGACAGCATGTCACACAAAACCTTCGAAGATTACATGATCGAAGGATTGCTCACCGCAGCCGATGCGGTAAAGCGCGAAACCAATGTCGATCAAATCAACGTTCTTGGCTACTGCGTCGGCGGCACACTGCTCGGCACCACGTTGGCCTACATCGCCCAACACGGCGAACAGCCCTTTAACTCAGTGACATTTCTCACCACGCAAGTCGATTTTACCAAAGCAGGTGATCTGTTGTTGTTTACTGATGATTCCCAGCTTGGTGCGCTTGATAAGATGATGAAAGAGCGCGGCTACCTTGATGGCTCGCGGATGGCTAACGTCTTCAACATGATGCGGCCACGTGATTTGATTTGGCCTTACATCGTCAACAACTACATGTTGGGCAAAAAGCCGTTCCCATTTGATCTACTGTATTGGAACCAGGATTCAACGCGCATGGCAGCGGCCAACCATGCCTTCTATCTGCGCGAATACTACAATGAGAACAATCTTGCCGAGGGGCGCATGTCAATTGCGGGCACGAAACTCGATCTAAGCAAGGTTGACCTGCCAATCTATGAGCTTGCCACCAAGGAAGATCACATCGCACCTGCAGTCAGTGTGTTCAAAGGAGCCAAATTGTTCTCAGGGCCAGTGGAATTTGTTCTTGCTGGTTCTGGACACATCGCCG
The DNA here is from genome assembly GCA_021775735.1 of Hyphomicrobiaceae bacterium. GTDB lineage: Bacteria > Pseudomonadota > Alphaproteobacteria > Rhizobiales > Hyphomicrobiaceae > JAHZKN01. Next base: position 36,116 of record JAJFHG010000075.1, read on the forward strand.
GCGTGGTCAATCCACCTGAAAAAATTAAGTATCAGCATTGGACGCACCCACATGATCGCGCACCTCGAGAGGAAACTCTGGAAGAGTGGCTCTCCAATGCTGTCGAGCAGCCAGGTTCGTGGTGGCCGCATTGGAGTGAGTGGTTGACTGAAAAATCTGGTGATTTGATTGCGCCACGTGAACCAGGCGCGGAGCTTGGCGTGATCGAAGATGCACCGGGCTCTTTTGTAAAAGTGAAATCATAAGAAAAGACGGTGCAGACACCCTGCACCGTCTTTTTTTATAGTTAGGCCAGCGCCGCCAACGCCTGCTCCAGGTCAGCCGTCAAATCTGCAACGTCTTCAATGCCTACGGACAACCGCACAACATCGGGGCCTGCCCCCGCCCTGATTCTTTGCTCATCGGTAAGCTGGCGGTGGGTTGTTGATGCGGGATGAATCACAAGCGAGCGCACATCGCCAATGTTGGCCAAATGCGAAAACAGCTTGAGGCCTTCGACTAGTTTTACACCGGCTTCATAACCACCCTTCAAACCAAACGTGAACACAGCGCCGCTGCCCTTCGGACACAGCTTCGTTGCCAGTCCATTGTTACTACTTGAGGCAAGACCAGCATAACTCACCCAATCCACCTCAGGGCGAGCATCCAACCACTGAGCAAGCGCTAGCGCATTTTCTGAATGCTTGGCCATGCGCAGAGGTAAAGTCTCAATACCTGTAAGGATCAAAAATGCGTTCATCGGCGCAATCGCCGGGCCCAGATCACGCAAGCCCATGACACGACAGGCAATTGCAAAAGCGAAGTTACCAAACGTCTCCGCCAACTTCATACCGCCATAAGATTCATTGGCATCCACAAGTGTCTTGTATCGGTGCTTTGCACCAAGCCAATCAAACGTGCCGCAATCGACAATGATGCCGCCAATAGAATTACCATGTCCACCTAGAAACTTTGTCATTGAGTGAACAATGATATCTGCACCATGCTGCTTGGGCTGGCACAGGTACGGCGTTGCAAGCGTGTTATCGACAATCAGCGGAATGCCGGCCGCCTTAGCCACTGCGGAAATTGCAGGCAGGTCAACCACTAAGCCACCAGGATTGGCGATGCTTTCAACAAAAATTGCTTTGGTCTTATCAGTGATCGCAGCCTGGATGGTGTCAGGGTTTGTTGCATCCGCCCAGGCAACATTCCAATCAAACTTTTTAAACGAGTGATTGAATTGGTTGACAGACCCACCGTAAAGCTGCGTCGCGGCAACAAATTCATCACCCGGCTCCAACAAGGTATGAAACACAAGAAATTGGGCTGCGTGTCCTGACGCCACGGCCAGTGCTGCCGTGCCACCCTCCAGCGCTGCAACGCGTTCTTCGAGAGCAGCCTGAGTTGGATTCATGATCCGCGTATAGATATTGCCAAACGCCTCAAGCCCAAACAGGGAGGCTGCATGATCTGCATCATTAAAAACATAAGATGCTGTTTGATAGATCGGCGTCACACGGGCACCCGTTGACGCATCGGGCGCGGCGCCAGCATGGACTGCAAGTGTTGAAAATTGCGGCGTGGGTAAATCAGCGCCATCTGTCATTAAAGCCTCCTGTAACACAAATTATTGCGCACCTTTAGGAGGCGATCAGACAGATGAAGTCAAGCCAAACTACAGTCCAATGGGTACCGCGTGGGCGGTGGCCACGCGACACGGTGGCCTAAAACGCCAGACGAGGAGCTTTTGAGCAGGAAACAAGAGCTAGATCTTTGCGAACTGGCCTGCCGGGCGACATGACCATTTCTTCAGCTCATAGTTAGGGTGCCCGTCCATCCATTTGGCGATTTCGATCTGGCCCATCATCATACATTGGCGCGGTGTGACAGCTGTCTGAAAAAATGACAGGCGCTCCTCGCGGCAGCGCGTCGGCTCATCGATGAAACAAACAGAGAAAATAAGTTCAATCATGTTGGTTCCTCTCATCAGGTCATGTCCGCAAGTTGCGGACCTCAAAACCCCGAGAGCGTTTCCCAACACTTTTGTTTTCGCCTTTGAGCGCGCAACCAAACTTGGTGTGTGCGCCAAGACATTTAAACGCTGTGTCCCCGCAGCTCATTGGCCGCGAATCAGATCAAGATTGAACCATGAAACTCCTTACCGAAAACCTTCCAACGACCGTCCAGGCCGTCTAAACCCCATTATGCAACACTGGGGTTGCATATGTGCATCAATCTAGATGACGTGCGTAGGTGCCTAATAAACAATCACAAACTAGGGGTCTGGCAGCACTCACATCCCGTGAGGACAACCCGGCTTGGGACTTTTAAACAACAAGCCACCCTCAGCATTCACTTAAGTAGAGATGCTCAACTCACTGATACATATCAATAAATCAGAAAGCACTTTCAACCTCCATAACAGACATTGGGGATAGCGAGGACGACCACGCCACAGTGGGCTTGGCAACCACCGAATCATTTTACGACTCGCCGGAGTAAGTCGCGTGACGTGATGCCTGAACGTATTGGGCTCGAGTTGCAGTTTAGATCGCGTAAAGCGTTGCGTTGCTTCAAAGAGCAAGTTGGGAGTTGGCACTTTTGAGTTGGGGGTATGTGCCAAGTTTATGAGTCCTCTGTAGAGGGTTAGTGGGGTAAGTTATGTTGCATACGTTGCATTCTATGGGTTTTAAGGCTGCCATGCGCCGTGGGTGTGCATCGAGTGCCTTAGTAGGGACCACGGTTCTTGTCTCTGCATGCGCTAGTGGCTCTGGTGATCTCGCCACAGCATCGCTGGCACCACCGCCGGAAACGGCGACAACGCTGGGTCAGCGCACAACAGACCACGTTTCAAGATCAAAGCTTGCAAATATCGGAACTTCACCGAAAGCCGCGGCAGGTGGTTCTGAGAATGCCGTCCTTGAGGAGGCACGCCAATTGCGTTTGGCGGGCAAGAAAGCCAAAGCGCTAAAAACCTTGGACGAGGCCGACAACTCAGAAACGATACCCGCTTTAGTCAAGCAACGTGGCATGCTCGCCCTTGAACTCGGCCAATTGGCCAAGGCTGAAAAGCTTTTGACCCGCGCGCGTGACGACTCTGAACCTGATTGGCGCGTACACTCAGCACTTGGCGCCACTCTCTCTGCACGCGGCAACCAACAAGCGGCTCAGTTAGAGTTATCAAAAGCTCTGAAACTGGCGCCAGATCATCCATCGATCCTGAACAATCTGGCGTTATCTTACGCCCTTGACGGCAATCATACTCAGGCCGAAACGCTCCTGCGTCGCGCCGCCCACGATGATCAGAGCAAGGTGAAAACCAAGCAGAATCTAGCGCTTATTCTGGGCTTAAATGGTGACGTAAAAGAAGCTCAGCGTGTAAGCTCGCTTGTCTTGCCACGCGACAAAACGGAAGCCAATGTTGCCTACTTTGCCTCACGCAAAATGAAACCAGCAAAAGTTTCAAAGGCCGCACCAACGCATACAAGCCCTACACAAACTGCGCGGGCTGAAACGGCAGCCAAACGCTAGGAGCCCGCTGGGGTTGAGTTCACCGACGCTCACATCAGTGAAGTGACATCCAAGGACGATAAAAACAAAAAACCATCTCTGGTAAAATGGAGATGGTTTTTTGTTGCCTGTCGTACGGCCTGATTGCCCGACACTGCAAACCTATCAATCAATCACTAACACCCTTGAAACATGTAGCCATGCGGTAGGAAAACCAGTGCATGATGTTGATCGCAGTTTCATTAAAAATATACTGGCTCATTTTCAAATGACAAAAAGTGACAGCTGTTTGATCAAGAAAAAACACCGGACTGAAGATCTGTCTTGCAGACTGCATAAAACCTGTCACGGCTAAGCTCGACCAACACACCGGGTTCAGGCGTTGTCGCTCGATAGGCGGACGATTTATTATTATGCGCAAACAAAACACATAATCGCTGCAGCAAACGTCTGAAACGGACACGTCAGATCAAGACCCCACTGACCTGGCCGGGTGTGTGGCAGTGGAAATTTAGAAAAACAGCTGGAGCTCACCATCACGTTGGCAATCCAGGGTCGAATGTCGTTCGGAGGTCCCTCGTCGCTGAGCGCAGATATGCCTTGGGAAAATAGCCCCATGAAATGAGATCTGTAATGCGACGAACTGGGTCGCCGAGTTCAGAAGCTGGTCTGAATAGTTTATTTAATCAAATCATGCCCGCCGACATGTAGAAAAACAAATATGTCTCAGCATTCCCGGCCAACAAAAATATGACTGAGACACTTATTGCGAAACACTAGGTGCTGTGGGCGCTGTGCTGACAGGAGCTGCACCTGACAACGACCCGCTATCGCCACCAGCATCACCACCGGCACCGACATAATCTGTCCAGGTCACGCTGCGGCGCTCACTAGAGCGTGGTGCTGACTGCTGCGGATGTTTCAGATCACGTGAATTGGCGACCATCAACGCTAGATTACTCTGTGAAGCGCAACCAAAGTTACGGGTCGTCAAACGCTCGCGGTCTACGCCCATGTCTTTTGAAAAATCTTCACAATGCGGCGGCAGGGCAACGGGTCTGCGATAAGCAAGACGTAATGCAGGCCCGAATTCTGGATTACTCCCGGAATAATCCTGCATGCGGATAGCATGCCTCGGAATACCAGCACCTGACACAATATCCTCAACCTGACGCATAGAGCGCGCAATAGCAAAGCGGCCACCCATTGAGCGTGGCGCGGCGATACGAATGCCACCGGTACTTTCGACCTTATAGCGCTCCACAAACCGGCGTACATCTGCCGCTTGGTTTTGACTGAGGTCACCACCACCGCTGGGCAACTCAACGTAGAGTGTTTCTGACTCCGACGTGTAATTGATCGCATGCTTCTTTTCAGGATCAGATAGAACGCGTGCAGTGTAATTATCTAGACCCCTGCACCCAGTCGCCGTGAGCAATGCTAATGAAGCTGCCAACATGGTTATGTGCTGCGGGGTAGCACCTGAGAAAACAGGTGAAAGCTTAAAATGAGAGATCATCCCTTCACTCCCGGATAGTCGATGACATAGCCATAGTCACCGTTGAATTCATGTGGACCAGGGGCGACTTCGCCACCATAAATGCGATTGATATTGCCAAAGAATAGCTCTCTCAGCTCACTTTCCGGCATATACCCGTCTGTCGGCTTTACCATTGTTGATGCTGAAGCATGCGTTGCAATGTACGGCGTCACCAAAATCACAAGCTCAGTTTCTTTGCGCCGAAAATCGTTTGATCTAAACAAGGCACCAAGAACCGGCAGGTTTTTCAGCCCAGGCACACCCTCAACGCTTTGACGCGTTTCATCTGACAGCAAGCCTGCCATTGCCAACGTGCCACCGCTCGGCAGTTCAAGTGTTGTCTCAGCACGGCGAACGCGCAGCGCGGGCAACGTAATGAGATTAAGCGTAATGGCACCTTCAGATGAAAGCTCGCTTACTTCTGCCGCAATATTGAGACTAATTTTGCCTTCGCTCATCACCACAGGCTTGAACGAAACATTGACACCGAATTCTTTGTAATCAACCTTGATACGGTTATCTTCTTCAGCGATCGGAATTGGGAACTCACCACCAGCTAGGAACTTCGCGGTTTCACCAGATATCGCTGTAAGTGTTGGTTCAGCCAGCAATTTGAGAACACCACGCCGCTCCAACGCCTGGACCAACGTCTGAACGCTTTGTCCTCCCGACTGCCAGGTTGAGTGCAACGCAGAACCCGCTGCAACAAATGGCGCCGTTGCCGGTGCGACCGCAGTCGCGCCCGCCACAATTGGGGAGGTCACAGGAAACTTATTTTCAATCACCTTAGCAAAGGTGAAATTGCCAGAAGATAAAATCGAACCTGGAACATCAACACCAATGCGGCGTAATGCGTCCCGTTGAATTTCCGCGACCTGCACTTTCAGCAGGACCTGCTCTTTGCTCTCGGTGTTGAGCATATTCACAACACCGTCTTTCTTTTTGATAAACTTGGCTGCCAATTCTGCTGCGCGATTAGCTTGTATTGGCGTTGAAACGATGCCCGTGAGAACAACGGTATCGCCCATCATCTCAGCATTGATCGATGATCCCGGAATGAGACGATGCAAAGTGTCACGTAGGACCGTCACATCGCGTGCAACTGTCACTTCGAGATAGAGAATCTTGCGACCATCCGGTCCCATGAAGTGCACGTTGGCTTCGCCAGCAAATTTTCCCAGCAGATATACCTGTTGGGATGTCTGCACGACAGCATCAACCACGTCCGGATTGGATACCAATACGTTCTGAAGTGCTGTGGGCACCTCGACAAGCATCGACTTGTCGAGACCAACCGTTACTTTGCGCTTGATTGGATAAGGGCCACCAGGGGGTATCTTGAGCTCAGAACGATGTTGCGGGTCGTGAGCTACCGCACCCAGACCAAATGCATCCTGCGCTTGTCCAGTCGCAGAGGTAAGCAGCGCGACACACATTAGTGCGAGCGCGCAAACTAACGCCTGACAAAACAACACCGAGCACGCCGAACACGACGCACGCAAACGTATCACCATAACTCTCAGAACCCCAACTAATAGAGCCCGGTGCCAACGCCCACAAACGGCACCGTATACGCAACCCCACACCTGCGCGAACTATTACTCAACCCCACGAGCGTCCAAATTAGACGCTGCATTGAAAGCATCATCACGCATTACCGGTTGGGTTAAAAGGCGAGCGTCTTTGAAGCTGTGGCATTCCCCACGCGTAGACACAGGTTATACACAGACCAACCACTGGTGGTGCCGTCTCGGCTATCCCCCTGAGCGTAGATCTGTCCTCTAAATTATCACTCTAAATCAATGCACAAGCAGCCTGGATTTGAAAAACACATGACGGTTTTGCCCAAACGCTGCTAATCCGGGATAAAAATGTGCACAAATGCACCGTAAGCGGCTTGTTTAGCTCCGCAAAAAGCATGTGCTTCAGCTCTTGAGCCCGCTCTGCGCTGCGCGCGCGCGGATAACGGTCCGTCGTGCTATCCAGAAACCCGTAGATTAGAGATCTCACGTCCAATATTCTGGAACGACTGGATTAAAGCACTGCCATTCGAGGCGGGGAAAAAATGGTCATCAGACGTTGCACATGATCTGAGCAACGCAGTGGTGTTGGCGTCACTCTCGAGGCGAAAGGCCACTGTATAGACGATAACGCCCTCTGCTTTAGCCGCCGTGCAGGTCGATTGGGTCTTGGTATCAATGGATGTACGATAGCCAGTACCCGTGTAGGTTGTGCCAAGTCGGCCTTTAGAAGCGTATCCACGCGCACCATAACGCGACAGATTGTGATCCGATTTTGCGGAATAAACATTCTGCCCATCTGTCATCACAATCAGAAATTTTTTGTTTTTCTCATCCGTATATTCGCGGCCGTTTGTGAACGGCTCACCTGGTGACAACACACGCCATCCCCACGCGACACCCTCAGCAATATTTGTATAACCACCAGCGCCGAGCGCTGTAATGGCATCAGAGATAGTGGTTTCGTCCGAGGTCAGGGGCTGAATAGGCGTTGTGGTACACATATAGTTAGGCCCGCTACCCCCTGTTATAGATGCACCTTTGTACTTGCAGGTTCTCGCCTGGGCATCTGTTACTGAAATGGGGTCCACGCTCCAGCGCGTACACTCACCAGTTTTGCTATTTCGACGCGTGCACGTATAGGTTGGAGTGGGGCAATCGCCACCAAAGTCTGAGATATAGTTGTTTGAGTAATTTGAATACCCAGCGTTGGACGCATTCACACTGTCGGGCTCATCCGGCGCAAACATGGGAACAAACATTGTATCCGTAACACCCAAATTTGGCGCTGTATCATTGACGTCATAGGGAGCGGGGCGTGCTTCCACACACCCTGCCCATGACTGGCCAAGATCTGAAAACAGATCAAAGCGGGATTTCACCTGATCAAAATTTTCGGAATGGATGGAGGATTGTGCCCCTGTATCAATCCAAGCCGCGCCCGCATTTAGAGAACCAACATTGACAGAGGCAGCAAACGGCACCAAGCCCATTTGAACTTTGTCGGAGGCGGCGGCATTGCTGTCGAGGACAAGATTAGCAAGATCTTGAGTTGCGATCTTAAGGTCGGCGATATAACTGCCAGACATAGATCCAGAATTATCAAGCACCATTGCAACTTCGACCGTGCCATCACCCTTGGCGACGCTGGCGGTGACTCCGATATCAAGATTATCGAAGCCAAATATTTTCAGGATATGAGTCTTCATCAACGTGCCGGCACTCGCATCAACTTTGCCGCCAGCGGCATCAAAATTGATGTCGTTAATTTTTGCAGTGCTGGAGTCCTTCAAATTTTCCTGAAAGAAGGCACGCGCAACCTCTTCACCTTTGGTTGCCTCATCTTCTTTACCAAGTTGGTGGGCTGCTGCGAGTATTGCAGCGTCAAGCGCTGACTGTTCCTCAAGTTGTTCAGTAACCGCTCGCGTGTAGTCGATCCCCAACCCAATTGAGAACATCAAAACAGCAAAAACAATACCAAAGATGATTGCCGTAACACCGCCCTCGTCTTGGCCAAAATGGCGAGAAAACTGGACAGCAGATTTGCCCCTATGGTTCTTTTGTTGAACCCAGGCCAGGACACCCAGACGACGCGCCATATCTCACTCCCTTAACAAGATCTTGCGAGAGTGTATTCAATTGGTCCTTATGGGATGTAAACGAGACGTCTACAATTTTATCGAAATCCGATTGTTTTTGCCGTTATTGGTGTAAAAGTGGGGCTAGCGTTGTCTTAAACTGCGTGTTGACCGTCATCTGTGGGTTCGAAAATGGTAAATTCTGAGTTTGATCATCAACCGACAGAAACAACGTTATTCACCGCCTTACTCAACCAAGCGAAACGCGGCGGCAAAAAAAAAGAGGCGATTGAGGATAACGATGCTCAAACTTTAAGCTATGGGCGATTAATTCTCGGTGCGCGCGTCCTGGGTCGCAAAATTGACGCGTTGGCGCAACCAGGCGAACGGATTGGAGTGCTGCTGCCAAACGCTGCAGGCATGGTTGTAACTCTGTTCGGTCTCAATGCGTTTGGCCGCACCGCTGGTCTTCTAAATTTCACGGCAGGGCCACGCAATGTTGCAGCAGCTATCCAAACAGGTCCGTTGCCTGTCGTTCTAACCTCACGGCGCTTTATCAAGCTCGCCAATCTCGAACCACTGATCAAAGACCTGGAAAAAGTTGAGGTAACGCCCGGCCGTCCCGTTGCAATACACTATCTTGAGGATGTCCGTGAAACGATCTCACTCACAGACAAACTTTCGGCCATCGCAAGTTCGCCACGCGCGCTAGCCCAGCACCAACGTACGGCAATGAAGTTCGATGATATCGCCGTCATCCTATTTACCTCTGGCACAGAGGGCGCACCGAAGGGCGTGGCATTGACCAATCAGAACTTGATTGCAAATGCCATGCAGATTTACCGCCACGCAGACGGCATGCTGACGCCGAAGGACATCGTACTAAATCCGCTGCCGATGTTCCATTCTTTTGGCCTAACCGCAGCGACACTGATGCCATTGCTCAACGGGCTCAAAGTCGTGCTTTATCCCAGCCCCTTACATTACAAAGAAATTCCAAAATTCATAAAAAAGACGAAAGCCACAATTGTGTTTGCGACGGATACATTTTTGCAAGGCTATGGACGCGCTGCAACGGATGACGATCTCAAATCTGTCCGCTTTGTTATCGCTGGTGCGGAACGTGTGAAAGACCAGACACGGGTGCGCTGGCGGCAGGTGGAGACGGAAATATTGGAGGGTTATGGTGCCACAGAATGCTCGCCCGTCATTGCGTGCAATCTACCCGTTGCCAATCGCACAACATCAGTTGGTCAAATCCTGCCTGGCATAGAAACACGTATCGAACCTGTCGCTGGTATTTCAGACGGTGGTCGACTTTTCGTGCGCGGGCCCAACATCATGGCGGGCTACATCTTTCATCACACACCGGGTGAGCTTGTACCTCCAAACGAGGGTTGGCATGACACGGGCGACATCGTCACTCTTGATGAGCGTTTTTTAACAATCGCCGGACGAGCCAAACGCTTCGCGAAAATAGGCGGGGAAATGGTGTCACTGGCCGCGGTTGAAACGGCCATCGCCGATCTATGGCCGGAACACAATCATGTCGTGGTCAATATTGCAGATGACCGCAAGGGCGAACAATTAGTATTAGTGAGCAATTGCCCCACGGCAAAGCGCCAGGACGTGTCGGCTCATCTCAAGGCTCACGGATTGCCTGAATTATGGGCCCCAAAATCCATTCTGGTTGTCGATGAAATTCCCGTGCTTGGCACTGGCAAGGTCGATTTTGCAGCCACCCACCAGCTGGTCGCTGCGCGCCAAGACAGCACCTAACGAGGCCCTTTTAGGCGCTGTTGCTATATTTTCAGCAAATGTAGACGTCATTTTTTCTCAATCCCTGCAAAAGAATGACCAGACCTCAGCCTGAAAATGGCGAGACGCTACCTTCAATTAACCATCCTCTGTGCATCTTAGGCGCTCACGCGAAACTTAGGCGCGGGCTTGGCGATCGCCAACCGTGTCTTAGGAACCACGAAGGTTAACCGAACCCGTCAATGCCCTGCTGTTGTCTTGACCCCAAACAGCCCAAGACGTCATTATCAATTCATCAATCATGATAGCGGCGCATGCGCCATAAATTGAAAACAGGCGGATCAAGTACCCCTTAATCCGTTGAGGAACGAATGTCCGAAGTATCACAATCCCAAGCCCACCTAACTGCACTCCGTAGCGATATCGGTATTGCCTGGTTCATCAAAAGAACCATTATGGCCGTGCTGATTTTGTGTGTCAGCATCGGGGGTGTCGCATGGCTTCTACATGCTTCGATCAAACCAACGCTGAATGCAAATGCCGCCGTAGTGACTTCAAGCAATCAGGCGTTGGCACCCACTGGTTCAATTGCCAGACATTAAACCGTCGACTGAAATCTAAAAAAATAGAACACAACGCTGCATTGGCTACGGCTTTTGTGTCTGATCTGTTGCGCGCCCTTCTGTAGTTAAGCAGTAAAAATAACCGGTCGCAGTCCCAATCCAAATCTTGCCATCAATGATGCAGGGTGAAGATATGATGCGGCCATCGAGCTTGACCTTCCATACGAGTTTACCGCTAGCAGCGTCCAAACAATAAAAATGGTGATCTCTCGAACCAAACAGCACCTTCCCATCAATCACGGCTGGGGAAGACCAAATTGCATCTCCCGTCTTAAAGGTCCACAACGGCGCACCCGATTTTGCATCAATGGTATGCATCGCGCCATCTTGACCGCCAACATGAAGTCGACCCTTCGCAACTGCAGGTGTTGACCAATACCCTTTTGTGTTGCCAGCGTAGCGCCACAACTCTTTCCCCGTTTTTCGCTCGAAACAATAGACGTACGAGGCAAGTTCTTCAGCGCAGGCATAAACATAGTCATCCCAGATCACCGCTGAAGCATCCGTATCGTCATACGTGTTTGCTTTCCATTTGACTTTGCCGTCTTCGGTATCGATACAAAACAAATATCCATCATAGGTTGCCGTATAGAGTTCACCATCAGCGATGGCAGGCGATGTTTCAGATCCATTTGATCCAAGTTTGGTCCCAGGCCCAATACCACCCACAAAGCGCTTCCAAATCAGCTCCCCCGTTCTTGGGTGGAGACAGCGCACATACCCATTCTCGCCTGCAACATAGAGGCGGTCATTAATCACACAGGGAGAGGAGTCTAAATCATTGCCGGTGTCATGACGCCAAAGCATGCGTCCAGTTTCAGCATCTATGCAGCGCAAGAGGTTATCGGTATTACCAATGTAGAGGCGATTTTCATAAAGGCACAACGAGCCCTTAAACATGCCCCGTCCCTTGAGCTTCCAAATCAATCGTCCACCATGGGCGTCAAACGCATAAACATATCCCCCAACCGAGCCGACAAATACATAGTTGCCAAGTTTGACGGCAGTCCCAGTCCAACCTGTTCCAGCCCAAACAATGCGCTCGCCACGCAACCGACTTTCAACGCGCGCGGTACGAAACTTCCAGGCGATCGCGGGCGCTGTCTCAGGTATTGGGCCGGTGCCATAAAATGTGTGTGCACCATTGCCGCGGAACATGAGCATGGCATCGTCTGCAACGCTGTTTTTGCCGTAGGCCCACTTGGGCAACTGAGCCCGTGACTTACCGCGAGATCGCGCCTGTGCCGTCGTCGGCAAAAGTGATCTGGAGAACGGAAGCGTCAATGAGACCGCAAGACCAGCAAAAAACTGGCGTCGAGACTGAGGCATACAAACGGCTCCTGGTGCTTCGCAGCAGGCATTACGCATGTTGCTACGACACGTTGCCAACACACAGCGACAATTGTGATTGTGCCGCCATATGCTCCAACCCTAGAGCCATCGAAATTATTTCACTCAATCAAGCGGCAGACCAAAACGGCCTGATCTCGGAAAGCCCTTCGGCACCATGCGCCCAGCCTGGGCCCGCTTACCAACCCAATCGCGCAACTCGGTAAATGACAACGTAAAGGTGCGTCCCGCTGGATCAACCCAACTTAGACCGTCGGCTTTGTCAAACACCTGCGCGTCCGATACACCACCATCCTTATAGCGCTGCATAATGTTGCCCTTACCGCGGGTCATTTCATAAAGCTCACTCAGTTCAAAGACGAGTAGCTTGCGGTTTTCGCCGACAACAGCCACATGATCTCCATCAACGGGAACACATATTTTTGCCTCATCAGGTTCTGAGACATTCAAAACCTGTTTGCCCTTACGCGTTGAGGCCATAATGTCGTTTTCCTGCACGACGAAACCATAACCACTTGTTGAAGCGACCAACAAACGTCGTTCCGGTTGATGGACAAACACATCGACAATGTCGTGATTTTGCTCAACGTCAATCATCAATTTAAGCGGTTCACCGTGACCACGCCCTCCAGGCAACTGGCTACACTCAAGCGTGTAAAACCTACCATTGGTAGCAAACACGATGAGTTTGTCTGTTGTGTTTGCTTTGACAGCACGCTTCAGGCGATCGCCACGCTTAAAGTCGAGTTTACCAAGCTTGTCCTGATGTCCCCTCAGAGCACGAACCCAACCTTTATCAGACACGACAATAGTGATTGGTTCGCGCTCCACTAAGACCTGATCAAGATCAATATCAATCTCTGGAGCCTCTGAGATCTCACTACGCCGGCGACCAAGCGGGGTCGACTTGGCATAAGTCGTCTTCAACTCTTTGACTTCGCTGGCAACGCGATCCCATTGCAAATCATCTGACTTCAAAAGCCGCTTCAAATCGCGTTTTTCTTTCGTCAGCTTTTCATGTTCAGCGCGCAGCTCCATCTCTTCAAGCCGCGACAAGGCTTTCAAGCGTAAATTCAGAACAGCGTCAGCTTGCAATTCCGAGAGCTTAAATGCTGCGATGAGCTTTTGTTTTGGCTCATCCTCAAATCGTACAATTCGGATCACCTCATCAATATTAAGAAAGGCAATCAAATAACCATCGAGAATTTCAAGGCGGCGCTCAATGCGGTCCAAACGGTATTTTGTACGCCGAACAAGGACTTCAATGCGGTGTTCAAGCCATTGCGACAGCACATCGCGCAAACTCAACACGTTGGGGATCTGCCCTGCCGACAGAACGTTCATATTGAGACTGAAGCGGGTTTCCAAGTCGGTAAGCTTGAACAAACTTTCCATTAACACGACGGGATCAACGGTGCGGTTCTTCGGCTCAAAAACGACACGTACTTCTTCAGCCGATTCATCGCGCACATCACCAAGCAGCGGCAGCTTCTTGTCCTGCCACAACTCTGCGGTTTTCTCGATCAGCTTGGATTTTTGTACCTGGTAGGGGATTTCCGTCACCACCACCCGATAAGCGCCACGTCCGGCATCTTCCTTATGCCAACGCGCGCGCATGCGAAAACCACCACGCCCCGTTTTGTAGGACTCAAGGATACTGTCCTTAGGCTCAACAATGATGCCCCCGGTTGGAAAGTCTGGCCCTGGAACAAACTCGACAAGTTTTTCAATGGTCGCGTTGGGGTGCTTGATCAAATGCAAAAGCGCATTTGCCAATTCCTCCATGTTATGTGGCGGAATGCTGGTCGCCATACCAACCGCAATGCCAGTCGCTCCGTTGGCCAAGATATTGGGCACAGCGGACGGCAGGACCGCAGGCTCCTCATTGGTTCCATCATAGGTTGGGCGAAAATCAACAGTGTCTTCACTAATGCCATCGAGCAGGGCTTGGGCGACGGCCGTCAATCGACTTTCCGTGTAACGCATCGCCGCCGCGTTATCGCCGTCGATATTGCCAAAGTTACCTTGACCATCAACCATCGGGTAGCGCACTGCAAAATCTTGCGCCAGGCGCACCAGTGCGTCGTAAATCGCCTGGTCACCGTGGGGATGATAGTTACCCATCACCTCACCGACAATTTTTGCGCACTTTTTATAGCCTGCTTCCGGGTTGAGCTTTAATTCGCGCATCGCGAACATGATGCGCCGGTGCACAGGCTTTAGGCCATCACGCACATCAGGCAGCGCGCGATGCATAATCGTTGACAGCGCATAGGCCAGATAGCGCTCTTCCAACGCCTCTTTCAGGTCCACAGCCTCAAACGGCCCGCCTGCGTCTAGAATCGGTTTGTCACTCATAAGATTTGCCTACTCCGGTGCGCTCCGCGGGGCAAGATCTGAGCCTGCGTAGCCCCCTGCGCAAACCCAGAACTGTGGTTGTTTTGCCCAATTTTTCTCAACCTCCGGGCCTTGTCAGGCCTCTGACACCCGCTTCAGAAGCGTAATCAGGCGTTCGCGCGCCGTTGGCATCTTACGTTCACGCGGTCCAAGAACGCGGGTTTGCAAGAAGTGCCCCGTCAATTCAAAGCCGCGCATCAAGTCATCGCCCATAACCGCACCCCGTTGGCTACGATTCAAAAATGACGGCAAGTCCAAGAGACGGTCTTTGTAAGGCTCACCTGCCGAGGCCGAAACAGCACGGCCTGACTTTGGCGACACATAGATCAACTGATCGTTGCTCCCCGTTGCTGCACATTCCGATAAATCCAGACCAAAACCCAGCTCATCAAGGAGTGAAAGCTCCCAGCGCACAATCAACGCCGGCCAAACATCCGGTGCATCCAGAAAGCCCAACACAAATTGAGTCACTTCATAAAGATTCGGGTGGGGTTCGCGTTCTGCAACGAGGTGCAGCAACGCGCACATTGACGTCAGCGCAGTGAGTGTCTTGGGCTCACTCATAGCCTCACCCGCATATCCGCGGCGCAACTCCACTGTCATTGTGCCAAGATGTTCTGGCAAACGCCCCTTCCAGCTAACATCAACGACATTTCCAATTTGCAGAACCGGGCGCGAGCGGCGCGAGCGCCCACCATGCACCAACCCCAGCCAACGGCCGTGGTTGGACGAAAAAACCTCGGCAATGGCCGCTGTTTCTCCGTGCGGGCGCACACCTACAATGATGGCTTCGTCAGACCAGTGCATTCCTGCCAAGATATCCTATCGCGTTGCATATCGATTATAGATGACTCGGCACGGATTGCGTCGAAAGGTTAATCACCTTTTGGAAATTCAAGGCCCATCTCACGATAGCGCTCGGGGTCAGAGCCCCAATTCTCGCGAACTTTGACGAACACGAACAGATGAACCTTGCGATCGAAGAGTTCTGTCAGTTCACTGCGCGCTGCCGACGAGATTTTTTTGACTGTCTGGCCGCCTTTACCAAGCACAATGCTCTTCTGACCCGCGCGCTCCACAAAAATCGTTTGCTCAATGCGCACCGAGCCATCTTTGAAATCTTTCCAATCCGTGGTTTCAACCGTGGTCGCGTAGGGCAATTCCTGATGCAAGAAGTGATAGATTTTTTCGCGAGTAATTTCGGCAGCTAAAACCCGTTGCGGCGCGTCCGACATATCATCTTCAGGAAAATGCCATGGCCCAACAGGTGCTTTTTCAGCAAGGTAGGCTTTGAGATCGTCAACGCCATCGCCGTTTTCGGCAGAGATCATAAAGACCTGCTCGGCGCGGCCGTCTGCACTTAATTCCTGTATTTGCTCAAGCAATTTTTGTTTGTCGCGCACGCGGTCAATCTTGTTGAGCGCAATAATGAGCGGTGTGGTTATCTTGGAAATCTTTTCTTTGATCTGAGCGATGTCGTCATCAAGACCCAACGCCGCATCGATCATGAGCACCACAAGGTCACCGCTCCTCGCACCACCCAAAGCCGCATCGACCATAGCCCGGTCCAACCGCCGCTTGGGTTCAAAAATGCCTGGTGTATCAATGAACACCAGCTGGGCATTTCCAACAGCTGTAATGCCTCGTAGAGGCGTACGTGTCGTTTGTACTTTTCGCGAAACGATGGTGACTTTGCCACCAACCATGCGATTAACCAAAGTTGACTTGCCCGCATTCGGCGCACCAATGACCGCAATAAAGCCACAGCGTTTTTCATTTTGCTGGGTGCTAATTTCGCCTGCCTCCGACTTATTGGTCATCATTCAACACTCCAACAACACCTTCCCGTTCCAGAAGCGTGCGCGCGGCAACTTGTTCCGCTTGGCGCTTGGAGCGACCATGACCAATCGCTGGATCGCATCCCTTTATGCGAACTTCAGTTGTAAACTTTGGTGCGTGATCGGGCCCATCGCGCGATAGCTCCACATAGCGCGGCAAAGAAAGCCCACGACCCTGCGCCCATTCCTGCAACACAGACTTTGCGTCGATCTGTTGTGATCCTCGTTCATCCAATAGCGGTTGCCACAAATGAAGGACAACGTCGCGTGCGGGGTCAAATCCTGCGTCCATGAACACAGCACCCAGCACCGCCTCGATGGCATCTGCCAGGATGGTTGCTTTCTTACGCCCGCCGCTACTCTCTTCGCTTTCAGACAGGATCATAAACTCGCCAAGACCAAGCTCACGAGCAACGATAGCGCACGTCTCCCCTTTAACAAGACCATTGTAGCGTCGGGCGAGCTCACCTTCACGCGCATCCGGCAAGGCCAGACTTACCGCTTCAACAATTGCCAAGCCCAGAACGCGGTCGCCAATGAATTCAAGGCGTTCGTTGTCGTGCTTGACCATGCGCCCACCGCGCATGCTGGCGTGGATCAAGGCACGCTCAAGCCACTCTTGATTTTTGAACCTGTGCCCAAGACGCTGTTCAAGATCTTTGTATTTGCGCGCCTTGAACATCTAACCCTATCGAACAAGATTGAAGAACCGGCCCCAACGCAAGTCGGAAGGCCAAGTCCAGGGGCTGGTCCAGCTCAAAGCGCCAGGCTCATCAACGGCTGCAGAAAAGAAAATAATTTCTGCACGTCCAACAAAGTTTTCAAGCGGGACCAAACCAACATCATGTGTTGCGCGACTGTCGGTTGAGTTGTCACGGTTGTCGCCCATCATGAAGTAATACCCTTCAGGAACCGTGACGGGACGTGTGTTGTCAAAAACACCATTTGGGTCGGCATCAAGCACCGTATATTTCACCCCGTTAGGTAACGTTTCTTCATATGATGGGATTGAAATCTGACGACCCGTATAACTCGTTGTCTTGAACACACCCTTGCGCTTTTTCGGAATAGCTTTGCTATTGATATGAAGCACGCCATCGCGCATTTCGATGGTATCACCCGGCAAACCAATGACACGCTTGATGTAATCTGTCTCGTTGTCGCGCGGGAGTTTGAACACCGCGACATCACCACGTTCCGGCTTGTCTTCAAAAAGACGCCCCTCAAATAATTTTGGAGAATACGGGAACGAATAGCGCGAATAGCCATAAGACAGCTTGGAGACAAACAGATAGTCACCAATCAGTAGCGTTTCTTTCATTGAGCCAGATGGAATATTAAACGGCTGATAGAAGAAGACCCGAACAACCAAAGCGATGATCAGCGCCTCGATAATAATCTTGAAGGTTTCACCCCAACCGGAGCGGGACGCCGTCGCCATATTCGCTTCCACCTTTTTCTCCTCGTTTTAACCGCACTGTTATCACCGCTTCGCGGCGGTTTGTGCCTAATGATGTAGCGCACAATCGATCAAAACCAAGGATTGTATCGAGGCTGTGGCGCAAATGCCGCCATTCAGGGGCGGCGTCTCAGGGCGTTATATCAACGGCAACACCGGAAATAATAACCACCGCCTCTGCCAATGGGAAATCGTCTGTCAGAGTGAGATCAATTTGCGCCCGAACACCATCTGGCGTTAAGCACGCCAATTGCCGCGCCGCCCCGCCGGTAAGCGCCAACGTTGGCCGCCCAGAATTGAGGTTAACGACCCCCATGTCGCGCCAAAAGACGCCGCGACTAAATCCCGTACCAAGTGCCTTTGAGCACGCTTCTTTGGCTGCAAAGCGTTTGGCATAAGACGCCGCACGATTGGCACGGCAGTCCGATTTTTTACGTTCTGTGTCCGTAAAAATGCGATCCAGAAACCGATCACCGAAGCGCTCTAGCGTCGATTCAATGCGACGAATATCAATTAAATCATTGCCAATACCAATGATCATGAGGCCTGACGGGCACGCCGACGCACCTCCAAACGAGCCTCCTCGATCAAATTACGCATGCGTGTGATGGCACCGTTCAGCCCAACAAACAGGGCTTCACCGATGAGAAAATGCCCGATGTTCAGCTCGGTAATTTCTGGCAGAGCGGCAACCCGCCCTACGGTGTTGTAAGTCAAGCCGTGCCCCGCGTGTACTTCCAAGCCGACTGCATCTGCTTGGCTCGCGGCCGTCGCAATGCGTTTGAATTCATCTGCAAAACCTGCGGCATCATCCTTCAAAGCAGCTTCACAATAAGCGCCCGTGTGCAGCTCTACGATATCAGCACCAAGGGTCATGGATGTTTCCACCGCTCGCATATCAGGCTCAATAAATAGTGAAACGCGAATGCCAGCATCTTTGAGACGGGCAATAAAATCCTTTAAATCTGAACGCGCGCCTGCAACATCAAGTCCACCCTCAGTCGTACGCTCCTCACGTCGCTCAGGCACGAGGCAACATGCGTTGGGAACATGACGCAACGCAATCTCCAGCATTTCGTCGGTGGGAGCCATTTCAAGATTGAGTGGCCGCGTGACTTCAGACTTAAGCCGCGCGATATCAAGATCGGAGATATGGCGACGATCTTCGCGCAGATGTGCCGTAATACCATCCGCACCAGCTTCAACGGCTTGGTGCGCAGCGCGCACAGGGTCCGGGTGGCGTCCACCACGCGCATTTCTAATGGTGGCGACATGATCAATATTCACGCCAAGGCGCGGAAGAGTAAGCATGGTTCGGGTGTCTCAAACTTAAAGGTGATGTACCAAGCCCGCCATACGGGCACCAATCTCAACCCCAACTCTATCAAACTGGAGTTGGCTCGGAAAGGTATGCTGTAGCACGCGCGCGCTGATAAGCAGCGATCAGAGGGCGCAATGTATAGTAAATAACGGTGGCAACGATGAGACCCAGCGGCAGCGACCCTGCCAGCATCGGTTTAAGCACTGGCCAAACCAGGGTAATGGCATGATCAATAACGTCTGGCGACCATGTGGCCAGAGCGTCCACAAAACGCATCAGATAATATTCTAGTCCTGAAAATGTCAGGACGTTTTCAACACCAAGCATATAGCATCCTGCTAGATATGTACCTCCCCAAATTAGCGGCCAGCTCAACGGATTGCCAAAGAAGGTACCAATCAACGCTGCGGGAATATTAGCGCGGATTGCAAATGCTAACAGTGCGGCGAGTAGCATCTGCGTGCCAAGCAACGGTGTAATGGAAACAAAAACGCCAGCTGAACAACCCAGCGCAACTTGGTGGGGACTGGATTGCAAACGTTCTAAACGATGCATGAAATAACGTAGAGAACGTGTCCAGCTACGTCGCGGCCAAAGCCATGTGCGTGCGCGCTCAGCAAACGTCTGCGGTGTGCGCCGTTTAAACAGCATATCGTTCCCTCAACATCAGCACACAGTCCTGTGTGCTGATCCCCGTGACATCATCTTACTCAAACACGCGTTCAACGTCACTGACCACGGCCTTCTCTTTTAGACCAGCAATAATGTGGGTTAGATGTGGCAAATCCCAGACCTCAAGCCCAATCTTCATTTCGGAGAATTCTACACCGCGATTTGTCAAATTTATGCTGTCTATGTTGCCGCCCGCACCGCCAATAACGTCGGCTACCTCTGCCAAGGTACCCGGTTTATTAGGCGCCGTGATATTGATAACGGCCGGAAAACGTTCAGGTTTATCAGGGTCTAGGTCCCAGGTGACGTCAATCCATTCCTGATGCTCAAAGTCGCGCAAACGGGGTGAATGGATATGAAAAATGCGAATTCCTTCACCATCTTTCATAACACCAACAATACGGTCCCCTGGCACGGCACCGCCCTCAGCAAATTTTACCGGAACATTATCCTTCAATCCACGAATGGCAATAGAGCTCGATTGGCTGACCGGCTCGGCATCTTTCGTGCTGAACTTCAAACCGATTGCAGAGGCCAGTTTATACCAACCCTTCTGTCCCTGAGCGCGACCAATCCGTGCCTGTGGTTTGCATTTTTTTTCAACAACCTCTGCATCTTCTTGCTTATACTCAGGAAACAATAGTGGCATGAGCTTTGAAACGTGCAGGTCTTTGCGTCCAACAGCCACCAAAATATCCTCAGGTGTCTTTTGTGGCAGCGCCCCTATGGCTTTCGTCAACAAACTTTCATCGTAAGTTGTTCCAAACTTCGACATTTCGGCAAGCACTAGTCGGCGACCAAGCTCAATGTACTCATGGCGCTGTTGTTCGCGCGCTGCTTTGCGAATTGCTGACCGTGCGCGACCGGTGACGGCAAAGTTTTCCCAAGCGGCTGGTGGTGTATGGGCCTTGGAAGACAGGACCTGAATTTCATCACCATTACGCAAACGCGTATCGATAGGAACTTTGCGTCCATTCACAATGGCACCAGTTGCACGTCGACCGAGGTCGCTGTGAACAGAAAAAGCAAAATCGAGCGGTGTCCCGCCCCGCGGCAAAGCGATAAGACGCCCTTTAGGCGTGAAGCAGAAGACTTGATCCTGAAACAACTCCAGCTTGGTGTGCTCAAGAAATTCTTCCGAATTTGAGCCCTCCAAAAGGGCTTCCACCATGCGTCGCAGACCGACATAAGGATTTACATCACGCGACACCGCACTTCCATTAACGGGAGGACGCTCTGATCCGGGCGCATCTTTATAAAGCGCATGCGCAGCGATGCCATATTCAGCGACCTCGTGCATTTTTCGAGTACGGATTTGCAACTCAACCCGTTGGTGCTTCGTACCAACAACGGTTGTATGGATTGATTGATAGTTATTTTGCTTTGGTGTCGAGATGTAGTCTTTAAAGCGACCTGGCACCGTGCGCCACGAGGTGTGCACGACACCCAACACGCGATAGCACGCCTCTATATCATCGACCACAATGCGGAACCCAAAAATATCTGACAATTGCTCAAGCGAAATCTGCCGGTTTGTCATCTTCCGCCAGATAGAATAAGGCGTCTTTTGACGACCAAAAACCTCAGCCTCGATACCGCCTGCTGCAAGCTTTTCTTTGAGCGCGCTTGTCACATCATCAACGATGTCCTGATTGCGCTCGAACAACTCATCAAGCTTATCGGTAACCGCTTTATAACCATCAGGATTGACCCAACGAAACGCGAGCGACTCAAGCTCTTCGCGCATGGCCTGCATACCCATACGGCCTGCAAGTGGAGCGTAGATTTCTAAAGTTTCTTCTGAATTACGCTTACGGCTTTCCGGCTTTTTGTGTTCCAGCGTGCGCATATTGTGTAAGCGATCAGCAAGCTTGACGAGAAGCACGCGAATGTCACTTGAAATTGCCACCAGAAGCTTGCGAAAATTTTCCGCCTGTTGCGCTTCTCTGGACACCAGATCAAGGCGATTTATTTTGGTGAGGCCATCAACCAGAGCGCCAATACGTGGGCCAAAAAGCTCATCAATTTCAGCTCTAGTCGTGTCTGTGTCTTCAATTACATCATGCAGGAGAGCCGTTGCGATCGTCGCATCATCAAGCTTGAGCTTAGTCAGGATGCCTGCAACTTCAAGCGGATGTAGAAAGTAAGGATCGCCCGAAGCCCGCTTTTGATTAACGTGGGCCTTCATGGCATAGACATAAGCGCGGTTGAGAAGCGCCTCATCCGCGTCAGGGTCGTAGCTTTGTACGATTTCAAGTAGTTCGTACTGCCGCATCATTGCGGGCCTACCTCACATCACTTGCGTGTGCAGATAGACTAGCTTGCAACGAAACAAAAATCACGCGCGCGGCTCTAAATAATTACGGCAAGCTTACCGGCTGCGATCACGTGGCGCACCACTCGCGCCAATGTTAGCGGATGGCTCCGTGGGTGTTTGGCTTTCAAGGCCACGCAGCAACTGCTCTTCGGTCATCACATCAACTTGCGTGTCGCTGGATTGTTCATCACGGCCAAGCATTGGGCCGCGGCGATCATTTGGTAACAACGGTGCGGCATCAGCTTCAGGCTCATCGACTTCGGTATTTTTCTGAATTGAGTGAATCAGGGCTTCACGCATGTCATCAGGAACAACGGTTTGCTCTGCGACTTCGCGCAGCGCAATAACAGGGTTTTTATCACCATCGGGGTCAATCGTCATTGCACCGCCATTGGCGATTGCACGGGCGCGGTGGGCGGCTAGCAACACGAGCTCAAACCGGTTCGAAACCTTATCGACACAATCTTCAACCGTGACACGTGCCATATCGTAAATTCCCTCAAGATCGACCGACAGCGAAATAACCGTCGGATAAAGATGTCCAGTGCGGAGCGGCCAGTCGACCCAGGGTGAGGCGTAAAACGTACCTCATCAATGCTCCGTGAATGGCAAAGAAAAACGGGCGAAATCTCGGTCCGAGATCGCCTTTTCAAGCAATTGAATGACATACTTATCATTTCAGCGCAACAAACAGCTTCGATTTTGAGAAATCGTGGACAAGGTTGTTTGGACATCAAGATAAAAATCGATATTACTGCAAAATTCTTCCGTATCCCCAAGTTCAAAATATATTTTTGAAGCTTTCCCAAATATTACACTAAGAAATACTACGCCAAACAAACTATGTTATTTGTGTATACTAGTGCTTAGGTCTAGTATACATTCGTATAAATGAAAATAATGCGTTTAGTTCGTTGAGACGTGTGCTGACCTTAGGCTTGCGGCAGCAATTTACGCTCAAAGAAAAGACGCTGACTTCAGCAATTTTCTGGTTGCTGTCCTGGCTCGCGACGTGGGTTTGGCAAATGGTTAATTGCCAACAAAATACACCTTTTGGTCGATCTGCAGTTGCGTTTACCGGCGAGTTCTAGCACAACTCAGACAAATCCATTCAGTTTCCCCTGACGTATTGGATTCTAAAATCGGACTCTTGGTGTACAGCCTTGTGGGCAGTCGTATTTTGCCTATGGGACTGTCATATTGCCATAATGTCTATCGATAATCCCTGCAGATCGCTGTGACTTCATCATGTGCACGCGCTTTGTACTTTAATCCTAACTCTGCCATTGCGCAGTTCTACATTCTTTTAGAGGACGCCGAATGTACTTCGATAAATCTGAACGTGTTGCTTTGTTTATTGATGGCGCAAATTTATACGCCACATCAAAGGCACTCGGCTTTGACATTGACTACAAGCGTCTCCTGTTTTTATTTCAAAAGCGCGCGCAGTTGATTAGAGCCTCCTACTACACAGCTCTCATTGAAGATCAGGAATATTCTTCAATTCGCCCATTGGTCGATTGGCTAGATTATAACGGCTACTCGATGGTGACCAAGCCAGCCAAAGAATTCACGGACGCTTCAGGGCGGCGCAAAGTAAAAGGCAATATGGATATTGAATTAACGGTTGATGCCATGCGTCTTGGCAAAAACCTCGATCATATTGTTCTCTTTTCTGGTGATGGTGATTTTCGTTACGTCGTTGCCGCCCTTCAACAAGACGGCAAACGCGTCAGTGTTATCTCTACGCTGCGGACCCAGCCGGCTATGGTTGCTGATGAATTACGTCGTCAGGCCGATCAGTTTATTGATATCGCTGATCTTGAAGATGAAATTTGCCGAACAGGCGGCCCTCAGCACAATCAAACGAGAAATAACAAGAATTACGAAGATGATTTAGAACCTGTCTATGTTGATGAAGATCTTTAAGACAACAACAGGCTTGGACACACTCAAATAATCGCCTAATCTGCGGCGATGGTAGCTGTTACGTCTTCGTCCCATTCCGCCACAAACACCAACAGCCCTGAACCCAGCGCTGAATGTCGGTTATGTCCACGGCTGACTCAATTTCGTGCGCAAAACGCAGATGATAATCCAAGTTGGTTTAATGCGCCTGTACCCTCGTTTGGGCCTCAAAGTGCTGAGTTGCTAATTGTCGGCCTCGCACCAGGCCTCAAAGGCGCAAACAAAACGGGCAGACCGTTTACCGGCGATTATGCTGGCGACCTTCTCTATGAAACTTTGTTGAATTTCGGCTTTGCCAAAGGCCTGTATCAGGCCCGTGCCGATGATGGGTTACACCTTGTCAATTGCATGATCTCCAATGCAGTCCGCTGCGTGCCGCCGCAAAACAAACCCGTTGGCAAAGAAATATCGACTTGCCGCCAATTTCTGACAGCGCGCATCAACAGCCTAAAAAAACTAAAAGTCATTATCGTATTGGGGCGCATTGCCCATGATTCAACACTTACTGCACTTGAGGTGAAAAAGTCTGAGCACCCCTTTGGACATAACAAAACGCATCATATTTCAGGAAATGATCGGCACGGTCTGATTGTAATTGATAGCTATCATTGCTCGCGTTACAACACCAACACCGGTCGACTCACGCCTGAGATGTTCACGGCTGTGTTTGAAAACGCGCAAAATTACGTCGGTTAGATGTGGCACAACACAGATCTTCACCCTTTGTCGCGTAAAATGCGCGCTTTCTCGCGGTTCCAATCACGTATCTTCGCGCTTTCACGCTTATCGTGCAGCTTCTTGCCTTCGCCCACTGCAACCTTCAATTTGGCTTTCCCTTTATCATTAAAATAAAGTGACAAAGCCAAAAGCGTCATGCCTTTACGCTCTGTTGCCAGCGCCAATTTGTGCATCTCGCTCTTGTTAAGCAGCAGTTGGCGTTTGCGATGCGGCTCGTGCTGAAAAAACTGACCAGCGCCTTGGTATTCTGGGATCAACGCATTAATCAGATAAAGGCCATCGTTTTCAACAGAGACGTAGCCTTCTGCGATGTTGGCCTGACCATTGCGCAGCGACTTGACCTCGGTCCCTTTAAGGACAAGGCCCGCTTCATAAGTGTCTCCAATCATGTACTCGTGGCGTGCCCTGCGATTTTCAGCAATGATCAAACGCCCGTCTTTGGATTTGGGCGGCATGCCGCGTTCCATTCTGGTGTATCGCCAGGACTGAACCGGACGTGGTCCAATCGCCTAGCATTCAACTGAGCTTCGTCTTTGTATCTAAGCAGCGGCGCTGGCACCAACAAGGCCCACTTTTTCCAGCGCTGCATCAACAATGGCCTTGGCACGATCTGTGATCGGAACCATCGGCAGGCGGGCCGTTGGTTCGCAGAACCCAAGACGGCTTACTGCATACTTCACAGGGCCAGGACTGCTTTCGCAGAACATAGCATCATGCAACGGCATCAGACGGTCCTGAATAGTCAGTGCTTTAGCGAAATCACCTGCAAGACACGCGTTCTGGAATTCAGAACAAAGTCGCGGCGCAACGTTAGACGCTACAGAGATGCACCCATGCCCACCATGGGCCATGTAGCCCAGCGCTGTCGCATCCTCACCAGACAGCTGATTGAACTCTGGTCCCATCGCTGCCCGTTGTTGTGAAACACGTGCGATATCGGCGGTTGCATCTTTGACGCCGGTGACGTTCTTCAACTCAAAACAATGCGCCATTGTTTCAACTGTCATATCGACAATCGAGCGACCTGGAATGTTGTAGATAATGATCGGAATAGACACTGCGTCATTGATCGCTTTGTAGTGTTCATAGAGACCATCTTGGCTTGGCTTGTTATAATAGGGGGTCACAACCAACACGCTCGACGCACCTGCTTTTTCCGCATGGGTGGCAAAATCAACAGCCTCAGACGTCGCGTTTGATCCAGCACCTGCCATCACAGGCACCTTGCCGCCTGCTGCATCGACTGCAATCTCAACGATACGTTTGTGCTCTTCGGGCGAAAGTGTTGGGCTTTCCCCGGTGGTACCAACCGGCACCAAGCCATGGGTTCCCTCCGAAATTTGCCAGGCGATGAACTTCCGATACGCGTCTTCATCTACCGCGCCATCTTTAAACGGCGTAATCAAAGCCGTATAAGAGCCTTTGAACATGCTTGCTTGATCCCCAAAATTCGCCAATCCAGCAGGACGGGAACGCCCTGTGGATCACTCTTGATCTGTCATCTACCGGTTTTCGAGCGAAAAATCGCGTGTAGCGTCACCGGCAAGCCAAAAATACACCCTAATTCACACTGATTGAGAGGCTGGTATCTCGAACCTAAACGCCGCAGCATTAGCCAGCCTCAGTTTGACTACAGATTAGGCGGTTGCCGGAAGGCGTACAAGACGCCACTGTTGCGCGAATCGCAAAAAAGGAGCGCCCCTTGCGCTTATTAGCATTACCACGATCTTGGCCCAAGCCGCTCGTTTTCGCACAAACGGGTTACCAACGTCATGCTAGGGCAAGCGCGCAATTAATAAGACGCAGTCGTCGCACCGTACTGGCAAGCCTCGTGATTGCTGCCGGGCTCACCTCAGTACTTTCAGCCCCTATCCTTGATCAGTTGGGACCCAACCTTGTTGATCGCGCCGTCGCCAAAGGGCGCCAAATCCCGAAAATCAAAATCTCCGCTGAAGAAGCCGCTCATAACGCGCATTTTGATAAAGCCATCGCGCCCCTTCTGAAACACAAGCTCACACAGGAAGATGGCAAACGCATCAAAGACGCTTTTTCGGCGATCAACAAACGTAAGCCAGCAGATTCGGCCCAACTACAAGCTGCCATCACAGATCCCGTTGGCGCAAAAGTGGTACAGTGGTATCGCCTCAATCGCGGTTATGGCACGGCCCAGGATTACCGGACTTTCCTCAAAGAAAATCCCAATTGGCCGCAGTCCCATATTCTGCAGCAACGCTTAGAGGAAGCGCTATTCATTCAAGGTGGCAGCGCTTCAAGTATTCTCAGCCACTTCAACGCCAATAAGCCACGCACGGGTGTTGGTTTAGCAGCCCTTGCATCAGCGCATCTTGCACTTGGCAATACCGATAAAGCACAAACACTTGCGGCTGAGGCGTGGCGTCACAAAGATCTGCCAACCACGTTGGAAACAGGATTCCTCAAACGATTTTCCAAAATCCTGACGCCCGCTGATCACAAATGGCGCTTTGATCGCCTCGTCATCGATGATTTCCGGTGGAAGTCTGCACGCTCAAAGCGCGCCAAAAAAGCGCGCCGCATGATCCCTTTGCTCACCGCGAAGGAACGCAAAAAAGCGCAGGCGCGTCTGGCTGTTTTTTCCCGTTCAAAATCAGGCCTGAAACGCGTTTCAAAATTCTCCAAACAAAAGCCTGTTGATTGGGGGCTAAATTTTCATCGCATCCAGGCACTGAGACGGGCTAAGAAATATGATGCTGCCGCAAAGTTGATGCTGGCAGCCCCAACCGATCTCGCTACACAAGTAAACCCAGACGGGTGGTGGAAAGAACGGCGCGAAAATGCGTACAAGGCGATGGCGCGCGGCAAATATAAACTCGCTTATGATTTGGTACGTGAGTCAGGTCCGTTAACCGTCAATGCGATTAACGCCCAGCGCTTTTTGGCGGGCTGGATTGCATTTTCAAAACTGAAAAAACCAAAACTTGCCAAAACGCACTTTGTGGCCATGACCAAATCTGCAGATGGACCAAAAAGTCGATCACGGGCAAATTACTGGGCCGGTCGCACCTTTGAAGCGCTTGGAAAAACAGAAAAATCGAAAAAGTACTACAACGAAGCAACCAAAGACCAGGATGCATTTCATGCCATGCTCGCGGCTATCAAGCTCAACGCTGGCTCACAATCCATCGTCATCAAACCACCTGAACGGCCGACAGGTTCGCAACTGTCTCGCTTTCTTAAACTTGATCCTGCCAAGGCTTTGGTGATTGCTGATAAAGCAGGACTGCCACCCCATATCCGACGCTTGTTCATGGTCAACTTGCGCAATATTGTGAAGTCGGAAGCAGAACTTGCTTTGGTTGCTCACCTTGCCCGCGCACTGGGCGACACACAGATGTCGCTTCGCATTGCAAAAGTGGCCGTCGGGCGGCGTAAAAATCTCTACTACTATGCCTACCCAGTTGCAGAGTTTCCTGCCTACAAGGCTTTGCGCGAACCTCCTGAAACGGCATTTCTGCTCGGCATTGTCCGCCAGGAGACCGAGTTCAACACCAAAATTGTTTCAGGCGCAGGTGCGAAAGGCTTGATGCAGGTAATGACCATCACAGCCAAACACGTCTGCCAAGACTATAAAATTAAATGCCAGATCAAGCGGCTTTTAAGCGACCCATCCTACAACGCCACCATTGGATCAGCTTATATTGGCGATCGCATGCGCGAATTTCGCGGATCTTATGTGCTGACGTTGTCGGGTTATAATGCCGGACCGGGCAGAACCCGTCAGTGGATGCGTCAGTTTGGGGATCCACGAACACCGGGCGCTGACCCATTGGACTGGATTGAACGCATTCCATTTGAGGAAACACGCGCTTATGTTGGTAAGGTGCTTGCCAATATTCAAATGTATCGCGCCAGACTTGGCCAGAACCCTGCCCTTCGATTAGCGCAGGACCTGGAGCGCGGTCGGCAAAAATCAGCGGCAGCGAACTAACACGCATCAGGGCATGACACAGACAGGGCAGAGCATGACGGATCTCAGTGGGGCACATTTTCAAGAGATTACCTATACAGCGCGCGATGGCCTGCGCCTTTATGGGCGCAAGTATCCAGCGGCAACGTCAGAAGGGCGCAAACGACAGCCCATGGTTTGTCTTGCTGGCCTGTCGCGCAATTCGAAAGACTTCCATCGTTTTGCAACGCATTTGTCACAGCACAAGACGTCCAATCGAGATGTTTACACACTTGATTACCGAGGTCGTGGAAAGTCTTCCTTCGATCCCAATTGGCGTAACTATGCGCTACAGATTGAATTATTTGATGTGCTGGACTTTTTTACCTTGAACGATCTCCACCAAGCAATTGTGCTTGGCACATCGCGCGGTGGGCTGTTGACGATGTTGATGGGTGCTGCGCAGCCAACGACATTAAGCGCTGTTATTCTCAACGATATTGGTCCGGTCATTAATACTGCTGGTTTGGCACGTATTGCTGGTTATGTCGGCCGCACACCAACTCCGCACTCCTGGCAACAAGCAGCCGATGCCATCAAGCGGCACAACAAAGCGCATTTTCCAAAGGTTACCGAGGAACAGTGGGTGGAAGTTGCCAAACAATGGTTCAACGAAAATAACGGCAAACCTGCACCTGGATATGATAAAAAACTGGGTCAAGCGCTGGCGGCCTTAAAGGGCAAAATTCCTGAATTATGGGCACAGTTTGAAACTCTAAAACACGTTCCACTCCTTGTTTTACGTGGTGCCAACTCTGACATCTTGTCTGAAGCAACAGTTGAAGAGATGCTGCGACGCCATCCCCGTGCCTTTGCTCACACGGTTGCCGATGAGGGCCATGCCCCATTGCTCCACGATAAAGAAACACAGGATGCGATCATTGGTTTTCTCAGTCGGCTTGATAAATCATAAAATTTAGCACGCCGAAGCGCGCGGGTGCCGTTGCCGATGATGAGAAAACCATGTGCTTCGAGCACGATAGAGCAACCAATACGGTCGCCGGTCCACCAATCGACCACTCAGCCGCGTCGCGAAAATTCTGTGTAGCCACCAGATGATAGGATGCGCGCCTGCTCAATCCAGCTTTCGCGCTCAATGCGGCCCTTGAAATCCAAGGTTTCACTCACGCGGCTAATGTCACCCGCCGTCCAATTGGCAATTTGCTCATAGGTGCGTACGCCCATGGCATTGAGCTTCTTCTCAATTAGAACGCCAATACCGCGAATACGCTTGAGGTCATCAACATCAGTCCCGCCCGCGGCTGGTAGCCTAAAGACGTTGTCATCGCTGACAGCGGCTTCCGAACCAACAAGAGCTTCCGAGCGTACAGAACGTAGCATTGCAACGTCACCTGCACCGGAGAGAGGTGCGCTTGTTGATGGCGCAGATGCTGCCGACGTTTGGTGCGCCTCGCCAGCAGCTTCGACAGGTTCGGTCGGACCTGCACTCGTACTGACACCGGTCTCAGCACCCGTACCACCTGTGTCAGGAGCGACCTCATCAGTTGCGGGCGGTGTTACATCTTCCGACGACGGGGATGGAGCTGGCGTTTGCGCTTCCACATCACGAGCGGCGTGTACTTCATGCTCGATATCACCTGATGACGTTGGTGCTTCTGGAACAGATGGAGCTTCTCCCATATTTTCATTGTCATTAGACGACAACACAGTAGCACTTGCAGGCACACCAGCTGCCCCTGTCAACGCACGCCCAAACCGAGACGCCTCAGTTGCAGAAACAGTTCGTGTCTCAGTCTTTTTAGTTGTTGTGGTTGTGACGGTTTCTTCCTGCCGCTCATCAGATCCACGGCCACCACTTGGCGTTGGGTGTTCATTGTCGCGCACAAAAAAAACGCGCCGCAAAAAACACGCGATCATGGCGCCTGCAATAAATGCAGCCAAAATCAGCAACAAGGACTGCACGGACAACATTACCATCTGTCAAATCTCCCGACGCGATCTATTACGAACGTGACCTTATAGATTGTCATAGCGACGAACACGTCCGCACGACACCCACCCTACAAACCAGCCGACAATAAACGCAGCTAGAAGATACCAGATTAGCTTGGCAAATAAGTAGTCCATTTTGACCCGTCTCCACCATTGGGGAAAAACCTTAGTTTAAGAGTACTTTGAACTCGATACGCCGGTTTTTGGCCTTGTTACTTGACGTTGTATTTGGCACCACCGGCCGTATCGCACCATAACCGATAGCGCGCATACGGTTTGTCGGAATGCCAGAATTTGCAAGATAGCGCATAACCGACTCGGCGCGGTTTTGTGACAATCTGAGATTGAGTTTGTCGCCGCCATCACTGTCAGTATGGCCTGAAATCTCGATAATTCCGGTTTTGCAGTTGCGCGCCAGATCAGCAAGCCGGTCGAGTGTTGGTCGACTTTGCGATTTCAGACTGGCACGGGATACATCAAATAAAATGACGCCTTGTGAAGCCGCATTTGAAAGCTCGTTTTCACACTGCTGTGCGGCAACCTCAGCTTCTGCGTTGCGTATCCGCGACTCCTCTGCGCTCCGCTCACGGGCTTCTTCTTCTTTGCGTCTCTTAAGGGCCGCCTCTGCTTCGCGGCGTCGCCGTTCGGCAAAGTCTGCGGCGGCCTGTTGCTTGCGGGCCTCCTCTTCAGCGCGGCGGCGGGCATCCTCCGCAGCGGCCAGACGGTTGGCTTCATCATCAGCGAGGCGCTGTGCATCCTGCCTACGACGCTGAGCTTCCTGCTGCGCCCAAATCATTGCATTGGAGCGTACTTCTATACGCTGACGTCCGCGGTACCCTTTTGCAATGTCACGCTTAAGCACCGTTTCAACTGATGTTGCAGTTGAAGTATCGGCGGCTTCACCCCTGATCAGTAGACTTTGATCATGCAGAACAGCTTCACCGGAGCGCAATTTCCCCAACACTTTAAGACCAAGAGTCGCCACTTGCATCCAATTGCCTGACGGAGATTCAACGATCTCCATACGGTCAATCACACTTGCGTCCGAAAACAACCGGTTAGCAGCATCAACGAGTTGAGCTTTCCCAGCCGCGTTCGGCACTTCGCCTTCAAGCACAAGTTCTGTCTCGCTACGCATTGCACGCCACGTCAAATCCGGCTCTTCAGGCAGTTGCAACTCAATACGCGCTTCGGTATCGCAAGCCCTATTGGCTGCTGCACGCAGTTCACTCGGCACCTTACTATAGAGTGCTTCATCACCGGTGACACTTTTCAGCTCCAGCCGTCGGCCAACGAGTTGAATACGGCCGGAAGTGAATTTCTTTAGACTGGCCAAGCCTGCCAACATGCACGGCTGCCAGCCATCAACCTGGCCGCTTGCAAGCTCTAGCTTGTTCAGCACAACACTGGCATTCGGAAAGGTTTTCTTGACAGCATTTAACAGCGCAAGGCGTGCTTTGGGGCTCGGTGATGATCCGGTCAATTCTATGCCTTCACCAACCCACTCAATTGTCGTCACATATGGGCTGGAGACGGGATAAACCGGCTTCGGATACGTTATATTCTCGACCAGTTTATAGGTCTCAGGCAATCTACTGCGTAACGCTTTTTGAATTTCACTAGCAACAACTTCACTCGTCGTTTCACCAACGACTGTTAAATCGCGAGAAACAAGCTCTGCACGCCCACGCGACATCCGTGCCAGTTGCGACAACGCAAGATTGGCAACACGTTCCCAATTGCGCGGAGCGCCACGCGCGATCTGCATACGATCCACAATCGCCAATTCAGGAAATGCTGCTTTAGCGGCCGCGAAAAGTCGCTCACTTAACTCTTCTTTGGGTACATAGCCATCAAGCACAAGTTGCTGACCATTGAGCTCGGCTTTCCAGGTAAATGGATCGACAGCTGGCGGTGTGACCAGATTCTCTGCGCGCCTTAAGTTGGGAGGAAGTGTGCCAGATAATTGGCTGCCAATTGTTTTATAGCTCGTAAAATCAAGCGCCTCACCGGTAAGGCGTAGTTCATTTTCTGTTAGTTGAACCCGCCCTCGCTTGAGGTTTCGAAGTTGTTTGATTGCAAAACCTATTTGCGAGGTCCATTGATCGGCTTGCGGACCACCTCGTGCCAACACCATGTCGTCTTCAACGTCAAACTTCGGAAAATTAGTTTTAATAATCCGCAGAACAGACTGGCGACTTTTGGTATTCGGAATATGGCCGCTTGCAATCACGCGATCATTACGCACGGACGCTGACCAGGAATAATTGCTCACTGGCTTGATAAGATCGGTTCTCGCGCGCACAACCCGCACGCCCCATATGGATCTGACAGCTCGGATCGCTTTGCGCGGCGTGCCTTCATCCGGCGCCTTCCCGCTAACGACCGCGTCACGCCCAGAAAACTTCACTTTGGCCCAATCAAACCCGGCCTCATCCAGCACGCGTTGCGCGCGGGCACTGAGATCATCTTCAATAACAGGACGCTGCAAGTGAACCGCGACCCAGGTCAGCATTAAGATTGGAATCAGACCCCAAAGCCAACGCCACGGATTACACCTCATTGACACTTTGCTCCCAAACCTCAGCACGGCGGATTTGTTTCACCGCATATTAATTGCCAGACGACTTTGCGCGCACCACAGCCACCAGCCTAAACCACCTTCGGCCTGAAATCCCGCTGCCGACAGGTATTCGTAAACAGTGTGGTTAACGGCTGCCAGGCACCACCATCGTATCCACGTCCCACTATAGCGGGCCATAGGCAGCATTCCAAGGCAGATGCGACATCGGCGAATGCTGCTAACATCCTGTATAAAAAAGCACTTTCTGCCTTTGTATAGACGGGTATAAACGCCTCGAAGCAGGCTCCAACTGAAAGATCCTCCAATCAGATCTCTCACCCTCTCATGTCCGTAGATCAGCCGAGTCATCGAAAAGCAAAGGCCTAGCCGCCAAACCTTTTGCGCTCACGCTGAAGAAGACATTGTCAGCGCAAACACGGCGGGGTCTGCAAGATGACTGTTAGCTCTGGGTTGCAGTGATCACCCAACACAGTTGGAATCTTATTTTTAATATCCCATATATAAATATGAACGATTTCTTATTAGACTCAATTCAATTTGAGTTTTCAATTCCATATTCACCCCCATATTTAGACCTCGTTATTGCAATAACGTAATTCCCGTTTTTATTCGTTTTTGATTTTGATGGTATCGCCATGTAATTCATCTTCTGTTTCACATGTTCAATTGCCCTGAACACACACACATCCCTGCTCTACAGTCATTTTTTATTAAATTTGTCTTACCGCAATATATTCACTTGTATGCAATTACAGGGCACTCCAAAGGAAGTTATTAACATCTACAGTATTATAAAATAAGGGAGTTCTCTTGCCTTATATAATGAGTCTGTTGTGCCATGCTTCACAATCATAAACCGTTCAATGAATTCAAGAAATTTAATATTTCGAATTCGCGCTCTTCAGATTTGAAAAATTCAGCGTCGCGAGAAGCGCTGAGCGCCAGAACACAGCAACATGGATTCACAATTCGTCGCCGCACCTGGGAGTTTCTGACCGACCAGTCAGGCAAGATCTTGAAGGCTGGCAAACGTTTCATGTGGCGTGTTGCTTACAAATCCCGACGCCGTATGCGCCGCGCGCGCCAAGCCCTGGCAGAACGGCGTCGCGCACATCAGGAACGTCGTCGCAAAAGTTCTCCCCTTTCTAACCCTAGCTCCATGTTGGCGCTCGAACCACGTATCGTGTTTGACGCTGCTGCAGCCGCAACTGTCGATCAAACCGCCGACCAGGTCGCCCAGCAACAAGCCGATGATGCGGTTGAAAACGGTGCGAACGACAGCCCGAGCAGCGATAATGAGGCATCGGCTGATGATTTAGCCAGCGTCACCGTCACCGGTGATGGCGGTCACGAGATTGCATTTGTTGATGGCTCATTGGAAGATATTGACCAACTTCTCTCCGAAATAGACCCGTCTGTCGAAATCATTATGCTGGACGTCAGCCAAGATGGCGTTGAGCAAATAGCAGCCGCTCTGCAGGACCGCGATGACATTGATGCCATTCACATTCTCTCGCACGGCAGTCCAGGCGAACTCAATCTGGGCACTGGCACGCTGACATCCGATACCATTCAAGGCGAATATGCCGACGAGCTTGCGGTCGTACGCGATGCGCTGTCAGAGCACGGCGATATCTTGATCTATGGTTGTGACTTCTCTGCCGGTACACTCGGCCTCGAAGCGGCCCAACTTCTCTCTGATGTCACCGGCGCCGACATCGCCGCCTCCGATGATGACACCGGGCACGAAAGCCTTGGTGGCGACTGGGACCTCGAAAACACGATTGGCGTCATAAACGTTGAAGCTATTCAAGCTGTCAACTGGGAACAGTTGATGGCACCGGTTGCAATTACCGCAATCGACGGCGCAACAACAACAGCGGCAACCCTTGCAAACAACATTGCAGGCAACGGTGTCTCCATTGATACCGCCACATTCACGGGACAGAACGCCCAGGGTGGCACATTTACGAGTGCAACCGGCTACCCAAACGAATGGCTGGGCTATGACTCTGGCATCGTTCTTTCGTCGGGTAATGTCGTAGATGCAGTTGGACCAAACACTGGCAACTCGTCAACGAACCATGGCGGTGCTGGAGATGCTGATCTTACTGGACTAGCTGGCAACACGTCCTTTGACGCGTCGGTTTTGGAAATCAATTTCACGCCAACGAGCAACATCGTCACGCTCCAATTTACATTTGGATCAGAAGAATACAACGAATACGTTTATGCCAATTTCAATGACGCGATTGGCATTTGGGTGAATGGAGTTCACACCTCTCTAACACCGACGGGCGATGCAGTCGCGATCGACGCTATAAATCAGGCAGGCAATTTCAATCCAGCAAATGGCAATCAAAATAACGACCCAAATCCAGGAAATGGTGTATTTGATTCTGCTAACCCTTCGCTTTACGTCAACAATTCAACCAATGCATTTAATACGCAAATGGACGGCTTCACCGTCACGTTGAGTTTTACTGCAACTGTCAACATTGGCATTCAGAATACGATCAAAATTGGTGTTGCTGACATTGGCGACGGTGCTTTTGACTCCTGGCTGTTCGTCCGTGAAAACAGCCTTCAGACCAACACGCTAGCGAACAATGACTTTGCTTCAACCAACATCAATACTGCTGTCACGATTAATGCCCTCGCTAATGATTTTGACGCAGAGGGTGACCCACTCACGATCACGCATGTTGCGGATCAGCCAGTAACAGCAGGCGGTGCCGCTGTAACGCTTGCAACTGGAGCCACGGTTCAACTCACTCTTGGTGGCCAGCTTCTCTACACGCCCGCGACCGGACAAACAGGCGTTGATAGCTTCTCGTACACCATTTCAGATGGAACAGGATCTACCGCTGTTGGTTTTGGCACCGTACAAATTGGCGCTAATGTTGCCCCGATTGTGGATTTGGACGACGACGGCACGTCCGGCACGAGAGACTTCGCGGCGACGTTCAACGAAGGTGACGGAGCACTTTCTGTTACGGCCAACGACGCCGGCATCGTAGATACGAATGACATGAGCTTCCCGTCTTTGGACATCACTATCGGTGGCTTTTTAAGTTCCGGTAATGAGATCATTTCCATCGGTGGAACGGATTTCACTTTTGGAACAATCCAAACGTCAAATGTTTCCATTGGTCATAGCACCGTGCGTATCGTGTACGATGGTGCAAACGGTTTTGCGATCACCAACGCCGCATTGGGCGCAGAAATTTCTGAAACCGACCTAGAATCGCTCATCCAGAGCATTACCTACCAGCATCTTACGAGTGCTGTAACGGACGGTGCCCGAACACTGAGTTTCCAAGTCAGTGATGGCACCACCACCAGCAATATTGCTGTTTCGACGATCAACGTCATCGGTGTGGATACGCCGCCAGCGGTGGATCTTGATCCGACTGATGCACCAACACCTGTTGTTGCCGCTAGCGACGATTTCGAATCTGGCGGCCTTACAGGTGGCACCGGATGGAACGGAAATTGGACGACGACCTTCACAGGCGGTGGCAATGCAGCCGATGTTGCTGTGGTCACAGATAGCGGCGACAACTCTCTGCGTATTGATGATGATGGTGTCCAAATACAACGGTCCGCTGACCTGTCTGGCTCGGCCACCGCAACGCTGACCTTTGATTATCGGAGAAATGGACTAGACAACGCGAACGATTCTATATCGATCCAAGTCTCCAACAGCAGCACTGGTCCTTTTACAGAGGTTGGGCGCATTCAAGGCGCAGGTACGGACGGAACCTACCAACCATTCAGCGCCGACATTTCTGCTTATATTAGCGCCGATACCACAGTCCGATTTGTCACCTCGGGCACGCTTGGCAATAACGATAGACTGTTCATCGATGATGTTGCAATCACGACGGTAGCCTCAAACCCGACGGGACATTCAGGAAGCTACCAGGTCGGCGAACCCGCTGTATCGATTGCCTCCACATCTGGTGCTGATGTCACCGATCCAGATCAAAACGTTGACACGGCGACAATCACATTGACTAACCCGTTCGCTGGCGATGCACTGTCAGTGACTGGAACGTTGCCAGCTGGAATAACCGCAACTATTAGTGGCGGGGGTACGGTCGTTACGCTTTCGGGCATTGCAAGTTCGGCTGACTATGAAACAGCACTTGAAGCGATCGGGTTCTCTAACAACAACCCATCCGCCGACCTAACGACACGTACAATCACGGTTCAACTTGAAGACGCTACATCGCTGACAAGCAACACGGCCACCGCGACAATCACAATGATCGCAAACGCCGCACCGACACTTGACCTTGATGCGTCTGGTGCAGGCACTGGTTTTAGCGGTGCTTATACAGAAAATGGCCCTGCTGTCGCAATTGCGGATTCCGATAGCCTCATCACTGATGCTGATGATACAAACATGGAATCAGCGTCTATTGTGCTTACCAACTACCAATCTGGTGATCAGTTTATAATCGGCGGCACACCCGTGTCTAATGGTTCAACGGGTACAATTAACGGTATCTCCTACACTGTGACGTTGGCGGCTGGTCAACTGACAATCAATCTCAATGGTCCGGCAACCAATGCAATTTATGCCGACACAATTGAAGCCATTTCCTACAGTTCCACAAGCGAAAATCCGTCTACGACGACACGGACCATTGATGTCACAGTCAATGATGGGGCCGCAAACAGCAACACGGCAACTACCTCTATTACGGTAGCGCGTGTCAATGATAACCCGGATGCAGTTGATGACGGCTACTCAACCAATGAAGACACGGTGCTTAACATTCCAGCGACCGGTGTCTTGGGTAACGACAGCGACATCGATGGTGATACCATCACCGTGCAATCGCATACCGCAGCCTCGAACGGTACGGTCGTGGTCAATGGCGACGGCTCGTTCACCTACACGCCAAACGCCGGATACAGCGGCACCGATACGTTTACCTATACCGTCTCTGACGGCAATGGCGGCACTGATACCGCGACGGTGACGATTAGTATTGGCGCTGTGAACGATCCACCCGTTGCGGTCACCGATACCTTCTCAACCGATGAAGACACCACGTCTGCGGCCATTGACCTGGTTGGCAACGACACCGATGTCGATGGCGACACACTGAGTGTGCAGTCCATCGCCGGTACGACACTGACACCGGGGACGGCGCAGGCCATTGCGGTCACCAACGGCACCGTCAATGTGTCAGCAGCTGGTGTTGTCACCTTCACACCGGATGCCAACTATAATGGCCCGATCACGTTCACCTATGTCGTCTCTGACGGCAACGGCGGCACCGATACCGGCACCGTCAACGGCACCATCAACGCCATCAATGAT
>JAJFHG010000076.1 GCA_021775735.1 Hyphomicrobiaceae bacterium
ACTAGAGCCAATGATTATTGGCCGTAACTTCCTCACAAAAATCAACGCGAATATCGGTAACAGCGCTGTGACCTCTTCCATTGAAGAAGAGATTGAAAAAATGGTCTGGGCCATTCGTTGGGGCGCAGACACTGTGATGGATCTTTCAACTGGCCGCAATATTCACAACACCCGTGAATGGATCATGCGCAACTCGCCTGTGCCAATCGGCACTGTGCCAATTTATCAAGCTCTTGAAAAAGTAAATGGCGACCCCGTGAAACTTGATTGGGAAGTTTACAAAGACACCCTAGTCGAGCAATGCGAACAAGGCGTTGATTATTTCACCATCCACGCTGGCGTTCGCTTGGGTTATATCCACCTAACAGCAGATCGTGTCACAGGCATTGTCTCTCGCGGTGGCTCGATCATGGCGAAATGGTGCTTGGCCCATCATAAAGAAAGCTTCCTCTATGAGCGCTTTGACGAGATCTGTGATCTGATGCGCAAATATGATGTGAGCTTCTCACTTGGTGATGGCTTGCGCCCAGGCTCAATTGCAGACGCCAATGACAAAGCTCAGTTCTCTGAACTAGAGACACTTGGCGAGCTGACAAAAGTCGCATGGGACAAAGGTTGTCAGGTGATGATCGAGGGCCCAGGTCACGTTCCAATGCAAAAGATCAAAATCAATGTGGACAAGCAATTGAAAGAATGCGGCGAAGCCCCGTTCTACACATTGGGCCCATTAACAACTGATATCGCACCAGGCTATGACCACATCACTTCAGGCATCGGCGCCGCGATGATCGGTTGGTTCGGCACATCAATGCTTTGCTATGTGACACCGAAAGAGCACTTAGGCCTGCCAAACAGAGACGACGTGAAAGTCGGCGTGATCACCTACAAGATCTCAGCCCACGCATCTGACTTGGCCAAAGGTCATCCGGCTGCACAAATCAGAGATGATGCCTTGTCTCGTGCACGGTTCGATTTTAGATGGGAAGATCAGTTCAACCTCTCACTCGATCCAGATACTGCAAGAGGGTACCACGACGAAACCCTGCCGAAAGACGCTCATAAAGTGGCACACTTCTGTTCAATGTGCGGACCAAAATTCTGCTCAATGAAAATCACCCAAGACGTCCGCGACTATGCCGCCAAACTAAACGACAAAAACCAAGGCATGGCCGAAATGAGCGTAAAATTCCAAGAAATGGGCTCAGAAGTCTACTTGGATGCTGAAAAGGTAAAAGAGAGCAACAAAGAGCTTTAATAGCTTGATTTAAAATAAAATAAAAAAGCCCAGCCAAGCGCTGGGCTTTTTTTATGCGTGGAATCCATTTAAAGCGAGATGAAACTAATTCAAGCGGGTCATATCGGAATGAAGCGATTTCTAACTCCAGAATTCGTCAATGAAGTTTCTATCCCAGAAATAGGGAGAACGCTGGATTGCAGACACCAAAAGCAGGCTCGATTTGCTTAAAGCAGACGTTGTAGTTGGTAACCTTGAACAGTGACAATTTCATTATCATGTCGAAAGGCGTCCTGCCAAAAAAACGCAAAATTTAACCACAATCATCATATATTGCGCAAGATATCTATTCGTTTTGAGAACGGTACCTAAATATAGGAGTTACAACTATGTTGTTTCCGAGTGCCAAGGAAATTTCTGCTGAAATCGGAACCATCGAGATAAATTCTATTCGAGATATCTCACGCTGTTTTGAAGAGCGCTCTGTTTCTAAGGATGACTGTTGGTATTTACTTCAGCAGCTGTTCGGTTTCCACTTCAAGCCTTCGAATCTTACTGAGCCTTTTGGACCGATGATGACTGATGGCGACAAAAGGACGATGATCCCCAATGACCTTACTGATGAACAATTAGACAATCTTAAGGTGACCCTTGAAGAGGTCGATGATCCTGAGTATAGGGCACGTGTTGGTGATGTGCTTTGGCTCAGGCGTAAAGATCCGAACGCAGCTCGAATTGCGGTCGAAGCTTACCTCGAAGCAGGTAAACGCATCGAACATCCGAAAAACTGGACAAGCTCAATGGAGCGATATGAGCGTGCGGTTCGACTGGCCCAGCAAATAGAACGAAATGGTGAATTGCCAAAAACTATTCTTGTGCATTTGGAAGACCGCGTCATCCACTATGACGGAAGTGATCCGTTATATTTTTCCAGCAGGG
Organism: Hyphomicrobiaceae bacterium; assembly: GCA_021775735.1. Taxonomy (GTDB): domain Bacteria; phylum Pseudomonadota; class Alphaproteobacteria; order Rhizobiales; family Hyphomicrobiaceae; genus JAHZKN01. The sequence goes on from JAJFHG010000076.1 coordinate 2,174, forward strand.
CGTTGGAGTTTTTAGCTGAATTCCGAACTGGTGACTTTACAGTTTTAGCGGCAATAGCAGGCCGTGTCGCGAAGCAATCCTGCCTAGATGGGGATTTCCAACGTGCACGCATTTATTACGAAGTGCAGGCAAAGCACCTGAAATTGACTAAAAAAAGCGATCAAGCCGAGGAGGCTCGCATAGCAGCTGCACGTTCCTATGTTGAAGAAGCCGAGGCTCACGAAGCAAATGGTGATTATATGGTAGCTCATTCGTTTTGGGGCAAGGCCATTCGCGCATTTCGCGATCGGCCTTCTCTTCGAGCGGAAACTCCCGAACTTCAGAAACGCTATTCAAGAGCTGGTGAAAAGCTCCTTAGTGAAATGTCTACAATAAGCAGCGATGAAATAGACCTTTCCCAATATGTAGAGGAAAGCCGCGCCATCATGCGCGATCTTCCATGGGTAGATGCATTTTACGAATTATCATCTTTTATTCCCCTTATTGATCCTGAAGAGTTGCGTAAGACAACAGAGGATGGAATCGCAAAACATCCTCTTCACACGACCATTTCAGCAAGCATTTATGATGCTTCAGGACGCAAGGTAGGGGTGCGACCTTCGGTGTTTACCGAAGACAACGAAGAATACGAAAAGGCGATAACAGGACTGATGGTACAAAACGCAGAGCAGCTTAGACACCTAACCATTCATGCTCACATTGCTCCGGCGGTCAGGCAAATAATTGAGGATCATTATGTCAACCGAGAGATGTTGGCTACTGTACTTGACGATAGCTCTCTAATACCGCCGGAACGTCGGGAACTTTTTTATCAAGCCATTGAGGCTGGTTTCCAGTGGGATTTCTCAACTGCGCTACATACTATGATACCGCAAGTTGAAAATGCTCTACGTCACGTGCTCGAACAACAGGGTGTAACACCAGTTAATGTGGATAATGACGGTGTAGAAGAAGTTTGGGGGATTGAGCGGATATTAAGCCATCCACAAACGATAGAAACGTTTGGAGACAAGTTCGTATTCGAGCTCAAATCGATACTGGTTGAACGTCTTGGACCAAACTTACGGAATCTTATTGCACATGGGGCATTGCCGCCTGAGGGCTTCAAAAGCACGACAGCATTTTATTTGTGGTGGGTGCTAATCTGCCTAGCGGCCTACCCAACATCGGGCATGCGAGCTTTCCTTGAGCGTAAGAAAGCGACAGCTCCGTCTATCAAGGAAAATTAATTTACAAATAAAATCACTAGTTTAAGTGCAAGTTTTCCTTTCAGCATGGTTTGGATGTCTACTGTCGAAAGTTTAATAAGATACATAGTGTAGATAAACGTCTTTTCTCGGTCAATCTTTGTAAGTTTATAACTGATTTTAGTGTTACCTTAGTTGCACTAAGTAACACTAAGGCGCAACAAATAGTGAGTAAAACTAATGCACGGTACACACCATGCAGGGATCAAACGACCGCACAAAATACTGCTCAATCGCCGGTTGCTCTTTTTCGTCCGCCCAGCATGCCGTATCAAAGAGTGCCATCTCTAAAGTCCTTTTGCCCCCTTCTTCACTCTACCCCACAACCTCAGGATTCAAACTATAAGTCCCACTATGGCTCTGTTTCGCAAGAATATGTCCTTTCATAGCTTCTAACGCTTCTGCACCAGTAAAGCTCCCCTCCAGTCCAAGGCTGGTTACATCAAGCGCATAAACTGTGAAGTGATAATGATGCATGATGCTATCGTTCCATGGCGGGCACGGTCCATCATAACCACCATAGTCACCGCCCATATCAGCATCACCAGCAAACCAATCTGTGTAGGAGTTGATGCCAGTGCGACCGTAGGTTTTTTGTTCAGGCGTTTTGCCTTTAGCCGTCACGCCGTTTGCATCTTGTGCTTCAGAAATTTCATTTATATCAGCCGGAATATCAACAAGAACCCAATGATAAAAATCAACACGAGGCAGGTCAGAGGGCACAATTTTGCCTTCCTGGTTTACATCCTCACCAGAAGAAGGGACATCAGGGTCGTGACAAATAATGGCAAAGGATTTGGTGCCACTTGGCGCATTTCCCCACTTGATAAGCGGGTTAATATTATCACTTAATGCCACGTGGGTTTCGGTATCCTTTTTACAAAACGCAAATTTATCCGGAATGGAAGCACCATTTTCCCAAGCTGGGATTTCAACAAAAAATGAACTCATTTATTTTTCTCCTGATAGTCACGTATCGCATAAAGATTGTTGTTATTACTATAGAAATAATCAAATTTATAGTGAGGATAAATGTAGCAAGGATATGGC
>JAJFHG010000009.1 GCA_021775735.1 Hyphomicrobiaceae bacterium
AACCGGAAAAAGGACTTTTGCTGATGGCGCTTCCTGCGTTCAACATGCGTCAGCTTTTGGAAGCTGGCGTTCACTTTGGTCACCAATCACATCGTTGGAATCCAAAGATGGCCCCGTTTATCTACGGTGCCCGTAACAACATTCACATTATTGATCTGACACAAACCACACCGTTGCTGCATCAGGCGTTGGTGAAAGTGTCTGAAACAGTTTCCGGTGGCGGACGTGTCTTGTTTGTTGCCACCAAGCGGCAAGCATCTGAGCCGATCGCGGAAGCTGCAAAGCGCAGCGCGCAGTACTTCATCAATCACCGCTGGCTCGGTGGTACGCTGACCAACTGGAAAACGATTTCGCAATCGATCCGCCGTCTGCGTCAGCTCGATGATATTTTAGCTGACCCACAGGGCCGCACAAAGAAAGAAACTCTGACTGTTCAGCGCGAACGTGACAAGCTCGACCGCGCGCTGGGTGGCATTAAGGATATGGGCGGTGTGCCAGATCTTTTGGTTGTCATCGACACCAATCGTGAAAGCATTGCGATTAAAGAAGCGCGTAAACTCGGTATTCCGATTGTTGCTGTGGTTGACACCAACTGTGACCCAGATGGTATCGACTTTCCTGTCCCCGGCAATGATGATGCAGGGCGCGCCATCACCATGTTCTGCGATTTGATTGCCGGTGCTGCCATTGATGGCATTGAAAAGAGCCAGGCGGCGTCCGGTGTTGATCTAGGTGCATCAGAAGCACCGCCCGTTGAAGCCGCTGTTGTTGCGTTCAAAGGCATTGAGGGTCCACGCGGTGAGCCAGATGATTTGAAGCGCATCACGGGCATTGATGCAAAGGTCGCCCAGCAGTTGAATGATGCTGGTGTGTTCCACTACTGGCAGATTGCGGATTTGGCCGCTGATCAGAAAACGGCACTTGATGCCAAGCTTAAACTTGATGGTCAAATTGACAGCGCAGGCTGGATTGACAGTGCCAAGAAGCTCGTTGCTGCAACCGCGGCCTAAGAGCAATTGAGTTTTCTGACTTAGGACTAACAAAGCAGACGCCATCTCGGTTTCTGCAAACAAATGGGTATGACCGATGACAACGATCTCTGCCTCCCTTGTGAAGGAACTGCGCGAAAAAACCGGCGCAGGTATGATGGATTGCAAGCAGGCGCTCACCGAAACCAAAGGTGACATCGAAGAAGCTATTGATTGGCTGCGCAAAAAGGGCTTGTCAAAAGCCGCTAAAAAGTCAGGCCGCGTGGCAGCGGAAGGCTTGGTTGGCTTTGCTACAGATGGGACCGGTGGTGCTATCGTGGAAGTCAATTCTGAAACCGACTTTGTTGCGCGTAACGATAACTTCCAAGCTATGGTCGGTGAGATTGCAAAGCTGGCGCTGAAAGCTGAAGGCGATACCGCAAAGCTATTGTCGGCAGACTATCCTGGCCATTCAGGATCTGTTGAAGACTATGTGAAGGAAATGGTTGGCACTATTGGCGAGAACATGGCGGTCCGCCGGACGGCAACTGTCTCCGTTGATAAAGGTGTTATTGGCAGCTACGTGCACAACAAGGTTGCAGAGGGTCTTGGCAAGATTGGTGTGCTCGTTGCCGTTGAGGGTGAAGGTGATAGCGATAAGCTGCTTGAATTGGCCCGCCAGGTTGCGATGCATGTGGCAGCGGCAAACCCGGTTGCACTCAACCTTGATGGTGTGCCGAAAGATGTTCTTGATCGTGAAAGTGCGATCCTTGCTGACAAAAACAAAGGCAAGCCTGAGAATATTATGGAAAAGATTATCGCGGGTGGCTTGAAGAGCTATGCAAAAGAACATTGCTTGCTCGATCAAGCGTTTATTCACGACCCATCTAAAACCGTGACCCAGGCTGTCAAGGAAGCCGGTGAGGGCCTTGCGATTAAAGGCTTCGTGCGTTTTGCGCTTGGTGAAGGCATTGAGAAAAAAGAAGATGACTTTGCTGCTGAAGTGGCTGCTGCTGCCGGTACCTAGGGCTGGCCGCATCTAAATTCTGACGCTTAAGCCGGCCGGGCTCCTGACCGGCCGGTTTTTTTCGGTTATCACTACTCAGGATGATGCACTTCGATTCGTGTTCCCCGACTTGAGACCTGACCCAGGACACAACACATGGCAAAAAGCTCCGACACACTGAAGACAAAACGCTTGCTGTTGAAGTTGTCTGGTGAAGCGCTGATGGGCGATGGTGCTTATGGCATTGACTTGAAGGTTGTCGAGCGGCTGGCAAAGGATGTCGCGACGGTTGTTGCAGCGGGAGCTGAAATTGCCATTGTTCTTGGTGGTGGCAATATTTTTCGCGGTGTTGCTGGCGCGGCAGACGGTATGGACCGGGCATCGGCCGACTATATGGGTATGCTCGCAACGGTGATGAATGCGTTGGCTTTTCAAAGCGGATTAGAAAAGCAGGGTGTGCCAGCACGCGTAATGTCAGCTATCCCAATGCCGTCGGTTTGTGAATCGTATGTCCGCGCGCGTGCATTGCATCATCTAGACAAAGGCCGGGTTGTGATTTGCACTGCGGGCACAGGATCACCATTTTTTACAACGGATACGGCTGCCGCTTTGCGCGCTGTTGAGCTTGGCTGTGATGCTGTAGCTAAAGCCACCAAGGTGGACGGCGTTTATTCTGCTGACCCCAATAAAGATCCAAATGCACAACGTTATGACACGCTCAGCTATCGGGACGTGTTAGCCAACGACTTGCAGGTGATGGATGGCGCTGCCATTGCGCTTGCCCGCGACAACAAACTTCCGGTAATTGTGTTTTCCATCACAGAACCTGGCACACTGCTCAAAGTCCTCAATGGAACCGGGCGGATGACCGTGGTCTCTTAGAATACGCACTATCAAGCGCTTACGTTCAATCTACGCGCTCACGAAAACCTCAATCAGCCGATTGTGCTGGTATGTAGCGAACTCTTGAGGAGGACTTGGTCATGGCAGCCGCCGCATTTAATGCATCAGAGCTCGAAGAGGGCATGATTGCATCTGTAGAAGCTTTGAAACGCGAATTTTCTGGTTTACGTACGGGGCGCGCGAGCGCCAAGTTGCTCGACCCTGTGCAGGTCACAGTTTACGGATCGAAAATGCCGCTTAACCAGGTGGCAACGGTTTCAGTTCCTGAGCCGAGAACCATTTCCGTTCAGGTCTGGGATAAATCGAATGTTGGGCCAGTTGAAAAAGGTATTCGTGAAGCCAATCTTGGGCTAAATCCAGTGATTGACGGCGCGTTGATCAGATTGCCGATCCCGACACTGACTGCTGATCGACGTGAAGAACTTGTCAAGTTGGCGCACAAATATGCTGAGCAATCCAAGGTATCGGTACGCAATGTGCGTCGCGATGGTATGGACCTTCTCAAGAAGCTTGAGAAAGATGGCATGAGCAAAGATGAGCATCACGACAATGCTGTCATTGTTCAGGAGTTGACGGACAAATTCATCAAAGAAATCGATGATGTCCTCAAGACAAAAGAAGAAGAAATTCGCACGGTGTAATGCCTACACCGTTTAGTCTTACCTGAGATGCAGAGAAGGTTGCTGTCCCGTGGCACCACAAGCGCCAACAGATCGATTGCATGACACGAATGCGCTTATAAGCGCACCACAGCACGTGGCGATTATCATGGACGGTAATGGGCGTTGGGCCGATGCCCGAGGTATGACCCGCACGCAAGGCCATCGTTCTGGCGTTGAATCTGTCCGGCGTACGGTGCGCGCGGCGATGGAACTTGGTATCCCATTTCTTACGATTTACAGTTTTTCATCTGAAAATTGGTCGCGGCCTAAGACCGAGATTTCTGATCTGATGGGGCTGATGAAGCGTTTCATTCGGCGCGATCTCGCCGACCTCCATAAGAACAATGTCAGAATCAAAGTGATTGGTGAGCGTCACCCCATAGACTCAGACATGTTGGCGCTGATCGATGAAGCCCAGGACCTGACGGCGAACAATGACGCCTTCACACTTGTAATTGCGTTCAACTATGGCGCCCGTAGCGAGATAGCGCGTGCTGCTCAAAAAATTGCCCATGACGTGTCTGAAGGCCGTCTCTCGCCCGATGAGGTCACAGAAGACCTGTTATCAGGGCGCCTGGATACTGAGGGCATCCCCGATCCTGACCTTTTGATTAGAACCAGCGGCGAATTGCGCCTTTCTAATTTCCTTTTGTGGCAAGCCGCTTATGCTGAACTGGTCTTTCTGGATGTTCTTTGGCCGGACTTTGGCAAAGAGCACTTGGAAGATGCGCTGGCGCAGTTCAATGACCGTGACCGCCGCTATGGTGGATTGACCAAAAAGACGGCTAGCTAGGGAGAGATAGCGCTTGAGTACGCAGACAGAACCAACACCGCCCAATGGGGATGCAAATCGCTCCATGGGCGAACTTGCAAAACGTATTGTGTTTGGTGTGTTGCTGGCCGCAGTTGCACTAGGTCTGTTGTGGGTAGGGCCGGTTCCGTTTGCGCTGCTTATATTGTTGGTGAGCCTTGTGATGGTGTGGGAGTGGGGCCGTGTTGTACGCGGCACGGATCAAGACATCACAATGTTTGTGCACGGCGTTGCTGTAACCGCTGCAATTGCACTGGCTTCGGTTGGTTATGCTGCGCTTGGCGCATTTGCTATACTCATTGGTGGGATTATTGTTGGTTTACTTCAGTTTGGTGGTCGCTCGGCACTCTCAACGATAGGTGTGTTCTACACAGGGTTACCTGCCGTTGCACTTTTGTGGCTGCGCAGTCAGGAGCCAAACGGGCTTTATGCAGTTCTGTTTCTGTTTCTTGTTGTCTGGTCGACAGATACACTCGCTTACCTGGCTGGACGCCTCATTGGAGGGCCAAAACTCGCACCTTCAATCTCGCCAAAGAAAACCTGGGCCGGGTTTATTTTTGGTGTTACCGCTGCAACGATCGCGGGGTGGTTGTTCGGCCAGTGGATTGGTGCGCCGCCTGCAACTCTAGCGCTGTTAGCTGGTGTGTTAGCGGTCATCTCACAACTGGGTGATCTCGCCGAGTCAGCACTTAAAAGAAGCTTTGATATCAAGGACTCAAGCCAGCTCATACCAGGTCATGGCGGTTTTCTTGATCGTCTCGACAGCCTCGTCCCCGTTGCCATGGCCGCAACGTTGTTTGCTTTTTTCATGAATGCAGAGATGCCAGCCGAAGCGCTGCTGTTTCTTCAGTAAATCAATCAATTGGACCCGCACAATCGTGGATGGGATTGAAAGCCGAGATGATGCGCGCACCAAGTCTGGTGACGCGGGCAACGTGAAAACGTTGAGTATTCTTGGGGCCACCGGCTCGATTGGTACCAACACGTTAGATGTTGTTGCACGACATCCAGGTTCGTTTGACGTTGTCGCGCTGACGGCGCAGTCGAATGTTGAAAAACTTGCTGAACTTGCAAAGCTGCACCAAGCGCGTTTGGCAGTTATTGGCGATGAGAAGCGTCTTGAAGATCTAAAACATAGACTTGTCGGAACAGGTATTGAAGCGGCTGCGGGTAAACAAGCCATTGTTACGGCGGCGAGCGAGCCCGTTGATTGCGTGATGGCGTCTATTGTTGGTGCAGCAGGTCTTGCGCCAACATTTGCTGCTGGCGCACATGCCAAGCGTGTCGCCCTTGCCAACAAAGAATGTCTTGTGACGGCCGGTGACGCCTTCATGGCGCACATAGCGCAGCACAGTTGCGAGTTGCTGCCCGTTGACAGCGAACATTCCGGTGTTTTCCAAGCGCTCGCAGCGACAAACCCTGAGTGCATTGAGCAAATCACTTTGACCGCGTCTGGCGGTCCGTTTCGCACATGGTCGCGAGATGAAATGGCGGCGGCAACAGTTGATCAGGCACTTAACCATCCCAATTGGTCAATGGGTGCGAAAATTACTATCGACAGCGCAACGATGATGAACAAAGGCCTGGAGTTGATCGAGGCTTATCACTTGTTTCCAGTGGAGCCAGATCAACTGAACTGTGTCATCCACCCGCAATCAATCGTTCATTGTCTGGTGTCATTTCGCGATGGGTCGACGTTGGCGCAAATGGCCTGCCCTGACATGCGCACACCGATCTGTTATGCGCTCGGCTGGCCAAAGCGGCTTGAAGCCCCAACGCAACGCCTTGATGTCACAGCACTTTCCTCCATGACGTTTGAATCCGCCGATGAGGCCCGCTTTCCGGCCCTAGCGTTGGCACGCCAAGCCCTTGTGGCGGGTGGCACAGCGCCTGCTATTTTGAACGCTGCGAATGAGATTGCCGTTGCTGCGTTCCTTAATTCTCAGATTCGTTTTGCTGAAATTGCTGATTTAGTCGGTTGGACGCTGGAGCAGGCTGACACGTTAGGGTTGATTACGGCGGCATCTTCACTCAAAGACGTGCTTGGCGTTGACCGTGAAGCACGCATGTTGTCTGTTTCTCGACTGAATCGTGGCACATAGTGGTAATCGACCTGCAAGCGATGTTGGTTAAAGCAAGCTCAGGCAGGAGCTGAAAGGGTAAACACCTCGATGGTTGCAAATTTTCTAGCCAATTTATCACTCACCGGCATTTTGCAGGTGGCATTGGCATTTCTGGTCGTTCTTGTCGTGGTGGTGTTTATCCATGAGCTGGGCCACTTCCTGGTTGCCCGCTGGTGCGGCGTGAAAGTCACCACGTTCTCAATTGGTTTCGGCAAAGAAATCTTTGGCTTTTACGATCGCTATGGAACGCGTTGGCGGTTCGCCTGGGTGCCTCTTGGCGGTTACGTTAAGTTTATGGACGATGAAAACGCGGCCAGCCAACCGTCCTCAGATGCCCTTGAGCAGATGACGCCAGAAGAGAAGGCCGGTTCTTTCCATCACAAGCCCTTGTGGCAACGCGCGGCTGTTGTTGCCGCTGGTCCTTTCGCTAACTTCATCCTGGCGATTTTCATCTTTTCACTTTGGTTCTCATTTTATGGCGTGCGTTCGCTTGAGCCACGTGTTGAGTCCGTGCTTCCGGAAAGTGCGGCTGCCGCGGCTGGATTTACCAAAGGGGATCTGATTGTCGCGATTAATAACGAGGAAATCACGTCGTTTGCCGACGTGCAGCGTCATGTGATGACCAGTGGCGGGCGCGAATTGGTGTTTAATGTTGACCGCAAAGGACAACAGCTCAGCCTGGCTGTTGAGCCCCGGCTGTCGGTAAAGAAGGACATCGGCGGCGGTGACATCAAGACCTTTTTGATTGGCGTCAAGCCGGTGATTTCCGATGAGGCTATGACTGTGCGCCACCCGGGACCAGCCGAGGCCGTAGCCCTTGGCTGTGAGCGTACTTGGGTCATCATCACCACGACATTGACCTATCTCGGAGACGTGGTTATTGGGCGCCAGCCAGCAGACCAGTTGGGTGGGCCCGTTCGGATTGCCGATTTGGCGGGCAAAGTCGCCAAAAACTCATGGCAGGATCTGATATTCTTAACAGCGTTCATTTCCGTTAGTATTGGTCTCATCAACCTGTTCCCGATCCCGCTTCTGGATGGTGGTCATTTGCTCTTCTATGCACTTGAGGCCATACGTCGAAAGCCACTCAGCGAAACGAGCCAGGAAATCGGCTTCAGGATCGGTATGGCAGTGGTATTATCTCTAATGATTTTCGCGACTTACAACGATTTGCCAATTATCAAGAGATGGTTGCTCGGGGCCGGATGAATCTACGTTTGGTGACGTAATCTTGCCACTTCCAGTTGCTGTCTTGAATCGCTAGAAAGACTTCATAAACCAAGCTCCGTGAGGGCTGATTCGCATCGGGTGAGATGTGGGTGTTTTCTGGGCTTGGTTTTGGAGTTGTTTCGCGTGAGGTTGGCAAGCCGACAGATCTCACGTGTCGAGGGGGGTCGGCATAAGAACGAGGGTATATCCCCGTATGCTGCAGCAGTTGATCAAGTCGCTGGGGGGCTGGCGTCTCTTACTGTTATTCGGTCTCGGTGTTCCCGCGACTGTAACGTTGGCAGAGACATCGGTCTTTGTTTCGGTTGCGCACGCGCAAGGCGTTATCCGTCAGATCGCTGTTGAAGGGAACCGCAGGGTTGAGCCCGAGACGGTTCGCTCATACCTGCGCTTTTCCGTTGGTGACGCGTATAACGCTGGCAAGGTTGACGCTTCGCTGCGCGCTCTCTTTGCAACCGGCTTGTTTGCAGACGTTCAGATATATCAAGAAGGTTCGACAGCAGTGATCGCTGTTGTCGAGAACCCCGTCATCAACCAGGTTGCCTTTGAAGGTAACAGCGAAGTTGAAAGTGACACGTTGCGCGGTGAAGTCCGTCTTGGCCCAAGGTCCGTGTTCACAAGAGCGCGTGCTCAAGCAGACGTACAACGCATCCTTGATGTATACCGCCGTCAGGGGCGGTTCGCAGCGTGGGTTGAGCCGAAGATCATTGAGCTCGAACAAAACCGCGTAAACCTTGTGTTTGAAATCAACGAAGGCGGCGCAACCAAAGTTAAGGGCATTAACTTTGTCGGCAACCAGGTTTTCACAGACTCGCAATTGCGCGACATCATCACGACAACTGAATCCGGCTGGTTTGACTTCCTCAAAGGTACCGCCATTTATGACCCGGATCGCCTCAGCCTTGATCGTGAGATGATCCGTCAATACTACCTTAAGAACGGTTATGCAGACGCCCGCGTGATTGCTGCGAACGCTGAGATTGATCGCGAAGCGTCTGGCTTTTACATCAACTTCACAATTGATGAGGGTGCACGCTACACCTTTGGCGGTGTTGAAATTCAAAGCTCTCTGCCAGGCGTGCTGCCTGACTCGCTTTATGGTCACCTGCTGACGCAGTCCGGTGATACCTACAACGGTGCTGACATCGACAAGACCGTTGAGCGCTTGACGCTTGCGGTGGCGGAGCAGGGCTATGCGTTTGTGCGCGTGCGCCCGCGAGCCATTCCTGATCCTGTCAATCGTACCATTTCAGTGGTTTATCTGATTGAAGAAGGTCCACGAATTTACATTGAGCGCATCAACATTGCCGGCAACGGACGCACGAAGGATTACGTGATCCGCCGCGAGTTCCGCTTGGCTGAAGGCGATGCCTACAACCCATTGCTGGTTGATCGTGCTAAGAAACGTCTTGAGCGGCTTGGCATCTTTGAGACAGTGAAAGTGTCACGGGCGCCAGGTTCTGCACGCGATAGGGTCATTATTGATGTCGCTATTGTAGAAAAATCTACCGGTGAACTCTCGTTTGGCGCAGGCTTTTCCACGTCAGAAGGCGTCATTGGCGATGTGTCGATCACCGAGCGTAACTTGCTGGGCAATGGTCAATTCCTACGCTTGAAGTTGGCAGGGTCGTTTGAGCGCTTCCAAATTGATTTGTCGTTCACAGAACCGCGCTTTCTGGATTACAATCTGTCGGCTGGTTTCGACATCTATCACAAAGAGATTGACCAATCCTCAGAGTCTGGCTTTGACAGCACGCGTACCGGTGGTCAGCTCCGCCTTGGCTTCCCGTTGGCTGAAAACCTTTGGATGCAGACGTCTTATCGATTTGACTACACAACGATCTCCGATGAGAACTGTAATGGTGTGATCACGACCACGTCTCAGGTGATTTGTGAGGAAATCGCTCGCTTTGGCGACAAGACCATCACGTCCGCTGCCGCTGTTGGTATCACCTATGATAAGCGCAATCACCCACGTGATCCGACAGAAGGTTTCTACGTGTCGGCGTCTGCGGATTTTGCAGGCCTTGGTGGCGATGTGCAGTACGCCCGGTTGAACGCAGAAGCGCGTGGGTATTACCCTCTCACCGAAAAAATCACCCTGGTGGGCCGCGCGGTTGGTGGTCACATTGAAGGTTGGGGTGACGACTCCGTGCGTATCAGTGATCTGTACTTCAGGGGTGGAGAGACCATCCGTGGTTTTGATCGTGCTGGTGTTGGTCCACGTGACTTGGGTACCAATGATGCACTCGGTGGGGAAACGTTTTGGGCCGCCACGGCTGAAATTCGCTTTCCAATACCGTTTGTTCCAGAGGACTTTGGCTTAAGTGGTGCCTTCTTTGCTGATGCCGGTTCTGTGTTTGGTGCCAGTGATTTGGCCGAAGAATTGGGTCGCACTGCTGGTCCAACAGGTATCAACCTCGCCGATGAATCATCTGTCCGCGCTTCGGTTGGTGCATCCATTATGTGGAAGTCGCCGATGGGCCCACTCAGAATGGATTTTGCTGAGACCTTATCGAAGGAGGATTTCGACGAAGAGCAGTTCTTCCGGTTTGGTGCTTCGTCTCGTTTCTAGATCAAGATCAAACATATCCGGTGCTTGATTTCCGTCGCGTGGCGGGCAACACTTATGTTCGATTTTCCTTGATCGTTTTTTGCGGCAAACAAGGTTTGGGGCTTGCAGGGCCATGAGTCATCCGGGTTTTTTTGATACCGCCGGACCGTTCTCGTTATCTGATATTGCAAAGGCAACGGAAGCGACGCTTGGCGATGGCGTTGATGGTGAGCGTGCGTACAGCGCGGTCAAACCATTATCGGATGCAGGCCCCGACGACATTACCTTCCTCGACAACCGCAAATATTTTTCTCAGCTTGCAGACACGAACGCGGGGGCTTGTTTGATCCTGCCGGACCTTGCAGCGGACGTCCCAAGCCAGACTGCAACGTTGATTACGCCGAAACCCTATCGCGGTTTTGCACTTGCTTTGCAGCTTTTCTATCCTGATGCGATGTTTCCCAAAGCTGCAGCGCCAGGAGAAACCAGCCTGGTTGATCCAACAGCGGTATTGGAAGATGGTGCACTGATTGAGCCCGGTGCCATTATTGGTCCGGAAGCGCAAATCGGACAAGGTGCTCGTATTGCGGCCGGCGCCGTGGTCGGATATCGCGTCACCATTGGACGCGGCTCCTATATTGGGCCAGGCGTAACGGTGACCAATGCGTTGATCGGGGATCGTGTCACGCTTCATGCTGGTGTGTGTGTCGGCCAGGATGGATTTGGATTTGCGATGGGTCCAGAGGGGCACCTCAAAGTGCCGCAAATTGGTCGTGTCATCATTCAGGACGACGTCGAGGTTGGCGCTGGTACGACGATCGACCGGGGTGCTCTTAAGGATACGGTTATTGGAGAGGGCTCCAAAATTGATAATTTAGTGCAGATCGGGCACAACGTTGTGATGGGTCGCGGTTGTATTATTGTCGGCCAGACCGGCATCTCTGGGTCTGCGGAGCTTGGCGATTTTGTTGTGATGGGCGGCCAGTCTGGTTCTGTCGGCCATGTTAAAATTGGATCGGGTGCTCAGGTTGCTGGCGCTGCGCATGTTAAAAATGACATCCCTCCTGGGGAACGGGTTGGCGGCACACCGGCGAAACCGCTAAGACAATGGGCGCGTGAGCTTGCAGCCATTTCGCGCCTTGGCAAGGCGGGCGGCAAACGCGGCAGTTAGTTGGGTTGGCGTGAAGTTTGAAATGTCCCTTTCAAGGCCACGCTGGTGGCAAAGAAATGGGTTGAGGAGCAGGGAAAATATGACAAACGAACAATCGAGCACAGGGCTTGAAACCGCAGATATTGGATACCTTCTCAAGCTGTTGCCACATCGCTATCCTTTTATGTTGGTTGATCGCCTTTACGACATGGACGGCGATGAAAGCTGTGTTGGCGTTAAAAACGTCACAATCAATGAGCCGTTTTTTCAGGGACATTTCCCGCAATTCCCGGTGATGCCAGGCGTGTTGATTATTGAAGGTTTGGCGCAAACTGCTGGCGCACTTTGTATGCATTCACTCAAAGAAGACTACAAAGCCGAGCTCGTTTATTTCATGGGCATTGATCGCGCAAAGTTTCGTCGCCCTGTCGTTCCCGGTGATCAACTTCACTATCATGTTAAGAAAATTAGAAACCGTGGCCGCGTATGGCGCTTTTCAGGCGTAGCAAAAGTGGACGGAAAAGTCGCCGCCGAAGCTGAGATTAGCGCGATGCTCGCTGACACCGCTGAAGCGCGTGCCTTTGCAGCGGGTTCTTAATGACCGACAACTCCAATATACATTCCACTGCAATCGTTGCAGATGACGCAACTCTTGGCGACGGCGTTAAGGTTGGCCCGTACTGTTTGGTGGGCGAGAATGTGAGCTTGGGTGACGGTATTGAGTTAATCTCGCACGTGGTCGTTGAAGGACGCACAACGATCGGGTCTGGCACGCGCATTTTCCCGTTCGCCTCGATTGGACATCGACCGCAAGACCTGAAGTATGCAGGTGAACCCTCAACCTTAACAATTGGCTCTGATTGTCAGATTCGCGAAGGTGTGACGCTCAATCCCGGTACTGAGGGCGGAGGGATGAAAACCACCATTGGCGATAAGTGCACGTTTCTTGCGAACTCGCATGTCGGACATGATTGTGATGTCGGCAACAGCGTTATTTTTTCAAATAATGTTATGTTGGCTGGTCATTGTCAGGTTGGTGACTTTGCAATTATTGGAGGCGGTGCTGCTGTTATTCAGTTTGCACGTGTTGGTGCCCACGCGTTTGTTGGTGGCATGTCGGGTCTAGAACAGGATCTGATCCCCTATGGTATGGCGCTCGGAAATCGGGCACGCCTTTCAGGCCTGAATATTATTGGTTTGCAACGGCGCGGCTTCTCACGTAGCCAGATTCACGACCTTCGCCGCGCCTATCGCGCGCTGTTTGCAGATGAAGGTACGCTCATGGAGCGCGTTGAGGACGTGGCAACAGAATTTAGCGACCATGTTATCGTTGAAGAGATCCTTGCGTTCATCAAAGAAGGTGGCAAACGATCTTTGTGTACTCCAGGTGATCCAGGTTCATCGTCTTAACATCGTGAGCGGGAGTAGTGCGGGGCCTCTACTCTAAACCGTCATTTGGCTGTAGAGCCGCCGCACCTTGCGAAGAGCGCGAATTCTCAAGCGACACATGGGTTAAGCTCCAAAAAGCAAATGTCCAACTGAGACGCTTCGCGTTATAACTCAGCAATGAATGTTCCATTGAAATGCTAGATATTGGGGATCAGATCGGTAAGGGTTTATGACTACTGGGGTGCAGCGTCTTGGGATACTGGCTGGCGGCGGCAACCTGCCTCGAGAGGTGGCGGAGCATGCTGCTGCGTCGGGTTATGATGTGCACATCGTTGGCATTGACGGTGAAGTGGATGCAGATTTTTCCGACTTTGCATTCACGCCTGTCAATTGGGGTGCCATCGGTAAGATGGTCTCGAGTTTCAAGAGCCGGGGCATATCTGATTTGGTGATTGTCGGCAGTGTGACGCGCCCTGACCTGAAGGGTATCAAGCCAGATCTTGGTTTTTTTCGCAGTCTGCCGCGAATTTTCAAAATTATTGCTGCAGGTGGTGACGACAGTGTGCTCAGAAAAGTTATCGGCTTTTTTGAATCGCATGGTTTTCGTGTGCGCGGTGTTGCTGATGTTGCACCCAATCTTTTGATTGGCAAAGGTCCATTCGCAGACCAACATGCAGCACCTGAAGACCTCAGGGACATTGCACTTGGATTTGATCTTATTCGTCGTCTCGGGCATTTTGATGTTGGGCAGGGCGTGGTGGTTAACAATCAAACGATTGAAGCGATCGAAGGCGCTGAAGGCACGGATCGGATGTTGCAACGCGTTGCCCATCTGCGTGTGACGAAGTTTGCAAAGTCGCAAAATGGTGTTTTGGTGAAACGGCCCAAGCCGGGACAAGAATTGCGCGTTGATTTGCCGACCATTGGCCCTGAGACGGTCGTGCTTGCAACGCGGGCTGGGTTGGCAGGCATTGCTGTGCTTGAGAACGCCACGATTGCTGCGCAGCGAGACGAACTTATAGCAAATGCCAATGACTCTGAATTATTCATTGAAGGTTGCGAAGACAGTCAGGAAACGGAAGACAGCAAGGAACCATTCATCGGTGAACTGTCATTTGTGCAATTGGGCAGTGTAAAAATGTCCCGGCGCGATGATAATGATCTACGCCAAGCTGTTGGCGTGCTTGAAGCCATTGCGCCTTATGAAATTGGTGGCGCTGTTGCTGTGGCGCGTAATCACGTATTGGCTATTGAAGTTGGTGAAGGGTTGGAAGCCTTTATGGAGCGGGTAAAGTCGCTGCGCCAATGGGGCGGGCGGCTTGGCGGTGATCGTGTTGGTATGGCCATATTTGGTAGTAGTGCACCCTATGGCACAAAGCTCGTGTCAGTCGCTCACGAGTCTGGTCTTGCTGGCGTAATTGTCGCCTCAGATGGCCTCAGTAAACAGGATTGGTCGACGGCAATCGTAAATGCAAACAACCGTAATCTCTTCATTGGTGCGTTGACCGTTGCAAGTAGAGCCTCATAATGAGCGTGGATGAAACGCACATCAACCTGCCCGGCAGCTATGGAGAGTCGAGAAAAACGCGTGGCGCCGCGCGTCATGAGGTGAAGGTCTTCATCATTGCAGGTGAGCATTCGGGCGACGCTCTTGGCGGACGCCTGATGTCTGAAATGAATGAGCAGACGCGCGGCAACGTCCGTTACCTCGGCGTAGGTGGCGAGAAAATGTCAGAGGCAGGCCTGGTTTCGCAATTTGCACTCGAAGAAGTCGCCGTGATGGGCCCAATGTCGATCCTACCGCACCTTCCGCGCATGGTGCGTCGCGTTTATCAAACCGTAGACGCCGCACTTGCAGCTGATCCTGATGTTGTTGTCATTATTGATAGTCCGGAATTTACGCACCCGATTGCAAAGCGTATTCGTCGAAAACGCCCCGATATTCCGATTGTTGACTATGTCAGTCCGAGTGTTTGGGCGTGGCGACCGGGACGGGCCAAAAGAATGCGCGCATATGTGGATCATATTCTTGCGCTGTTGCCGTTTGAGCCCGAAACGCATCAACGCCTTGGTGGCCCTGTGTGTAGCTATGTCGGGCACCCGTTGATTGAACGCAAAGCGTGGCTTGATGCGTTGGATCCAGCGCCGCTTGCTTTATCGCTTCGGCTGGATAGGTCAGAGCCCGTAGTTGTGCTTCTTCCGGGCAGTCGCAAGTCAGAAGTCGGACGCCTTTTTGCAATATTTCGGGAAGCCATTGATTTGGTATCGACGTGGGAGCGTGCACCGACTTTGATCATTCCCACTGTACCGTCCCTGCGTTCTTATATTGAGGGTGAGATCGTAGATTGGCCTGCAAATGTGCATCTCGTTTTGGGGGAAGAGGATAAGTTCCGGGCTTTTAAGCTGGCAGATGCGGCGCTTGCGGCATCGGGAACCGTCACGCTGGAGTTAGCTCTGACTGGTACGCCAGCGGTTGTGGGCTATCGTGTTGATAGATTGGCCGCACAGCTTAAATTTTTGCTGAAAACGCCATCAATTGTTTTGGCCAACTTGATCGCCGGCCAAAATATTTATCCAGAACTCATCCAAGAACGCTGTACGCCGGTACTTTTGGCACGCGCTTTGGCACCGCTTTTGTCTGAAACGCCAGAGCGCCTAGCGCAGAAACAAGGGCTGTCCAAGATCACGCGCATGATGAGCACACCAGGCACAACGCCGTCTGGTAAGGCGGCAGAAATCGTCCTGCGATATGCGTTTAACGGTCGCAAAGCGAGTGCTTAGTGCAGAGATAGATCGCCTGGTTGTGCAGCAATAGCGTGGCCTAAGCCTCTAATCTCGCTCATCGAGTGGGACGAAATCGCGTATAGCAGGGCCAACATAAAGCTGGCGGGGGCGACCAATGCGCTGTTCAGGATCTTCAATCATTTCCTTCCATTGACCTATCCAGCCAACGGTGCGGGCAACGGCGAAGAGGGCCGTGAACATTGACACCGGGAAGCCCATCGCGCGAAGTGTGATGCCGGAATAGAAATCAATGTTGGGATAGAGTTTCTTTTTGACAAAGTACTCATCCTCAAGGGCAATCCGTTCCAATTCCATGGCCACTTGCAACAGTGGATCATCGCGCATGCCAAGTGCATCAAGCACTTCATGGCAGGTCTTCTGCATAACCTTGGCGCGTGGGTCGTAGTTTTTGTAAACCCGGTGCCCGAAGCCCATCAGTCGGAAGCCAGAAGATTTGTCTTTGGCTTTTGCGATGTATTCGGGGATGCGATCTACGGTTCCAATTTCATGCAACATGTTGAGAGCAGCTTCATTGGCGCCGCCATGTGCCGGCCCCCAAAGACAAGCCACACCTGCTGCAATGCAAGCGAACGGATTGGCGCCTGAAGAACCTGCAAGTCTCACCGTTGATGTTGAAGCATTTTGCTCATGGTCTGCATGCAGAATGAAAATGCGATCCAATGCGCGTGACAAAACAGGGTTGGGTTCATATGGCTCGCACGGAATCGCAAAGCACATCTGTAAAAAGTTTGCCGAATAGTCCAGGTCATTACGTGGATAGATTATCGGCTGGCCAAGGGAATACTTATAGGCCATGGCAGCGATGGTCGGCATTTTTGCAATCAGGCGATGAACCGCAATTAAGCGTTGTTGGGGATCACTGTTGTCTGTTGAGTCATGATAGAAAGCAGAAAGCGCGCCAACGACGCCAACAATAATAGCCATCGGGTGGGCATCACGACGAAAGCCAGTATAGAAACGCGTCATCTGTTCGTGCACCATCGTGTGGTTTCGGATGGTGCGTTGGAATGTTGCGTGTTGTTCGGCTGTTGGCAATTCACCGTGTAACAGCAAATAGCAGGTTTCAATAAAGCTTGAGCGTTCCGCCAATTGATCGATTGGGTAGCCACGATAAAGCAAGATGCCCTGATCGCCGTCGATGTAGGTGATTTTCGAGACGCAATTGGCAGTGGAGGTGAAGCCCGGATCGTATGTGAAGTGTCCCGTGTCGCGATATATTTTGGTGACGTCGATCACATCCGGTCCACATGTGCCTGAGCGGACGGCCAGATCATTTTCCTTGCCGTCGACGGTCAATTTGGCCGTGTTGCCAGTTCTCGCTTGCGCTTTAAGTGCGGTTTCAACGCTCATAGTTGTTTCCTGCTCAAATGGGGTCCCATTTTGGAGACCGAGCCGCTTTAAAGACTGAAATGATGGGTTTTGGCGCCAACGGCCAAATTGCTGCACTGCACCTTACACTATCACAGTGGTGGACGCACGTGTTCCCGAAAAAAGGCTGCAACGTATTGATATTTAGTACAAAACTAGACGGTTTGATCCGCAAGTCTGGCTAGGGATTCGGTTTTGCCCAGCGCCGCAAGAACATCAAAAACCGGTGGCGAAACGGTTCGCCCGGTCAATGCCGCTCTAAGCGGCTGGGCAATTTTGCCAAGCTTGATGTCGGCTTCCTCGCCGTAGCTGCGAACAATTGCTTCCAGAGTTGCTGCCTGCCAATCGCTGGCCGTCTCGAGGCGCGTTTTCAATTGGGCGAGATGACCTTTGGCATCATCATCCAAGAGCTTGGCTGCCTTGGGCTCCAAAACGAGCGGGCGCTGATCGGTAATGAACCGAGCACCGTCAAGAACAGCCAACACCGTTTTTGCACGCGGCTTCAGGCCAGGCAACGCCATCTCGAGTTTCGCCCACCCGTCATTCTTCGTTAGTTTATCTGCTAGCGTGTTGCCATCTTCGATTTCAGGTAAGACCGCTCTGATATGTTCAAGAAGATCTTCATTTGTGCTTTCGCGAATATAATGTGCGTTAAGGTCTTCCAACTTCTGCGTATCAAAACGAGCCGGGCTTTTTCCAATGCCGTCAAGGCCAAACCACGAGATCAGTTGTTGGGTTGACATGATTTCATCATCACCATGGCTCCATCCAAGACGCACGAGGTAGTTGCGTAGTGCCTCGGGTAAAAAGCCATCGGCACGATAGGATTCGACACCAAGTGCACCGTGACGCTTTGAAAGCTTTGCTCCATCAGCTCCATGAATCAGCGGGACATGTGCATAAGTCGGAATGTCCCAATCCAGCGCCGCATAGATGAGGTTTTGCCGCGCAGCATTGTTCAAATGGTCAACGCCACGGATGACGTGTGTTATGCCCATATCATGGTCGTCGACGACAACGGCGAGGTGATATGTTGGCGTTGCGTCGCTACGCAAAATAATAAAATCGTCCAGATCTTGATTGGCAAACGTAATGTCGCCTTGCACCTCATCATGGACAATCGTTTCGCCATCCTGAGGTGCCTTCAAGCGCACGGAAAACGGTTGGTCTTTCCGAGTCTCGTCCAGCCCCTTGTCGCGCCATGGCGAGCGAATTTTGAACGTGCGCTTCTCCGCCTCAGCTTGTTTGCGCATCGCATTAAGTTCATCCGTTGTTAGACAACAGCGGTAGGCATTGCCGTTGGCCAGCAGCGCTTCAGCGATTTCAACATGGCGGTCTGCGCGTGCGTATTGGGAAACGGCATCGCCATCCCAATCAAGGCCGAGCCATTTCAGACCATCATAGATGGCCGCAACGGCTTCTGGGTTGTTGCGTTTGCGATCTGTGTCTTCAATGCGGAGCAGAAATTGCCCATCGTTGGCCTTGGCATAGAGCCAGTTGAACAGCGCCGTGCGTGCGCCGCCAATGTGCAAAAAGCCTGTTGGTGATGGTGCGAAGCGGACAACGGGTGCTGGCGATACATCTTTAGCTGCGGTTTGAGGTGAGTTGGCCATGTAGGGCTCTTTGGTCCTTGCTGTTACAAATGCTCGCCGCCGTGTACCATACTCGCAACGCAGGGTTAAGGGTCGGCCGTGACACAGTCTTGTTTTGATCAGGGGTCGTAAATGGAGTGGTTGGACGCGAGCTCCCCTCGCCGACGCGGCTGTGAAGATGGCTCTCGTCGGCCAACATCTGATGGTGTCCTCACTTCAGTTCTCAATCGCGAGCGGACAGTCTGGTTCGGTTGGGTGCCGGTGATCATCGGGCTTGGCGCGGCCGGATATTTCGTCACGGGCCATGAGCCGTCAATCTGGCTTGCCGGACTGCTTCTTGTCGCAACAGTTGTTCTCGCACGCCTTGCCTCTGGGCGTGCATTGATGGGGATCCTTACGACACTTTTGTTATTGCTTGCTGTTGGCTTTTCCACTGCAAAATTTCGCACAGAGTATGTGCGTGCTCCGGTTCTTGAACGTTCGCTTGGTCTTGTCGACGTTCATGGGTTTATTGAGCGCATTGAAGCAAATCCAAAACGCGGTGCGCGTTTGACGTTACGGCCGATTGCGATCGAAAAACTGACACAGGACAAGCTGCCATTTCGTATCCGCATCCGTGTCTTAAAAACGATCGAGGGGCTTCGCCCTGGTGTTGCGGTCCGGGTGCGTGCACGACTGACACCGCCACCCCCACCCGCGTTGCCCGGCGGTTTTGATTTTGCGCGCCATTCCTGGTTTCAACAAATTGGCGGCGTTGGCTATGCCTTGTCTGCACCTGAGGTCGCTCCGTTTGATGGACCAGTTCCGCGATCACTTCGATTTGCGGCGGGTATTGAGACTGTTCGCCAACATATCTCAGCGCGCATGCGGGCGATTGCGCCAGGTCAATCAGGTGCAGTGGCTATTGCTTTGGTGACGGGTGAGCGCGGAGGCATTTCAGAGCACACCAACCAAGTCTATCGCGATGCTGGATTGTTTCACATCTTATCGATTTCCGGGATGCACATGGCGATCATGGCCGGAGCGGTTTTTTTTATGGTCCGGCTGGGCTTTGCTGCGATCCCCGCGTTGGCCCTGCGCTATCCAATTAAAAAATGGGCGGCTGTCATCGCAGCGCTCGCGGCATTGGGTTATCTTGCGTTATCGGGCGGCGCGTTCGCAACGGTACGATCGTACATCATGATTTCAGTGATGTTTTTTGCCGTTCTGTTGGACCGCCCCGCGTTAGCGCTGCGCAATGTTGCCGTCGCTGCAGTCATTATCTTGCTCATCTTTCCAGAAAGCGTGCTCGACCCTGGTTTTCAGATGTCGTTTGCCGCCGTTGCAGCCTTGGTGTCTGTCTACGAAATGGTTCGCACCTCGCGCTGGGGCGACGTGATTGCTGAGTTTGGCCCGGTTCGCAAAGCAATGACGTTTTTTGCCAGCATTGTGTTGTCGACGGTGGTTGCAGGTTTGGCTGTCGCACCGTTTGCCGCTTATCATTTTCACACCACCCAGCATCTGGCTGTACTGGCTAATCTTATCGCAATGCCGGTTTCCAATGTCGTGATTATGCCTGCTGCTTTGGCTGTTCTGGTGCTGATGCCGTTTGGCTTGGAGTGGCCAGCAGTTAAAATCATGAAGCTTGGCGTTGATGTGATGACGCTCACGGCTGAGTGGGTCGCAGGCTTACCCGGTGCCGTTGGCCATATTGCAACGATGCCGCAAAGTGCATTTTTATTGATTGTTTTTGGTGGTTTTTGGCTGTTGATCTGGACAACCCGCTGGCGATTTGGCGGCATCGCAGCGATTGCACTTGGTCTGGCGCTGGTGCCGTTTGGGCCGCGCCCTGATGTTTTAATCGGGAACAAGGGCAAGGATGTTGCTGTGCGAACATCAAACGGTGTGTTGCGCCCGCTCAAACCCAAACGGCGCACATCTTTTGCTGTGAAGCGTTGGCTTGAGGCAGATGGTCAGCGTAGCCCAAGCCGAAAGAGGGCCGGTGAAAAACGTGCCCCACACATCTTCCAAAAAAGTTCTGCTGTTTGCGACGCTGTTGGATGTGTCACGCGCGTGAAAGGTCTGACACTTGCAGTTGCTCATCATGCGGGCGCGTTGAGAGATGATTGCCGTCAGGCCGATATTGTTGTTTTCAATGCGCCACGCCCACAAGGGTGCACCACACCACGCGCTGTGATTGATTTTTTTGATATATATTATGGCGGCACACATGCGCTTTATCTGGATGATCCAGGTCGCCCGCGCATTGTGAGTGTTGCTGCTTCCCGCGGCAAACGTCCTTGGACGACGGCGCTGAAAGGGCGTGATCGCGACAAACAAAAGCGTCGAACGCCAACCAAGCGCTCAACAAAGTCAAATCCTAACACGCAGCACGTTCGTGGGGGTACGGGAGCACAACCAGCGCCACGTCCACCAACAACTTTTGATGATGATGGCAGCGGGTCAACGAGACCGGACTTCGGTGACGTTACGGATGGTCCATAACGGTGCAGATCTCAATTCATAGATCTCAATTCATCGGGCCAATTTATTGGTAACGTCTGATCAAGCCAACCAAACGGCCTTGCACCTCAACCTGGTCCGGACCAAAGATGCGCGTCTCATAAGCTGGGTTGGCCGCTTCGAGTGCAACGGTTGATCCCTTCTTACGCAAACGTTTCAAGGTCGCTTCTTCTTTTTCAACCAATGCAACGACGATATCGCCATTGTCTGCGCTGTTGCAGCGCTGGATAACAACGGTGTCGCCATCGTGAATGCCCGCTTCAATCATCGAGTCGCCATTGACTTCGAGTGCGAAGTGTTCGCCCTTGCCCAGCAAGTCCGGCGGGCAGGCTACATCTTGGGTGTGATCTTGAATGGCGCTAATTGGAACACCAGCTGCAATGCGGCCCATCATCGGCACTGTCGTCGCATTGGCCGCCGCTTGAAGATGGACAGGCGGCGCGGATGTTTTGGAGCCTTCGATGACACTTGGCTTAAAGCCACTGTGGCTTGCGGCTGGTATGGCGACGTTGGCTGCGTCATCGGGCAATTTAATCACTTCAATGGCACGCGCGCGGTGCGGCAAGCGGCGGATAAAGCCACGCTCGACGAGTGCTGTAATCAGGCGGTGAATGCCAGACTTTGATTTCAGGTCCAGCGCATCCTTCATTTCATCAAAGGACGGTGGCACGCCTGCCTCTTGCATGCGCCCGTGAATAAACACGAGGAGTTGTTTTTGTTTCTGGGTCAGCATCAGGGCCTCCAAGGGCAGTCATAAGAAATGGGCGATCCGTCAGAGCGCCGGTTAGGTGTGGTCACATGAGCCCGGGGCAAACACATCAGCGCTTCTGGTGCTGGCGCTTATTTGAGCCCGCGACTCAACTGTGTACAAATCATGAACACACCATAGCTGTTCTCGTCTTGTTCTGCAAGTAGGGGGGCGAAAGGACGGTTTTTGGGGCTTGGTGAGGTGCTGGGCCGAGGTCCGCTCTGCATCGATGTGGGCGCAACCTAAAGGGCCACGTCGGTTTCACCCCGCAGCCGTTGTGGCTCGCAGGTTGATGTCCGGTGGTCCCCGGTTGGTCCGGGGCTGGCTAAAAAAGGTGGCGTCCCCCCGGGCATCGCCAAAAAGTACGGTGTTGGTGAACGCTTGCCTGAAGAAAAATATAAAATCTTGGACCCGCGTCTACAGACTAAACTACCCTATGTAACTCCAGATGGACGCAGGTGGGTTCGCGTTGAACGTGACCTTAATCTGCTAAACGACGCGACTGGAACAATTGTTGATGTGGTTCAGGGCTGGATCAGATAGACTCATTTTTGACAATCAGATTCTTATAGCGTGCTTCAAAGGCCGCTCAATTTTGTAAGGTGAAGCATGATGTGCAAACACTTACAACGTCTTCTATCTACGATCATTTGCATGCTGTTTTTGACAGTAAGCGCAGCTCACGACGGCAAAGCAGCATCAGCGGCGGAAATTGATGCTGGCGTTAACAAGACATTGGGCAAATTTTACAAGAAGGTTGCCGGCAGCAAAAGCCTTGCGAGTAGAGCTGCGGGGGTTCTGGTGTTTCCTACCGTATACAAAGCCGGTTTTGGCATTGGTGGAGAGTACGGCGAAGGTGCTCTTCGAGTGCAACAGAAGACGGCTGCTTATTACAATACCGTTTCAGCATCAATTGGTTTTCAATTGGGTGCACAAGCCAGATCCATCGTGATTATGTTCATGACGAATGAAGCTCTCGCAAGCTTTAGACGCAAGAAGGGATGGAAGGTTGGTGTGGACGGGTCGGTCGCTCTGATCACAGTTGGTGTCGGGGGGGCTGTAGACACCGACAAGATCACAAATCCAATTATAGGTTTTGTTCTTGGGTCAAAAGGACTGATGTATAATCTCACACTTGAGGGTTCGAAGATTAGTCGCATTTCGCGCTAACGACATGACTCTAATGAGTCGGGCTTACACGCCTGCTCAAACAAAAAGAATGACGCTCAGGTAAGAAAAATTTCTGCTCAAGGCATGGGTAGCTCATTTGAGCTGTGCTCTAAAACGTAGGCCAAGCGCGGGTAAGCAGAGATCTCAAGACATAAAACGCAAAGTGAGCATTGACGGTGCCAAGATCGGCCCAGCCAATGCTCGGTTTTTGTTTCTACAGATAGCGCGCGCGGCAGCGGCCCAAGTTGGCCTGATAATGGGAACGCGCGGCCCGAACTTTTGCAGAGTTATTGCCCGCCTGAGACAGGCCAGCTTTCAAGACGCGCAGCGCAAAACCGGCACACTGGTGATATTGCGCCGTATTTTGCGCCTGTCTTTTTTGCACACGAGCCTGCGTTGGGCCGCCTGCTGCGTTGGCGATGGTGGCGGGTAACAAGATGGCAGCGATAACCAATGATGTTGTCAGGTGAGAGAGTTTCATTTTGTAGGTCCTTTCGAAGGTTGGATGATGGATCAGTGTTGATCCCATGGGGGTGCTCGCGCGCCGAGGTGCGCGCGAGCGTGTGATCGGCTTTGCCCGGGAGGGAGGGGCTGCCAAACAGCTTTGGCATCACGCTTTGGCGATGATGACGTCCAGGTATTCAGCGGGGACACGCATGGAGCCGTCGTCGGCTGTATTGAAGTGTCCGACAAGCTTCAAAAGATCGTTTTCGAGCGCCTGTTGACCGTCCGCATCAAGTGCCTGGAAGGCTTTGTGAACCGGGCCATACAGGTTGCGGAAAAGATCAATGAAATGCTTTGGCGATGGGTAGCGAAAGATGAAATTTCGACGCGACGCGTTGACCGAACCGGCTTCAGAAAACGTTTCATTGAGCCAACGTTCGTCACCCCATAGCGCAGGTGACTTCACACCGGGTGGTGGCGCCACGTGTTGTCCAAGGGTTTTAAAGAGCTGACCAATAAATCCATCTGGTGTCCAATTCGCCATGCCGATGCTGCCTCCGGGACGGCAAACGCGCATGAGTTCTTGAGCTGCTTGTTTTTGATTTGGGGCGAACATAACGCCGTAGGTCGAGACAACAGCATCAAATGAACCGGCACCAAATGGAAGCGCTTCCGCGTCTGCAATTTTAAACCGGACTTCGAGGCCTTCCGCTGTCGCTCTCTCGCGGCCATTGGAAAGAAGGTCGTCGACATAGTCCGTGGAGGTGACTTGATGTCCGCGCCGTGCAAAGGCAAGTGTCGCATTGCCATTGCCAGCGGCCACATCAAGCACTTTTACACTTGGTATCAGGTCCATGCTTTCAGCAAGTTGTTCACCAACAATCTGAAGCGTGACACCAACGGCTGCATAGTTGCCTGAGCCCCATGCGACTTTCTGTTTGGCCTTAATCGCATCATATGCCACGTCGGATGTGTGCGAAGAGGGTGCTGTTTGAGGTGTTTTTTCATTTGATAATTCTGGGGTCATTCTTCTGTCCTTTGTCCGCTGGCGGTGTGCTTGGTTGCGCTGTGAGGGATATGATTTGTGCCCGTGACCGATGCGTGGATGCGCTGTTGTCACGGCGCTATGAGAATCACTGCTTCAAGCTGCGCAGCAGTCCCAAAAGAGACAGCTCAGATAGGGTTGGACCCATACCTTCGAGCAGTCCACCAAGACCCTGATCGGTATTGGGTGTATGCTGAGACTTTTGTTGGTGGGTGCTATCGCGTTGAGGGAATGCCATATAAATGGTGGCGCGGGCGCAATTGGCTTTTAATGTAGATGTCATTGGAGTGACCTTTCTGTTGCAAGTGAGGTTGCCCCTTCGATAACCTGACCCATGGGCACGCGTCCTGAGCAACGCATGAGATGGCTATGAGAATGTTATGAGGATCACCTGAGACCGATGACAAACGCCCCTAAAGTCAAGTTTTTGCGCGATCGCTTCGGGCAAAGCGTTGCTTACGCCAAGCACGGCGCTGGGCCCCTTGTCATATGTCCGGTCTGGTGGGTCAGCCATGTTCAAAAAGACTGGGACCATGCCCATTTTCGCGCCTTTTTTGAGCGGATTGGAGAAGGTTTCACCCTGGTGCGCTATGATCGTCCGGGCGTTGGATTGAGTGACAGGGATGTAAAACCGCGGTCGCTTGAAGATGAGGTCGACTTGCTGGACGATCTTGCTGAAGAGCTTGGTGGTGATAGCTATTCGCTATTGGCGATCTCGTGCGCCGGTCCGATTGCGATACATCACGCGGTCCGCCATCCTCGGAAAGTCAAACGTATTGTGTTTTGCGGTTCATTCATTGATGGCCCGGGCATCTGCCCACGCGATGTTCAAGACGCGGTGCGTGGTGTGGTTCGTGCGCATTGGGGTATGGGGTCACGGGCGCTCGCTGATATATTTTTCCCCGACGCTGATGCGCAGCAACTTGAAGATTTTGCCAAGCAAACACGCGATTCTGCCTCGGCAGCTGCAGCTGATACCTTGCTTGGGCTGACCTATTCGATGGACGCAAAACAAATCGCCAGTTCCGTTGAGGCTGAGTGCCTTGTTCTTCACCGGGGTGGTGACCGTGCTATTCCATTTGAGAATGGACGCAACCTTGTTGCACAACTACCTAAGGCCGAACTGGTTACGCTTGATGGTCGCGCGCACCCGCCTTGGCTCGATGGTGACGATATCGCCGGAATTGCTAATGCGTTCATGCACGGTGAAGCCGCGTCCAACACGCCTGAACCAACAACCCCATCAAGTGACGCGCAACAAAATGGGGCGGTCCGTTTCGATGTCGTTGGGAAATGCATCGTGATCGATGGCGTGGAGTTGGCGCTGACGCCGATTGAATTTGGCATCATGGAGTTAATAACAGAGCGATCGCCAAATGTTGTCACGCGTGACGAGCTTCTCAACTCTGTCTGGCAGCAACCTTATGATGGCTCAAACCGCGTTGATGTTGCTGTCAGCGCGCTTCGGCGCAAACTCGGAGCATGGTCCCAATCCATCGAAACCGTCACTGGCCATGGCTATCGCTTTCGGGCATGGAAGCAGAGGCAGGTGTGACACCAATCGAAGCCTAAGCATTGACCGGTCCTATTGTTTCCGCAATGCCTGGATAAACCGAACCAGATTTCTTAGTATCAAGTGTTTCAGCGTCCTGGGGGGGATACGTCATGATTTGGAAAGCCGGCAAACGAACCGAAGCCCAGGCGCGCGGTGATGCGTTAGAGACTGCCCGCGGCGGCGGCATTACAGGCAACATGGCAGCAACGATTGTCTCGTTATTCGCGCTGGTTTTTTCAGGCTACAGTTTTTACGAATCTGTTTTGCGCGCGCCATCACTGTCTGTTTTTGTACCGCCGCAAATGGCTTACACGGACCCCGACCGTCCTGAGAGTCCGTTTGAAGTGTTTATTCTGCCAATCACGTTGGCCAATGATGGTGCCCAGACCGGAACAGTTTTATCGGTTGATCTGGATGTGACCAATCCACGTACTAAGCTTACAAAAAAGTTCTATGCAGCCCATGTGGGTCCATGGGGCGTGCAACCGGAAAAAGCATTTGCTCCGGTGTCTCTGGCTGGCAAGGCGTCTCATTCGGCCGCGTTGCAGTTTTTTCCAAGGATGAAAGAAACAATTGCGCGGGTTTTGGATTTTGAGGCTGGCAACTACACCTTCAAGTTGACGCTCAACACAGCCGCACCCAAAGGCGATAGTCTTTTAAACCTATCAACGAAAGTGAAACCGTTAGTCTTTGAAATGCAGATCGGCAAATTGGACTACCGCAACTTCAACAATATCGGCACCATGCCAATGTGGGCCGCCGACTACAAACCTGCAGCGTCGGACTAGGCGCCGCGATGGTGCAGAACGCAGCAGGGGACGTGAAAAGCAGGTGGTACTGAATTGCGTCTTGGGTTTGACCCGTGACCTTTCAGTCTTCACTCTTTGTTTGGTGCATTGTGTGGTGTCGGCCTTGGCAGACAAACACGATGGCAAGTCTTCTATAACAGCTGGAGACAACGGAAACGTCGGTGCAGGGCTGTCAGAGACATTGGGCCAGAAACATCGGGGGTGCCCGTTGCTGACGCAAAGCCGAATGCCGCCAAATGTCAGACACTATGCGTTGAAAAAGTGAGCCGTCAGATGTGATGGGTGGATAAGATGATGATCGAACAAAAAAATAGAATTCTTATTGTTGTGGCGGCGATGGCTGCACTTGTTGCAGTTTATGGGTTGCAATCCGGTGTGCCCACCGCCGATGCGCCCAAAGGCGGCGCTGCAGCGCGCGCTGCGTTGAGCGAGACTATGCAGAGTGTGGCTGAGCGTTGGCCCAAGCTTCCACATATTAAGACGGATGCGGTTGCCGCTAAGGCGGGCCAGGATGATCTTCTGCTGATTGACGCGCGTTCGAAAGAGGAATTTTCCGTGAGTCACATCAAAGGTGCAGTGCATGTTGAGCCCGATACAACCGCGGCGGAATTCAAATCCCGATTTGGTGATCAGATAAAGGATAGGGATGTGGTCTTTTATTGCGCTGTTGGTGTTCGCTCTTCGACACTTGCAACACGCGCAAGCGACATTTTGAAAGAAAAAGGCGCGCGCAGTATCTCCAACATGGCGGGAGGTATTTTTGCTTGGCACAACGAAGAGCGCCCTCTTGTTGATTCAAGCGGGGCGACGCAATCTGTGCATTCTTATGACGCATGGTGGGGCCGGTTGGTTGCCCGGCCAGAACACAGTCGGACGACAGCAAAATAGATAAATCCAGGTTGGATATCGTTTAGGGTCGCCGCCACGACATGACTGATATTATCAAATGGCTTAAAGACCGTCTCGCGCAGAGCTCTGAGAAGGCGTCGCCTTTTGGACTGCCCGCGTTGTTGCACCCTTATGTTGATGAAATTGAAGCAACACGCCTGCCCATCATCGGAGCTGATGTGAGAGCAGGAATGCCGCGGCACCGTGACGGTTCACAGCTTGGCGGACAGCCATGGTGGCCAAAGGGGCGTAAACTGCCAACAGATAAGAACGGAAAGCCTCTGTTCTTATTGGTGCAGATTAATTGTGCTGAACTACCTTACCTTGATCCCCTGCCGCGTCGTGGACTTCTGCAATTTTTTATCGGGTGTGATGATCTCTACGGCGCAAACTTTGACAATCTTCTATCCTCGACGGGGTTTGCGTGCATTTTTCACGAAAGCACAGATGGGCCCTGTAAGACTGCGTTTGATGAACTGATCCTTGCTGAGGACGACTTACTTCCACTTGAAGAGCCATTGCGTGCGCGCGCGTTGGCTTTATCAAATAGCTCGATGACAGCAGATGGTGAGGATTATCGTTTTGCCAAATTGCTTCCAGCATTAAACGCGGCAATGATCGAAGATGATGCTTTGTTTGACGCGTATTCTGATTGGAGTGCGGCAGCACCGATAAGGCTGGGCGGTTATCCCTCCTTCACACAGGACGACCCGCGGGGCTACAGTGATGGCCGTAACTTGGGTGATTTCAACCTTCTCACCGTTGATACAACGACGGGCATTATGTGGGGTGATGTTGGTGTTGCGCAGTTTTTTATTCAGGAAGAAGATTTGCGTCGTGGTGACTTTTCCAAGGTGGCTTACAACTGGGATTGCCACTAAAAAACAAAAGGCGGTTCCAGGACACCTGAAACCGCCAAAATTTAGTTCAAGCTGAGGGCTGTCACGCCCTTAGCGAGACGTTAGGTCCGCCACGGGTGTTCTGGAACATCTGATACACCAAGAACTTTTACAGCAGCCTCGGCAACCTTGTGGTCATTTTCAACCGACGAGCCGCTGACGCCAATTGCGCCGATCAAAACCCCTTCATCATCGACGATGGGGAGGCCACCTGGAAAGGTGATCAGTCCATCATTGGAATGCTCAATGCCATAGAGACTCTTGCCAGGTTGTGAGAGTCCGCCGATTAGTCCTGTTGCCATGCCAAAAAAGACGGATGTTTTGGCTTTTTTGATCGCAATATCAATCGAACCAACCCAGGCGTCGTCCATGCGCGCAAAGGCTTTTAGATTGCCGCCAGAGTCGACAACGGCAATGCACATCTTGGTCTTAAGGGATTCTGCTTTTTTACGCGCGGCGTTGATGGCTTTGGTGGCGTCTTCGTTTGAAACGTGCATGACGGTGCTTTCTTTTTGTTTTCTGGAATGGGCGTCTTTTAAAACATCGGGTCCGTTGCCCAAAACATCAAGCAAACTCATCCTCGCCGCGCTGATCTGACGCCAAACAGCTTGGGTTGGAGGCATCGGTGCATTTCATTAACCAAACGGGACAGGTTCATTGCAATTTGCGGGCCGTGAGAGGGGCGATAAAATACAATAAAAACAAGGACTTGAAAATAATTTTCAGATCGTTCCCGCCGGAACAGCTGAAAAGACCGCCTCTTCGTAGGGTGTGTTCATCAACGAACAACACAGACCCCTTGGAGAGACACAATGACAACCCTGACAAACATCGCCCGCACCGCCCTGGTAACCGCAGTTGTTGCAGGAGCGCTCGCCGCCCAAGCCACCACAGCTTCCGCCGTTTCCCTCAGCGTTAAAATCGCCTGCACCTCCGATTACCTGAACTACTGCTCACAACACGCTCCAGGTTCTGCTGCAACGAAAAGCTG
>JAJFHG010000010.1 GCA_021775735.1 Hyphomicrobiaceae bacterium
TATAAGAGTGCGAATTCAATACTTGGTGTGAGAGAGCGATGACGGTTCATATGATTAAGTTGTGCGTCGGTGCAGGCTCTATTGAAGACCTCGCCAATTGGCAGCACGATCATCGCACGAAGTACTGGGATAGGGTTGGGCAATCATGCGCCTATCATACAACTCGCCAACGCCCAAAGCGGCAAGATGAAATTCTGGATGGCGGGTCGATCTACTGGGTGATCAAAGGAACTATCCAGGTGCGCCAGCGCTTACTTGGGTTTGAGAGTGTCCAAAGTGAAAAGGGGCATGCCGCGTGTGCGTTGTTGCTCGACCCCGCACTTGTTCCGGTCCAACCCCAACCCCGCCGCGCTTTTCAAGGCTGGCGTTACCTTGACGCTGAGGATGCCCCAACAGATCTTGGCGTTGATGCAGGCCAGGGCCTGCTCGATATGCCTCTTAAGTTGCGCCAGGAACTCGCCGCCTTGTGCCTGCTGTAACGACGTGCATATCTGAGCGAACGCCGAAGTCACCTCACATCTCCGCCAGGTCTTTCTGAAATGGCTCGTCCTAAGTTTACAGACATCGTTGCCGCACTTCCGGATTTTGTTCCGTTTGTTGGCCCCGAAGCACAAGAACGCAAACAAGGGTATTCGTTTCGTGTCCGCCTCGGCGCCAATGAAAGTGTGTTTGGGCCAAGCCCAAAGGCGATTGCGGCCATGGAAGCCGCAGCCCATGAAAATTGGAAATACGCCGACCCTGATAACTTTGACTTGCGCAGCGCTATTGCGGCGCATCACAATGTAGCGTTGTCAAATGTTGTGGTGGGCGAGGGCATTGATGGCTTACTTGGCCTCACAGTCAGGATGTTTGCAGCACCAGGCGATGCCATCATCACATCAGATGGCGCTTATCCGACATTTAATTTTCATGTCGTGTCGCACGGCGCGGCATTGATTAAAGTCCCCTTTGTTGATGACCGAGAAGACTTGATCGGGCTTGCAACATCAGCACGAAAGCACAATGCGCGCATCGTATATGTGTCAAATCCCAACAATCCAATGGGGACGTGGTGGCCAGCCTCTGAGATAGCAAAGCTCCACGCCGCACTTCCAGCGCAAACGCTTCTCGTCTTAGATGAAGCCTATGCCGACACGGCCCCGACCAATGCGATACCTGAACTCGACGTCACGTCCGCTAATATCATTCGCTACAGAACCTTTTCAAAAGCCTATGGTTTGGCGGGCGCGCGTATCGGTTATGCGATAGCCGATGAGAAGACGATCGCGGGCTTTGAAAGGGTGCGCAACCATTACGGCATCAATCGTGTGGGCCAGGTTGGTGCTTTGGCAGCCCTGTTTGATCAAGCCTATCTCAGGGGTGTGGTGCAGGAGATCTCGGCCGCGCGTGAGGCCATAACAGCCATTGCTCAAAAACATAATCTCTCTGCGATCCCATCTGCTGCGAATTTTGTGGCCATTGATTGTGGTGGCAGGGGGCAAAAGGCAGAGCAAGTGCTATCTGGTTTGCTGGAGGCAGGTGTTTTTGTGCGCCGCCCAGGCGTTGCTCCGCTCAATCGCTGTATTCGCGTGTCGTGTGGTCGGGGCGAAGACCTTGCCATCTTTGAGCAAGCGCTCACGTCGGTTCTTGCCGTACTCTAAGAACCTTAGGGCCAAGTGCGCAGCGCATCTTCAGCAAACTCCCACTCCGGCGTAACAAGTCTCGTACCGCTCACGACGTCATACCAGGGGCTGCCAGAGGCGTCGTTTGGATTTTTCAGGATGTGCATGTCCTGGGTGGGCATATAGCTTTGCAGAAGCAGGAATTTTTTCTTACCAGTTTCAGGGTGGACCACGACATCAACAACCAGGATCGCATGACCTGGAAACCCACCTTTGATGAACACATCACCGATCGCAATTTTGGTCACAGGCTTGGGGGTTAACTCGCGCTCGAGAGAATAGGTGCCGGCATAAGCAAATACGCGGATCATGTATTTTCGAAAGGCCGCGTAAGAGGAGGAAGCGGTGCGACGAAACACGATTGGTTTGCCTTTGGTATTGTTGAACGCAATGCGCGTGTGGCGCTTGCTGGCATATTGCCACTCGGCGCGCAGACGCATGATGGCGTCAGCACACTGTTGAAGGTCGCGCTTTCCAATATCGATATCGACAACCCCGACGTGAACATCCTGGCGCCACTTCCGACCACCGCTATAGAGCATGACCGGACTGTCCGGTGACTTCATCGGCAAGCCGCGTAGCCAAGCGGCCCAGCTTGTGGATGGCATGGCTTTTCGCACATATCCTGGCGGCGGTGAGATGGCTTTAGAAAGTGTGCGTTGGCTTGCCGGTTGTGCAGCATGCCAAGCATAACTTTGCTCTGCGAGAGATGGTGTAGACATTGCCAAAAGGAGAACGATTGAGGCACCAGCGATGCGGTATGGCTCAAGTATCAAAAGAAGGTTTGGGGTCATATTTATTGGATGCGATCGCTTTTTATTGGACGCGTAGACTGATAACAAATTTTGCGAAAACACATCGGCCAAGGGTCAAGTCGCAAGGGTCAAGTCGATGGCAAAGCATGTACGATCATAATCGCGCAATTAGGTCATACAAAGACGACATGGTCGCCGCAACGCGGTGCTGACATGAACGAGCCACAGCAAACATGCGAAAGCCCGGTCCAATGATTGCCAGAATGTGGCGTTCTTGGCCGGGCCTTGCACATTTTTGATCTGAGACAATGGTTCCAAGTGGTGTCGCGGTGGAGAGATGTCGATGTACAAGGGTCTTGGCTGCTAGAGCCGGATCGAAACATCATTTTATCTCTCTGCTTTGCGACGTCTTTATTGTCTCCACCAATCAAAGTTTGGTTTTCTGAAGATCCGCGTGTCGATCATAACGGTATTGGACGGGTTCCAGAGTGTGAACGCTTTCGCTCAAGGGCTGCATCATGCTTTTGAGTTGAACACCTACCTCAATTGGGGACCTCCATTGGGTCCCTTACAAATCGACCTTACAAAGTGATCAATCACAGTGAAAGACCGTATGGTGGTGTGCCAAAAGTAGTCTGCGTTTATTCCTCCATCATCGCGATTATCGTTCACATGCCTGTCACTCACCTGTGCGGCCGAATACTCCGTCACCGCAGGTACACGCCTTCACGTTAGATGTGACACCTTATCTTCAGTTCAAGTTTCAAATTGTCTGGGGTGCCGCTTACATGTGCTGCTCATTTGGTTAGCTGCACGTTTCACGTGCAGGGCAATCCAATGCAGAGCCTCATGGCTGGGCGATCACATGCATCACGCCTTGGAAGTAGACGGGACCTTTGTAAAAGGCGTCGGTCTCAAGACGTACCGATGCAAATTACCATGCCGCGCTGTCAGCACATACAAGTGGCTTTAGCTGGTCAGGGGGAAACATTTTCATAGACCTCCCTTGTTTTATGGTTGCCTCAAGCTTGCGCCCGGAAAAACGCTCTGTCAATGCACAAATTTTATCTGCATCTCGCTGTGCTCTGCGTTTTAAAGCACCCATAGGTCTCATTCTGCATGCTGTCGGAGTGCTTGATCAAGAGGTTAACGGTTTCTTGAGGCAGAGCTTTTAATTTTATCTTTTCAGTAGAGCTGTGGGCGCTACGTAAAACTGATGTGCCTTAACGTAGAATAGTAGAATAAGAGAGGACAGTTCATGCGATCCATCGCGTCATTCGCGTCACTCCTTGCACTTGGATTGTTGGTCGGGGCTGTTTTGACTATGGCGAGTAACGGCTCGGGTGAATCCAGCGCACTTGCAAACGGTGTTGATGGCACTGGCGGGCTTGAGTTTCGCTCACTTCTCATCGGTTTGCTGCTCGGGCTGATGTTGTCCAACCTCTCTCGTGTTCCATGGGCCGAATTTCCGCGTCGTATTGTTGCCTGGGTGCTGAGCTACGAGCACAATTTCTTCTATGCTGGAGTCGCAACAGTTTTAGTGATTATTTTGATTTTCTATTAAGGTTTGTCGCACAACTCCTGCGGACTGCACCTGCAATACACATTTAAATATCGTTCTTTTGAGATTTGAGGCAATTTTTCTTGAGTTACCTAAAATTGTTCCCAGTTCAAAAATCCCGTCTTTAGACCCAAGAGTTAGGTTGTCCCTGTAAATGCATGAGGCGGTGGGGCCTCAACAAGCGGGATCGATGGAAAAATGGCGACGACCAGAACGGGTACAACTGGCAAAGATACATTTGAAGCGGATCTCGAAGCGGAAATCTTTGATGGTTTGCGCGAGTACGACACGGTTTCCTATCGCGGCGCAACCGAGGGTCTGACACTGGATCTGGCCGATCTAGCAAACAGCACAGGGTTTGCAGCGGGCGACAGCTTTGTTGGCATCGAACGTTTTCTGCTGTCTCACTTTGCCGATACATTCTTTGGTTCTGCTGGCAACGACGCCGTCAACGGCGCAGACGGCGATGACTTCCTCTATGGCGGTGATGGTCGCGACTCACTCACAGGCCACGTAGGTAACGACTCGCTATTTGGCGAAAATGGCGACGACGGCATGTTTGGTGGCGGCGGCCATGATCGGTTGTCAGGCGGTGAGGGCAATGATGGCCTTCGCGGTGACGGCGGAGATGATTACCTTGACGGCGGCGCAGGTGCGGACCGCCTGTTCGGGGGCACAGGCAATGACGTTCTGATTGGCGGTACGGGTGACGATACCGTTACAGGCGACGCCGGCGATGATGTTCTCGTCTATACGATTGGCGATGGCGCAGATACGCTCAACGGTGGTGTTGGCAATGACACCTTGGTCTTCAGTTTGACGTCTGGTGATTTCAACCAGGACATTGAAGACGACCTTCGCAATCTGCAGGCTCATCTTGAAGGCCGCCTTACAGCAGTTGGTGGAGACGCCAGTGTGCTGCAGGGCGAAGCTGATGGTACGATGACCAACTTTGTCCATCTTGGTTTTTCATTGTCGACGATTGAAAATGTTACGGTTGAGTTTGACGGTGTGCAATCAGGTTTGTCGGACTTTATTGACGGGCTTGCGCCCCAACCGATGACTCTTGTTGATGAGCCGGGAAATCAAACACTCGTTGGTGGTGATGGCGATGACACCATCGTCGCGGGTCGTGGCAATGATGTTTATGACGGTGGCGCGGGGATTGATACACTCGACATGAGTGGCGCTGGTAATCGTGCAACAGTGGATCTCAACAGCGGGACAGCCCGCGGCCTCGGCCGAGATAGTGTTGCCAACATTGAAAATGTCATCGGCTCAGATGGCAATGACCGGATCAATGGTGCTGGCGATAACAATCAGCTTGATGGCGGCGCGGGCAATGATCGCCTCAACGGACGTGGTGGTGATGACACGCTGATAGGCGGCGCTGGTAATGATCGCTTGAATGGTGGTTCAGGCAATGACGTTCTCGTAGATGGTGAGGGCAACGACCGTATTTCAGGCGGCAATGGTAATGATACCGTTATTGCTGGCTCAGGTCGCGACGTCTTTAACGGTGGACGTGGCTTTGACACCATTGATTTTTCAAATGCTGCCGCTGCACTCGAGATCAATTTGGGTCGCCGCACTGTCAAAGGTGACGGAAATGATCGCATTTCAAATTTTGAATCTGTGATTGGCTCAGAATTTGATGACACGATCTTGGGTAGTAACCGTGCTGGCGAAGTGCTGAACGGTGGCGCAGGTGACGATGTCATTCGGTCATTGCGAGGCTCTGATAGCCTAACGGGTGGCGATGGTTCTGATACGTTTGTGTTCGTAAAAAGTGATGTGGTTCGTGGACGTCGCGAATACGGTGCCGACGAGATTGAAGATTTCTCGACAGAAGACAGCCTGGATGCCTCAAGCTTCTTCTCAGGCAGCTTTGATGCCAACCAAGTGTTCAGCCTGGTTGAAAATGGTGACGACACAGTCCTGTCAGCTCAAATTGGTCGTGGTGGAGCGTTCGTTGATTTTGCACAGATCAATGGCGTTACGGGCCTGACCATTGCAGATATGATCGATGACGGCATGTTAATCGTCTAGATCGGCACACCTTCAATCTGGATTGCAACACGGCCACCCGGTCAAGAAAGGTTGCTATTCACCACCACCATTGTCTTGTGTGACGTTGCCATTTTTGTCGTAGATATAGCCATCCAATAGCTTGCCCTTGTTGTCGTGATATGGGCTGTTGGCTATGCTTGGTCTGCGTTTACGGCGTTTTTGATATTTCTTTTTGCGTTTTGCAACTTGCTTGCATCGGGCGACTTTTGCCCCACACTTATTAATCACAGAACATAGCGCCTTGCGACTTTTCTTGAGCTGCAAGGTGGCCGAAAATGGTGGCGCATCGATGCTGACCGTTTGTCCGGTCATCAAGTCAGAGACCAAATTGCCCGCAGCGCGAAATCCGGAGCCATCGGCGTCTTGGGCGAGGCTTACCTCGCCGTTCATTTCCTGCACGCTAGCAGAAATGGAATAGACGGTGCCATCGGAAAAGCGCATTGGGATCAATGCAGGCACACCGCTGCCTACTACACCACCTTTGGCGGCAAACCCTTGGCGAATGCGTTCGTCAAACTCCGGGTACGCGCCGCGTTTGGATTCACGTAGGATACCTACAAGGCGTCGTTCGCCAGCGCAGTGAAATAATAGCTCGACAC
This sequence comes from Hyphomicrobiaceae bacterium, assembly GCA_021775735.1. Classification (GTDB taxonomy): domain Bacteria; phylum Pseudomonadota; class Alphaproteobacteria; order Rhizobiales; family Hyphomicrobiaceae; genus JAHZKN01. The sequence continues at coordinate 6,647 of JAJFHG010000010.1, forward strand.
CGTCGGAAGCGACAGCCGCCGCCATTTCTCGGGCGTTGCCTTCGTCCATTTCATAGCTTCTGAGCCGCCACGGTGTTGCTCCGGGTTCAGCGGAGACCGTTTCGAGGCGGGCGGATTTTATTGTTTTGGGTTTTGTGTTTGCAGGACGTGTTTTTGTTGGTGCGGGGTCGGCTCCCAACTTGCGCACATAAGCACGCGCCAAGTCTGCGTAAAAGCCTTTTGGGTAGGCGTTGAGAAATGCCTCCCACGCTTCAATGGTGCCCAGCTCTTTGGCATCGCTAAAGGCTTCTTTCTGTTCCGCGTTGGCGTTACGCGCTTGGGCAGGGGATGTGGCGAAAAAATCGGTAGTACGCATGCTGACGCCTGACGTGGCGAGGGGCAAAGCCAAAAAGACTGAAAATAGTGCAATGACACGGCGCATATCAAAAAGTTCTCCTGGGTACTGGCTCCCGGTCTGCCAGTCACGTCACAAATACGCTTTTGGTCATACCAGTCTTTGACGGGCGCGCATACCAAAGTGCGTGTAATTTGGCACCCGTGTTTAACGCGGATGCATTGCAAACGGGCGTGTACATGGCGCTGTCATATTTTCACCTGTTCACACGGTAATGAAGGGCTGGCGTCCTAGCGTGTTGAGACACGGGGCGCATCAGAACCAGGGACAGTTCCTTATGATTTGGCTCCGCCGTGCAGGCTATTTATGCGTCAGTCTTTATTTGGGGCTTGTCGGTGCGATGTATGTCGGCCAGCGCAGCTTGTTCTTTGTCACCGACGATGGTGGTGCTTTGGCGGCGGCGAATTGGATGGCGATTGCCAACAGCGCGCGCGTGACGCTGACGACGTCGGACGGCGAGACCATTGCAGCTTGGTATGTAGCGCCGCAAGATGACAAGCCTGTGTTTTTGTATCTTGCGGGCAAGAGCGGTCGTTTGGTCGTCAAGAAGTGGCGCTGGGCGCGGATTCACAAACGCGGTTATGGTGTTTTGGCCATTTCCTATCGCGGCTATCCAGGCTCAACAGGAAGTCCGAGTGAGGCTGGCTTCGTTCGTGATGCGGAGGCAGCTTACCAGTGGTTACGCCAGCAATTTCCAGCCAACCGTATTGTGATCCATGGCCTGTCGATGGGTAGTGGAGTTGGCGTCGCGTTGGCTGAAAAAGTCGATGCGCGTGGGCTCATATTGGAGGCACCGTTCACTGCTGCCGTTGATGTCGCCGCGGAGCAGTATCCTTACATACCCGTCCAGATGTTGATGCGCGATCCGTTTCTATCGCGCGAGCGCATCGCAAATATCAACATGCCGCTTCTTATCGCGCATGGCACGCGCGATACCATTATTCCATTCGCCCATGGCAAACGGCTTTTTGCGCGCGCCAAAGAGCCAAAGACCTTTGTTGCTATGAACGGAAGCGATCACTCCACGCTGACCCGCGACGGTCTTTATCCGCATATCTGGAGATTTCTAGAAGCCAAATGAGACACCTCACGTGTGTCTGATCCCCATCCCCTGGCGTCGCGATTTCATCGCACCATTTCCTGTGCATGGTGTTGGCCAACACCACGTTCTGGCGCGCGTATGCTGCACTTGCGTTGTTCGCGGGGCTTCAGCTTAGACTAAAGTCGTAAATTTATGTTGCAGCACGGCAATTGGCCGCAATGAAATATTGATCCTTGTCATCAGAGTAATTCCAATAAGGGCTTAGAATCCCAGTGTTCTCAAGGAAAGGGAACCCACAAGAAGAGGGACTACAATCATGAGAAACCTTGTACCAAGTCTCGCGCTCGGCGGATTGATTTTGTTCGCAGGTGCACAAGAAATGCCAGCCCAGGCCGACATGAGCGAAGCAGGAAAGAAGGCCCTTTCTACTGCAGGTCAAGTTATGTTTGACCGCAGGTGCCGCAGTTGCCATGCCGATGATCCCGGCAAGCGCTCCTATGGACCAAGTTTGATTGGTGTGATCGGCCGCAAAGCTGGTTCGCTAACAGGCTATGAGTATTCCGATGCCTTGAAAAATTCTGGTTTGGTTTGGAACGAGGCACTTTTGCGTGCCTGGATTACCGATAATGATGGCTTGATGCCTGGCACTCGGATGCGTCACGTCTCAATTACCGATAATTCCGAACAAGACTTCCTGCTGGCGTTCTTAAAGGAGCTGTCTGAAAAGGAGTAGGTGTCTGTCGTTCTCGCCTTGAATGGTGCGGGTCTCATTCCCGTTTGCAGAGGCGATGAACATAGATTTACAGTCATAAAAAAGCCCGGAGCAGGTCTGCTCCGGGCTTTTGTTTTGTCAACTCAAACGCTGTTGTCTGCGCTTTCCCTTAAACAGAGTAGTAGAGGTCATACTCAACAGGGTGAGGCATCAGATCCATGCGCTCAACTTCTTCCATTTTAAGCGCAATGTAAGCATCGATCATGTCGTCATTCATGACGCCACCCATCTTCAAATACGCACGGTCGTTGTCGAGGGCTTCCAATGCTTCGCGCAAGCTCGCTGCAACTGTTGGGATGTTGGCAAGCTCGGCTGGTGGCAGGTCATAGAGGTTCTTATCCATGGCGTCACCTGGATCAATCCGGTTGGAGATGCCATCAAGGCCAGCCATCAGCATGCAGGTGAAGGCCAGGTAAGGGTTGGCGGTTGGATCAGGGAAGCGGATCTCGATGCGCTTAGCCTTTGGATTGGTGACATGCGGAATGCGGCATGATGCAGACCGATTACGTGCTGAGTATGCCAACAGCACTGGCGCTTCATAACCAGGGACCAAACGCTTGTAGGAGTTGGTCGATGGGTTGGTGAATGCGTTGATCGATTTGGCGTGTTTCAGAATGCCACCGATGTAGTGTAGGCAAGTTTCTGAAAGGTCAGCATACTTGTTGCCAGCAAACATAGGCTGGCCGTCTTTCCAGATTGACTGGTGGACGTGCATGCCCGAGCCGTTATCGCCAAACACTGGTTTCGGCATGAACGTAGCTGACTTGCCATAAGCTTGCGCGACGTTGTGGACGACATACTTATAAACCTGCAAGTGATCGGCCATGGTGATGATCGGGCCAAATTTGATGCCAAGTTCGTGTTGGGCAGCGCCCACTTCGTGGTGGTGCTTTTCAACCTCAACACCCATTTCGGTCATCACGGAAAGCATTTCAGAACGGATGTCCTGGCAGCTATCAATCGGTGGCACTGGGAAGTAACCGCCCTTGGTGCGTGGACGGTGACCGAGATTACCCATTTCATATTCGGTGCCGGTGTTGGAGGGCAGCTCCGTGCAATCAACGCGGAAACCAGTGGAGTACGGTTCTGCAGAAAAGCGCACATCATCAAAGATGAAGAACTCGGCTTCTGGCCCAAAGTATACGGTGTCACCTATGCCGAGCGACGCCATGTAAGCTTCTGCTTTTTTGGCAATGCCGCGTGGATCGCGTTCATAGGACTGACCCGTTGAGGGCTCGTTCACATCACAGAAGATGGCAAGTGTTGTTTGCGCAAAAAATGGATCGATGTGAGCAGACGCTGGATCAGGGATTAACATCATGTCGGAAGCTTCGATGCTTTTCCAACCTGCAATCGAAGAGCCGTCGAAGGCATAGCCTTCAAATACTTCTTCATCAAAGCAACTCGCATCTGCGGTGACGTGTTGCATCTTTCCGCGTGTATCTGTGAAGCGCAGATCGACGAACTTCACGTCTTTGTCCTTTATCAGTTGAAGGACATCATTCGCAGTTTTCATTGGCTCTCCCCTTTCGTGAGCAAGCGTCGTTTGTGTCTTATGGGTGTTTGCCCCGCTCGGAGGCTATCGTTCCAGCCAGCTAGACAGCGCTGGATCCCGTTTCACCAGTTCTGATCCGGATGGCTTCTTCGACAGTTGAGATGAAGATCTTGCCGTCCCCAATGCGCCCTGTTTTAGCGGCGTTTTGGATTGCTTCAACGGCTTTTTCTGTCAACTCATCATCAATGACGATTTCAACCTTCACCTTGGGTAGGAAATCAACAACATATTCCGCGCCGCGATAGAGTTCCGTGTGCCCCTTCTGGCGTCCAAAGCCCTTGGCTTCGATAACCGTAATACCCTGCAGGCCGATTTCCTGCAGCGCTTCTTTTACTTCGTCCAGTTTGAACGGCTTGATGATGGCTTCGATCTTTTTCATTTGCCCCTTACCTCCCGCAAACAATCCGCCTCGGTTTAAGTTCAGCATCTGCTCGATTGGTTAGCACACCCTGTGCCAACTGGTTGTCGAAGATTTAATCGCAGTAATATCAGTCTGTTAGGTTGCGATCGTTCGTGTGAACAGCCATTGGCACCAAGAAAAATGCCTAAATATTATGCTGGATGCATAAACTGTAGGCATAGTTGGAAACTGCACTGTAAGGCCGGGATGGCGGTGTTGGGTCGGCGACAAAACAGTCTCAGGCTCCGGGTGAACATTTCAGTCTTTGGATGTCTCAACGGTGCGCGCGGTTGTAAAAGAAATAAGCCCACACCAGACTGTTGAACTGCAGGTTTGTAATACGCAGGCCGCTTCAATCGGTGAAACCACAAAGGACAGCGCCGCACAACGTCTCGCGGCGGGCAATATTCTCAATGCAAGCAATTGAACTCCTGACAACAGAAGAGATGCAGCGGGCCGACGCCTTAGCTACAAAAGCCGGAGTGCCAAGTCTGGAGCTGATGGAAGCTGCAGGGCGCAGCGTTGCTAATGTTGTGCAACATGTTGCCGAATATGCGGGCCACCGTGTGTGCATTCTCAGCGGACCAGGTAACAACGGTGGTGACGGTTACGTTGCAGCGCGCGTTCTCAAAGATGTTGGCCTCGATGTGCGTGTGTTTCAGCTCGGTGACAAAGCCGATCTTAAAGGCGATGCCAAAGTGATGATGCAGCGGTTTAACGGCGTTGTGCGCTCGCTCGATCAACTCGCCGTTGACCAGAGCGATGTCATTGTGGACGCGCTGTTTGGTGCTGGTCTCGCCCGTCCGGTTTCAGGTGTCGCTGCAGACGTTGTGGCAGCGGCAAATGCGAGCGGTGTGCCCATTGTTGCTGTTGATGTGCCGACGGGGCTCAATGGCGATACTGGCGCGGCGGAGGGCCCTGTTATTGAAGCCTCTCACACCGTAACGTTCTTCCGTTTCAAGCCTGGTCACCTATTGGAGCCCGGACGAACGCTCTGTGGTATCACAACGGTTGCTGATATCGGCACACCGGATGACGTGCTGGTGAGCATAAAACCCACCACTGTGCAGAACGTGCCCGCCGTTTGGGATGCACAGTTACCCCAGCTGAAGCGCGATGGTCATAAGTATGATCGCGGTCACGCGGTTGTTGTCAGCGGCCCTGCCACCAAGACAGGAGCTGCGCGATTGGCGGCGCGCGGTGCACTTCGTATTGGCGCAGGGTTGGTGACCGTTGCTTCACCAGTCGACGCAGCTGACATCAACGCCGCGCAGTTAACAGCGATTATGCTGGAAAGCTTTGCAAGCTTGGCGGGGCTTCAGCATATTCTATCGGACAGTCGCAAGAATGCGGTATTGATCGGGCCTGGGCGTGGTGTGTTTCCAGAAACAAAAGACGATGTGGCGACTGTTCTGCGCTCGGGTGCAGCAACAGTGCTTGATGCTGATGCTTTGACGGTGTTTGCTGATGCGCGCAATGATTTGGTCTCTGCAATTTCTAAACAACCCGAGCGACCTGTTGTGATTACACCCCACGCTGGGGAGTTTGCGCGGCTGTTTCCAGATATCAAAGGTAATAAGTTAGCGCGCGCGCGCAGCGCTGCCGAGCTATTGCAGGTCGTTGTTGTTTTAAAAGGGGCAGATACGGTTATTGCCGCCCCTGATGGACGCGCTGCCATTAATGCCAATGCGCCAGCAACACTTGCTACGGCAGGGTCCGGCGATGTATTGGCTGGGATGATCACTGGGCTGCTTGCCCAGCATATGCCGATGTTTGAAGCCGCATGTGCCGCGGTGTGGTTGCACGGTGCTGCGGCGAGCAGATTCGGCGTTGGCCTGATCGCGGAAGACTTGCCTGAGCAGCTGCCTAGAATTTTACGACGTTTGAAATGAATGTCATAGCCAACACGACCTTGGCCAACACGACCTTGGGACGTGTTGGGCAAATATCAAATCACATCATTTGAATATTGCGCTTGTTGGGTTGCACTTTTCATAGCCCGGTCTGCGGCCAGAAAGGCTTCCATTTCCGTGCTCGTCGGTGGGCTTGGTTCATGCACACCAATGGCCGCCATTAATTCATCAATTGGAACAAAGCGTTTGTTGTGGCGCTCATAGAGGCCACCTTTGAAAAACGCATGCGACGCGATCTGGCCTTTGTGGCGTCCAGTTTCCAGATACGTTGTTTGCTCAATGATGACTTGAGTTTTATCCCAGCCCACAATACGCGACTCCATGCGAAAACGACCAAACAAACGCACCTCGCGCTTAAACCGAATAGCAATTGTACTGGCGATCGGTGTCCATTTCTTTTTAAGTGCTGTTTTAACAAGTCCACTACGGATCATCAGATCTAAGCGACCCAAATCCATCATCGTCAGATAGCGCCCGTTGTTCATGTGCAAACTGGTGTCGAGGTCATGAAACCATGCGCGAAAGGTGAGGTGTGATGCATCGGCTGGCAGCGTGAGACGTTCGCGCCAAAACCCTGACACCAAAACCCATATCAAGCGTAGCCAAAGATTCATTGATCATTCCAAAGGTGTTGCGTTCAATGCAGTGGTGCGTGCTTCACAGCGCGTCGTGTGCGTCAGCGTTTTTAATGGGAGCGTGATCGCGCAAATCCCACGGTGATGTAAATAATGTCGTGTTTGGTCGTGCGCACTATGTCCGAAACGCATCGCCCAAGATAACCGGCCAGCAAAATAACTGGGAAGTAAACCATATTTACGTTTACGTTAACGTAAAGCAGGTGATGTCGTCAAGTCTTTAGAGGGATTTGGAGACGGGCTTGGTGAGGAGGCGTATCGGCTGGAAAAAATGGCGGCTTCACCTGTCTAGATAGTGTCTCACTGAAGCCTGACATCGGCCAAAGCTTGCGCATCGCGTGGTGTTTGGAGACGCGCTTCAATCTGAACTACAACGGCATGAGATTGCTTTGCTCAATCACACCACCGCATAGAGCCATCGATAGATAGCGTTGAGGAGCACAAGGTATGCGGGGGAGAGAAGTAGCACAGAGAAGGTTACTGCAATCACGGTGCGCCAACGTGCAACAGCCATGGTGCGTTTCAGAACTGTGGTCAGCACGGCGGTGTAAAACACGAGGCATGCCAAAATTGTCCATAGAATTGCATGGAAACTCCAGCCTTGCGTCTCGGTTGTGGTGACATTTTGCATGAGTCCATAATCGCTCTGCGTATTGCCACTGAGCAAACACATGATCGTGCGCGGTGCGCATCCGCTGGTCATGACGCTGGCGTAGTTTCCTGTAAAGTCGAGTGTGAGAAGCGTGAAGATCAGAATAATCATAACCAGTAGCGCTGTACCGCCGACATAAAGACAGCCTGCCAAAGTGTCAGCAAAACCTGCCGTGCGCGTCCATAATAGTTTGAGAACGACATAAACAGCAAAGCCACCTGTGGCCGCGACCAGAATTGGAAAGGCGTGGTGAATGAGATCGGAGAATGCGGTTTTAAAGACATACGAAAACGCAGCCTCAATCAGTAAGACAGTGCTGACGGTGAGCAACATAAACCGGGACGCTGCACGCAGCGGACCACCCGGCCTCGCAGCCATCGTGTCGGCGAAAGCTGTTGGTCTCAGCGTAATTTCAACCGCCGATGCGACCAAAGACCAGCGCTTATTGGCCTCCCGCGCGACAGCTTGTTTCAACAGATGTGTCAGCACATGAGGTCCCCCGCGCGTGGTGGTAGGTGATTTAAAGTGTTTTAGGAAGAAATCATATTTCCGATGTTTTGGGGACCCACTATGAAAGCGGCTGCTTTTTCCACCGCGCAAGCCATCAGACTGCCGCCATTACGGCCGAGAGTGACCTGCGGTTTGACCTAGCGCTGGTCATGCCCAATCAGATATAAGAGTGGTAAGAGCCACGCAAAGATCGACACCAAATGCGCACACAACGGAATACACTTAGATCAGGCTTTACCTCACACCTGACCATATTGGGATGTGTGGTAGCGACGATGACATGGGGCGCTCAGCCGACCCAAGCGCGTCAAACACCAGGTTCGCCTGCTGATGCTGGCGCTGCAGCTCTTCATAAAGGCGATACCGGCGCTGCGGTGACGCAGTTTTCCACAGCACTTAAAGATAACAGCCTAACCACTGATCGCCGTGCCGCCCTACTCAATGATCGCGGAGTTGCCTACATGCGCCTTGGACAATCCAAGCGCGCGATTGAAGATTTCAATGCCGCTGTGCAGCTGCTGCCGGAATACGCGGCTATCTACAATAATCGCGGCAATCTTTTATTGTCGCTCGGGTTGTTGAAAGAAGCCCGCAAAGATTTTGATCGCGCGCTGGTTTTGGCACCGGGATATGCCGCTGCATACAACAATCGTGCCGGCCTCCTGGCGCGTCAGGGTGAATGGACCAAGTCCGTTGGCGACTATACTCATGCTGTCAAATTAGCACCTAACAATCCAGCCCCGCTAAGCGGTCGTGGGCGTTCGCACCTCAGTCTTGGCCGTCCGCATGCTGCCATGCGTGATTTTACCCGGGCTATTACGGCCAATGCCAGGTTCGCTGTGGGTTATCGTGATCGCGCGGAAGCGCTGATGCAGTTGGAAGACTATGATGGTGCTATTGAAGATCTGTCGAGGGCGATTGCATTTGATGTCAACAACCCTGCGATCTATCTCATTCGTGGCAAGGCGTATCTTGCAACACAAAATGTTGCCTCTGCGCTGACGGATTTTTCGCGCGCAGTTGAGCTTAACCCCAATCTTGCACCGGCTTATGAGGTGCGCGGCCTCGCCCATGCCATGGCCGGTACCAATGAAGCTGCGTTCCAGGATCTGAACCTAGCGTTGCAACTCAACCCCCGTTCGAGTGTTGCATTTGCTTATCGCGCTTACGCCTACAAGCTTACAGGACAGGCCGAGATTGGCCGCCGCGATATAGAAAACGCGCGCGAGTTGGATGGTGAGCGCCCAGAAGTCTACTGGGCCAAGGCCGAGATTGAAGAAGCGTTGGGCAATGCCGATCAGGCGATTGCAGATTTGCGCAAAGCGCTCAGGCTGAAACCAGGAATGCAGGCCGCTATCGTGGCTCTGGAGCGGTTTGGCTTGGGCGTCGAAGCAGAGCGTCCCGTTGGCCGAAAAGGAACAGACGGTTGGCAGGTTTATGTTCAAAACAATCGGTTCTTTGCCCGTAACAACTTTTATCCGCGCTTGAGTGTCCCCTTGGAGCGTTGGACGTCAGCCAATCCCAAAGTGTTATCCTGGCAAGTGCGCGAGGAACCGTTTAAGGGTGTCGGCGTGCTGCGCTATGAAAGCGGTGTGGTGAAACAGGGTGGCAAAACAATCCGTATTGTCCATGCTGCGATTGTTGACCTCTATTATAACCGCGTCGTGGCGATTGAACTCGATACAAAGGGTCAAGAACGCTCAACATGGACGTGGGGCAACGGCAAGCTGACGGTCGCCAACCTCGATGGCGCAACAGATGTTTTCGACTTGCGCAAAGGTCGCGCGCGCACAACCGCAGCAGGGGGTGGTCAACGTCTCTATCGCGGTCCCAATGGTGAGGTTTGGTCACCGTGGGCAGAAGGTGGACTGCCAAAGCCCCCTCCACGCAAAGTGCGCAAGCGCAAGAAGCCCAAATCGCTGTTTGATCTTTTGTTTAATTAGACCGCTTCAGCCGACGTCTGCGCGGTCTATAAGACACGCCCACGCGCGCACGCGCCCTTTACCAGTCAGTAACAGCTCTTTCTGACCTGTTACCAGTTGCTATCAGCAACCCCATGGTCAGAGCTCTGTTCAATCAAAAAAAGTCGATGTGTGCCTAAGAAACTCTAGGCCGGGGCCATTCCAGCAGCCTATCATTAACGAACGGCGGCTATGATCCGGACATCTGTTGGCAGCCACCCAAACTCAGACAAGCAACATTTCAGAGTTTGTTTCGTGTTTGAAGTGCCTCGCCAGTCCACCCGCCGGATGTTCAGTTGAATATTCTAGTACTGCGTAAAGGGAATAGGACGATGCGTAATGCACTTCTCGCACTTTTTGTGCTGGCACTGAGCCTTGGAGCTTCAGTGCAAAATGCGGACGCTCGTGTGCGTGTCCATATTGATAAAAGCTCTCAGGTCATGCGTGTTTATGTCGGCGGCTATCTGCGCCACACATGGCGTGTTTCAACAGGCCGTCGCGGCTACAACACGCCCAACGGCAGCTATAGTCCAAAACGGCTCGCGCGCCGCCACTACTCGAGCAAGTATCACGGCTCACCGATGCCGTATTCCATATTCTTTCGTGGCGGCTATGCCATTCATGGATCGTATGCAACCAAACAGCTTGGCCGCAGAGCCTCGCATGGGTGTGTTCGCTTGCATCCAAGCAATGCAGCACGTCTGTATTCGCTGGTGCGTGCCAATCGCGCGCGAACCCGCATTGTGATTACCAACTAGAACATGAGACCAGCGTCCAATCAAAGAGGCGCGGCTTAACAAGATTTCTGCGACTACGGTTGCAAGCAGTGAGGCAATAAGTATGCGATGGCCGGCAACGGTTGTCGGAGTTTGTCATGGTGATGAAAGTTTTGTGTCATCACCAATTGTAATGCGTAGTTGAAGGACACCAAACGATGAGAATGTGCGCGACCCTTGCTGCGGTCTTGATCAGCCTTGCAGCTGTTGGGCCAGTAGCGGCTATGGATTGGCCGGTTGTTTATGATGATGCGGCAAGACCCAGCAGTGCTGCAACAGCTGGTGATTCAAAGAAGGCTGGCGATGCTAAGTTGGAGTTGGCATCGGTTGAACCTGCCAAGCCTGCTCCGCCGCCTGTAACCTTGAAGCTAGATATCAACCTGACATCGCAGCGCATCACAGTGAGTGAAAATGGCGCCGCCAAATACACCTGGAAGATTTCATCAGGCCGTAGTGGTTACCTGACACCGACAGGTAATTATCGCCCACAGTGGATGGCGCGCATGTGGCATTCCAGAAAGTATGATTGGGCACCAATGCCCCATTCCATCTTTTTCCATCGCGGGTTTGCCATTCATGCAACCTACGCTACGGGCCGTCTCGGTCGTCCTGCATCGCATGGCTGTATTCGTCTTTCACCGCGCAATGCGAAAACACTTTATCGCTTGGTGTCGCGTCACGGCAAAGCCTCAACGCGGATCTCAGTTCGTGGCCATGCCAAGCAGTATCGCCAGCGCTACGCCAAAAAACGGCGCTACCGTCGTGTGCGCCGCGGCTATCGTCAATTGCCGCCAGGTTACGCGTATAGCTATCGCCGTCCACCACGGGCGGCCCAACGCTATCGTCTACGTCGTTATCGCCAAGTGTACCGTACGTACTAAACGTTGGCCGTGAGCCAAATATGAAAGCCAGCACTGCGGATTGCAGTGCTGGCTTTTTTCGTCATTTATGATGCGCCGAGACCTAATTAGGCCGCTGATTGCAACTTAAGGTGAGGGCACTGTTTTGACGACACTTGATGTTGGCCGCGCGCTACCGGCTGATGGCAGACCCTTGACGTGTTTTTCGATCATTTTGGAGTACTTTTCGATAGGCTTGGTTTTTGCTGCTGCTGTCATGTGGACGATTTTGTAACCGCCCGCCTTGAGCGCATCCAGCAATTTAGGTAGGGCTTTGGCGGTGACTTTTTTAATGTCGTGCATCAACAACATGCCTTTGCCGCGCTTTTCCAGTTTGGCCATGATGTATTTGACGAGACGATCTGGCTTTTGAGGCATGTAATCACGCGAGTCGATGTCGGTTGAAAAGACGCCGAGATTGCGCTTTGAAAGATAGCCAAGTGTCTCTTTGGAATCCTGCAAAAATGGAAAGCGAAAGAATGCTGAGGTTGACGTGCCTAGAGCGCGACTAACGCCTGCGACACCTTTTTCAATCTCTTCAACAGCGGCCTTCCCCTTTTTACGCTTGCGCAAATTTTGGTGAGACCAGGTGTGTGTACCAATGGTGTGCCCGCGCTTGGCCACGTCTCGAATAATGTGTGGCAGCCCGAGCGCCATTTTGCCGATCGAAAAGAAGGTTGCTTTGGTGCAATGCGCATCAAGTGCGTCAAGTACGGCCTGCGTGGTGCGCACCTGTGGGCCATCATCGAAGGTCAAGATAACTTCTTTGTCGGCTAAAAAATCATGCACCTTGTAGTGCTCAAAACCAAAGCCAGGGCCGCCCGTTGTATCGATTTGCACCGTACGTGAGACGCCAAGCGCATTGGCATTGGCGCACGTCGCGGCCGGCTTTGGCGCGGCTTTGGCGCCAGCATCATCCGCACGAGCTGATCCTGGATATGCAAATACTGCGAGTACAAGGCTGAGATGTGCAACAATACGACGTCGCATGACCATTTCCCTCCAAAACACCGTTTATTTTTCTGAAGCTGGTTATAGCTGATCCTGACCGCAACTGTAGGGTGTACGGTGACAAATGTGTTGGCGAATGGGGTGCGTAGATCAAAAAAAGTAGCCAAGTGTGTCAGGTGGTCTTCTTGGTGCTGAGTTTTTCATCGAATCGGGCGCGATCAACGACGATACGGGTATGGGTACTGGTACCAACGGCCTCATGATCATCGTGTGCGGTGATCTTAAAGCTCAGCTTACGTCCTGAGACCTCAATCAACTCAGCGACAGCCGTTACGGTCAGACCAAGTGGAGTCGGTGTTACATGGACAACATCTATTTTAAGTCCGAGTGATGTGTGGGTGTCAGGGATGTGACGGTCAATTGCTGCACACGCAGCAGCTTCCATCACAGCAACCAACATCGGTGTAGCAAAAACTTCGACACTTCCACTGCCAACAACAGGAGCTGTTTTGTCGGGTGTAACAACCATCGATACTGTTCCGGTTAGGCCAGGTCGTAATGCATCAGTCGGGCTCATATCATTGTTTGCTTTCTGTAGCGGTGGAGTTATTTGTGTGACAATGCGCATCGTCGATATTGAACGCAACTGCGTGCCTATGGTTAATCAAATGTGAGCGGAACACAATACGTGCAGTGTTTCCTCAGGGACAGCGCGTCGTGGCAGGTTTCACTAATATCTCTTCAACTGAAACAACGGTCTTTTTTTAAGGCCTCTGTTAAGGAAAGATGAGATGACACATACACTGCTTAAAATAATTTCCTTGTCGCTGGCCATGTTCTCCGTGGTGGTCGTTCCCGTGATCTTTAGCACGGATGCTGACGCCAAAGGGTCCAAGCGGCGCCTAACGCAAGATACTCAACTTGATGCGCCGTTGCATGGTTTTTCAGGACGCGTCGGTGATTATTACTGTTCCTATATCCGCATCCCAAATCGTATCTGCACGCTGTCATCGAATGGCAATCGGACCTGCAAAGTCAAAGGTTGGACATTGCGCCAGACTTGCTACTAGGACCGAAGCATTATCGAGCAAAATCGTTGTGCCTTAGAACCCCGGCCCATGCGTCGGGGCTTATTCCTCCTCAAACCGTAAACACTGTTTTTACGGTCAATCGGCGGGAGTGGCATGAATAGGTGTCACATTGATGGTTGAAAACCACGGCGGGGTGCTGGCCTCGAATCGTTTGCTGTCTATTGCTAGCACCAAGACGGCAAAAGAAATCGCCGTCTTTCAGTGCACAAACGACGAGGAGAACGCAATGTTCCTATCTGCACCGAAAGTTGTGACATGGATGGTTGCAACGCTGCTGGTTCTGGCTGCGATTGCAATAAAATATCTTGGCGTTGTTATTCCAGAAGTTGGGCCAATGCTATCCAGTCATCTTTTCGAAGTTGTTCTGGCAGCCTTCGCCATTTTATGGGCAGGCAATGTGCTACGCGGTTTTTAGGTTGTCTGAGACCTAAGCCGACTGTCAAAAAAGAACCGACCGCACTCAACAGGTGCGGTCGGTTTTTTCGTTTCTGGATTTGATTGCGGTCGAGCGATTACTCGCTGTCGCTGCCCCGCCCTTTGCCACGGCGACCTTCATTATCACCACCGCGATGTCTGTACCATCTGTGTCGCTTGCCCCAGCCGCGCTTGCCACGCATTTTGCGCAACTTGGTTTGCTGTTCCTCTGTCAGACTCGCATAGAGCTTTTCAGCGCTGGGTCGAATGGTGCGGATGGCTTCGAGGCCTGCCGTCAACATTTTTTCCATATTGTCCAGTCGCTCAATCGGGGAGCGTCTGAGGCGTGGTTTGTTTTCAGCTTGGTCTTTGTTGTCTGCGCCTTCGGCATCGCGTTTACGTGTTTTCCATGCCGGTTTTGGCGGGCAGGACTCGCGGACCTTGTCGACGGCTGTGCGCACCGTATCGGCAAACTCTTCATAGGCTGGTGTTTGAGCGTCTGTGATATCTGCTTTGTGCTTGATGCGCACCAACACGTGGTCGATACGTTCTGGTGCCCTGCGGCCGCAGACCATGCGCATGGGACGTTTCATAGAGCGGCCATGGTGTTTGCCACCGTGCCAACCTCCACCGTGATGGCCCCAGCCGTGCCCGCCATGGCGGGCTGTTGCGCCGACTGCGGCCGCACTTAATGCAGCGACAGCCAAACCGCCAATAATCCAATTTCGTTTTGTTGACATAAGCGTGTTGAACTCCTCTGTTCTCAAACGACCGTTTTGGGGGGTGTCTTGATCCGGTTGCAGCAGATGATACGCGCAACGGCGAACCAAGTTGTGGCCGTATGAGGGAGTAACGGTGGGACGGCGTGACATCCGTCGCAGAATTTAAAAAGTTTTTTGGATCCACCGTTGTGTCGGGCGGTTAGGTCGCAATGGAGCCTGCGGCGAAAATAAGGCCAATGATGATCGCACCAACCACTGTCGCGAGGCGCAACAAGCGCCAATGAAATGCTTTGTGCCCAAAGACGTCACCAAGCGCGTATCCAAGTGTGACGATGAGCGCGAACGTATACCGCCCGGCTATTTCGCTGCCGAACAATTCAATTGGGGGTTCTTGTGCGGGGTCTGGTCCAGAGCCAATCAAGAAAGCATAGACCAAGCCAGCGTAAACCAGCAGGCTCAGGAAGGACATATCTTCAAGAAAGCGAAATTCTAATGGTGCTAACGGCGCACGTGAACGCGCGCGCGCCATTCGTGCACCAACGCCCAATAGGCACATAAACAAAGCCACTGACAGGGCTGCAATGAGTTGTGGGTGAAGCGCGAATTCAAAGTGCTTGAGTAGTGGTGTCCAAATGGCGGTTAAAAGTTGCCGCCACAGCACCAGAAAATCGCGCAGCCAGTCTGGCATTGCGACTTCACTGGCCAATTGGCTGAGTACCGTCAAAGCGGCGCCCGCTTCGGCGAGAAGCGCAATTAGTTCCTTTCGCAGGAATTTCAGCATATGGTGGGAAGCCTAACCGACATATTGAGCCGTCTTTATAGGGCAGGATTTTAGAATTTCCAGCGTCGATGCCGTGCCAGCGCCAAATCCAACGCGCACAAAATCGATATCAATCAGCACGAGGTGCACTATGTTCAAGAAAATCCTCACACTTTTCACCGCTCTTGTTGTGGCCTTTCTGGTCTACGTTGCGATGCAGCCGGCAGGCTATCGCGTTTCCCGGTCCGCTGAAATGGCGGCAACGCCAGAGGCGATTTTTCCGCATATGAATAGTCTCAAAAAATTTGATGCCTGGTCACCGTGGGCAAAACTCGACCCCAATGCGGTCATGACCTATGAGGGCCCTGACGACGGCAAAGGGGCTATTGGAAAATGGAAAGGCAACGAGGAAGTTGGCGAAGGGTCTATGACCATTGTCGGCTCGACGCCACCTAGCGATGTCAAAATGCAACTCGATTTTATCGCGCCATTTCCAGCGACAGCCGATGTTGCATTCTCGCTCAAGCCAGCCGGAGACAAAACCAAAGTAACCTGGGCGATGACCGGTGAGCATAACTTCATTATGCGCGCCATGTGCATTTTGATGCAGCACGACGTAGACCAGATGATTGGTGAAAAATACGAGGAAGGCTTGGCCAATTTGAAAAAGATTGTTGAAGCCGGGTAGGGGACGAGCGAACCCCGGCTAACCGCTATCAATCTGATCCCAACGTCCACATTTGATCTCGTGCGCGCAAAATGAAAAGTGCAATCATGGCTGCGAGCACTGGGACCGCAGCCCAAAACAAAATGTTGGGACGGGCCAGCGGATCAAGATAACGTTCGTAGCTGGCAAAGGTTGAGACGGCGTGCATGAGTGTCACCGCGCCGTAGGTCAGTGTCTTGAACACACCGGCGGCGAACGCCAAAACGAGCACCAACTGCAACACTCCGATGCCGAGCATGACTGTGTCACCGGACAATCCAAAATAGTATTTTGAGAATGTTTTGACGGCGCTATCGGCGTTGAACAGTTTATCACAGACCCAGACCATTAAAAATCCAGCGATCGCCAATCGCATAAGAGCAAGTGATAATTCGAGTTCGCGGTCAGCTGAGGGTGGATTTGTCGACGCCATGGGATGCAGTTCTCCGGTTGTAATCTCGAGGACACTCAATGATACGAAGTTGAAGTCCGTTTGGTTTTTTGTTCTTAGGGATAGATGCGCTTACCCGAAAAACCTGAGCACCAGCGTCAACACGATGCTGAGGACGATGGAGGTGGTCAGAGGGAAATAAAATTGAAAGTTCCCTGATGGGCTTTTGTATTTGATATCGCCTGGCAAGAGCGAGAGTTTATTGCTTGAGATGTCTGGAACTTCGTCATAAGGGTCAGCATTGATTTTGTCGCGTTCCTCAGACCAGCGCATCAAACCGCCCAACACAAGGAGCGAAACGAACGTGATTGTAAGAAAAAGACCCATACATGCAGTCTAGTAAAAATTGCTTATGGCCGCAAATTTGGCTGGCGTGCGCACAACTCAATGCCTCACCACGTGGAACGCGCCATGTTGAACTGCACACATCAGCGAGTATGCGATAAGAGACCATGAATACACAACTTGAGCAGATCGGATTTGGTGGTGGCTGCCATTGGTGTACGGAAGCTGTCTTTCAATCGTTGAAAGGCGTCAGCTCGGTAGACCAGGGCTTTACAAAATCTGACCCGCCGCATGAAACGTGGTCGGAAGCTGTTGATGTTTTGTTTGACCCACGCGTCATCAGCAGTGCAACGTTGATTGAAGTGCACCTGCGCACGCACTCCAGCACGTCTCAGCACAAGTTGCGTGGAAAATACCGCAGTGCAATTTACTGCCATAGCGCTGTGCAGAGGGCGCAGATCCAATCCGTTCTCGATATGCTGCAAACGGACTTTGACGCGCCATTAGTCACTTTGGTTTTAGCGCATCGCGGTTTTAAACGATCTGCTGAACGGTTCCACAATTATTACAACACCAATCCCGAGCGTCCGTTCTGTCGAACTTACATTGACCCCAAGCTTGCCAGCCTGCGTCGAAAATTTGCCCGGCAAATGAAGGCGTGAGTGTCGGGCCGCAATGCGATCAGCCGACAACATTCATCAACACACCGCCGAGGGCAGCCAGCACCATCGCCAACGTTGGGAAGAATGACAAGATCATGCCAAGCGCGCGTGTTTTCGGGTCTTTGATGTAGGTGTAAGCGTAGATGCACCGGCCAATGAGGTAGATGACGCCGCAGACGATGGCGACGGTCTGGTTTGCATAGACGGCGCAGAGGTAAATGGCGGGCACGAAGGCTACCAATTGTTCCATCGTATTTTGATGCACGCGAAAGCGACGTTGCCAGTCTTCATTTCCGGTTGTTGCCGGCGCTTTAACCTCATATTTGACGCGCGCCGGGCCGACGAGAAAGCTAAACGCCATGAATTGCAGAACAGCGAGGATGATCAGGAGGGCGATGATGTCCATGGAGGTGTTCCTATTCGAGGTATAAAGATTGTTTAGTCATCAATAGCAGAAAATAGGACTATGTCTGCCAACGGCCAGAACAAAAATTAGAGCACACTTATGCTAGCATCAGTTCATGATGCAGATTCCCTACTTCGCATATGGTTCCAACATGCTGACGGAGCGCCTAAAGGAGCGATGCCCCACGGCGCGTCCGATGTGTGTTGCAAGCACGGAAGGCTTCACACTTGAGTTCAACAAAAAAAGCGTCGATGGCTCGGGCAAGGCGACTCTCGTTGCCGCCAACGCTCTGCGCGGAAAGGTCTACGGCGTTCTCTTTGAAATGAATGACGTGGACTTGCCAGCATTAGACCGCGCGGAAAGCAGTGGTCGCGGATACTGTCGAAACAACAACTTCGTTGTGCGCTCAGGCGGTCAAGAGCAGGCTGTTGTAACTTATATGGCGGCGCCGGATGCCATCGAGCAAAATCTACGGCCCTACGACTGGTATCTTGATTTGGTGCTCGCAGGGGCGCGACAGCATCGACTCCCAAGCGTCTACATTGAAGAGTTGGTCACAACTTTATCGGTCTCTGATCTCGCGCCCAATCGTGAGTCCCGGCTGTTGGCACTCAGTCTTTTAGCCGGGGTGGACACGTCATGACCCGTCCCGGGACCATGCTGATTGAAGTCTTTACGGTTTGTTACTAGATATCGTCTGCCAAGTCTTTTCGCACGTGTGAGGGCAAAGACATCAATGAGTAAAATTGAAAACACACTGAAATCCGAAGTTGAAACGATGCATGACGTTCTTGCGGCATGGTTTCGTGGCGATGTGCCGGCGGATCGAACGTACTTTGAGACAGAACTTGTCCATCGCTTTGCAGAAGAGTGCGAGATTATTTATCCATCTGGAAGCCTGTTGGCGCGAAAAGAGTTCCTTGATCCCGTGTTTAACGCCCATGCGTGTAATCCGTCATTTGGCGTTGCGATCCGTGATTTTAAACTTGTGGCACTGTCAAATGATCGCGAACTTGCCACCGCGCGCTATATCGAGGACCAGTTCAACGCAACCAATACTGTTCCAGCCAACAACTCTCGATTTTCGACGGTTGTCTTTCGCCTCACCCCCAATGGTGACCAAGCCCGGTGGCTTCATGTTCACGAAACGGCCATACCGTCATCGGTGGCGGCTTTAAGGGGCGCCAGCGCGTGAACGTGTTTAGGCGCCCAGCACGGGCTTACCCGGTGCTAGTTTATTTCGACTCTCAGTTCAGGTTTTGGCAGTCTGGGGTCGCGGCCTGTTAGAACGCGCTCGGCAAGATAAGCGTGAAGCGCCTCTTGAATCTTGGGGAGAACAACAGCCTCAAAATTATCTTCACCGTATTGCGGGTGCCGTCCTTGTCTTTTTACGCCATCAGAGTGAAACGTCACACTATCGTGAATCTTTTCTCGACTCGCAGCAAGCGTCACCAATTTGTTATCTTTAGAGAACGTGAGATGAACAACAAAACCGGCAATTGGACCCTCGTCTTTATGACGAAATTCGACCCTCGTGCCCTCTGCAAGCCAACCGATTGTGCGTTGCAAATATAGACCCGTTTCAGGCTCAACTAATTTTCTTGTTCCTGTTGATTTTTTTTTAAATGCCATGGGAACCTCTGGCGTTTTTCTAGCGGAAGTCATATATGTTTCGCGAATGTCCATCATCTTACCTCATTGGCAAGCATGAGTTGTTGCGTTTATCTGTTACTTTGCGCCCGCAACGGATCTGATCATCCTCTGACATGCTGAGGTGCGCACTTCTGCGATCATGATTGTGTTGGCCGGACAGACAGTCAGGCTTCAGCCCTTTGCGGCGCTGAGCGCGCGAAGCTGGTTGCCCGAAGCTTTTCAGCAACCTTTAAATTTCGTTCGCGCTTAATCCGACGCATGACGACTGACCTATCCTTGGCTGGTGGCATTGCAGCGCCGATGAGATCAGTGAGTGGAGCCTCTGATCCAATGTTCTCACCAATTGCACTACGTTGAACTCAATATCAAACCCTCATGGCAAAGCGGTTGACGCGAATAAATTTGGCTACGCTTCGATTGTTCCGCCACCGGCAAATTCCGTGTTAAGACAATTCACTTGCCGAAAAACGACTTGGACTTCAGTTAAAATTTCTAGTTCCGGTTTAAGACTGGGGCTGTAGTACAAATGAACACATAGCGCGAACTGCGTAAGTGCAAGCGAAACCTGCTATGTCTACTGGCACACTTTTGTCCTGGTCGCGCGCAATGCAGAAATGACAACCCGAGCTTTTACTTTTTTCGGATACCCGCGATCGCTTTTTTGAATGAACTCGTTAAATGCACGTTTAGATCGTTCATCCCATCGACCGGAAACATTGCCTGATAGGCACCCGACCCGTATCAACTCTCGCTGTAGAATTCCCAACTGTGCGGCTGTCGCAGTGGATGCGTTGTTCTTCGCGGCATCCGTTTTCTTGCTATTCTTTTCGCCCACCTTTTTTTGTCTGAGGACAGCACTCTTGCTGAGTTTTTCTTTCGTACGAGCCTCGGCCTGTGGTGTTTTATGAGACACTTTAGCATCTTTGGGTTGTCTTTGCGTTGGAGTGCGGGGCGTTGGAGAGCGGGCATCTGCGACTTTTTCCTTTTCAGCCTGACCCGTTTTCAACGTCTCTATGACGTCTTGCAATTTCTTCTTTTCCCCGCGCTCGGTGGCAAGCTTTTGATAGACCTTCTTCTGATCCCTCTCAGCGATACGTCGCGCCTCTTTCTCACGAGAGATTTCAGCTTGAAGCGCCTCCAGGCTACGCTGAATTACCTTTTGTGAGGCGTCTATTTCCGCTAATTTTTTTGTTTTTGCCTTTAGTAAGTCGTCAAGCTCTTTGTTGACTACTCCATCGGGTTGGAGTCCTGCCTCCTCATGCGTTTGCATGCCGTTCCGTTCCACTGCAATTTTCTGCTCGTTTGTCTCAGCAACAGAGTGTTCAAGGCGTTTTTCTTCGCCTGGTTTCTGTATTTGTGAACCGCGAAACATCCTCTTGCCATCGTGCACAGTCGCGTATTGTTTAATGTCAACATCAGGCTCGTAATTGATGAAGAAAGAAGCCAAAATCAACCCTACTACGCCAACCCCAACAAGGGTAATCAAGCCACCCCTGATGGGGATTCTTTCCTCGACTAGTCTGGCGAAACGATTCAAAGCTGTTCTGCTGAACAGTTGATTGGACGTGTGGGGGGCGGACGCCGCGACATGCCAGATGCGACCTTCAGGATCTCGACACGAAAAATTCTCGCCAATGGCATCGTCTTCTGAAAGTTCGACAACAATCTCCAAATGTGCCGCCAAAACTTTGGCATAAGACTCGGCAACATCTTTAACCACAAGAGAGCAAATCTGAGTTTCAGCACCTAGCCTCTCGTCAGGCTCCCGCTTCATACTGTCGAGCCATCCGTTGCCGATTGGCCCTATAGTTATGAGGTTGTCGCCAGAAACCAATTCTGCGTAGCTTATTTGGCCGTTATCGTCCTGAGCCACGTGACGGCACTCAAAACCAAACGCTGCTTCGAGCCACCTGATTGCGCTTGCAGGGTCGCGATACCGTATTACTGGTCGAACTGAGCCTGAAGAACCATACATTTTACTCCACATTGCAAAAACTCCAACCTGCGGTGCATTTAAAAGAAAGCTGGATCAAAAAGCGTTCACAACAGGCTGGAGACCCCCCCCTGACATGTACGCAAACCCCTCAATTTGCGACCTGCACAGCACCAAACTATTGCGTGCTGCACAAGAAAAACACTCTCTATTTTTTTACACTCAATTTGGGGTAGATGATGGCAAGTTGGGTGACAATTTGTTTGCAATGTCGAGACGAAGTAAAAACAAAATGGGCAACAGCAACAACGGTGCAGCAGTGATGCAGCATGTTCCCGTATGTTGGGCGAAAAGCTTACTTTTAAAGGAAAAGGTGTTGGTCTGACCCATATAGCAACGCCTGTTTTTTAGTTAGGCTCCGACTTGTTTCGGCCAGCGTCTGGACTGGCTTGAGGGTCGTGATCCTTCACCAATGAGTTGGTCCATCGGCACCCGATGTGATCGTTCCATTGCAACGAAGTCCAAAAAAAAACTAATGTTCAAAACGGGCCTATCTATGGGAGGTCAAAGTTGGTGGAGTAGATCTGATATCTGTCGAGAACGGAAACGCGAATGGCAACGGAGACGGGAACGACCCATCGTTCGTGCCGCGCACTTGCCATCGTTCGTGCCGCGCACTTGAATGCGTCAACGCCCCCTGTGCTAACCTGAAAATGAATTAAAACCGGCGCATCCGAAGATCGCGCCGGTTTTTTGTGCGGTGAGCACTGTACACGGGTTGGAGCTGGCTGGAACTTGTGCCAGCCCTTGAGAACTTTCACAGCCGATGTCTTTGCCACGTGTATAGACCGCTAGGATGTCTCTCGTTGGACCGGACGAGGAGTACAAGGACGGGCAGAGCTGACGTGCTCTGCCCAGACAATTCAGACGTTAACTTGCTCTGCTCGTCAGTGGCGGCGCATTCGCGACCGTGCGAGCCTAGGGCTGTCACTTTGTGGTTTGATCTATTTTCCAGAAAGTGCTGTGAGCATGTTGGAAAAAGCTGCAGGCTCGGCCGGGAATGATTCAGCCAAGTTGTTGCTGGCCGTTACACTGTCGGACCTGCAGACATCGCCCTGACATTTGATTTTGCCGGTCTTCGTGGTGCAGGACACGACCTTGCCCCATTTAACGCCCTGGTCGTTGTAGATCCAGGATTGCTCAAACTGGCCATCGTGTTGCATGCAGGCCTGATGCAATTCAGCCTGCCTGGCAACGGTATTACTTTCGGCATTTGCGGCGTTCGAAAGAATAGCGCAACAGAGTCCGATCGCGGCAGCTGCCATAGTTTGGTTTACTCGTACCGTCATGGTGTAACTCCTTTCAATGGTGACTATTGCCAGATCTGAGTTGCATTCTCGGGCTATCATCGTGCGACGCCGGCTGAGACGTGCCGTTTATTGCCGCTTCGACGCTGAGCCAAATGAAGGGCTCTCGATATCCAGCGGGCGCATATCTGCCACTTTACGTTTACGTAAACTGTTACCTAGGTAACAGGCTTTGGTTTTCCTTGGTATTTGCGATCAGCGTCTCCACACCGATCGCCTTTGCCGGGGCGAGGATCAACCCCTTGATATCTATTCCAGTTTTGTAGCTCTCGTTCGCAATGTCCGGAAAGATGCAGCAGTGGAGCAAGGGATGCGATGTTTGAGTTCCAACATGATTGTGCGTGACACCACCGTAAAATCGTCAGGCAGGACTCAGTAGCTATCGCTGTTTTGGAAACGGCCATACCGTCATCGGTGGCGGCTTTAAGGGGCGCCAGCGCGTGAAATTGTTTATGCCCACTGCTTATTTGGGCCGAACGGTGCGCTACCTTTCCATGTGTCGCGTTCGTCCTGCGGGATTTGTTTTTTGGTGTTGGTGTCCGCTTCTGCGCGCATGATTGTCGTGTCTGGACAGACAGGCACGCCTCTGCCCTTCGCGGCGCTGAGCGCCCGAAGGTTTGAAAGGATGCCCCCGGGTTGGTCGGGGAGCGGAGCAGTGAATTCCGCAGCTTTATGTATTTTTTGAGCGGTTTTCACCACTCCGCTTGGCGATCATTTCTGTCGTCCAGAACGCGCAGGATTCACACCGCTATTCTGGCTCGCAGCCGGATGGGGGAAATGCGTTAGGTTTCCTTGCCACCGGCGATACATCGCACCCACTCACGGTTCACGTCACATTACTGCTCCGCTTCTTCGCTCAAACCCGCACGGCCCAGACGGTCTAGACAACGCCCCCGCAGGTGAGGTGCGATGAGTTTAAGGGTGACAGGAGAGGTGGGGATTAGTTTTGTGATGGTGGTTTGCAGAGGAAGGGGACAACGTTTGTGCCGCTGCAAGCTTTTCTCCCAATTAATGGAAGGTCTGCTCTACGCCCAGTAGCAGACATGTAGAGAATTTGATCTAGAGACCGCTTCTGGCCCTTAGCGGACGTCCTGGTGCACCGCGCAATAGGTCCGCTTATGACCCAAAGCGGACATTGCTTCGCAGATTTCTGATGCCTTAAGAGCACACCGTGATTTGATAAGGACACGAATAGCTCTATTTCTCTTGCGACCTAGAAGGGTATATTCTTAAGTCAAGTGGCCTGTGGAAAACATGTGGATAACATAGTTTTTTTTAGGCGTTGCAGGCCTTTGCGGCTCGCCCTGCAAACATATTGAGGACCAGCGGTGTCTTCAATGCACAAGACGTTGGATCTTGTGACTCGTGTTTGAGGACACGAAAGCTGCGGCAATCAAAAGTGGGGTAGATGGCAGAGGACCACGGTGGTGCGGTTCGCTTGTCAGTGCGTGCTGGGCTTTGTTGGGCTCACTTCACGGCACGTTTTTATCAATCAGCGGGACAAATTTGTGTTGCGTGTGCGTGAAGCGGCGGTTCAGCCAATTCATTCGTTCATCAAGCGGCACACATTAGCTCAATGAAACTGCGCGGGCAGTTTCTCTGAGTGTTGAGGAATTGCAGCCTGTTTAGGTTGCCAATGTGTGCACCGGGGCGGTGCGCAGCACAAAAGACGATCGCTAACGATCGCACTCTTTAAGCGGGAAAACGAGCGGGAGGGGGAACCTTCTCACCAACTGATCTGGCCCGTTGGCCAGTGTGACCTGCTGTGCAACCGCACAGGGGGAACAGGGAAGTTGCGTTTTAAGCAATGCGCTCACTGATTGACGAGTCGCGTATCATGCTGTTGTTCAATAGTCGCCTCATTTGTAAAAATATCGTTCATATTTTTCATGTCGTTGTGCTTGCGCTTTTGCTTACTATCTTCTCGCATAACTCGAGCTGGGCACAGCAAGGCAGTGCGGCGTTCCCGAATGAAACCTGCGCCAGTCTCGCCGCAAACCCCGTTATTGCCACCCTCTCCCAAGGCTCTGGGCAAGGCGCATTCAACGTCAAAAACCTGACATCCTTTGAGATGCAGCCAGGTGACACTGTTGTCTTTACGGCCATTAATCCAATCGACAACAATCCTTCGACTGGCGATCCAAGGTGGCGGCTCTCCAAAACAGGTCAAGGTCCTGGCAACGGGTTTTTGGTCGGAGCGAATGGGAATCCAAACAATACTGGGAATTTTGAACAAGTTGTCGCGACCCCGGTTGCAGCCTTTCAGAACACAACGAATGGCGTCATTAACACCAGCTTCTCCGCTCAAATTTTTGTTGGGCCACCACAAGATCCTAAAGATTCAAGTTTCCAACTGGTTTGTTCTTGCATACCAGGCCCGCCGCAAACCGGCAGCCTGACGGTCACCAAGACCGTCAACGGCACAGACAAATCATTTGTATTTAATGGTACGGCTCCATTTGGTGCGTTTAACCTATCCAACGGCCAGTCAAATTTCCAGGGCAATCTGACGCCGGGATCGTTCACCATCACCGAGACGGTGGACCCGGCCTATACGTTGGATAGCATTGCCTGCGTCGGCAATGGGGCCCCAGAAGTCGTGACGCTTGCAAATGGTGAGGTGGTCGTCGATGTGGCTGCTGGTGAAGACGTCGTCTGTACGTTCACAAACTCTGAGATTCCGGTCGTGAATACCGGCAGTCTCACGATAATAAAAACAGTCAACGGGACGGATAAATCTTTCGTGTTCAACGGTACTGCACCGTTTGGAATGTTTAACCTGTCAAATGGCCAATCGAATTTCCAGGGCAACCTGACGCCTGGTACATTTACCGTCACTGAAACACTCGATGCTGCCTACACGCTCGACAGCGTTGCTTGTGTTGGCAATGCTGCCGCTGAAATGGTGACGCTTGGCACGGGAGAACTCGTTGTCGACGTTGCTGCGACCGAAGACGTCATTTGTACATTCACAAATTCCGAAATTCCAATCGCGAACACTGGAAATCTAACCGTCATCAAGATCGTCAATGGCACGGACAAGTCATTTACATTCAACGGTACTGCTCCGTTTAACGGATTCAATCTGTCCAACGGGCAGTCGAATGTTCAGAACAACCTGACGCCTGGAACGTTTACGATCGCTGAGGCCATTGACCCAGCATATTCACTCGATAGCATTGATTGTGTCGGAAATGCTGCCGCTGAAATGGTAACGCTTGCGACAGGTCAGGTTATTGTCGATGTCGGAGCAACCGAGAATGTGGTTTGCACCTACACAAACTCGGAGATCCAACAGGCTCCAGGCAGTCTAACGGTCATTAAGACGGTCATTGGTCCGGACAAGGATTTCGCGTTTTCTGGAACGGCGCCGTTTGGTAATTTCTCACTTTCGAATGGGCAGTCGAATGTCCAAAACAATCTTGCTCCGGGAACATTTTCGATCAGCGAAACCGTGGATCCGGCTTATGCACTAGCGAGCATTAACTGCGTTGGAAATGCCGCACCGGAATTTGTTGCACTAGGTGCAGGACTAGTCAGCGTCGATGTCGGATCAAATGAAAACGTTGTGTGCACTTACATCAACCGGCTGGATCCAGACGACCCGCGCATGGAAGAAGAAACCAAGCGCTTTATCCATCGCCGTGTCGACAATCTACTAACGCATGGTCCGGATCGTGCCCGTATGTTGCGTCGATTGAGTGAACGAGATCACAAGAGCAGCAAAGACACAGGATCAATCAAATTTGCTGGTCGAAGTCACAATGCAAGTTCTGTTGAGGGTCTCGGACAGCAATTTATTAGAGACAACAATCCAACCGCAGTTCCCGGAGGAGTTTCAGCGTTTGGATTTAATCGTGGGTACCGTGGGTACGCTAGTGGCAGATCTGGGCTGGGTGATACCGCTAGAGATATGGCAACGCCGGTCGACGATGTTCTAGACGGCCACCAGGCCCGCAACCCATTGTTTGATGCAATTGCAGGACAAGCAGCGTCCCTTGCCCAGGGCCGATCAGCGTTCAAATTCGGTACCAGCCTGAGTGCGTTACGCGAAAATGCTTCCCAACAGGAAGCCCAAAAACAACGCAAGAAGATTTCTAACGCCGGTTTAAATTTTGCCGCACAACCGTTGACAAACCCCAATGTGCAAACAACGACAGGCTTGGACTTCTGGATTGAAGGGCATATCAGCCGCTACAATGACGATGTTGGTGGTGTCAAACGGGATGGTGATTTCCGCATTCTCTATGTTGGAGCCGACTACGTTATACGTCCTGGCTTCCTGATCGGTTTTCTTGCCCAAGTCGACGATACGAAAGAGGATCTTAGTCAACCTGGAGAATCGGGTGCGATTGAAGGCACCGGCTGGATGGTTGGCCCTTACCTTGGCTGGAAAGTCCTCGACAATCTCTTCTTTGACGCGCGGGCAGCTTGGGGGCAATCCGATAATGATATCTGGCTGCAAGATCCAATCAACGGGTTACGTTCTGGCAGCTTTGACACCGACAGGTGGCTTGCGACAGCGTCTTTGACGGGCAACGACTATTACGGCGCTTGGCGTGTTTCACCGCAGCTGATGTTGGCTTATGGGCACGAGGAATATGACGCCTATCGCAACAGTATTGGCCAATTAATCAATGGTGGCGAAGCATCGATTGGCCGGTTAACTGGTACACTTGAAATTGGCTATCGCATGATGACACCACGAGGTACGCGTATTGAGCCTCATGCTTCTCTCTCTGGCATATGGAACTTTGACAGCGATGATTTGGTTATCAATGGCGCTTTGGTCAATACGAACGACAGCCGCGGTCGCGTGGAAGCTGGCGTTTTGGTGACCCCGCCACGTGGATGGTCGTTCCGTGCAGCAGCAAACTACGATGGTATTGGAGGGGATGACTTTGAGAGCTACGGGGGATCGCTGTGGCTTAATATACCGCTCAATTAAAGTTCCGCGCTAGTGCCTTCAGCGGCGGCCACACTTAAAGACCAGGGCTTTTGCCCTGCTCAGATGGCTGCATGTCAGTTGGTTCGGTGCAGGAGGAGATCGCCAAACCCGCTTTGGCGATCTCTACGTTATTATCAAGCAATGTCCGTTCCTGGCCCTTAGCGGACTATGGAGCGGTGCGCTGACCAGGTCTGATATTGGTGTAACAGCGGACATCACACTAAACTGTCCTGATGACCGCAAATGGCCCGGAGTGACGTTTAGCTGTGTTGCAGCACGCCGACTGGAACTTGAGGGTGAAGCGGAAAGTCAAACAGCTCCTTACCGGTCTCTAACAAGCGGAGGCCAAGGCCTCTTATTCAGTTTTTCCATTAAGCGATCGCCTGATGGAAAATTTCTTTTGCCCCGGTAATCACGCGTTCGCGCCACGCCGGGCTCGCTGGTGCAAACATCTCCAGCAGCTCTGTTTTCGTCCAGGCGTGTTTGCCGTCCGGGTCGCCGTAGTGATGGGCGCGATGTTCGGCTCTTAAGGATTGCAAGACGTGCAAATTGGAGTAGGTCCCGAATTCCGCCAACGCAGCGCGGCATGTCCGGCCGGGAAATAGCGTTTTAAACCAGGGCAAAAAAGTGCCACGGGCGGGGTAGAAAACCTTGCCCGCTTCCTGATCTACGGCTGGATCTTCGACATGGTCTGCGCCGAAGCGGTTGCGGGTGACGTCCAACTCATGACGGTCTTTGTCTTCGCCGAGCAGAATTTTGTAAGTTCCCCAGGGCCCGAGGCCAGTATGCAGGTCAATAAGTTGGATCTCGGCCGCGTCTCCGGCCCATCGCCCGGCATTGCTCTCCAGAATGGTCTGGGTTTTTGACGGGCCGCTGCCGCCGTAAAAGATGCAACAGGGATAATCATACTGGCCGACCGGTATGGTGCGCTTCAACTTTCCAAATCCCTGCCGTGCGATATGCCAAACCGCGATCAAAGGCGAAAGATCGACGCGCGGCGGCGGGCTCTTCGGGCATAGGATGTCGACAAACGCGTGGAAATCCTCAATCGTCTTCGGACGCGGTTCGCCGGCGCGGAAAAAACTTCGGTTGAGGTCCACGTTGTCCTCATTTGCGCGGCGCTTCCAGGCAAAGCCGTACGGATTGAGGGCATGAACAAAGATAATCGTATGGTTCGCGGCAGCGTCGCACCATCGGGCATCGGTCAACAGGCCAAGCTGAACCGCCGAACCGAAGAAGCCCTCGATCCCGTGAAGCCCACTGGAGATGACGATTGCTTTCTCGTTTGACGTCCCGCGGCGAATTCCGACATCGATTGTAAGCGTTTCACCGCCCGGCGCCCGCAACAGATTGTTTTCGCCGCCCGGCCCTTCCATCGTATGCGATTCATGCGCAAATCCGGCCGGCGTGAGCGCTTCAATGAATCGATCACGGGCATCGAGATAACTGACGGAGAAGAGTTCGCTATGGGTCACGACAAGCCTTTCAAGGCGGAATTCTTAATAAGACCAACTTGGGCAAGCGATGCAAGACTTTGGCGCAGCAGTTTTGTTGGTCATAAGCACAAAATGTCTGCTTATGGCCCTTAGCAGACGTGTTGACGCGGTCACCTGCGCGTTGCTTTTGCAGGTACTTTTCGTTCCACCCGCTTCGTCTTGGTGCCTGTCTTTCGCTTTGCAGCGATCTTCGCCTTGCCACCTGACGGTTTGGCTTTGGTTTTTACCGGTGTGGCCGTGCGACTCTTGGCGAGAACCTTTTTCAAGTATTGCCCGGTGTAGCTGCCTTTGATTTTTGCAACATCTTCGGGCGTGCCGGCGGCTACAATTTCTCCACCGCCGTCACCACCTTCCGGTCCAAGGTCAATAATCCAATCGGCGGTTTTGATGACTTCCAGATTGTGCTCAATCACGACGACGGTGTTTCCGGCTTCGGCAAGCTGATGCAACACGTCGAGTAGCTTTGCGACATCGTGGAAGTGTAAGCCGGTGGTCGGCTCGTCGAGAATGTAAAGCGTGCGCCCCGTGGCGCGTCGTGACAGTTCTTTCGACAGCTTGATGCGCTGCGCTTCGCCGCCTGACAGCGTTGTCGCTTGCTGTCCAATGTGGATGTAGCCAAGGCCGACGCGGGCCAGGGTTTCGAGTTTGTCGCGAATGGAGGGCACGGCCTTGAAGAACTCGGCGCCTTCCTCAACGGTCATGTCGAGGATGTCGGCAATCGATTTGTCCTTGAATTTGACTTCCAGGGTTTCGCGGTTGTAGCGCTTGCCCTGGCATTGATCGCAGGTCACGTAGACATCCGGTAAGAAGTGCATCTCGATTTTGATGACGCCGTCGCCGTGGCAGGATTCGCAGCGTCCGCCTTTTACGTTGAACGAAAAGCGCCCTGGGAGGTAGCCGCGTGTTTGTGAGTCTGGCAGGCCTGCAAACCATTCGCGGATCGGTGTGAAGGCGCCGGTGTAGGTGGCGGGATTGGAGCGCGGTGTGCGGCCAATGGGGGATTGGTCAATGTCGATGACCTTGTCGAGGTTCTCTAGGCCTAAAATGCGATCATGCGGCGCTGGGTTGGCGCGTGCATTTGAGAGGCGGCGGGCAACCGCTTTGTAAATGGTATCAATCAACAGTGTGGATTTGCCGCCGCCGGAGACACCGGTGATGCAGGTCAAAAGCCCAAGCGGAATTTCCGCCGTTACGTTTTTGAGATTGTTACCTTGCGCGCCAACCACTTTTAGTGTTTTGCCTTTTTGCGGGCTGCGCCGCTGCGTGGGCAATGCAATTTGCTGCTCGCCGGTGAGGTATTGTCCGGTCAAACTTTTCTTGTTGGCCATCACGTCACCGGGCGTGCCCGCGGCGACGATCTCACCGCCATGCACACCAGCACCCGGGCCAATATCAACGACATGGTCCGCGGCTAAGATTGCATCTTCGTCGTGTTCGACCACAATCACCGTATTGCCGAGGTCGCGCAGGTGTTTCAGCGTTTCGAGCAGGCGATCATTGTCGCGTTGGTGCAGGCCAATCGAGGGCTCGTCCAAAACATAGAGGACACCGGTTAGGCCTGATCCAATTTGGGAGGCCAAGCGAATGCGTTGGCTTTCGCCGCCCGACAGTGTGCCAGAGGCGCGTGATAGCGTGAGGTATTGCAGCCCGACGTCATTGAGAAACTGCAAGCGCTCGCGGATTTCTTTTAAGATGCGTGTGGCAATGGTCGATTGCTGTTTGGTGAAGGTTTTGGGGAGGTCGGAAAACCACTGATTGGCGGCTTGGATCGACAGGTCGCCAACTTCGCCGATATGTTTTTTTCCAACTTTTACCGCGAGCGCCTGTGGCTTGAGGCGATAGCCACCGCACGCATCGCAGGCATGCGAACCTTGATAGCGGGACAACTCTTCCCGCACCCAATCGCTATCTGTTTCCCGCCAGCGCCGCTCAATGTTGCCAATGACGCCTTCGAACGGTTTGACAGTGTCATAGTCACGGACACCATCAAAGTAGGTGAAAGTGATGTCTTCGTCGCCCGAACCGTAGAGCAGCACCAATTGAACATGCTTGGGGAGGCGTTCCCAAGGTTTGTTCATGGATACTTTGTAGTGTTTGGCGAGGCTTTCCAGCGTCTGCTCGTAGTAGGGCGAAGCGGTGCCGGATTTGGCCCACGGATAGATTGCGCCTTCTGCCAAGGAGCGCGTTGAATCAGGAACCACAAGGTCAGGTTCAAACTGCAACTCGGTGCCAAGACCATCGCAGGTCGGGCAGGCGCCAGCCGGTGCGTTGAAGGAGAACAGGCGCGGCTCAATTTCATCAATCGTGAAGCCGGACACAGGACAAGCGAAGCGTTCGGAGAACACAATGCGTTCATGGGTTTCGTTCTTGGATTTATGTGCGCCCTTGGTTTTGGTTTTCGCCAACGGTTTGTCGGCAAACTCTGCAATAGCAAGGCCATCAGCAAGTTTAAGGGCAGCTTCGAAGCTGTCTGCGAGGCGTGTTGCGATATCACCGCGCACGACAATGCGATCTAAGACAACGTCAATATCGTGTTTGTATTTCTTGTCGAGTTTGGGTGCGTCGGGAATTTCATAGAATTCACCATCGACTTTGACGCGCTGGTAGCCGGCTTTTTGCCATGCGGCGAGTTCTTTGCGGTATTCACCCTTGCGGCCTCTGACGACAGGCGCCAGAAGATAAAGCCGCGTGCCTTCTTCAAGCGTCAAAACGCGATCAACCATCTGGGTGACCGTTTGGCTTTCAATGGGCAGCCCTGTTGCCGGTGAATAGGGCACACCAACGCGCGCAAACAACAAACGCAGGTAGTCGTAAATTTCGGTGACGGTGCCGACCGTTGAGCGCGGGTTCTTGGATGTGGTTTTTTGTTCAATTGAAATCGCAGGTGACAAACCATCAATATGGTCGACGTCCGGCTTCTGCATCATCTCCAGGAATTGACGCGCATAGGCGGACAAGCTTTCGACATAGCGCCGTTGGCCTTCGGCATAGATGGTATCGAAGGCAAGGGACGATTTGCCAGAACCTGAAAGGCCGGTGAAGACCACCAGAGCATCACGTGGGATTTCCAGATTGACCGATTTCAGATTGTGCTCGCGTGCCCCGCGGACGTGGATGGTCTTGGTGTCGGGGGCGGCACTCTTGGTGCGGGACTTTTTTTGTGATGTCGGTGCTTTTGCCATGGGGAGAGGTGGTAGCCGAAGCAGGGCCAAGGCGCAATGTGGCGGGATTGTTATGTATAGTCTCGGGTTTTGTGGCTCGGGCTTTGTGACCCGGGCTTTGTGTCTATGTCACCCAGCTCAAGCCACCTGTCACCAACGCACACAGGGGCACCACAAGCCAGGGTGGCGTTTTCCAAAAATGCAACGCCAGAAATGCAGCGGTGGCTATGACAAAGTCACGCGCGCTTAAGATGCCCGATGTCCATACCGGATTGTAAAGGGCTGCGAGCAGGAGACCAACGACGGCAGCATTGATGCCAGTGAGGGCAGATTGCGCCCAATTTTTGCGCCGAAGCGCATCCCAAAACGGCAGTGCGCCATAGACCAACAGAAATGATGGGATGTAGATGGTGATCAGACACAGGGCTGCGGTGCCCCAACCGCCGATTTGTGCGCCGAGATAAGCAGCAAAGGTAAATAGTGGGCCAGGGACGGCTTGGGCGGCGCCATAGCCAGCGAGGAACTCATCTGCCGTGACCAAGCCGGTTGGCACAACTTCGGTTTGCAGCAATGGCAGCACGACATGGCCACCGCCGAACACGAGCGCACCAGAGCGATAGAAAGAATCTAACAGCGCAATGTCTTGGCTTGTTGTTTGGCTTGCAAGGAATGGTAGTCCGCCCAACAACACAAAAAATAAAATAAGCGCGGTCAAGCCCGCCTGGCGACTAACGACCACCGGCATGGCATGGGTGGTATCTTTTCCGACAGGCGCATGCAGGGCAAAATAACCAACAACAGCGCCTAGGAGGATGGCCAGCACTTGTCCCCACACAGTTGGCACGGCAAGTACAATCAGTGCGGCAACAACAGCTAATGCTGCGCGTTCGACATCGGGCGTTAGGGACCTGGCCATGCCGAGCACGGCTTTGGCGACCACGGCGACGGCAGCAATTTTAAAACCCTGTAACCAGGCGCTATTTGACGCGATATCGAAGTGGGCAATGCCGATGGCAAACACGACCAGCGCAATGGCAGAGGGGAGGGTGAAGGCGGTCCATGCCGCAAGAGCACCAACGGGGCCAGCACGCAGCAAGCCGATGGCAAGTCCAACCTGACTGCTGGAGGGTCCTGGCAGAAACTGACTGAGCGCTACCAGGTCGGAGTAGCCTTGATCAGAAAACCATTTTCGGCGCGCAACAAATTCATCACGGAAATAGCCGAGGTGGGCAACCGGTCCGCCAAAGGACGTCAGCCCCAGTCGCAAAAAAATGACGAACACCTGCCAGGCTGGCGTGTTTTGTGCGGGCTTGTCGCGTCTATCGCTCAAACCTGTGTTTCCTTTGAATTTTGCATCAAGCGGTTTTGGCGAACGATGGGAACCACAAGTTCATACCACGGTCGCGATAGGCCACGAGATTGGCGTGACTGCGGGCTGCCTCACCCAAAGGTCCGGCAAAATGTTCAGTCATGGCGCCCGCCACAAATGCAAAAACGGTCGCATCACCAGCTGTCGGATTTGCGCCCATAACCCAAGGGTTCTCGCCCAAGACGTCTGAAATAGCTTTGAGGTCGGCGGCTGCATGTTGAACAATTTCTGCATCCGTATGGCGACCAAGGCCGTGGCCCCAAATGTTACGCTTGATATCGCGGCGCACTTTAACGGTCACAAGTGGGCGCAATACAGCAGGCACGGCTCTAAAATATTTGCGTGGTCCTTTGTTGAAGTTGTCATCATCAAGCCATCTTTGATTTACAATCGCCCAATAGAGATGTTCTTCACACATGCGCTCAAGCGCCCATGAGATTGCCCGTTGCTGGTCTGTCAGGCCGGGACTAAACTCAATGTTATATTTGTTTTCCAGGTGCCAGCGAACATGCATTGAGTCTGCAACAATGGTGCCGTCATCATCAATGTAAGGCAGCTTGCCTTTTGGTGCTTTGTTGAAGCCGTGCGTGTCCGTTTTGTAGTCAAGGCCAGACATCTTCAAGAGAACCTCTGCCTTGGTGACGAACGGACTGGGGTCTGGCAGTCTGAAGCTAGCACCGAAGGTGTAAAGCGTAATCATGGTGGGCCTCCTGCCCCGGCATTTGGGTTGATCTCAAGTGACCACGATCCATGCGGTGCTTATATCTATGACGCTTCTATAACGCAGAGCATTTGAAAAAACACAAAAAACCCGGCCGCTATTAGGGCCGGGCTTGGTTTTTTGATGATCACGCGCGTGAACTGATGCGTCTAATTTGCGTTGTCAGTCAGAGCGACGAACTCGGGATCATCCTGACAACTGCGTTCAAACTTCAAAAAGTCGTAGTAGCCACACTTATTTCCACCCGGAAATGAGCGACACACGGAGGGCCGCGCCTTGTAGATTGTGCAGCGGCGTTTTTCTTGGTCGAAGAAGTGGCAGATACGTCCGTAATGTTCATCGCGCTTGCGGCGCATGGCATATTTGCGGCCATGGTCTTCTTTGGTGAATGCCTTCTTTGCTTCTTTAAAAGACATGTCGTGGTGTTTGGCTAGCCGTTCGACATCACGCTTGTCGAGCGCAATCAACGGATAAGAACAACAGTAGCCGGGACATTTTTTGCAATTGTACACGAGGAGCCGCCGCCCTTTTTTGTTTGTGGTTTTGTGAGCCCGCGAATCTTTGGGCTTTGACCGTTAACCAGTTAGCCAACGTGTGCGGCGCGTCAAGGGTATGTGGGCGATCTGTCGTGGAGATAAGTGACGCGTGGTCATGGTCTGAACACTTCGGTTTGTCGTTCATGCGACGGCAGAATAATCTCTCGGGCACCAAGCTTTGTGTGCACTGAAATAGGGCCTGGGGTGAATCCAGGTTGAAGCGCCCGTGAAATGGGCTGATCAAGGGGCTGAAACACCCCGATCCGTTGTTCTCCGGCCACACTTTTTCGGCTAAGATTGGGCCTTGTGACGGGTGCGGACAGAAAGACGATTGCCGGGGGCGGTGTGTTGGCGCACAACTGGGCCTTGGTGCCCGGAGCTAGTTCATGTCTGGGTTTATGTGACGGTTGAGTGAACAGTTGAGGGACGAAGCGTATGGCGGATTTATCAGTTTCGACGCCACCGGAAGAGACGCCGGTCAATCCCTATAGTCTGCTGGAGGCGGTTAATCGCTCAAGCGATACAGCGCATGCCTCGTGGCTGATCTTTCTCGCAATCATGACCTATTTCATGATTGCAGTTGCTGGTGTCACGCATCGCGATTTATTGCTTGAGACACCGGTTTCGCTGCCGATGCTGCAGGTTGACATTCAACTCACACAATTCTTCCAATTTGCGCCCATCGTTTTGGTGTTGCTGCACCTTGGCCTGATTTCACAGTTGACGTTGCTGGCGCGTAAATCTCTTGAGCTGGATTATGCGATCCGACTGCTGGAGCCAAATGACAATCGCAGCCACCCGTTGCGCCTTGAATTGAATAATTTCTTTTTTGTGCAGGCGATCGCTGGTCCACAGCGCAGCCCGACGATGGGCATGTTCTTGCACGGTATGTCATGGCTGACGTTGGTGGTATTGCCGGTTATCCTCATCCTCTACATTCAGGTCGTGTTCCTGCCTTATCATGAGATTGGTATCACGTGGACACACCGCATCGCGTTGCTTGTCGATCTGGCAGCGTTGGTTCTGATTGGCGTGTTTCTGTTCCGGGCGGAAACGTCATTCTTCAAAGCCTTCTTTCGTGCAACGGCCTCAAACCCAATAGCGTTTCTGGTGACCACAGGGCTTTTATCCGCGGTCGCGCTGTTCTCTTTCTTCGTGGCAACGGTGCCCGGCGAAGCGTTGGATCGATTGACACGCGCGGTGTTTACGCCGCTTACAACGACGGGCCATCGCAGCCAAGCGCGGGTGGCTGCCGGGTATTCGATGCCTTTTTTCGGTGCCTCCAGTGATGGTGCCTTGTTTGGAATTTTCCGACGCAACCTGTATGTCACGGACACCGATTTGGTGGTGGATAAGGACCAGACGCCGGGTGAGCCAAGTTTCTCCTTGCGCGGACGCGATCTCAGATATGCCCGCCTCGACCGTTCCGACCTGCATCAGGTTGATCTGACAAATGCCAACCTCGATCACGCAAGCTTTCTCGGCACGGACCTCAGAGATGCATGGCTCAATTGTGCAGATCCAAACGCTGTGTTGGTTGAAGCTGATCGGCGCAAAGCGCAATGTTCAACTGCGCGCGGGTCAGATTTTTCGCGGGCAAAATTACAAGGTGCAAGCTTACTTGGCATAGATCTGTCTGATGCGACGTTACATGATGCCCGTCTTGAGAGTGCTGATTTATCCTATGCCATTTTAATCGGGACAGATTTTCTCAACGCACACCTTGAAAAAGCGAGCATCACGGGCGGTGTGCAGGCCCATGGTGCAAGCTTCCTGCTGGCTCATTTGGAGGGCGTGGATTTATCCTGGGCGCAGCTTCAATATGCTGACCTTTCCAATGCTCAGCTGCAAGGGGCGCTGCTGAAACATGCGAATTTGCAAAGTGCCTCGTTGCGCGATTCAGACATGTCGATGGGCTCGTTGCAGCTTGCCAAGCTGTATGGCGCAGATTTATCCGGTCTTAAAATTGCAGCGACCGATATGCGGGGTGCGCGTATTTGGATGACTAGACCCCCTGAGTCTGACCCGCAGCAACTCGCAGATTTATCCGCCGCGGTCATTCGGCCGATGTCCCAAAAAGAGGAAGATGCGCTTAAAAAGCAGGTCTCTGAGATCAAAGATCCAGTGCAACGCAAGCGTATTCAAGAAGCGGTGGCGCCACTGTTGAAGAAAACGGAAAGCAGTGCCTGGCAGAGTGGCATAGAGAACGCGCGCTGGGTTCAGCTTAAAGAGGCTGCTCCGGTGCCGGGCTCAGATGTTTATGCTGGCAATTTGACATCATACTTGACGACTGAGTTGTGTAAGGCGCGCCACTCAGACGGCGCCTTAGCAACAGGCGTGGCCCGACGGGCGAGCGATGCAGAGTTTCGCGGCTTCCGCATTCTTATCTATGACCGTATGCACGCCAAAGAGTGTGCTGCGTATGGCAATATTGAAACCTCGGTGCTCAAAGATTTCACCACGGTCACAGACGAAGCGCGCAGTAATTAGCCGGTGTCAGGGTACACCCGGGTGGGGCGCGGCACGGTGTTGTCGATATGACAATCAAAGACATTGTGCTTGAACCCGCTCATGCATTCCATCAGCCCGAGGGTGCAGGCTGGTGAGGCCAGTGGCAGTTGGACGGCTTGCCAAAGAGACAATCTTGGAGTAGAACATAAAGAGAACACCTTTCCAGGATAGCGGAGGATGAGCTCACTTTGCGCTGTCAAATGGCGTTGGTTGGTGCGAAATCCGTGGACAACGGCCATTGCCTAACCGTCTCGGCCAAAAGCGGCGATAGGTTTTCGACAGCACAAGTGAGTCGGCCAGTTAAGACGGGGTGAAGCCCCTTTGAAGGTGGGCTGGCAGCAATTCAATGCGCACGCCAAAGACACTCAGATGGTGGTGCGCATGGGCGCGTCATGATCGCTGTGTTTTAAGCGACTGCAAACGCGGTAATGATAAGGAGTTTTCTCATGGCTGGTTCTGTCAACAAGGTGATTTTGATCGGAAATTTGGGTCGCGATCCAGAAATCCGACGGACACAAGATGGCCGCCCAATTGCCAATCTGCGTGTTGCAACCAGCGAAAGCTGGCGTGATAAAACAAGCGGTGAGCGGCGCGAAAAAACCGAATGGCATTCGGTTGTGATTTTCTCTGAACCGCTGTGCCGGATTGTTGAACAGTATCTGCGTAAAGGCTCTAAGGTCTACATCGAAGGTCAATTGCAAACCCGCAAATGGCAGGATCAGCAAGGCCAGGATCGCTACTCAACAGAAGTTGTGCTGCAAGGCTTTAATGGCTCGCTGACGATGCTTGATGGTCGCTCTTCGGGTGCAGGTGCAGGCGCAGGCGCACCAGCAAGTTTGCAGGAGAGCGGACAGGCTGACTATGACAGCTCTGGTGCTTCAAACGGTTCTTCTGGTAGCAGCGGCGGTGCCAAGTTTGACAAGTCGCTTGATGATGAGATCCCGTTCTAGAAACGGTGCGAAACTTTGAATAAAAACAGGGCGGACCTTGAAGGGTTCCGCCCTGTTTTTTGTTCATGTCACAATGCCCCTACTTGCGTTTGTTTTTGCGTGCCTTTTTGCGTTGTTTGCGGTTCGGGCCAGCCTTGGCTTTTGGTGCATTGCTGCCATCACCCGCTGCAAGCTTCGTCTTCTTTGATTTATCAGCCCCACCGTGAAGCGCATTGGCTTCCTCTATACGTTTGTGGTCTTTGGTGTTGATAACCTCAAGAAACAAACGACGTACTTCTGGGTATTTCGCGCGGATTTTGTCCTCAAGGCGCGACGTTACAGCTTCAACAACCTCTGTTGTTTGTCCGTCGTGAAAATCAACACTGGCGGCAACCAGCACGTCTTCTGGACCTAGATGCATGGTGCTGATTTCGTTGATCACTTTAATCGGTTTGTCTTTGCCGGTTTCTGTGTTGATAAGGCTGCGCAGGCCATCCTGCACATCCTGTGACGCCGCCTCTCCAACGATCAAAGCTCTGATCTCGCGGCTCATAAAGATGGCCACCATCGCGAGCACCAAGCCAATGATGATGGAGGCAATGCCATCTGCTTCCGCGACACCAAACTTATCTGCGATAAAAATACCGATGAGAGCGCAGAAAAGGCCGGTCATCGCGGCGACATCTTCAAGCACAATGGCGAACAGTGCAGGGTCTTTTGATTTTTGGAGTGCGCTCACCATGCCGATTGTGCCGCGCCGGCTGTTAAATTCTGCCAACGCCTTGTAGGTCGAATAGCCTTCAATGAAGATGGCTGCGATCAAGACGATGTAACTGATGTGGGCATTTTTTATGGGGTGTGGGTGGAACAGCTTTTCAAAGCCCTCATAGAGGGCGACACCAGCACCGAGTGAGAACAGTAAAATCGCAACGATAAAGCTCCAGAAATAGAGCTCTTTGGAATAGCCAAATGGATGTTGTGCATCTGCTGGACGTTTGGAGCGTTTCAGCCCGTAAAGCAGAACCGCTTGGTTGGACGTATCAACCAGCGAATGGATCGCCTCCGACAGCATGGCGGATGAGGAGGTCCACATGTAGGCCAGGAATTTACATACTGCGATGGCGAAATTTGCTGCCATGGCAATAATTACAATGGTCGTTGATCCTCCGCCTGCCGCCACGGTGCTTTCTCCCAAGTATTACGCGTTTCAGTGCTCATAAGAGCAAGCCGATGGACGCCAAAGCCAAATGATATAGAGCAGACGCTTTAAACCGCGCTGGGGTTAGGCGTCAAACCGTGCGCCCTCAGACTTGGATCTGTGATCGGAGCCAGGCGCACGAGGATGCCTGTTGGCGCTCCGGGACAACGTGAAACGCCGCATCCCAGTTTTGGAACACGGCGTTCAACATGTGTCTGATGACGATCTGCAACTTAGCGTTTCCGAACGCTGCAGATCAGGTCTTTATGACTACGGGTCTGGCGTTACAGCTTCTTTAGCTGCGTCGATGGCTGGCTTTGCAGCGTCTTTTGCTTTCTCATAGGTCTCTTTGACGGATTCTTTGGCCGCATCGAGTGTTGGCTTGGCTTTTTCATAAGCGTCTTTTGATGTTGCCGTTGTTTTGTCGGTCAACTCTTGAGCTTTTTCTTTTGCCCGTTGCAGCAGAGATTTTTGAGGCTTGGCACGTTCAAAAGCGGGTGCCTTTTCAAGGTCTGCCTTGGAGATTCTGGACAGGACAGCAAGCGTGGTGCCGCTGGCTTCGACAAAGTCAAGGCTGGTGAGGTGAACGCCAACGCGTTTCTCACCAATGCCCAACACACCGCCAGTTCCGATGACAACGCCGATAACACGATTGGTGCTATCGATAATCAGGTCTTCAACATCACCCACAATCATGTCGCTGTTGTCGTGCACTTTGACACCGATGAGGTTGTCGCGCGCCAGATAACGGTCCGGTCCTTGGCTGGTGATGATGCCGGTATGAACGGGATCGGCAATGGCA
Organism: Hyphomicrobiaceae bacterium; assembly: GCA_021775735.1. Classification (GTDB taxonomy): domain Bacteria; phylum Pseudomonadota; class Alphaproteobacteria; order Rhizobiales; family Hyphomicrobiaceae; genus JAHZKN01. The sequence goes on from JAJFHG010000010.1 coordinate 47,228, forward strand.
CCTGTGGTGGCGAATGCGCCAACAGAAAGTACACAGGCTAGGCATAGAGTGGATAATTTCATGAGTAGAGTCCTTTGCTAATAACGCCCAAAACGAAGCACCGAAGCGCTCCACGTTCCATCAACATTGACGCCGGAGGCGACGTGATCATCCTGGTTATCGCGTAGTCTCGATCTAAGGTTTGAAGATGACATCTTCAAGTCCGCGCTTGCGCGTTGAAACGCCACAGAGGATAATTTCTAAACGGCTGAATTTATTGAAGAAAATGCCTGGGCATTTGGGGGCAAATATTGCCCGGACCGTTGCTGGCAGGTGTGCAATCAGTGTATAAATAGCTGAACATAGAATCACAGCGCGCGACGTTCAAAATGCCTGCGCCTGCTGAAGACTTTAAGGACGCCCTCACTTGGCAGATCATTCAAACCCACCTGGATCAGATGGGTCCGGACCTAACGACGTTCGTCCGGTCGATATCAAGGATGAAATGAAGCGCTCGTACCTTGAGTACGCAATGAGCGTCATCGTTTCCCGCGCGCTGCCAGACGTCCGTGATGGCTTGAAGCCTGTGCATCGGCGTATTCTGTATGCCAAGCACGAATCCGGTAACCGTCACGACAAATCCTATCGTAAATCTGCCAAGACGGTTGGTGAAGTGATGGCCAACTATCACCCGCATGGTGATGGTGCGATTTACGATGCCATGGTGCGCATGGCGCAAGAGTTTTCGCTGCGGCTGCCACTGGTTGACGGACAAGGCAACTTCGGATCGATTGATGGCGATCCGCCTGCCGCAATGCGTTACACGGAAAGCCGGTTGGCCAAGGTGTCAGCCGAGTTGCTTGATGATCTCGATAAAGACACTGTCGATTTTCAACCGAACTACGACGACAAAGATACTGAACCGGTTGTGCTTCCCGCCAAGTTTCCAAACCTTTTGGTCAATGGTGCCGGCGGCATCGCGGTTGGTATGGCGACCAATATACCGCCGCACAACCTTGTTGAGGTAATCAACGCGTGCATCGCATTTCTCGAAAACCCGGATATGACCGTTGAGGACCTGTGCGAGATCGTGCAAGGACCTGACTTTCCAACGGGCGGGCTTATTCTAGGCCGCAGCGGCATTCGCGCGGCCTATCTGAAAGGCCGTGGCTCTGTCGTTATGCGCTCGCGCGTCGAGGTGGAGGAGCTGCGCAAAGATAAGCAGGCGCTGGTTGTCACAGCCATCCCCTACCAGGTCAACAAGCGCGTTCTGATTGAAAAAATTGCAGACCTTGTCCGCAACAAAAAAATTGAAGGCATTTCTGATCTTTGGGATGAGAGTAACCGCGAAGGTATGCGCATTGTCATCGCGTTAAAGCGTGATGCGGTGGCTGATGTTGTGCTCAATCAGTTGTGGCGCTTTTCAGATTTGCAAACGTCGTTTGGCGCAAACATGCTGGCGATCAATGGCGGGCGTCCCGAGCAGATGACGCTACGTGATATGATCGAAGCGTTCACGGCCTTCCGTTTTGAGGTTGTCAGCCGACGCACCAAGCATCTCTTAAACAAAGCGCGTACACGCGCGCACGTGTTGGTCGGACTTGCTATTGCGGTTGCAAACATTGATGAGGTCATCAAGCTCATCCGCCATAGCCCAAGTCCAACTGAGGCCAAAGAAGAATTGATGGCCCGCAAGTGGCCTGCCAAAGACATGGCGCCGTTGATTGATCTGATCGCTGACCCACGCCATACGATCCGTGAAGATGGCACCTATGTTTTGTCGGAAGAGCAGGCCAAAGCCATTCTTGAATTGCGCCTGTCGCGCCTGACTGCGCTGGGTCGTGATGAAATTGGCGATGAGCTGAAGAAGCTCGCCTCTGAAATTAAAGACTATCTCTCCATTTTGTCGTCGCGCGAACGCATCGTTGATATTGTCAAAACGGAATTGGCAAAAGTGCGCGACGAGTTTGGTACACCGCGCAAAACGGAAATCCTCGACGTTGAAGGTGAAGTTGATGATGAAGACCTGATCCAGCGCGAGCAGGTTGTCATTACGGTTAGTCACAAGGGTTATATTAAGCGTGTGCCGCTCTCAACTTATCGCGCACAACGCCGTGGTGGTCGTGGGCGCTCAGGCATGTCGACGAAGGATGAGGATTTTGTAACGCAGATCTTTATCACTTCAACGCATGCGCCGGTGTTGTTCTTCTCTTCGCGCGGCATGTGTTACCGCATGAAGGTGTGGCGTTTACCGGCAGCTACGCCACAGTCTGTGGGTAAGGCTTTGATCAATCTCTTGCCGCTAGCGCAAGGCGAAAACATCACGTCGATTTTGCCATTGCCGGAAGATCAAGACACGTGGTCAGCCCTTGAGCTGATGTTTGCCACAAAATCGGGCAACGTGCGCCGCAACGCACTTGCTGATTTTGAAAATATTAATCGCAACGGCAAAATTGCCATGAAGCTGGATGACGGCGACAGCATTGTTTCTGTTGCAATTCATTCGCCTGAAGATGATGTGTTGCTGACAACGGCGTCTGGCCAAAGTATCCGCTTCCAAAGCGGTGAAGAAGTGCGTCTGTTTAAGGGGCGTGGCTCGATTGGCGTTAGAGGCATTCGTCTGGACGAGGGCGATGAGGTGATTTCAATGGCGATTCTCGGCCATGTTGATGCCACACCTGCCGAGCGTACAGCCTACATCAAGCAGGCCGCGCAGTCGCGGCGAGCTGAAAACGCTGAAGGTGAGGATGAAGTTGAGGTCACGCCAGAGGCTGAAACCGCAGAAGACACCGAGATCAGTGCAGAGCGTTATGCTGGGCTTGCGGAAAAAGAGCAGTTTGTTTTGACGGTCTCTGAGCGTGGTTACGGAAAGCGCTCGTCGTCTTATGAATACCGCACCTCTGGTCGTGGCGGCAAAGGGATTGCGGCCATGGTTACAAACGAGCGTAACGGTCGTTTGGTGGCCTCGTTCCCAATTGAGGGCGGTGATCAGATCATGCTGGTGACTGATGCCGGTCAATTGATCCGCTGTCCGGTGCATGATGTGCGTATCGCAGGGCGCAACACCCAGGGTGTGCGTGTTTTCCGCACCGGTGAAGATGAGCGCGTTGTGTCTGTAGAAGGCATCCCCGAGGTCGAAGACGACGGTGAGGGCGAAGACGCGGACGTCAACGACGAGGGACCGGGAGACAGCAGCGCCAATTCTGGGGATGCAGCAACGCCCGAGGCCTCTGATCGTGACCCGTCGGACGACAGCTAGGTACAGTTAACGCACGGATGTCTTTTGGCACTTCATTGATTATGCAACGTGTGCCGCCGGGCGTGAACGGTTGCATGTGGCCTACGCAGATGGAATTCATCATGCTAGTCTTGTTGCGGTCGGTACCATATCTAACGCTGGGATTGTGTTGTTGGGCAGGCATTGGTCCCACTGCATCACGAGACGACATATAGGACACGCATGAAACGTATTGGATTTTATTCAGGATCGTTTGACCCGGTTACGCTTGGCCATACTGACGTTATTGAACGAGCGTCTCAGTTGGTTGACACGCTGGTGATCGGCATCGGTGTTCACGCGGCCAAAAAACCAATGTTCACGGCAAGCGAACGCGTTGAGATGCTTAAGGCTGAGGTGGTGTCGATTGCAAAAGCAAGTGGTGCCGATATTGAGATTACAACGTTCGATAACCTTGCTGTGAATGCTGCGCGCTCGGCTGGAGCTCAGGTCATTTTTCGTGGCCTCAGGGATGGTACTGATTTTGACTATGAGATGCAGATGGCGGGTATGAATGGTGAGATGGCGCAGGACATCCAAACGGTGTTTGTCTCAGCCAGTCCTCGAGTTCGCCACATCGCCGCCAATCTGGTGCGCCAGATTGCACTGATGAACGGTGAGGTCAGCGCCTTTGTGTCACCAGCGGTGGCCAAACGCCTTGCTGACAAAGTCTCAGGCTGAGGCTATAAGCGCCTGTCCCCAGACGTTTTATCGGGGTCTGACCGGGCAAACGCGGTGAATGCGCCTGAGACTGGGCGATCCCCAATACAACTCCGAGAAGGTTCTCTTGCTATGCGCATGACTTTTCTTGCAGCCCTAAGCTGCTTTTGTTTGACACTTGTTGCCTGTGGTCAGCCGAAAGTTGAGACAACACCGGGCGCACCCGCTGGCACATCATCTCAAGACACAGTTTATTTGCACCTCAAGACCGGCAAGGTCGTGATCAAGCTGCGCCCCGATTTGGCACCCAAGCACGTCCAGCGGGTGCGCAAGCTGGTCAACGAAGGCTTTTATAACGGTCACAAATTCCATCGTGTGATTGCAGGCTTCATGGCACAGACAGGTGATCCATCTGGTACCGGTCAGGGTGGATCAAAGTATGGTGATCTGGCCGCAGAGTTCACCCACACTCCATTTGTGCGCGGTACGATCGGTGCCGCCCGCACCAACAACCCACATACAGCCAATAGTCAATTCTTCATCTGCTTTGCGCCCGCGCCGTTTCTCACTGGAAAATATACCGTGTGGGGCGAAGTGGTCTCTGGTATGGAACATGTCGACAAGATTGCTAAGGGCGAACCGCCAGCCAATCCCGACATCATTGTTAAGATGACATTCGATCCCAATGCCGCGTAAGCAGTACACTTATATCCTCTCGGAAAATGAAAGATGACTTCGCATGACTGACATAAAAGACCCAGAAAATACGCTGATCATTACAACCATAAAAGGTGAGATTGTCATTGGCTTGCGCCCTGACCTGGCGCCCAAGCATGTCGAGCGGATTAAAATGCTAGCGCGTGATAAGTTTTATGATGGCGTAAAATTTCACCGCGTAATTGATGGCTTCATGGCGCAAACTGGCTGCCCGCATGGTACTGGAACGGGTGGTTCTGACCATGACAACTTGCCTGCTGAGTTCAATGATGAAACTCATGTCCGCGGTGTCTGTTCAATGGCGCGCGCGCAGGCACCGAATTCCGCCAACAGTCAGTTCTTTATTTGCTTAAACGATGCGTCGTTCTTGGATCGCCAATACACCGTCTGGGGTAAGGTCATTGACGGCATGGATACCGTTGATCAGATCAACAAAGGTGAACCCCCTGCTGATCCCGATCAGATGACTACGGTGCGCATTGCAGCAGATGTAACTTAACTCAAACGCCTCATGTTGGACTTAAATGAGGTGGTTTGATTTACTCTCCTCCCCAACCAACGATTGGCGCCGGTGCCGGATAGCAAACTCTTGGAGCAGCGAGCGCTTCTCAAGACGCAGACAAGTTGCTCCAGCTCTTTGATCTCGGCTGTCGGAAACATATGAGCGTGATGCACCATGCGCACCGATGCCTTCGACTTTGACTTGCCGGAAGAGTTGATTGCCTTGCGCCCGCCAGAGCGGCGTGATGGGGCGCGCATGTTACGGGTGATGCCGAATGCAGACGCAGCCCTTCTGGCAGATCTCATGATCTCCGATCTGCCAGACCAATTGCGGGCTGGTGATGCTTTAGTGTTCAATAACACCAAGGTGTTGGCTGCATTGCTGAAAGGCCATCGCCAGCGTGGAGACAGTCAGGTTGCCATTTCCGTCAATCTTCTCGCCCGTTTATCTGATGACCGTTGGTCAACGCTGGCCAAACCAGCCCGTCGTCTCAAGCAAGGTGATGCCCTGTGCTTCAGCGCACAACAGGGTGGGGAAGGTCTCGCGGCTCACGTCGCACAGGTTGGCGATAGTGGTGTTGTTGAAATCAAGTTCGATCTGTCGGGCCATGCACTCGACGAGGCGATTGATCGCGTCGGCTTGATGCCATTGCCACACTACATCGCAGCCAAACGCGCGCCTGATCAGGACGACCGCGCATCCTACCAGACGTTATTTGCCAAACACACAGGCGCTGTTGCAGCCCCCACTGCAGGACTGCATTTTACCGACGCGTTATTGAGCGCGCTGAAAAAGAAGGGGGTCTTAATCCATTATGTGACGCTGCATGTTGGTGGTGGGACTTTTTTGCCGGTCAAAGCCGACCGAACAGAAGACCATGTGATGCACGATGAATGGGGTGAAGTGGACGAGGCGACAGCAGGTCACCTCAACGCGGTGCGCGCATCAGGTGGGCGCATCATTGCGGTTGGAACGACGTCGCTGCGTCTTCTTGAGACCGCAGCACGAGAGGACGGAACCATCGCTCCATTTGCTGGTGATACCGATATTTTCATCACGCCAGGTTATCGCTTTAAGGCGGTCGATCTGCTGATGACGAACTTCCATTTGCCAAAATCGACATTATTCATGCTGGTTTCTGCGTTTGCGGGTCTGGAAATGATGAAGAGCGCCTATGTTTATGCGATTGCAGAGCGCTATAGATTTTATTCCTATGGCGATGCTTGCCTGTTAGACCTTCAAGAGTGAGCGTTCGCCTGCACCAGCGTGAGCCATCCAAAAGATGCAAAGCAAAAGAGAACTTGTGAGCAAAGACTTTCGCTATATCACGCATGCAACCAGTGGTGCTGCGCGTCAGGGTGAGATCACCACACCGCGTGGTGTGATCCGCACGCCTGCCTTCATGCCGGTTGGTACGGTTGCAACCGTTAAAGCGCTCTATCCCGAACAGGTCAAAAGCTCGGGCGCTGATATTGTGTTGGCGAACACGTACCACTTGATGTTGCGACCAGGCGCTGAGCGCATTGCCAAACTTGGAGGGCTGCATTCCTTTATGCAATGGGATGGTCCGATCCTGACCGATTCCGGTGGCTTTCAGGTGATGAGTTTGTCGAAGATTCGTAGAATTGAGGAAGAAGGCGCAACCTTTCAATCTCATATAGACGGGTCGCGACATATGTTGTCGCCGGAGCGTTCGATTGAAATTCAGTGCCTGCTTGATGCCGATATTCAAATGCAGTTTGACGAGTGTATTGCGCTTCCTGCAGACCGCAGCGAGGTTGAGCGCGCGATGCAACTTTCGTTGCGCTGGGCGGAACGGTCTCAAGTTGCATTTTCGAAGTTGGCCAATCCAGGCCAAGCTTTGTTCGGAATTGTGCAAGGGGGAACGGATGCTGCGTTGCGCCGGCAATCGGCTGAAGCTTTGGTCGCAATGGACCTTCCAGGTTATGCGGTTGGTGGTTTGGCCGTTGGTGAAGGCCATGACGCAATGATTGAAACGCTGGAGAATGTCGTTCCGTTTTTGCCAGAAGATAAACCGCGCTATCTGATGGGCGTTGGGACACCGCAAGACCTCATCGAGGCTGTGGCGCGCGGGATTGACATGTTTGATTGCGTTTTACCGACCCGCAATGGGCGCCACGGTTTAGCCTACACGTGGCAGGGCCGGGTCAATTTAAGAAATGCCTGTCATGCGGACGACCCATCTCCACTTGATCTGAAAAGTTCGTGTCCACCTGCGCGTGCTTATTCACGTGCTTATTTGCATCATCTGGTGCGATCAGGTGAGTATCTCGGTTCGATGGCGCTTACGTGGATCAACACAGTCTTCTTTCAACAGTTGATGGCCGAGATGCGTGCGGCTATCGCAGATGGTACGTTCCCAGCCTGGAAAGAAGAGACGCTAGAACGCGTTGTACGAAACGCTCCGAAAACAGAAACGTCACCATAAATTTGCAAGCCACGGGGCCGTTGGTTTCACTTTGTGTCGACCTTGTGAACACGCTCACGATGGAACAGGTACAGGCCTGATGTGATCACGATACTGCTTCCAACCAACGTCCACCGGTCTGGAAGATCGGAAAACACCAGATAGCCGAGAATAACCATCGCAATCAATTGTGCGTAAAGAAACGGTGCGATTGCTGATGCAGGCGCGCGGTCATGGGCAAGTATCAGTAGATAGTGTCCAACACCGCCAAAGAAACCCATTCCAAGCAACAACAGCAGAGCCAGACCGTCAGGAGGCATGACCCAGACCGGTACTGCAATGGGTAAACCCAATACGACGCCAGCAAACATTGAATAGAACAATGTCACCAACGGTGGATCGATCCCAGCGATGTGGCGCGTCAAAAGTATAAACAGAACGTATGCGCTCATCGCCAGAAAGGCAAACAACATACCTGTCGACAACGGGGCAATGCCTGGCCTGACGGCAATCAAAATACCCGCAAACCCAACCAGAATGGCCGCGACCCGGTGCCATCCAACCCATTCGCCCAGAAGTGGACCGGCGGCCAGCGCAACGACAAGCGGCGTTAGAAAAAAGATCGTTACCGTCTGATCAAGACGCAACGTTTTCAGTGCGAGAAAATTAAAAATCGTGGTCGTCACCATGAGGAGCGACCGCACCAGTTGCCACTTCCAAGTCTTGCTGCGAAAAAGTTTCGGCAGTGATAGGAGGCCAAACGCGGGAACCAGAATGAGCAAGCCAATAAACTGCCCCAAAAAACGCGCCCACGTCACTTGCGCTGGAGGCATATTGTAAATCGTAATCAGATATTTGGCCGAGGCATCAAGGCAAGAGAACAGCGTGACGGCGATACATATCAATATGGCAGCAAGTGCCGGTGCGGGCAGCGGATGGGATGCAGGCGGCGGTGGTGTTTCAACACCGGCTTTCGTGGGTGCGGTCACAAGGCTTGCCTATGTTAGAGGGCGTCATGCAGAGCTTTTGGTGCGGGCACGAGACCCGAAAAATCAATGCGCCGCGCAACATTAGGCGTGGCGAAGAGCGGACCAGATGCGACACGTTGGCAGTGAGCTTAGCCGTTGGTGTCTGGTGAACCAACCAACGTGGTGGGTATGATCAACCCACCCCCTTCAGTCCTGCACATTCAGCAGGCAAATGCCTGTCCGTGGCGTCGGGATAATTGGTGCTAACGCGGCTCGCCGGTCGGGTAAATGGTGGGAAAATCGGTTCTGTTGTGGAATTCTGAGACCGCGGAGCAGAGGTGCCATTTGGCCGCTTGACCGGCCCTTCGGGGGCGCTTACAAGCAGGGCTCATTTCCCTTGGGGGCCCGTAGCTCAGCGGTAGAGCATCTGACTTTTAATCAGAGGGTCGAAGGTTCGATCCCTTCCGGGCTCACCAAATTAAACCATTTTGTTTCAAAGCGTTATGCCCTCTCTAGGGGGCAACTTAATTGAGTGGAAAAGGCTCTGGGGCGCGCACGGGGCGCGTAACAGACATGAGTTGGCTATCGCAAAGTAGAATCCTGGCAGTTTGCAGCAATGCCTCAAGCACCCGTAAGGTGCACTCTTGTGCAATCTCCACTCTCAAACCAGCGCGTCGGAAGCCATTCACCGTCTGTTCGAATATCGCTGTAACTGAGCAGTAGATTTTGAACCTAAGCCGACAGTTGGTGGCTTCTAATTTCTGCAAAAATTACATGCCCGACATTGCACGCTGGATTTTCAATTAGACGCGTGAGTTTGCTCCGTGGTCCATCCGCGTTCATCCTTCTCTTCACGAACAAACGTGAATGGAAGGATCTCAAATGGAATTTACCAACTCAGCTAAGCTAGCAGCCTCCTTGATCCCATTCGGGCCAGAGGGATTACTGCCGCTTCCCGCAGTGATGGTGCTCACTACGCTCTCAAAATCCAAGATTTATAAGGACATCAAGCTAGGGACATTCCCCAAGCCTGTGAAGCTTGGCGCCCGAAAGTCAGCTTGGCGAGCAAAAGAGATTGAATCTTGGCTCGATAGCCGAACAACAGATCTCGCCGCGTAACCCAATAGTTAAGGGTCGCTCCACGGCAAATGGAGCGACCCTCAGAAATATATAATAACCGGACGTTAGAAGTGTTTATGCGTAGTCTTGGTACCAAGTTTTGCACAACGCTGCAAACTCACCACCGCATCTATTTCTTCAAACGTCGATACAAGACGAAAGAAGAAATAAATGAACTACTATGACCGCGAGCACTACTATTTGAACGTGGATTGGGGCTTTCCCTGGGACTTAACACCGGTTCGGTGGAAGCGTAGGGCGGATTGTGACGAAGAGGACTTTGAGCACAGCCTCAAAGAACGTACAGGTGGACTCTACCAGGGTGTTTCCTCAAGTTGGGCTCATTTAACGGCGCGCCCTAGCCGCAATTATATTTGTCGCGAAGCACTTCCCAGCGAACTCCGGTTAATTAAATCGAAAGATGAAGATTCGAACCGCGGGATTGTTGTAGTCGCTCGCGTATCAAATGGTCCGTGGGTCCTTGTTTATAACGGAGACGGTGGACACGAAGTGAAAGGCCCCTGTTTCTTTCAAATCGTAACGGCCTGCCACCATGATATTGATGACAGCTTCATACGCTCCTGGGGCGAACAGGCGTCTGAGGCGCTATTTGGGCTATTAATCAACCAAGGTAGAACTGCGCCAGATGCATCGTTTTATTCTGGAATTATTCGCGTGTTGCCCTTCCAACGCTTTGTAATTGAGTGGTGAGGGCGTCATGAATAAACAAAATCTTACACTTGATAAAGTCGACGCGTATCAGTTTCTCTCAACGCTTGGCAGTGTTTCACAAACGCAAAACATTCATGTGTTTCAGACGTTTGATGACAATGAATCTAGAAAATCTCCATCTTTGATAGATCAGCCGAAAGGTACGTTTCAGGATAGCTGGCCTCAACTGGAGCGCCTCAATAAAAAGGGGGCCGGTATTTTCGTTACCATCAATGAGACTGGTGGTAGGGACCGACGCAACGCGAATATTACTCATATTCGCGCAATTTTTTGTGACGATGACGGTGACTGGTCTCCGCCAAAGGGATTTCCAAAGCCCCATTTGACGGTACGCACTTCAAGCAAAGGTGACGAAAATCGATATCAAAAAATATGGCTAGTTTCTGATTTTGAAGCTGAGGACTTCCAGTTCGCAATGTCTAAGTTCGTTGAATGGGGCTCAGATCCAAACGCCAAGGACCTTGCCAGAGTTCTTCGGATTCCCGGAACATTTCATTGCAAAGAAGCCCCAAGCCTTGTGTTGCTTGAAGAGTGTGTGACGATAGACAAGCAGCCCCCATACAAGAAGTTAGATTTCTTAGAATTCATTGACTTTGCCAAGGCTTCTGTCGGTGGCGATCAAGAACCAAGGAAATCCTCACTGCCGTATGGTTTTGCAGCAGGTGTTGGAAGCGAACCCGCGTTTGCTAGGGCCTCAAACTACATTAAAAACGAAGCGCCAAAGGCAATAGCACATCATCCAGTTTTTCCGCGCGATTCTACCGCATTTAAGGTTGCTTGTAGGATGGCGGACTTCGGGGTGTCGCTACAGCAATGTCGAGAATTGCTTGGTGAATGGAACACAATAAAGGTCGATGATCCCCTGCCAGAAACTGACCTGGATCGTATTAGCAAGAGTGCGTTTAGAAACAGAAAATCACCACTTGGCTGTGACAACCCTACAGCCGGTTTTGACAATACGCGGCTTACCGACGATTCCGCGGCCAGTAATACTCCGCTATTTCGTTCTGCCGCGCGCTGGGTCGGAGTCGAGCCCAAACCGACGCCCTTTCTTTTTCAAGGACTCATTCCGCTAAACCACGTGACGCTGCTACACGGCGACGGCGGCGTCGGAAAATCTCTATTGGCGCTCCAAATGATGACATGCGTTGCGTCTGGGAAAGATTTTCTAGATTTCGATACCCGTCTAAAAGGTTCGGCGGTCGGCCTGTTTAAAGAAGATGATGAAAACGAAAATCATAAGCGACTAAAACGAAACTGCGAGTCTTTAGGCGTCCCTTATGAAGAGGTGGCTGATCGAATTTTTATAGAGAGAAGCCTGCGAGTGGATGATGACGATACTTTGTGGGACGAGAAGGGGGTCACAAAGGCATTAGCACTCGTCGAGTCGTTCATACGTAGCGTGGAAGACTGTCGACTTTTAGTTTTGGACAACGTCTCGCATCTCTATTCAGCATCAGAGATTGATCGTGGCCCGGTCACGAAATTCATTGATCGCCTTTCTAAAATATCTGAGGACAACAATATGGCTACGGTCCTAGTTCATCATGACAGGAAGCCTTCTCCTGGTGCCGTTGTAACGGATCGCCGCCATGCGGCTGGCGGCTCGGCGGCGTGGACAAACCGGCCGCGCGCTACATTAAATATTTCCGATAGCAACAAGAACGACGGCACTAGGTTATTAGATAGTGGCAAAGCAAATCGTTCAGAAGAATGTGGTCCCGTGCCCATAAAATGGAATAACTTCGCGTTCCACAGAGTGGGGAGTTCGGTGGAGCACAAAAAGTGCCACAAATTTGTTCGCACGCGTATAGCCAAACTGATTGCTGACAAAACAAACCTGAGCCCTAGTCCTCATGCCTCGAATTGGGCTGCAAAAGTATTGGAAAAAGATGGAGGCAATCCTGGATTCAGTGTTGCTGAAATTGAAGCAGTTCTTGAGGCAATGGTCGGAACTTTTTTACGGACTGAAAAGTATGGAAAGCCCAGGTACAACAAAAAGAACGGTGCCGATATTCGTACGCAACGCTACGCGCTAATCAAAAACGAGGAAGGTTATGGTTCACGAGAAGAGACAGTGGAACCGGTTCCAGATAGTTCGTGGCCGAACCTGCGCAACACAGAAAAGATCAACATTCCCAGTGAGTTAGCCGTGGGCGATGGTTCAACAAAAGATACAGTCTACAAAGAACCGTCACCTTGTTGATTTCAAACGATTTTTCCGGTTGCGGAGGTTCCACCTACTACGTAGGTAGGCTGAAGCGCCCCTTTTAGGGGCCGCTTACGCCTTCAATACCAATGGTGCGCTCAAATTGTTTCTTAGGCATCGAACCGGCAAAGTAATTGAGCTTCGGAAATAAAACGAAGCGAGCCCCAGAGCGGCTGGTACCCGCAACTGAGGCTCTAGGTCCAACCGTCTATGTGGAGACGTGAACCATGAACAACAATACTATTCGCGCTATGCCTCGACGCATAGGCTTTTTGGGTGCTTTTCTAATTATTTCTGCAAGTGCTCTTTTGGGTGCCTACTACGGCTTTACGCTGGGGAGCCATTTGGCTCCGTCCATCGGTTTGGTGTTTGCTGCTGCTGCGCTGGGTGGTGAGCTGTTAAAACCATTGGCTGTATTGGGAGCGTTTGAGGCTCTACGTTCGCGAGAAATCCTTAGAGCCCTTCTGTGTAGTCTTATGGCGGTGGTGTGCGTTGCCTATAGCTTTACCGCTGAGCTGAGCCTCGCAGCCGGTGGGCGAGGGGACATGGCCAGCGAGCGTGGAGCACTGCGAGACAACACCGAAGCCCTGCGTCGCAGCCGGACACGTGCTGAACGTGAATTACAACAGCTTACTTTTGCGCGTCCGGTCAAAGAGCTGGAGCCCTTTATCGCCAAGCTGTCCGCCACGCCAGGGGCGAATGGTTGTGCCACGGAACCGGATGGACCCATAAGTCGTAAGGTTTGCGGCAAGGTTGCCGAGTTGCGTGCAGAAGCTGCGCGGTCCAAGCGGCGTTATGAGCTCGACCAGGCCATTGTGAACGCTGGCGCTGTACTGTCCGGTCAATCGAAGCACGTATCGCATGCTGATCCCTTAGCGTCAGCACTGTCCGCCTATGCGACCGCGTCCGGACACCAAGTTGCGGCGGACACATTGGCTCCATGGCTTGCCCTAATCCCCGTTCTGTTTTTGGAGCTAGGATCATCTCTAGCGCTGGTAATTGCGCGTTCGATTGATGTGCAGCGCAAGCCTAAACGCCCAGCTCCGCGCAAGCCACCGTCTAAAAAAGTACGGCGCGAACAAAAGTCGGGCGCGATTGGAGGGAATGTTGTCGAACTGCTCAAAATTCGTGGTGGTGAAATAAAAAGCGGACAGCGGGGACTGGCAAAAGCGCTGGGCGTTTCTAAGTCACGCGTGAATGAAATTCTTCATGAACTAGCGTCTGCTGGACAGATCGCACTGGACACTACGTGTACCGGTACGCGAATAAAATTAGTCGCCGCATAGTCGTGACCCAAAACTTTTATTCCTAGTTGATGCAACATTTAGACGCCTAGGATGCGCGCTGAGACGCGGGTGTTTGCAAAGCTACATATCGTCGTCTTAGCGATCAATTCTAGCTACGAGTGCCGTTGCAGCTTTCAATGGGCGTCTTTTGAAGAGACCTGGTTGATTTGAGATTGTTATGTCTAGCGGACTAAGGACGGCCATAAGCAGACCAGCTGTGGTAGTGCTGGTGACGTCTGCTAATGACGCTGAGCAGAATTGATCCTGTCCTATCGTGGCAATGGAACGATGACATCTGGCGCTGGTGGTCGGTAGTTGGGCGATGAATCCGGAAGTTGTGATAGTAGTGACGGCGCCAATCCTCAATCACGACCTGCGCTGCATTCAGTGTGTAGAAGATTTCTCCGATTAGGAGTTCATCACTCAGTCGGACGTTGAAGCTCTCCACATAGCCGTTCTCCCACGGACCTCCAGGCTCAATGTGCGCAGTCTTGGCGCCAACTGCCATGATCCAGGTTCTAACGGCTTCGGCGATCAATTCGGCCCCCTTGTCTGAACGGATGAGGCTTGGCACCCCGCGCAGAATGACCTAACCTTAGATCCGGACCTACCGATAGGTGCACGTTAGTTGAGCGGGCGGTATTGAAAAACATTTGTGGCCCGTTCTATATTGCAATTACGAATTCGTTGAGTTTGAGATGCCATATCAATTTTATTGAGAAATTCAAAAAGGCCCGGTGTCCATACTTGATGAGCTTTGAGAGGGAGTTCATTATGTCTCGTTTTGTGTGTCTATTTTCCATTTTATATTTGTCCTTTTTCTACGCAAACGCGAGTCAAGCCGTTTCCTGCGGCTTTGAAAAGTTAGATTTTTGCTTCAAAGAGAGAGATGAAAAAATAAGCGAGCAGAAAATCAAGAAGGTCAAAGAAATTGTTGGATCGAAATATGCCACCATATCAAAAAATCAGTGGAAGTTTTATCGCTTGCCCAAAGATGTGGATATAGAATTTGGATATACTCAACTTCACTTCTCTTTTGTTGACAAGAAACTGAACGCTTACAAAGACTCACAGAACAGAGTGAAGACCTTCTTGAACCATTCGTTGTGGGATTGGGTTAAAAGCATCTTTGTTGTAAAAAACAAAGTTTATCTAGTTTCTATTGATGTTTTTGCGGGTGCTGACGAGGGTAAACTTATCGGTCATAAAACTTTGTTTTACGTGAGCGAAACTGAGAGCTTTACTAAGCTCGAAAGCAAAAACGCCCTTGATCTTGAGGGATCTGTTGGCTTTCATCAGAAGAGTGATGAAGCAATATTGGTCAAGCTCACTGTGCGCCGTAGCGATAAAACAGACATTACGCTCAGCAACGTAAAACACCTCGTTGCCCAATCCGCCAAGCTCGCTGCACTCACCAGCAACATAAGCAGTCTTGTAAATACTAAATTGTTGAGTAAATATCAGGAGACATTGAACAATGTAGAGTCCGCACTCGCTAGCTTCGAAGAAATTTCAGAAATGACACGTCGTGTCAAATTGCAGCGGGCAGAAGGCAAGATAATCGCATTCGACTATGATTTTCTTGCGCCTAAAACTAATTTCGGACGCTTTAAGTTAAAAGTGGGCATTGCATTTGAACGCTCACTGCTTACCCGCGGCGGCGCACGCAATGCATCAGACATTCTGCAACGAAAAATCTTTTTCACTGAGAATACCAAGTCTCTTCACTCGTACATCGACGATCACGACATCTCTAAACCCTTTGTGCAAGGACTGGCCGCAGACAAGCCGGATGTGCTTGGTGCATGCAGTAAAATCAAATTAGCATTGTCTAAGCGACTAATCAGTACAGATGTAATCCTCGGCCTAAACGCTTACATTGAGCAAAATATAGATAAGTTTAAGCGCAACTGGGATTCTGACTGCCTGCGAGAGAAGGATCTCAAAATTTTGGCTACCTTAAAAATTCAGCCTGCAATTGGTTTCGGGATTCCAGGTAGTCCAGTTGCAACAGAATTTAATCGACAAATACCGATCATTGATGCGGTAAGCGTGCTGATAAAAAATGGAGCGGACGCTGATGCGATTAAGTTGGGGTCGGATAGGCTTCGCGATCGCCAAGAAACTCAGCAAATTAGGTTGATAGATCGCATTCCTATTGTACTCAGGGAAGCGTCAGAAGTGCTTGGCGATACAGGATCTGTGATTGAATTTTTGCTGCGTGCAAAGGCAGATAGAGGTCTTGCGTGCTACAATGGCGAAATCCACGACATCAAAGACAAAGAATGGAACAATGCCGGGGCATTGACATTGAAGGATGGAATCCCCGTTGAGCTCATATTTAAGTTTGAGCCATCACCTCGAGATACTATACGCCCAAAGCTTGTTGAGCTAATCATAAAAAAACCAGATCCCGAAACCATGCAGCATTATCGCAAATCCGCAAAAAATCGTAAGAATGGTAGTTGTGCTGGTGGGTTCAAGCCTTGGGAAGTAAACACTGCTGAGGCAAACAACTAGATTCAATCAATCTCAAAAAAAATTGATTGTATTTTGTCCGCGTTTGTCGTCGCAGCCGTATCAGGTCTTAATTGTTCTGGTCGCCATGATATAAAGTGGCTGCACTTGGCATTTGAACAGACGTGAACGTTTCCTATGCACAGGGCGCATTTATTATGTTTTGTCAAACATAGTTCTGTAAGAAGAAAGCCAATTTTTATGAGGTCAGGAATGCGCTATCTCCTAGTAAACTGAGGGTCGCCCACAATGGCGCGACGAACGGCGACTACGCTTTCCCGAACGACACCGGGGGCGCTTTTTACAAACTGCTCGTCTGCTACACGACGCATCTTCTCGACAGTTTCGTCAGTTGCGTCGCCGTCTATGTAAAAATTATTTATTTGAGTTCCGCCGCCAGAGCCGCCGTTCGACTCAACACCTAGACGTCCGTTCGACCCGCGCTTTAAAGGAAGAATAGCCTCGGGTCCGCGCTCGCCTAACGTTCCGCTAATGCCGCCGCCTTGAAAGGCTAAGGGAGAATTGAAAACGCCACCGTTTGCGAAGCCAATGCCATTAATCAGAGACGAACCGATAGAGCCAATGTCGAAACTGCCAAGAGCCCCTTGCACGCTTCCTGATATTGATTTTTGCAACGGACCTAAAAGCGTCGATTGTGCAACAACTTCTATCAACCGTGCGGCAACTTCCCGGAGTGATTGAGAAAAAGACAGTGCGCCGGATGCGGCCTGAGTAAAGCCGTCCGTAATCGTGCTGGAAAACTCATCCGCGAATTGGCGGTTGCGGTCTAAGACTTCGCCTTGCCTTATCAAGGCCCGCTCGAGGCCGTTGGTAGCCAAGATTTGGTTTTCCAATTTGGATGCAAGTGCGGGACTGGCGTTCCTCAATTCGTCAGAAATTGTGCGAGATAATTCCAATTCGTTTCGAACGGCGATTTCAATATCTTTTTGACCGTCCAGACGAGCCTCAATTATCTGGCCGTGTAGTTTTTCTTGTTCGAAAAGCTGCCTTGCACGTGACAGGAGTTTTTGAACGGCTTTGTCCTCTGCGTTTCTCAATTGTAGTCGACGCCTCGGCCCATCCGTATCGAACTGAGGAACGTTTCCAGCGACACCGCCAGCAATACGAGAAAGGCCTTCGAGAAAACCTCCGCCTTGGTTCTCGCTCTCTACACGACCTTGTGCATCGGCAAGTATATCCCCTGGATTGCGCGACAGAGAAGGGTCTCTAAGCCGATCCGTCAAAGCGTTATGGGCTAGGCGAGATTGCTGCAAGAATGTGCCAGTGTTCCGAACGGCAAATAGCAAGGCGTCGCCAACGCCCTTGATAGATTCAGCTGCGGTTCTCATGGCGGACTGAAAGCCGGGTCCACCTGCCGCGTCAGCCAACTCGCTAAACAGAGCCGACCATGTTTTCGTCACGCCAACTTCGTTCGATATCTTGCCGAAGTTGAAGCTGAGACGGTCAAACATGACATCAGCAGCTTCACCCACCGTTGTCTGCATCTTGCCAAATTGTTGATCTACTTGACCTGACGCGTTCAATACCGAATTGATCATGACTTCGGCGCTGATCTGTCCATTTTCCGATAGTTTTTTGAATTCAGCACTTGTGATGCCCAATTCATTGCGCATGATCCGAAGCAGCGGTGCCATGTTTTGTGCGACAGAATTGAAGTCTTGGCCCCTTAAAGCGCCAAGGTCTAAAGCCTGTGATAGTTGGAACAGAACTCGTTTGGTTTGATCTAAGCTATTTCCGCTAACAGTTCCAAGCTTTGATAGTGTTTCGGCGAACCGGACAGCTTCTGAGGCGCCTAAGCCAAGATCGGCAAACACTTCAATGTTTTGGGCGAATACGTCCGTAAGAAGCTTTGAAGAAGAGCGGGCACGCTCTGACGCCTCCGTAATAGCGTCAATTACTTTTACAGCTTCGAACCCGCCAGTGCCGACCGCCTTTAAGCGGGACTCAAGGCGCGAGAAGTCGTCTGCCGCTGAAATGGCAGTTTTGCCAAATTGGACGAGCTCTCTGACTGCAAGTGCACCAGCAAGAAAACCTAGCGTGGTTCTGAGGCGATTTGAGTCCCGGTCAAAATCTCTGATCGCGGGGCGGGTACGATTGAGGGCATTTCGGAATTGGTTCGAGCCTCTAACCGCTTTGGTACTCTCTACCGATGCTACTACTGTTATGTCTGCCATGGCTGATGCTTTGTCGACTGGTTATATGAATGTCGCGTCGACTGTATCGGGTGGCAAAATGTTTGAACAACGCAACCATACTTCGTGAACACCCTGGTATTTTGGCGGTAAAAATTTGTCTGTAGCTGAGATAAATGGGGGTATCTTGGTAGTCGGACGTGAAAGGCTCCGTCTAATGTACAATCTTGTACTTAATTGAGTCCCAGTCGGATTGATTAAGCAAGGGTTGGTGTGATGAAAAATTCTCATATTTTTGAGTTTTTGGACTACTACGTCGAGCTATCGCATTCCCCTCAATATGCCGTTATGATTGATGGGGCTTGGGGCATTGGCAAAACCTACTGTGTAAATAGTTACATTGAGCACCTTAAGAAGTCAGGTAAGCGAGTAATCTACGTCAGCCTCTACGGCGCGAAAGACATTGAAGATATAGACCTATCCATTGCTTTGGGCGTGCACCCATCGTTAAATACCAAAATTGCAAGTTACGGAGGCCGCCTGGCTAAGGCGGTGGGTAAAAATTTTGGTTTTGGTGTCGAGGTGACACTGACTGATTTTTTAGACAAAACCGCAGTCGATCTTCTTGTCTTTGATGATTTGGAGCGATCCAAACTGTCTCCTGCAGATACTCTAGGATACATCAATACCTTTGTTGAACACGAAGGAATGAAAGTTCTCGTTGTTGCGAACGAAGGCAAGTTGTCCGTTCAAAAAAAGTATGGACTGCTTAGAGAAAAAGTCGTCGGCATGACATTTAAATTGCAACAATGTGAGAGTGACGCCATCGATGCTTTTATCGGTCAGGCAACTGACCCAAACGCACGAAAGTCCCTTTCGGAATCCAGGGAAAATATATTATCAATTTTCCAGCAATCAAAAATGCAAAACTTGCGAATTTTGAAGCAAACCGTATGGGCATGGGATCGGTTTTACAAGTGCATTGAAGCCGAACACCTGAACAAAACGAAAGGTATGGTCGCCGCACTAAAACTATTCTTCGCGCTCTCATTTGAAGTCAGGTCAGGCCGATTAGGAGAAGGCGATCTAACGGATAGAGTGGACAAGATAGTTGCGGGACAAATGGGAAAGCGAGAAGGCGACAGTTCAGACGGAACGCCCCTGTCACAAGCGCAAGAGCGTTATGCCCAATTGCATCTAAATGATGCTGTTTTGACGGATGAGGTGTTGGTGCAGCTTCTTTGCGAAGGCCGGAACGATTGCAAAAAAATCAACGAATCATTGTCCAAGAGTGAACATTTTATACAACCAGAAAACGAGCCAGCCTGGCAAACCGTGTGGCACGGGATAACTAGGACTGAAGATGAGTTCAGTAAAGCGTTTTCTAAGATGGAGTCTCAATTTAAGAAACGAGAGTTCATCGATGCGGGTGAAGTGCTTCATGTTTTTGGGCTACGTCTGTGGTGTTCAGAAATGAAGCAGTTAAATAAGACTGCCCGTGAGGTGGTAGAAGAATGCCAAGTTTATGTGGATGATTTGTTCACCAAAAAAAAGATTTTGGAGGGGGCAACGCGAGGATTCAAAGACGGTATGAGCCACGGAGCATTTGGGCTTGGATTTATGGGTTGTAATTCCGAGGAATTCCGTGAAGTTTATCAGCATTACACATCGCGGGTAGAAGACGCTGAACGAGCGTTGTGGCCAAAGCACGTTGAAGACTTGCTGGCCTTAATGGTGTCAAATGTCGACCTGTTTTTTCAAAAAGTTTGTTGGACCAATGATGATAGAGAGAACACGTTTTATAACATTCCAGTTTTTTCGACGGCATCTGGCCAGAGGTTTGTGGATCATCTGATGGAAATACACCCAGCTGATCAGCGCACTGTTCTAACAGCGCTCCGAGGTCGTTATTCCATGGGCGTTCTTGAGCGTGAAAAGGTTTGGCTGACTGAAGTTCGCGACGAACTGTATAAGCGAGCTGCAAAGCTGCCTCCCATACGGAAATATGCAATTCGCAATGAAGTTGGGAGGTTAATTGACCAGCTTCTCGTAGAAGAAGACGCATCGTAATTGCGTTAATTCGAACATTCGTAGTGGCCGTTAAGAATGAACCTTTTCATCTTTTCTTTCACACTAGTTGGGATACCCAGAACCTGATCAACTTCCCGGCAAATTTCTTCACGTGTGGGAAAATGACTATTGGCTTCCAGTTCTCTGACCTCGCTTAGCCTGTACAAGTATTTGCGCGGTCCAAGTGTGATGAATGGCATACGTTTTGCCAGGCGTCTTTGGTTCCCTAGGTGTCCGTTGCTAATGCACCACCGGTCGGCCAATTCAGTAGGTGACAGGAAGCTATCCTGTAGGAGGCCAGCCAGAGAGCTATATGCAGGATTGTCTAAGATTTCTTGAGGAATGTTGACGGGCTTAGTAGTGCCTCTAAGTCTGCGTGGCATGATCCAACCCTAAGCCGCATGTGATTGGGTAGCACTATCAGAAAACTCCCCGCCGGGTGCGCGTGGCACCACCCGCGTTAGGCGTCGCAACGCACGATCTAAATTCTTCTCGGCTTGCTCCAGTCGAATTTGTTCCTGGAATTCGCGTTCGATTTCGTCCGACTTCTCTGAGCGAAAAAAGTGCTCATCGACTAGGTTCTCTAGCTTCTTGCTATACGTGCACGAGCGTTCGATACGGATTGGGCGAGCAGGAACAGTATTGAGAAAGTAGAATTCTGTTTCAGACCTCTTCTTTGCGTCCCACTCATTGATTAGGCGGGCGGCTTTCTCTACCGCCCAATAGTTTTTAGGGTCGGCGGCAAATCGGAACATTGACACTAGGCGGTGGTGCACGGCCATGTTTCGCATGCACAGCACACGCGACATACGAGTGTCAGCAATCAGCTCCACCTTGATACTACTTCTCTTGCAGAACGTTAGCAGTTGCCCAGCCACGTTGACCGTGTTGGGTAACGCTTCATCAGATGTGCGAATTGCGTCTGTGACGGTTGCGTTGTATGGGGCTGTTTCAGCGTAAGGGGCAAGAACGTATGGATCGTCATCTTGCGCAACGGGCATTGCATAATTCATTTTTCTAACCTCGTTTTTTGATAGTGTAATTCTACCAATTGAAGTTTGAAAATCCGTTACGTTTTTGTGGGTTGGTTTAGTTCAAAGTTCTGTGCGAAGTTTGAAAAACGGACTAATTTAGTTCGAAATGAAGTGTCAGGCAGCTAAAGCAGTGTGCTGGTCCGTAATGAGATTTAGGCCTTCACAGAAAGCATAATAAGTTTCTGGTCAATCTTGGAGCAGGTAAGAAGAATGTAATCGCCAGTGCCATCGTTGCTGTTGAACCGCACCATTCTCATGATTTCTGTTTCGACGATGTTTGTCGGGGGAGTTCCAAGACTGCCAGATGTTTTCCGAATGATGGCTAAGCACTTCTGAAATGACATATGTCTTGTCATTATCCTTCGTTTTTCCGACTCAATCTTTGTGACCCACCCGGCAACAGCGGTGGCGTTGGCTCCCAGTTTTCGGTCTGAAAAGTGTAGCTCCCGCTCTCTTTGCAGAAGAGCTTCTGAAAAGAAGGCAAATAAAAGAAAAGTAGCGATAAGGAAGAGTGTTGTTTTCACTGGTGGATGAGCTTTCCAGAAAGTGTACTTAAAACATGGCCATTAATGGTGACGTGAAGTTGTATTTAATTTACCACGAGTTTTGATTCGTTTTTCGTTTGGTTTTGGATATTCAGATGACAAAAGAAGTTTCAAAAGACCCGCCTAAAGTTTTCATTTCCTACAGCTGGTCTTCAGACGAACATCAACAGTGGGTGATAAAGCTTGCGACAGAGCTTCGAGAATCCGGTGTCGATTGCGTGCTCGACAAATGGGATCTACGCGAAGGGGATGATTCACACGCATTTATGGAGCAAATGGTCAATGACTCTAGTATCAACCGCGTCATTCTTATTTGTGATGCTCAGTATGTTGAGAAAGCTAACGCGCGAAGTGGCGGGGTTGGCGCCGAAGCTCAAATTATTTCTCCGTCTCTGTATGGCAAGGTTAAGCAAAAGAAGTTTGTCGCCATCGTGAGAGAGAGAAACATTGAAGGGAAGCCGGTAGTTCCTGCCTACTATGGCGCGCGTATCCATATTGAGATGACGTCCGAAGATGAGTACGCACCGAGCTTCGAACAATTGTTGAGATGGATATATGACAAGCCAGTACACGCAAAGCCTTCACTGGGTAAACCACCTTTATTCCTGGATAATTCTGATGGGCCAGCTTTAGCAAATACGGTGTTGCACAGGAGGGCGATTGAAGCAGTTAGGGAGCAAAAACCGAATGTGCGCGGTCTAGTTAGGGAGTACTTTTCTTCATGTGTGTCGGGGTTGGAACAGTTTAGCATAAGAGACGAAGGAAATCCGTCATTTGACGAGGAGGTGGTCAAGAGCATTGAGTCTTTTACACCTCACAGAAATGCTTTGGTTGAGCTTCTTTCTTCTGTAATGCAATTTGGTCAATTGGAAAACTTTTCTGAAGACATACACAAAATGTTTGAGGGTATGTTGGTCTACTATGATTTTCCGGATTCAACTCAGAGCTACAGAGACTGGGACTTAGACAATAACAAGTTCATTGTTCATGAGCTCTTCTTATACGCACTAGCAATTTCTTTAAGGGCTGAACGATTTGATGTGGTAGAGTCCTTAATAGGAAAACCGTACTATCTGCCAGAAAATAGACGTGGGCCGGGTAAATTGGTCTCTTTTGTTAAGTTCAGGGAGCATCTTGATGTTCTTGAACATAGAGGCAAGAGACTCAATTTGAGACGGCTTTCAGTTCATGCAGACATGTTGCAAGATAGGTGTTCGGGGTCTGGGGTGGAATTCAGGCATCTTATGCAGGCAGACTTTGTGCTGTTTCTTAGAAGTTGTGTTGATGAGTTGTCCTCGAATAATCAGAAAATGTTTAGACAGCAATGGTGGCCAGAAACTCTTCTATTTTCGTCCCGCCGAGCAAGTGCATGTGAGGTGTTCAGTAGGGCCGAGTCTCGGAATTACTTTGATCGCATTAAACCAATGCTGGGCATTGATGATAAGGAGGATTTGGCTGCCGTCTTAGAGGGGCTCAAAACCGAGAAGCTATACACTCCAAGTTGGCAATTTGAACGCGTCAACACCAGTCTATTAATGGGTTTTGATAATTTAGAGACAAGGCCCTAACCTGCTCGATATACGCTTAAAATATTGTGGTTTTTTTTACTGCTTAAACGGCGGCTTGATCGTCGAAAAACTTACTATCAGTTAGGTTGCTCGCGGTTTGCCTTCTCAGAATACTCCACAATCGTTTGTCCCACTTATTTAACGCTTCACGCTTCTCCTTATCATAAGAATACTGGTTATAGACCTTGCCCGTCACAGTGCCGCGTCGCGTGCTTTGATGATTCAGAACCAAACCAATAGTATATTCGCTCACACCACATTCCGCCATGTAAGTTGCGGCTGTGCGCCTTAGGTCGTGCACGCGAAAGTCTTCAATGCCAATCTTGTCGCGAGATCTACCGACAGCTTTGGTCGCTGCATGCGGATCAATCGATCCATCGTTGGTTGGGTTGGGGAACAGCCATTCGCTATGGTCACTCATAATGATGGTTTCAGCGATCAGCCTGACGGCAAGAGGAGAAAGCGGCACGCGATTGGGCCGCCCATTCTTGGAACGCTCTCCAGGGATGATCCAAATCGCTGCCGTGTCATTGAGGTTGATTTCGTCCCGTCGAACGCTCAACACCTCACCAATGCGCTGGGCTGTCACCAACGATAGTTGAATTGCCGCTGCCACATTACGAGACATTCTGAGCGTAGAGCCTGTATCGCGACCTCGGGCTCCATTGGCACCCTCAAGCGATTTCCAGAGCTTTATAATTTCAGTTTCTGACAAGACGTGGTCACGCGGTGGTTCTTTCTTGATCGGCTTTTTGATGCCAAGCATTGGGTCAGTCTTTAGGATGTCGCGCTCGAGGGCCCATTTGAAGATGGTACGAAGTAGTGCGTAAACCCGATTTGGTCGGTGAGACATCTGGCGGTACTCACCCGTCATGGCGGCCCGGGCATCACTTTTTGCGATCATTGTATCGAGCAGACGAATGATGTCTCGCTTAGTAATATCATGTGCTTTGATGTGACCAAGGACCGGTAGTATGTGTCGCTGCAACATTGAGATGTCGTCTTTTACGGACCTCTCTCTCTTGGTTGGTTTCGCGTATCTCTCAACCCATACGATGGCGAGCTCTTCAAACGTTTGGGCTGAATTCTGCGCTTGCTTTTTATCCTGCTTGATCTGAGCTGGATCTTTGTCCCGGGCGATGTCAGCTTTAATCGCTCGGGCCCAACGTCGTGCATCGTCTAGAGAATGCTCAGGGTAGGGCCCCAACGTTATAGTTCTGTTCGCGCGATCACGTGTGTATTGCAGCGCCCAGCTCTTTCGATTGTTGTGTGTGATGCGCAACTTAAGTCCGCGTTCCAGTGTGTCGCGGAGTTCTGTGCGCTTACTTGAGCTGTCGCATGAAGCGGTCTCGACCAGTCGGGCTGTAAGCCGTTTAAGTGCCATTGAATTGCCTGTTCAGTCGTGGGGCGCGTGTGGGGCGCGGAGCTGACACAGACTGTGCGGTTCTCAAGGGGTCTATGTGGGACTAGGCGTTAACCAGCCAGAAACGTTTAACTCGTTGAGAGATAACAAAAGTCTGCGTGCACACATCGATAAACATTAAGAATGCAGGAGAAAAGAGAACAGACTTTTAATCAGAGGGTCGAAGGTTCGATCCCTTCCGGGCTCACCAATAAAATCAATGAGTTAGTGTTTTCCTGAAAGCGCACGGATGGCGCTTGCTGCAGTTTTGCGGGAGGGGCTAGGTAAAGCCCCTCTAAGAACGATCAATTCAGGCTTTTGACCAGACACTCGCTGTCCTATACTTTTGCTGTAGAACGCAATTTAGGGGGGTAGCACGATGACGATTGACAAGTTATTTGCTTTTTTTGTTGTATTTTCTACAGGCGTTTTCTGTAGCGCTACGGCAGTTAATGCTGGATCGCACTGCGCAAGAGTCGGGGTGAACGCTACGGCCGTTACAAAAGAAGTCTCGACAGTGATTGCAAAAGAAGGCCTTTATCAGTCCATTGCCTTTTCCGGTAGAAAAGGTCGTGGCAGCGTCAGCGTCAAGTGCAAGTATGTAGGTGTCTTGACGACCTGTACGGCTCGCCAGATCGCTTGCAAATAGGCCTTGATGGCAGCAGACGCCAATACTTTGTAAAGCCCCCTCAGTCTGGGTCAGTTTGA